>NZ_CP023701.1:2726000-3407500 GCF_008704535.1 Streptomyces subrutilus
GCCTTCGGGAACCGCACACCCGTCGGCCGTAAGTACTCCGGGCTACGGTGCCGGATGGGCCGAGGGTCCCGTCCTGCACCGTGGCCCAGAGGAAAGCGCCGCCGCTGACGTCCGCGGCGATGCGCCTCCCGCGCACCACAGCCGCTCGGACCGGGCCCGCAGGGCCGGTGCCCGCACCGCTTCCCCTTCCTCCCGGGCGACCCCGCCGGGGCCCGCTGCGGCATTCCCAGGAGCGCGGCCACCCGCGCGGCGGGCCCGGGCCCGCGCATCGGCGTCCGGCGAAGGCCCCGCGGGCCGTCACGGCCTCCTCGAAGAGGGTGCGCCCGCCCCCGGAGGCCGCGCGGCGGCCGGGGGTGCCGGCGCCCGGGCCCTGGTCCGGGGTCGGCGCCGGACGCGGCCCCGCACCCGCGCTCCCGGACGGAGAAGACCGTTCCGCAGGCCGGGGCGGACAAAGCGGAACACCATGGGAAGGGCCCCCGGACCCGGGCGCGGGAGGAGCGTTTCTGCTAGATTGGTCTATACCACAATGCCCAGACCCCTCTCAGATCGGCAGGCCCCGCGTGGAAGTTGTCATCGTCCCGGACGCCAAGGCAGGCGGCGAGCTCATCGCGGAGGCCATGGCCGCACTGGTCCGCCGCAAGCCCGACGCCCTGCTCGGCGTGGCGACCGGCTCTACCCCGCTGCCCGTCTACGAAGCCCTCGCCGCCAAGGTCCGGGCCGGCCAGGTCGACGCCTCCCGGGCGCGGATCTGCCAGCTCGACGAGTACGTCGGCCTGCCGGCCGGGCACCCCGAGTCCTACCGCGCGGTCGTCCTGCGCGAGGTCGTGGAGCCGCTCGGCCTGTCCGAGTCCTCCTTCATGGGCCCCGACGGCTCCGCCGAGGACATCGTCGCCGCGTGCGAGGCCTACGACCTGGCACTGGCCGAGGCCGGCGGCGTCGACCTCCAACTGCTGGGCATCGGCACCGACGGGCACATCGGCTTCAACGAGCCGTGCTCCTCGCTCGCCTCCCGCACCCGCATCAAGACGCTGACGGAGCAGACCCGCGTGGACAACGCGCGCTTCTTCGACGACGACCTGGAGCAGGTGCCGCACCACGTCGTCACCCAGGGCATCGGCACGATCCTCGACGCCCGCCACCTGGTACTGCTGGCCACCGGCGAGGGCAAGGCCGAGGCCGTCGCGCAGACCGTCGAGGGCCCGCTGTCCGCGCTCGTCCCGGCCTCCGCGCTGCAGCTGCACCGGCACGCGACCGTCGTCGTGGACGAGGCCGCCGCCTCGAAGCTGAAGCTGGCCGACTACTTCCGCCACACGTACGCCGACAAGCCCTCCTGGCAGGGTCTGTAGGCCCCGGGGCCCACGACGGGCCGGTGCTCCCCACCCGGGGGAGCACCGGCCCGTCCGCGTTCCCGGGGCGCCGTTGCGGGCGGCGCCCGTACGCGCAAGCACCCGTGCCCCCGGACTCGCAGTCCAGGGGCACGGGGGTCCGGGCGGTCGCCGCCGGGGGCGGTCAGGCCCCGGCGATGACCTCCGCGGCCGCCCGCGCGCAGACGCGGGAGGCGCCGTGGGTGGCGATGTGGAGGGCGCCGCGGGGCTCCGCGCGGGGCAGGCCCATCTCGACGACCACGGTGTCCGGGCGGGCCGCCACCAGGGCGTCGAGGGCCTCGGCCATCCACGGGTGGCGGTGGGCGTCGCGGACCACCGCGACGACCGTGCGGTCCCCCGCGGCCGCCAGGATCTCGGCGGCCGGGGCGCCCTCGCCGTAGAGGCCCGCGGTGGTGCCCGGGAGCAGCTCGGCCAGCGGCGCGGCCACGCCCCACGGGGTCTCGTCGCCCACCGCGATGTTCGCGACGGGCGCCAGCGTGGCCACGTACGGGGCGGTGAGCGCGGTCGGCGTGCCGGTCACGGCGAGGGCGCGGCGGGCCGCGGTCAGGCCGATGCCGGACGCGCGGCTCCCCTCCGGCTGCGCGTCCGGCCTGGCCCGGCGGGTCCATTCGGCGAGTGCCCGGACCCGCGCGGCGGCGTCGGCGAGCCGCTCCTCGGGGAGGGTGCCTTCGCGGACGGCGGCGACCAGTGCGTCGCGCAGGCTCAGCACGGTGCCCTCGTCGGCCAGTCCGCCGCCGACGCAGATGGCGTCGGCGCCGGCCGCGATGGCCAGGACCGAGCCGCGCTCGATGCCGTACGTCCCGGCGATGGCGTTCATCTCCATGCCGTCGGTGACGATCAGTCCCTCGTAGCCGAGCTCCTTGCGCAGCAGACCGGTCAGGATCTGCGGGCTGAGGGTGGCCGGCCGGGTCGGGTCGAGGGCGGGCACCAGGATGTGCGCGCTCATCACGGCCTTGGTGCCGGCCGCGACGGCCGCCCTGAAGGGGACGAGCTCGCGGGCCTGGAGGACGTCGAGGTCCACGTCGATGCGGGGCAGCGCGTGGTGCGAGTCGACGTTGGTGTCGCCGTGGCCCGGGAAGTGCTTGGTGCACGCGGCGACGCCGGCGGCCTGGAGGCCCTCGACGTAGGCGGCGGTGTGGCGGGCGACGAGCCCGGTGTCGGCGCCGAAGGAGCGTACGCCGATCACCGGGTTGTCCGGGTTGGAGTTGACGTCGGCGGACGGGGCCCAGTTGAGGTTGACACCGCACTCGGCCAGGCGCCGGCCCAGCTCGCGGGCGACCTCCCGGGTCAGGGTGGTGTCGTCGACGGCGCCGAGCGCCAGGTTGCCCGGGAAGGACGAGCCCTCGCGGACCTCCAGGCGGGTGACGTCGCCGCCCTCCTCGTCGATGGCGACCAGGATGTCGTCCCGCTCGGCGCGCAGCTGCGCGGTGAGCGCGGACAGCTGCCCGGCCGAGACGATGTTGCGGCCGAAGAGGCCGACGGAGGTGAGGCCCTCGCCGACGAGGCGGAGCACCCAGGCGGGGGCGGTGGTGCCCTCGAAGCCGGGCTGGAGGACGGCGAGCGCGTCGCGCGTGACCGTATCGGTGTGCTGCGCAAGGACAGTCATGGGGCCGTTATCCCTTCACGGCGCCGGAGGTCATGCCCCCGACGGCCTTGCGCTGGAGGAAGACGAAGATGAGCAGGACCGGGACCGCGAAGAGCGAGGAGGCGGCCATGGTGGCGCCCCAGTCGTTGCCGAAGGCGGTCATGAACTCGGTCAGCCACAGGGGCAGGGTCTGCGCGGTCTTGTCCTTGTTCAGGATCAGGACCATCGCGAACTCGTTCCAGGCGGTGATGAAGCCGAAGAGCGAGGTGGACATGAGGCCGGGGGCCAGCAGGGGGAAGATCACCTTGCGGAAGGCCTGGCCGCGGGTGCAGCCGTCGATCTGGGCGGCCTCTTCCAGGGTCACCGGGACGGCGGCGATGAAGCCGCGCAGGGTCCAGATGGTGAAGGGGAGGATCATCACGAAGTAGATCGCGGTGAGCAGCGGGAGGCTGTTCAGCATCTCGCCGTCGCGGGCGATCATGTACATCGCGATGACCATGACCTCCCAGGGGGCCATCTGGGCCATCATCACGGTCAGGACCAGGCCCTTGCGGCCCTTGAACTTCATCCGGGCGATGGCGAAGCTCGCGGCGAGGGCGACGAGCAGGGCCAGGACGACGGCGCCGACGGTGACCAGGACGCTGTTGGTGACGTACGTCCAGAAGTTGGTGACGCCGGTGGCCTTGGCGAAGTTGTCCATCGTCGGCGTGAAGACGAAGACGGGGTCCTTGGTCAGCATCTGGTCCGCCGGCTTGAGGGCCGAGGAGAACATCCAGTAGACCGGGAAGACGAAGACGAGGGCCAGGAGCAGCGCGCCGACGTTCTTGACGACGGATCCGGGGCGCAGCGGCCGGCGGGTGCGGAGCTTCTGCGCGGGCTTCGCGGTCGCCGCGGGGGCGGACGGCGCGGGCTTCGGGGCGGTGGTCGTGCTCACTGCTCCTCCTCCTGCTTCAGGATCAGGCGGAAGTAGAAGGACATGACGATCACGAGGATCACGATCGTCAGGACGGAGATCGCGGCGGCGAGGCCGTAGTGGGCCTGGCTCTGGCCTTCGACGTAGGCGAAGACGGGCAGGATCTCGGAGGCGCGGTCGGGGCCGCCCTTCTTCATCGCGTAGACCTGGGTGAAGGCCTTGAAGACCCAGATCACCTCAAGGAAGGTGGTGATGAGGAAGAAGGGCTTGAGGTTCGGGAAGACGATCTTCCAGAAGGTCTGCCAGCCGTTGGCGCCGTCCATCCGGGCGGCCTCGTACAGTTCGCCGCCGACCGTGGTCAGTCCGGCGTACATGTTCAGGGCGACGAAGGGTATGGAACCCCAGACGACGAGGATGGTGACGATCGTCAGGGTGGAGAGGCCGGTCTCGAACCAGTTGTGCCGGTCGTATCCGGAGAAGCCGACGGTGCGCATCACCCAGTTCATGACGCCGAACTGCTCGTCGAACAGCCACTGGAAGACCTGGACGGAGGCGACGATCGGCATGGCCCAGGCCATCACCAGCGCCATCGACAGGACCAGGCGCATCCACTTGCCGAGCCGGTTGAGCAGGATGCCGATCAGGCTGCCGAGCGCCATGATCAGTGCGACGTTCGCGAGGGTGAACGCGAAGCTTCGGACGACGACGGTCCAGAAGGTGGAGTCGCCGAGGAGCTCGGTGTAGTTGTCGAACCCGGCGAAGGGGTACTTCCGCTGGATGAACTCGACCTTGTTGATGTCCTGGAAGGACAGGATCACGTTCTTGATCAGCGGGTACAGCAGGAGGACCGCGAGGCTGAGGATCGCGGGCCCGATCAGCAGGTAGGGCAGCCATCCCGAGGGGAGCGACTTTCTGCCCCCGCGAGGAGGAACCGGATGGCTGGAGCCTGGAGCGGTCGTGGGCGCCTTCGGCCGTCCGGCGGACTTCGGTGGTGCGTCCTGTGGAGCGCTGGTCGCCGCTCCCTGGGAGTGCACGGTCATGTCTTGGCTTCCTCGCGGTTGACTGTGGAGTCAAATGCGCGACCGGGGGCGCGGCAGGCGCGGGGCGCCTGCCGCACCCCCCGGTGCGTTCACACTGCTGGGTCCTGCGGATCCTGCGGGGTGGGACTACTTGTTGATGCGGCTCGCGATTTCCTTGTCCGCGTCCGCGCCCGCCTTGGCGGGGTCCTCACCGTTCAGGACCTTGGTCATGAACTCCTTGATGGGGTTCGGCTCGGTCTCGACGTTCGCCCAGCCGGCCGTGACCGGGGTGATCTTGCCGTTGAGGCCGGCCTTGGCCATGGCCTCGGCGAAGGAGCCCGCGGGGGCGGCGAAGTTCGCGCCGGCCTGGTTCGGGAGCAGCGCGCCCTTGGTCTCGGCGGCGTACTTGGTCATCTGGTCCTTGCCTGCGGCGAGGGCCAGCCACTCCTTGGCGAGCTCCTTGTTCTTGGACCGCTCGGCGACCGCGAGGTTCGAGCCGCCCAGGAAGACGGTGCTGGTCTTGTCGGCGGTCTTGCCCGGGATCGGGAAGTAGCCGAAGTCGGCTTCCTTGCCCGCGTCCTTGAGCGCCTTCTCCGCGCCGCCGGCCTCCCAGCCGAGACCGATCCACGAGGCGACGCCGCCCTTGGGGATGATGTCGGTGGACTGCTGCGGGTTGGCCTCGTCCTTGTCCTTCGGGGCGGTGGAGAAGGACTGGAGCTTCTTGTAGAACTCGATGGCGGAGGCGGCCTGCGGAGTGCCCAGCCCGCCCTTCCACTTGTCGCCGTCCTTGACGGCGAGGTCGCCGCCCTCGTCCCAGATCAGACCGGCCAGGACGTACCAGCTCTGGCCGGGGAGGTAGAGCGCCTGCGAGGCCGGGTCGGCCGCCTTCAGCTTCTCCAGGCCGGCCACCCACTCGTCGCGGGTCTTCGGCGCGGTGACGCCGGCCTTCTCGAAGGCCTTCTTGTCGTAGATGACGACGCGGTTGGCGGCGTACCAGGGGGCGGAGTAGAGCTTGCCGTCGACCTCGGCCGAGGCGAGCATGCTCTTCTGCCAGGCGTCGGCGCCGAGCTTGGCCTTGTCCTTGGTCAGGTCCGCGAGGCCGCCGGTGACCGCGTAGCCGGCGGTCTGGGTGTTGCCGAGCTCGATGACGTCCGGCGGGGTGTTCTCGGAGAGGGCCGTGGTGACCTTCTCCTGGATGCCGGTCCACTTCTGCTCTTCGACCTTGACCGTGACACCGGGGTGCTTGGCCGAAAACTCCTTGTTGACCTCGTCGAGCCAGGCCTTCGGCGCGGAGCCGTCCATCACCCAGACGGTGATCTCCTTGGCGCCGCCCGCGTCGGTCTTGCCCTTGTCGTCGCCGCCGTTGCCGCACGCCGCGACTCCGACCATCATGCCCGCGACACTGACCGCCGCGATGAGCTTGCGCTTCACGCCACCCTCCTCAGGGATGCTGCCTGCAACTTCCCTCGCCCAACGTGGTGACGTACGTACCAAGTACTGCCCGTGGGGCCGGGATCTGATCCATGATTGGTTTAGACCAGTAGCTGGAGCTTGGCCTAGACCTTTAGGGGTGTCAAGGGTCTAATGAGCGGGTGATCGGTCCGTTATCGGACCGACACCTGGGGAGAGAGAAGGCCTGTCCCCCCGCACGTGTCACGATGTGACCGCACATATCGGAGGAGCCGGTGACGGCAGCGAAACTGGAGTCGGGAAGGCGGGCGGCGATGGCCACCGAAGGGGCGATCACGGAGCCGGAAGGCGGGGCGGCCACCCGCACGGCACGTGTACCCAAGTACTACCGACTCAAGCGGCACTTGCTCGACATGACCGAGACCCTACCGCCGGGCACGCCCGTGCCGCCCGAGCGCACCCTGGCGGCCGAATTCGACACCTCCCGGACCACCGTCCGGCAGGCGCTCCAAGAGCTCGTCGTCGAGGGCCGCCTCGAACGCATCCAGGGCAAGGGCACCTTCGTGGCCAAGCCCAAGGTCTCCCAGCCGCTCCAACTCTCCTCGTACACCGAGGACATGAGGGCGCAGGGCCTGGAGCCGACCTCACAGCTCCTGGACATCGGATACGTGACGGCCGACGACACCCTGGCCGGGCTGCTCAAGATCACCACCGGTGGGCGGGTGCTGCGCATCGAGCGGCTGCGCCTGGCCAGCGGCGAACCGATGGCCATCGAGACCACGCACCTTTCGGCCAAACGCTTCCCCGCGCTGCGCCGTTCGCTGGTCAAGTACACCTCGCTCTACACGGCCCTCGCCGAGGTGTACGACGTACGGCTCGCCGAGGCGGAGGAGACCATCGAGACCTCCCTCGCCACCCCGCGCGAGGCCGGCCTGCTCGGCACCGACGTCGGGCTGCCGATGCTGATGCTCTCCCGGCACTCGCTGGACGCCGACGGGGAGCCGGTCGAGTGGGTGCGTTCGGTGTACCGCGGCGACCGCTACAAGTTCGTCGCGCGCCTCAAGCGCCCCGCGGTCTGACGGCGGTCCGGGACCGGCGGCGGAGCCGGTCCGGGACCACACCGGGACCATCGGGACGATCGGCACCCCGCCGGGCGGACGCGACGTACCGGTATGCGGACGGGGTCTTACGCGGACCGGGCAATCCCCCGTAGATTCCCTGCGCTTACGCAGATGATCGACGACGGGACGAGAATCATGGCGAAACCGGAAGCAACAGGTACAGAGCGGGACGCGGCAGGCCCGGACGCGACGCAGGGCCCGCCTTCCCCCAGGTCCATCGCCGTGTGGGTGCTCGTCGGTCTCGTCGGCGCACTCGGCTGGGGCGTCCTGGCCCTCTCCCGCGGCGAGGAGATCTCGGCGGCCTGGCTGCTCGCCGCCGCCCTCGGCTCGTACGCCATCGGCTACCGCTTCTACGCGCGGTTCATCGCGCACCGCGTGCTGAAGGTGGACAAGACCCGGGCCACCCCCGCCGAGCGGCTTGACAACGGTGTCGACTTCCACCCGACCGACCGCCGCGTCCTGTTCGGCCACCACTTCGCCGCCGTGGCCGGCGCCGGCCCGCTCGTCGGCCCCGTGCTCGCCGCACAGATGGGCTACCTGCCGGGCACCATCTGGATCGTCGCCGGCGTCATCTTCGCGGGCGCCGTCCAGGACATGGTCACCCTCTTCTTCTCGACCCGGCGCGACGGGCGCTCGCTCGGGCAGATGGCGCGGGACGAGATCGGCCCCGTGGGCGGAGCCGCCGCCCTCGTCGCCGTGTTCGCCATCATGATCATTCTGCTGGCGGTGCTGGCGCTGGTCATCGTCAACGCCCTCGCCCACTCCCCCTGGGGCGTCTTCTCCATCGGCATGACCATCCCGATCGCCCTGTTCATGGGCTTCTACCTGCGCGTGCTGCGGCCGGGCCGGGTCACCGAGGTCTCGGTGATCGGCGTCGCGCTGCTGCTGCTCGCCATCGTCGCGGGCGGCTGGGTCGCCGAGTCCTCGCTGGCCGGCACCTTCACGCTGGAGAAGGAGACGCTGGTCGTCTGGATGGTCGCGTACGGATTCGTCGCCTCGGTGCTGCCGGTGTGGATGCTGCTCGCGCCCCGCGACTACCTGTCGACCTTCATGAAGGTGGGCACGATCGCCCTGCTCGCCGTCGGCGTCGTGATCGCGATGCCGACCCTGAAGATGCCCGCGGTCACCGAGTTCGCCACCCGGGGCGACGGTCCGGTCTTCGCCGGCTCGATGTTCCCCTTCGTCTTCATCACCATCGCGTGCGGCGCCCTGTCCGGCTTCCACTCGCTGGTCTCCTCGGGCACCACCCCGAAGATGATCCAGAAGGAGACCCAGGTCAGGGTCATCGGCTACGGTGCCATGCTCACCGAGTCCTTCGTCGCGATCATGGCGATGATCGCGGCCTGCATCATCGAGCCCGGCCTCTTCTTCGCCGTCAACTCGCCCCCCGGCGTCATCGGCACCACGGTCGAGACGGCCTCGCAGGCCGTGACCGGGTTCGGCTTCGCCATCAGCCCCGACGCCCTCGCGCAGGCCGCGAAGGACGTGGAGGAGGCCAGCCTGCTGTCCCGTACGGGCGGCGCGCCGACCTTCGCGCTCGGAATGTCGGAGATCTTCTCGGCCGTCATCGGCGGCGCCGGCATGAAGGCCTTCTGGTACCACTTCGCCATCATGTTCGAGGCCCTCTTCATCCTGACCACCGTCGACGCGGGCACCCGCGTCGGGCGGTTCATGCTCCAGGACACCCTCGGCAACGTGCACAAGTCCTTCAAGGACGTCAGCTGGAAGCCCGGCGTCTGGCTGGCGAGCGCGGTCGTCGTCGGCGGCTGGGGCTACTTCCTGTGGGTCGGCGTCAAGGACCCGCTGGGCGGCATCAACCAGCTCTTCCCGCTGTTCGGCATCGCGAACCAGCTGCTCGCCGCGGTCGCCCTGGCCGTCTGCACCACCCTGCTCGTCAAGTCCGGGCGGCTCAAGTGGGCCTGGGTGACCGGCGTCCCGCTGGCGTGGGACGTGGCCGTCACGCTCACCGCCAGCTACCAGAAGATCTTCTCCTCCGACGTGAAGGTCGGCTTCTTCGCACAGCGCGACAAGTACCAGGCCGGCATCGACGCCGAGAAGGTCCTGCCGCCCGCGAAGTCCATGGCGGAGATGCACACCGTGGTCACCAACGCCACGGTGGACGGCGTGCTGTCGGTGCTGTTCGCGGTCCTGATCGTGATCGTGCTGCTGGACGCGGCCCGGACCTGCTTCAAGGCCATCTCCGCCCCGGAGTCCGTGAAGCTCTCCGAGGTCCCGTGGTCCGAGTCGAAGATCGTCGCACCCGCCGGGCTGATCGCCACCGCCGAGGAGCGGGCCGAGCTGGCCGCGGCCGGCCTCGACTCGGGCGGCGGCCGCGCCAAGGAGCCGGTCGCGTGAACCGCTCGGCGGCCGGCGCCGCGGGGCCGGCCCCGTCCGGGTGCGCGGGACCCGCCCCCGGACGGCTGCGCCGGGCCCTGGCGCGGGCGCGGTTCTACGTGCGGGAGTTCTCCGGGGAGGCCGCCTACGACCGGTACGTCGCCCACGCCCGCGCGCACGACCCGGACGCCGAGGTCCCCACCCGCCGCGCCTTCGAGCGGGCCCGCACGGATGCCCGGGAGGCCGATCCCCGCGAGGGGTTCCGCTGCTGCTGAGCGGCCGCGTACCGAAGGGCCCCGCCCCTCCCGGCGGGGCCCTTCGGCGCACCCGGGTCCGGGGCCGTTCGGTCCTCCGGCACACTCGGTGCCATGGACATCACGATCAGGACGGCGCTGCCCGCCGACTACGCGGAGCTGGGCGAGATCACGGCGGGGGCCTACCTCTCCGACGGGCACCTGGACTTCGGCGACGGCGACCCCTACCTCCACACGCTGCGGGACGTCGCCGGCCGCGCCGCCCGGGCCGAGGTGCTCGTCGCCGAACTCGGGGGCCGCCTGCTGGGCGGCGTGACCTTCGCCGCGCCCGGCAGCCCGCTCGCCGACATAGCCGGGCCGGGCGAGGCCGAGTTCCGGATGCTGGCCGTGGCCCGGGAGGCGCGCGGGCAGGGCGCGGGCGAGGCGCTCGTGCGCGCCTGCCTGGAACGGGCGCGGGCGATCGAGGGGGTGGAGGCGGTGGTGCTGTCCACCCAGCAGGGCATGGAAGGGGCCCACCGGATCTACGTCCGGCTGGGCTTCACCCGTACTCCGGAGCGGGACTGGGCGCCGATCGACGACCTCCTGCTGCTCACGTACCGGCTGAACCTGTAGCCGCGCCGACACTACATGTGGGGGCTTCCACAGAGAGGCGCCCCCACATGTATGCTCAGGGCTGCTGTCGCCGCAGGGGAATCCGGTGTGAATCCGGAACTGTCCCGCAACGGTATGAAATGCACCCATCGGTGCATCCGCAAGTCCGAGGACCTGCCGACAGCGCACCCGGCTCGACCGAACCGGGTGCCGATACGTCCGGGCCTCGCGGTTGGGCCGGTGGACGCCATGCGGTGCACGTACCGCCCACCCTGTCGGGGTGTGCGCGTGCGCATCCCCGCGTGCGCCCCTCGCACCCCGCCCCGCCGAAGACCGGGCCGAGCGAGGGAGAGCTCCCGCCGTGACCATCGCGCCTTCCGCACCGCGCGCCGAGTCCGTTCCGTCCACGGTCCTCACGGGACCGGGCGAAGGTCCCGGGGCCGCGATCCTGCGCACCCTCACCGAGCTGACGGCCGACCTGCCGGACACCGACCCGGGCCGGGTCGCCGCCGCCGCGCTGCGCGGCCGCAGCTCCGTCGCGGACGAGGCGGAGCTGCGCGGCCTGGCCACCGAGGCGGCCGCCGGGCTGATCTCCGAGGACCCGGCCTACTCCCGGCTCGCGGCCCGGCTGCTGACGCTGGCCGTGGCCGAGGAGGCCGCCGGCCAGGGCGCCACCTCCTTCTCCGCCTCCGTCGCCGTCGGTCACCGCGAGGGCCTGATCGCCGACCGCACCGCCGCCTTCGTGGCGGCGCACGCGGCCCGCCTGGACTCGCTGGTCGAGCTGGCGCTCGCCGAGGGCGCCGACGACCGCTTCGGCTTCTTCGGCCTGCGGACCCTGCACAGCCGCTACCTGCTGCGCCACCCGATCACCCGCCAGGTCGTGGAGACCCCGCAGTTCTTCATGCTGCGCGTGGCCTGCGGTCTCGCGGAGGACGACAGCGTGCGCGCCGTCGAGGAAGTGGCCTCGCTGTACCGGCTGATGAGCCGCCTCGACTACCTGCCGTCCTCCCCCACCCTCTTCAACTCCGGCACCCGGCACCCGCAGATGTCCTCCTGCTACCTGCTGGACTCCCCGCTGGACGAGCTCGACTCGATCTACGACCGCTACCACCAGGTCGCGCGGCTGTCGAAGCACGCCGGCGGCATCGGCCTCTCGTACTCGCGCATCCGCGCCCGCGGTTCGCTGATCCGCGGCACCAACGGCCACTCCAACGGCATCGTGCCGTTCCTGAAGACCCTCGACGCCTCCGTCGCCGCCGTGAACCAGGGGGGCCGCCGCAAGGGCGCCGCCGCCGTCTACCTGGAGACCTGGCACGCGGACATCGAGGAGTTCCTGGAGCTGCGCGACAACACCGGCGAGGACCAGCGCCGCACGCACAACCTGAACCTCGCGCACTGGGTGCCGGACGAGTTCATGCGCCGCGTCAACGCCGACGCCCCGTGGTCGCTCTTCTCCCCCGCCGAGGTCCCGGAGCTGGTGGACCTGTGGGGCGAGGAGTTCGACGCCGCCTACCGCAAGGCCGAGGCGGACGGCCTGGCCCGCAAGACCATGCCCGCCCGCGAGCTGTACGGCCGGATGATGCGCACCCTCGCGCAGACCGGCCAGGGCTGGATGACCTTCAAGGACGCGTCCAACCGCACCGCGAACCAGACCGCCGAGCCGGGCACGGTCGTGCACTCGTCCAACCTGTGCACCGAGATCATCGAGGTCACCGACGACGGCGAGACGGCCGTCTGCAACCTCGGCTCGGTCAACCTGGGCGCGTTCGTCCTGACGGAGACGGGCGACATCGACTGGGAGCGGCTGGACGAGACCGTCCGCACCGCCGTGACCTTCCTCGACCGCGTGGTGGACATCAACTTCTACCCGACCGAGCAGGCCGGCCGCTCCAACGCCCGCTGGCGTCCGGTGGGTCTGGGCGCGATGGGCCTCCAGGACGTCTTCTTCAAGCTGAAGCTGCCGTTCGACTCCCCCGAGGCGAAGGCCCTGTCCACGAAGCTCTCCGAGCGGATCATGCTCGCCGCGTACGAGGCCTCCTGCGACCTCGCCGAGAAGAACGGCCCGCTGCCGGCCTGGGAGCAGACCCGGACCGCGCGCGGCGTCCTGCACCCCGACCACTACGACGTGGAGCGGAACTGGCCCGAGCGCTGGGACGCGCTGCGCGCCCGGATCGCCGCGACCGGCATGCGCAACTCGCTGCTGCTGGCCATCGCGCCGACGGCGACGATCGCCTCGATCGCGGGCGTGTACGAGTGCATCGAGCCGCAGGTCTCCAACCTGTTCAAGCGCGAGACGCTCAGCGGCGAGTTCCTCCAGGTCAACGCGTACCTGGTGGACGAGCTGAAGCGGCTCGGCGTATGGGACGCCCAGAGCCGCGAGGCGCTGCGCGAGGCCAGCGGGTCCGTGCAGGGCTTCGGCTGGATCCCGGCCGAGGTGCGCGAGCTGTACCGCACGGCGTGGGAGATCCCGCAGCGCGGTCTGATCGACATGGCGGCGGCCCGCACCCCCTACCTCGACCAGTCGCAGTCGCTGAACCTGTTCCTGGAGACGCCCACCATCGGCAAGCTCAGCTCGATGTACGCGTACGCCTGGAAGCAGGGCCTGAAGACCACCTACTACCTGCGCTCGCGCCCGGCGACGAAGATCGCCCGCGCCGCGCAGGCCACCACCCCGGTGGCGCTCCCGCAGGCCGCGGCCGACGCGGACGCGCTCGCCTGCTCCCTTGAGAACCCCGAGTCCTGCGAGGCCTGCCAGTAATGAGCTCCAACGACACCAAGAACCTCCTGGACCCGGGCTTCGAGCTCACGCTCCGTCCGATGCGCTACCCGGACTTCTACGAGCGCTACCGCGACGCGATCAAGAACACGTGGACGGTGGAGGAGGTCGACCTCCACTCGGACGTCGCCGACCTGGCGAAGCTGACCCCCTCCGAGCAGCACATGATCGGCCGGCTCGTGGCGTTCTTCGCGACGGGTGACTCGATCGTCTCGAACAACCTGGTGCTGACGCTCTACAAGCACGTCAACTCCCCGGAGGCGCGCCTGTACCTGTCGCGCCAGCTGTTCGAGGAGGCCGTGCACGTCCAGTTCTACCTGACGCTGCTCGACACCTACCTGCCCGACCCGGACGACCGCGCGGCGGCCTTCGACGCGGTCGAGGAGATCCCGTCGATCCGCGAGAAGGCGCAGTTCTGCTTCCGGTGGATGGACTCGGTCGAGAAGATCGACCGGCTGGAGACGGCCGCCGACCGGCGCCGCTTCCTGCTGAACCTGATCTGCTTCGCGGCGTGCATCGAGGGCCTGTTCTTCTACGGCGCCTTCGCGTACGTGTACTGGTTCCGTTCGCGCGGCCTGCTGCACGGTCTGGCCACCGGCACGAACTGGGTGTTCCGTGACGAGACCATGCACATGAACTTCGCGTTCGAGGTCGTGGACACGGTCCGCAAGGAGGAGCCGGAGCTCTTCGACGACGCCCTGCGGCAGCAGGTCACCGACATGCTGAAGGAGGCCGTGGAGGCGGAGCTGCAGTTCGGGCGCGACCTGTGCGGTGACGGCCTGCCGGGCATGAACACCGAGTCGATGCGCGAGTACCTGGAGTGCGTCGCGGACCAGCGCCTGGTGCGTCTGGGCTTCCCGCCGGTGTACGGCTCGCAGAACCCGTTCTCCTTCATGGAGCTGCAGGGCGTCCAGGAGCTGACGAACTTCTTCGAGCGGCGCCCGTCGGCCTACCAGGTCGCGGTCGAGGGCACGGTCGACCTGGACGAGGACTTCTAGGCCGCCCGCTCCCCCGCTCTTGCGGACGTCGGCGCCCGGTGCGCCGTGTGGCCCCGGTGCCGCGCGGCGGACCGGGCGCCGCCGCGCTGTGGGGACCGGTCCGCGGCCGGTGCGGGGCCCCGCCCCGGGGCCGCCGGCTCGCCGCGGGCCGCGGCGGCGAGCTGCCGGTCGATCCGGCGCTCGCGCAGGGCTCCGTACAGGGCCGGGGCGAGGAGCGGTGCGGCCAGGGCGAGGACGGTGAGGAGGTTCAGGAGCGTGTTCACGGCTCCACCCTCGCCGGGGCGGATCCCACCCGACAGTGGCAGGACCGTCATGGATCTACGAATTACTGCCACACTGGGGTCATGCTGAACAACGTGGCCGTGGCCGTGGCCAACGGGGTCGCCCCCTTCGAACTGGGCATCTTCTGCGAGGTCTTCGGGGTCGACCGGAGCGCGGTGGGCCTGCCCGTCTACGACTTCGCCGTCTGCGCGGCGGAGGACAACCCGCTCGCGGTCGGCGACGGCCACTACGGCCTCACCCTCCCCCACGGCCCCGACCGGCTGGAGGAGGCGGACCTGATCTGCCTGCCGGCCGACCGCGAGGCCCCCGTCCGCGACTACCCGGCCGCCCTGCTGGCCTCCCTGCACCGGGCCGTGGACCGCGGGGCACGGGTGCTCAGCGTGTGCAGCGGGGCGTTCGTGCTGGGCGCGGCGGGCCTGCTCGACGACCGGCGCTGCACCACCCACTGGATGCACGCCCCCGCGCTGGCCCGCCGCTTCCCGCGGGCCCGGGTCGACCCCGACGTGCTGTACGTGGACGAGGGCCCGGTGGTCACCTCCGCCGGCACCGCCTCCGGCATCGACGCCTGCCTGCACGTGGTCCGCCAGGAGCAGGGCGCCGAGGTGGCCAACACGATCGCCCGGCGGATGGTCGTGCCCCCGCACCGGGACGGCGGCCAGGCCCAGTACATCCGGCGGCCGCTGCCGCGCACCTCCTGCGACACGGTCGGCGCGGTGATCGGATGGATGGCCCGCCACCTCGACGGGGAGATCACCGTCGAGCAGCTCGCGGAGCGCGCCCACATGTCCCCCCGGACCTTCGCCCGCCGCTTCCTCCAGGAGACCGGGACCACCCCGTACCAGTGGGTGCTGCGCCAGCGGGTCCTGCTGGCCCAGGAGCTGCTGGAGGCCACGGACGAGACGGTCGACGCCATCGCGGGCCGCTGCGGCTTCGGCAACGCGGCCGCGCTGCGCCACCACTTCCTGCGCGCCCTGGGCACCACCCCGAACGCCTTCCGGCGCGCGTTCCGGGGGCCGCAGGCCGTCGCCTGACCGC
The DNA here is from genome assembly GCF_008704535.1 of Streptomyces subrutilus. Lineage (NCBI taxonomy): Bacteria > Bacillati > Actinomycetota > Actinomycetes > Kitasatosporales > Streptomycetaceae > Streptomyces > Streptomyces subrutilus. The sequence goes on from NZ_CP023701.1 coordinate 2,741,704, forward strand.
GGTGACCGGATCTGGGCCTGGCCGAAAGACGGGGAACACTTGTCCCGAACCCGTCGCCTGGGTAGCCGGACGATGACGTACGGTGAACGGGCCTGGCCCAGGAAGCCCGCACCGCACTCGGGCCCCGCGCCTCACCACCACAGCCCAGGGGGGCCTGTATGTCCCGCACCGCCCGCATCCTCACCGCCGCCGCGTTCGCCGCGCTGCTCGTCGGGGGCGCGACCGGCGCCGCCTCCGCGGACAGCGGCTGGGGGTTCGCCGCGCCCGCTCCGGCCCGCTCCGCGCAGCCGCCGGCGGACAGCGGCTGGGGGGTCGCTCCCCCCGACAGCGGCTGGGGTTTCGTCCGGAAGTAGCCGGCGCCGTCCACGGCACGCGGCGGGGCCCCGCTCCGGATCGGAGCGGGGCCCCGCCGCGTGCCGTGGTGACCGGGGCCGCTACGCGTTCGGGACGGTCTCGTAGCGCGGGGTGCCCTCTTCCATCTGCCGCAGCGCGTCCTTGCGGTCCCGCTTCGAGAGCCGGTCGATGTACAGGTACCCGTACAGGTGGTCGGTCTCGTGCTGGAGGCAGCGGGCGAAGTAGCCGGTGCCGCGCACCTTGATCGGGTTGCCCTGCGCGTCCTGGCCGGTCACCTCGGCGTAGTCCGGGCGCGCCAGCGAGGCGTACGCCGTCGGCACGGACAGGCAGCCCTCGTTCGAGTCGTCCAGGACGCGGGTGCCGGCCGGCAGCTCGACGAGCTTCGGGTTGACCACGACACCGGTGTGCCGGTTGCCGTCGTCGTCGGGGCAGTCGTAGACGAAGACCTTGGCGTCCACACCGATCTGGTTCGCGGCCAGGCCCACGCCCTCGGCGGCCTTCTGGCTGGCGAACATGTCGTCGATCAGCCGCGCCAGCTCGTCGCCGAACTCGGTGACGTCCTTGCACTCCCGGTGCAGGACCGGGTTGCCGACCACCGTGATGGGACGGGCGGTGCCACGCTCGCGGTGGGCGAGCTCGCGCTCCGCGCAGTCCTCGGTGTCCACGACGTACCCGTCGTTCGCCACGGCCTCGACAACCTCGTTCTCCTGCTGCGCCATGTCCGCCGTACGCCTTCCGTAAGTCCGTCACCGGCGGCAGCCGACGGCCACCGATGTGCCCGTACAGCCTACGGGCACGACTCAGCAGACTTCTTCGAGATCCCGCCACTCACGGCTGCCCGGACTGTCCGCGACCCAGCCGTCGAGCAGCCCGCGCACCAGACCGGGCGGCGCCGCGATCCCGCACTCCCGCTCGGGCACCCACAGCGAACCGGATCCGGCCGTCCGGTGCCCCAGCGGCCCGGGGTGCCCCGGCTCGCTGTGGTCGTGCGGGTCCAGGTGCTCCCCGTCGCCCTCGTCGCTCGGCATCTCGCTCTCCGAGCAGGTCCGGCACAGCAGCCGCACCGACGAGGACCAGTCCTCGGCGGCGAACCCGGCGTCCGAGGCCAGCTGCTCCAGGGCGTCCCGGTCGGCCTCGGTGGCCGCCTCCAGCAGCACCACCCAGGTCGGCACCGGGGACGGCGCCCACAGCTCGATCTCGTCGAAGACCGGGTACGAGGGGCCGGCCGCGGTGACCCGCTCCCCGTGCGGCACCCCGTCGTGGAGCACCACCTCGCCCCAGCGCCGGCCGGACGACGGCAGCGGGATCGACAGGACCTCCAGCCGGGCCGGGTCCAGCCGGCGGCCCCAGACCACCTCGGCCTCGCCCTCGGGCGACAGCCGCACGGCCGCGCTGCCCAGCTCCATGCCGACCGGTTCGCCGCCGCCCTTGGAACGGTCGCCCGCGCCGTGCGGATCGCCGGGAACCTTGAGCCCGTACGCCTGCCAGGCCCGGCGGGCCAGCGGCCAGTCCTGCAGCGCCGTCGCCGCGATCCCGACGTTCCACCAGTCCGGCGCGCCCGCCTCCCGGTCCAGCAGGGCCACCGCGCGCAGGCCGGCCGACCGGGCCTGCTCCCAGTCGTGCCGGAACTTGTGGAGCAGGGCCAGATTGAACCAGGACTCGGACAGCCACGGTTCCAGGTCCGCCGCTCTCGTCAGCAGCGCTCCCGCGTCCTCGTACCGACCGTCGCCGATCAGCGTGAACGCGCGGTCGGTGGCCTGCCGCCACGAGGCGGAGGGCCGATGCCGTACCTTCCCGAAGATCCTCACGATTCCCGCCTGCCTGGGGGCACCGCCCAGCGGTCGCTGGGGGACAACGGTGCAGCCTTGCGGACACCCTCACGGACACTCTCACTGGCATCCAACCATGCCCGCTCGGACGGCCGCTCATTACCCATGGGTTACCCAGGAGCGACGGGAACAACTCTGTCACGGCCACCCCTGGCCAGAACCCTCGCCAGGGACTCCACCACCTCGGGCTGGTAGTCGTGGCCCGTGCCCAGCCGCAGCTGCTCCAGGGCGGCCAGTGAGCCGCCCGGGTGACCGCCCCCGGCGGACAGGTCGTCGTAGGCGTTGACCGCCCGCACGATGCGGGCGGCCACCGGCTGCTCCCGGTACGGCTCGGCCTGCCGCTCCACCACCACGGCGACCTCCGCGGGCACCCCGGTCTGCCGGGCCACCTCCCCGCCCAGGCCGGCGATGCGGCGGGCCTCGTCGGCCGGCAGCCCGGCGGTGGCGCCGTCCGGGACCGGGTCGACGAGGGACAGCTGCCCGATGTCGTGCATCAGCGCGGCGTACTCCACCACCGTGAGCTCCCGCTCCGACAGCCCGAGGTCCCGCCCCACGGCCCGGCTCAGGTCGGCGACCCGGCGCGCGTGCCCCGGCCGGGTGCAGCCGGCGATCTCGGTGGCGCGGGCCAGGGAGGTGATGGTCTGGCGGTAGGTGGTGCGGACGGCGGCGATCCGCCGGAAGGAGAGCTGGGTCAGCAGCAGGGGCACGCTGAGGACGGGCAGCGCCCACAGCCCGGCGACGGCCACGCCCAGGGCCATCACCACCCCGGTGGCGCAGATCGCGGAGCCGATGCCGAGCCGGGCGCGCAGCTCGTCGCGGAGCAGGGGCCCGTACGGCCATCCGGTCCGGGCCCGGGCGAGGGTGGCGGCCAGCACGGCGTCGCACAGGGCGGTCAGGCCCAGCAGGAGCAGCAGGAAGAGGACGAGGTACGGCCCCCGGCCGGCGCCGGGCCGGAGCAGGCCGGAGCCGTACAGCGGGGCGAAGCAGACGGCGGTGAAGGCGACGGTGAGCACCCGGCTCGCGACCTGGTCGACGTCGGGTCCGCGACCCCGGGCGATGTGCGGGACGGCCCCGGCGAGGGCGGCGGCGACCACGACCGCGATGACCTGGAGCACCCCGTGGTGGGTGGGCCGGCCGGCGTTCTCGCCCAGCAGGGCGTACGCGAGGGCCCCGGCGGAGCCCAGCGGGGCGGGCTGGCGGTCCTCGGCCGGGATCCGTCCGGCGGCCCCGGCGCGGTGGACCGTACCGCGGTCCCGGCGGGCGAGCTCGCCGACCGCGACCAGCGCGCCGAAGGCCAGGGCCGCGCCGGGGTCGGACACCCCGTTCCACAGGGTCGCGCCGAGGGCGGCCGCGGTGAGCAGTCCGGCGCCGGCGCGGACCGCCCACGCGGCGGCGCTCCTCACGCCCCGCCCCCCGGCCCGCGCCGCCCACGGCCGGGCGGCGCGGGGGCGGGCGGCCCGGCGGCGGCCTCCCGTGCCTGGGCCGGCAGCCCGGCCGCCCCGTCCGCGCCGGTCCCGGGAGCACCACCGGGGCCGGCTACGGCACCGGCACCGGGACCGGTCGTCTGCCGGTCCTCGTCGGAGGTGACCACGGGGTGCCACCCCTGCCGTGCGACGGCCCCGGTCAGCGCCCGCACCATCGCCGGGTCGAACTGCGCCCCCGCGCACCGCTCCAGCTCGGCCAGGGCGGTCGGCACCGGGCGGGCCCGGCTGTAGGAGCGGGTCGAGGTCATCGCGTCGAAGGCGTCGGCCACCGCCACCACCCGGGCCAGCACCGGGATCTGCTCCCCCCTCAGCCCGTACGGGTAGCCGGAGCCGTCGACGCGCTCGTGGTGGTGCAGGATCGCGGACCGGGCCTCCCCCAGGAAGCCGATGCCGCGCACCATCTCGTGCCCGTACTCGGGGTGCAGCTCGATGACCCTGCGCTCCTCCGGCGTGAGCGGGCCGTCCTTGCGCAGCAGCCGGGTGGGGACGCCGAGCTTGCCGACGTCGTGCAGGATGCCGGCGATGCGGACGACTTCGAGGCGCTCCTCGCCCATGCCCAGCTCGCGGGCGATCATCGCGGAGGCCTGCCCGACCCGCTCGCTGTGGCCGCGCGTGTAGCGGTCCTTGATGTCGACGGCCTGCACGAGGGCGCGGATGGTGGAGCGGTGGGCGGCGCGCTCGCGGTGGTACTGCGCGAACACCCAGCAGGAGATGTACATCGGCAGCAGGACCAGCAGGGCCGCCGGCAGTCCGTACGGGCTGCGCCACATGACGGCCATCATCAGCCCGGCCAGCCCGTGCACGCAGTGCGGCGCCAGGGACCGGGCCGGCAGCCCGCGCCAGGCGGTGGCGGCGGGCCGGCGTTCGGCGGTGGCCAGGACGCCCCCGTCGAGCGCGGTGAGCACCAGGCAGAAGGCGGTGGCGGCGGCCGCGGCCGGGAGCATCGCGTACGGGAAGTCGGCCCCCCAGCCGACCGGTCCCGGCCCTCCCGCGCCGCCGCCCGCGGAGACCGCGGATCCGGCGGCCCCGAGCGTCGCCGGGCCGCCCAGCAGGCCGTGGACGTGCCCCGCGACCCAGGCGGCCACCGCCTGCTGCGCGGCGTGCCACACCCGGCGGACGCCCGCGGGCCGTTGGACCACGGCTCCCGCGAGCCCGCCGGGCAGCGCCACGAGCGCGGCGGCGGCGGGGGGCAGCAGGAAGACGGCGGCCAGCAGCACGGGGAAGAAGGAGCCGACGTCCTCGGGGACGCGGCCGGCCGGCAGCGGGCAGAGCCGGACGAGTTCGCAGCCGAGGTAGAGGGCGGCCAGCAGGGCCACCGCGGGCCAGGGCGTGCCGCGGTCCAGGGTGGCGGGCGCGACGCACGCGGCGGCCGCGAGGAGGACGCAGAGGATGTAGCCGCGCGCCCCCGGCGGAAGTGCCCGCATGGCGCTCTCCTCCCCTGTGCCGTGCGCGCCTGGTACCGAATCGGACCGGCGCCGAATGGGGAGGATAAGCGGGGCCCCCGAGCCAAGTGGGCCACATATTCGCATTGCACCAAGCGGACGCCCCCGGATTAGCACCTTCGGGTGAACGAAGGGCCCTTCCGGGGGCGATGGTTCGAACGGCTGCGGCCGGGGCGGTCCTGGCGGGGCCGGTCAGCCGCCGGCGGGGTTGTCGGCGGTGACGTCGTGGTCCGGCACGGCCTGGCCCGAGCGGATCAGTTCGATCCGGCCCATCACCTTCGACCGCAGGTCGCTCGGCACGTCGTCCGACCCGCAGCAGCGCTTGACCAGCTTCTTCACGGCCTGCTCCAGGCCGTACTTCTCCAGGCAGGGATTGCATTCGCCGAAGTGCGTCTCGAACTTCGTGCAGTCACTGTCCGGCATCTCGTGGTCGAGGAACTCGTAGAGGTGGTCGAGCACCTCGGCGCACTCCGTCTCGTGCGGCTCTCCGCAACTCATGAGCCCGAGCCTTTCCGGTCGTTCGACTCCCCCGCGCCCGCGGGGACGAGCCCGCGCTCACGGGCGTAGTCCTCCAGCATTCCGCGGAGTTGACGGCGGCCACGGTGCAGTCGTGACATGACCGTACCGATGGGTGTCCCCATGATGTCCGCGATCTCCTTGTACGCAAAGCCCTCTACGTCGGCAAGATAGACCGCGATGCGGAACTCCTCCGGAATGGCCTGCAGGGCTTCTTTCACGTCCGAATCGGGCAGGTGGTCGAGCGCCTGCGATTCGGCGGAGCGCAGCCCCGTCGACATGTGCGATTCGGCGCGCGCCAGCTGCCAGTCCTCGATCTCCTCCGCCGCGCTGCGCTGGGGCTCGCGCTGCTTCTTGCGGTAGGAGTTGATGAACGTGTTGGTGAGGATGCGGTAGAGCCAGGCCTTCAGGTTGGTGCCCTCGCGGAACTGGTGGAACGACGCGTATGCCTTCGCGTACGTCTCCTGGACCAGGTCCTCGGCGTCGGCCGGATTGCGCGTCATGCGCAGCGCGGCCGAGTACATCTGGTCGAGGTAGCCGAGGGCGTCCCGCTCGAAGCGCGCGTTGCGCTCCGGGGTCGTCTCCTCCGCGTGGCCTTCGTCGGTCCCAGCGACAGGACCCACCTCCTCCGACAGCGTGGCGGCTCCGAAAGCGGATCCGCTCGAATCGGAGAATAGTCGACCTTCCCGGGCCTCCGCCGCCCGAAGCGAGCCGCGCTTCGGCCCGGGCAGCACCGTCCAGTCCAGGTCAGCGGCCTGCGGACGGTTCTGGCTGATGACCTGGGTCATGCGTGGCCTCTCCTCCGACGATTTTCCGTGCGTTCCGACATCCGGGACAACAGCGGGGGGCGGGCGGCGCATTCCCGCTGTCCGGCGGGGTTCCGGGCCTCCTCGGTCCCACCGGGCGCCGCCCGCGGGTGATCCGCGTCACGCCCCGCGCCCGGGCGCCGGAGTCCGTCAGGTCGTGCGGGCGGCGAGCCGCTCCAGCCAGTCCCCGACCGCGTCCGTGATCACCGCGAGGGCGGCCTCCTGGGTGGTGTCGGCCCGCTTGGGCACCGCGAAGGAGTGGTCGCCGTGCGCCACCTCGACGAGCTCGTACGGGTCCCGCGCGCCCGGCGCCGGGAACTCGCCGGGGCGGCCGAAAGCGTCCCGGCCCCCTTGGACCACCAGGGTGGGCCGGCCCGCCTCCAGCAGTTCCGCGGCCCGGGACTTCTCGGGGCGGCCGGGCGGGTGCAGCGGGAAGGCCAGGGCCAGCACCCCGGCCGCGTCCAGCCCGGCCGCGGTCCGGCAGGCCACCCGGGCCCCGGCGCTGCGTCCGCCGGCGACCACCGGCGGGCCGGGCCGTACCAGGGCCGGCCACAGGCCCCGCCAGCCCTCGTCGAGCACCTTGGGCGCGGCGGCGACCTTCCGGCCCGCGACCCGCCAGGGCTGCTCGACCAGGGCGACGGTGACGCCCCGGGGGGGCAGGGCGGCGGCCAGGGCCCGCAGGTCGCGGGCCTCGATGCCGCCGCCGGCTCCGTGGCCGACGGCGAGCACGAGGCGGGCGCCGCGGGCGGTGTGCCAGGTGATGCGGGCCTCGCCCGGCGGGGTGTCGACGGTCTCGGTGCGCGTGGTCATGCGCCGATCATGCCGGGCGCCGGGCCCGCGCACCCGCACCCGACAGGCCGGCGGGCCCGGTCAGAAGAGGGTGGCCTCCTCCGGCGCGGCCAGTTCGTCCAGCAGCTCGGGCCCGTTGTTGCGGACGTTGCTGACCGCGGTGGACACCGGGTAGGCCCGCATCAGTCCGCCCGGCGGCGGCGCCAGCAGGTCCCGCAGCTCGTCCGGGTCGGTGCGGGCCGGGTCCAGCCAGGCGTCCCAGCGGTCGGGGGTGAGCATCAGCGGCATCCGGGGGTGGATGTCGGCGAGCGAGGCGGGCCCCTCCTGCGGGGCCGCGGCCAGCGGTCCGGTCTCGGCCTCGGCGGTGATCACCGAGCAGGTCGCCCACCAGGCGAGCGGGTGGTCGTCGGGCAGGGTGCGGTCGCGCCAGAACTCGTATATCCCGGCCATGGCGAAGACCGAGCCGTCGGCGGGGAGCACGAAGTACGGCTGCTTGCGGGCCCGCTTCTTCTTCCCCTCGACCTCCAACTGCCGTTCGTCGTGGGCGGTGACCCACTCGTAGTAGCCGTCGGCGGGGACGATGCAGCGCCGCTGGGCGAAGGGCCGGCGGAAGGACGGCTTCTCGTGCACGGTCTCGGACCGGGCGTTGATCATCCGGGCGGCGCCGGCGGGGTCCTTGGCCCAGGAGGGCACCAGCCCCCACTTCAGGACGCGGAGCTGGCGAACCGGACGGGGGTCCGGCGCGTCCTTCAGGGGACGGTCGAGGACGACGAGGACCTCTTTCGTCGGCGCCACGTTCCAGTCGGGTGCCAGGGCCTCTTCCGGCTCCCACTTCTCGACGCCGAAGACCTGCGCCAGGTCCTCGGCTCCACGACTCGCTGCATACCGTCCGCACATGGCTGCCACACTGCCATGGCACCCGACCACCACCGCAAGGAGTCCGCCCCTTCATGGACAGCAGCACGACGGCCGGCCTGTGGGACCGGCTCACGGGGATACAGACCGCGCCCGACCTGTGGCTGGTGGTCGTGACGGGGGTGGCCGCGCTGGCGGCCGTGGGGCCGCGCCCGCTGTGGCGGCTCTCGCGCAACGCCGTCACCATCGCGCACGAGGGCGGGCACGGCCTGCTGGCGCTGCTGACCGGACGGCGTCTGGACGGGATACGGCTGCACTCCGACACCAGCGGCGTCACCGTCAGCCGCGGCCGTCCCACCGGCCTCGGGATGGTCCTGACGGCCGCCGCCGGGTACACGGCGCCCTCGCTGCTCGGACTCGGCGGGGCCGCGCTGCTGTCCGCGCACCGGATCACCCTGCTGCTGTGGGCGGCGACCGCCCTGCTCCTGGCCATGCTGGTGATGATCCGCAACGCCTACGGGGCGCTCACCGTGGTGCTGACCGGCGGCGCGTTCCTGCTCGTCTCCTGGCTGGCGCCGGCCGAGGTGCAGGCGCTGTTCGCGTACGCGGTGGTGTGGTTCCTGCTGCTCGGCGGGGTCCGGCCGGTCTTCGAGCTCCAGGCCAAGCGGCGCCACGGCGGAGCCCCCGATTCGGACGCGGACCAGCTGGGGCGGCTCACACACGTCCCTCCCGTGGTCTGGCTCCTCCTGTTCCACGTGGTCGCGCTCTGTTCGCTGCTCGGCGGCGGGCGCTGGCTGCTCGGTCTCTGAGACGGCCCCGCGATCAAGATCTGGGGCGGGGCGGAGCCACTAAAGTGGGGGCCATGACCGAGACCCCCGCGCTCCCCGCCCTCTGGCCCGCTCCGCTCGCCGAAGCGGCCGTACACGCCACCGTCACGGTGCCCGGGTCCAAATCGGTCACCAACCGGGCCCTGGTGCTCGCCTCGCTGGCCGCCGAGCCCGGCTGGGTGCGGCGCCCGCTGCGCTCGCGCGATTCCCAGCTGATGGCCGACGCCCTGCGCGCCATGGGCGTGGGCATCGAGGAGACCGTCTCCTCGGCCTCCGGCGGGGACGACGCCGGGGGCGAGGCCTGGCGGATCATCCCGGCGGCCCTGCACGGCCCGGCCACGGTCGACGTGGGCAACGCGGGCACGGTCATGCGCTTCCTGCCGCCCGTCGCCACCCTCGCCGCGGGCGACATCCGCTTCGACGGCGACCCCCGTTCCTACGAGCGCCCCCTCGGCCAGGTCATCACCGCCCTGCGCACCCTGGGCGCCCGCATCGACGACGACGGCCGCGGGGCGCTCCCGCTGACCGTGCAGGGCGGCGGGGCGCTGGAGGGCGGGGTCGTCGAGATCGACGCGACCAACTCCTCGCAGTTCGTCTCCGCGCTGCTGCTCTCCGCCCCGCGCTTCAACCAGGGCGTCGAGGTGCGGCACGTGGGCACCAACCTGCCGTCGATGCCGCACATCCGGATGACGGTGGAGATGCTGCGCGCGGCGGGCGCGCAGGTCGACACCCCCGAGGCGGGCGGCGAGAAGGACGTGTGGCGGGTGACGCCCGGCGCGCTGCTGGGCCGCGACATGATCGTGGAGCCCGACCTGTCCAACGCCCAGCCCTTCCTGGCGGCCGCCCTGATCACCGGCGGCACGGTCACCGTCCGGGACTGGCCGCGCCGCACCACCCAGCCGGGTGACGCGCTGCGCCGCATCTTCACCGAGATGGGCGGCTCCTGCGAGCTGACCGACGCCGGCCTGGTCTTCACCGGCACCGGCAAGATCCACGGCATCGACGTGGACCTGGGCGAGGTCGGCGAGCTCACCCCGGGCATCGCGGCGGTGGCGGCCCTGGCCGACTCGGAGTCGGTCCTGCGCGGGGTCCAGCACCTGCGGCTGCACGAGACCGACCGGCTGGCGGCGCTGACCCGGGAGATCAACGCGCTCGGCGGCGACGTCACCGAGACCGCGGACGGGCTGCACATCCGCCCGCGCCCGCTGCACGGCGGCACCTTCCACACCTATGACGACCACCGGATGGCCACCGCGGGCGCGGTGATCGGCCTGGCGGTGGACGGGGTGCTCATCGAGAACGTGGCGACCACGGCGAAGACCCTGCCGGACTTCCCGGCCATGTGGGCGGAGCTGCTCGCGGGCGACGCCGCGGTGTCCGGGGCCGCGGTGACCGGGGGCTCCGCGGGCCCCGGAGCGGGTGCGGGAGCGTAGGGCACGTCATGCGCAGGTACGGCAAGAACACCGACGAGGACGACATCCGCTCCCGCCCCAACCCCAAGGGCAACCGGCCGCGGACGAACATCCGGCCCAAGCACGAGGACGCCTCCGAGGGCTTCGTCCTCACCGTCGACCGGGGCAGGCTGACCTGCCTGGTCGGCAACCGCACCGTGCACGCCATGAAGTCCAGGGAGCTGGGCCGCAAGGCGGCGGTGGTGGGGGACCTGGTCTGGATCGTCGGTGACCTGTCCGGCAAGAAGGACACCCTGGCGCGGATCGTGCGGATCGAGGAGCGCAAGTCGGTCCTGCGGCGCACCGCGGACGACGACGACCCGTACGAGCGCGTGGTCGTGGCCAACGCCGACCAGCTGGCCATCGTCACGGCCCTGGCCGATCCGGAGCCCCGGCCCCGGATGATCGACCGCTGCCTGGTGGCCGCGTACGACGCCGGGCTGGAGCCCCTGCTGGTGCTCACCAAGTCCGACCTGACCTCCGCCGACAAGATCCTGGAGATCTACTCGACGCTCGGCGTGAACTACGTGGTGACCAACCGCGAGGAGCTGGCCACCGGCGACGCGGCCGACCGGGTGCGCGAGCGGCTCAACGGCCGGATCACCGCCTTCGTCGGCCACTCGGGCGTCGGCAAGACCACCCTGGTGAACTCGCTGGTCGCCGAGGACCGCAAGCGCGCCACCGGTCATGTCAACGCGGTCACCGGCCGCGGCCGGCACACCACCACCTCGGCGCTCGCCCTGCCGCTGCCCTCGGGCGACGGCTGGGTCATCGACACGCCGGGCGTGCGGTCCTTCGGCCTGCACCACGTGGACCCGTCCCGGGTGATCCTGGCCTTCCCCGACCTGGTGCCGGGGACGGAGGAGTGCCCGCGGGCGTGCAGCCACGACGAGCCCGACTGCGCGCTCGACAAGTGGGTGGAGGACGGCCACGCGGACCCGGCGCGGCTGTACTCGCTGCGGCGGCTGCTGGAGACGCGGGAGCGCCGCGAGGGCGACTGACGCGGGGCGCCGGGTGCGGCGGGGGCCCGTGTGACGTTTGGCGGGCACCCCGTCTGGTGAATGCATCACCGCACCGAGTGACACGGGGTACGAGCCGGGACGTGTCACGTGACCGCGGGGAGCGTTCTCTCATGGCGTGGCTGCTGGTGGTGGTCGCCGGACTCCTGGAGACCGGTTTCGCGGTGTGCCTCAAGCTGTCCCACGGCTTCACCCGGCTGTGGCCGACCGTCGCCTTCGCGTGCTTCGCGCTCGGCAGCTTCGGCCTGCTGACGCTGGCGCTGAAGAAGCTCGACGTGGGCCCGGCGTACGCGGTGTGGACCGGCATCGGGGCGGCCGGCACGGCGATCTACGGGATGATCTTCCTCGGCGACCTGGTCTCCACGCTCAAGCTCGTCTCGATCTCGCTGGTGATCCTGGGGGTCATCGGGCTGCAGCTCTCCGGTTCGGCTCACTGAGCAGCCGCAGCAGCTCCCCCGCGCCCGGTTCCTCCCCGGGCGCGACCACGTAGGACAGGGCGAGCCGTACGACGAGCTCGCACCGCCGGGCGCCCCCGGCCGGGGCGAGCGCCGCGACGGCCCGGTCACGGACGGCGCGGGCCAGTTCGCCGGGCCCCGGAGCCCGGCCGGGTGCGGGGAGCGCGGCGTCCCGGGCGCCGGTGAGCAGGGCCCGCAGCAGGGGGTGGGCTCCGGCCGCGCGCACGGTCCACTCCGCGACCGCCGCGAGCCGCTCGGCGTCACTGCCCGGGGCGGCCAGGGCCCGGTCGACCCCGTCGAGGTAGCGGCCGGTCTCCAGCCGGACCAGGGCGCGGCCGAGGCCGGCCTTGCCGCCGAACTCGTTGTAGAGGGTCTGCCGGGACACTCCGGCGGCGGCGGCCACGTCCACCATCCGCACGGCCGGCCAGGGACGGGCGGCGAGCGCCGCCACGGCCGCGTCCAGCAAGGACTCCCGGGCTGCCGGCATCGTCGTCCCCCCGCTGGGCCTTGCGGGCCGTCCGCCGGGCTTCCCCGGCCGGCCCCCTCCGCCAGAGTTGACGGGCCGCCAGGTCCTGTCAAGGGCGCGTCGGGCGGGGGTGACGGGCCGCGATATCGTTCGGCCATGTCCGAGTATGACGATGACCTGCGCCTTGCCCTCGAACTCGCCGACGCGGCGGACGCCGTCACGATGGAGCGGTTCCGTGCCCTCGACCTGGTGGTCGAGACCAAGCCGGACATGACCCCGGTGAGCGAGGCGGACAAGGCGGCCGAGGAGGCCGTCCGGGCCGGCATCGCGGCGGCCCGCCCCGGCGACGCGATCCTGGGCGAGGAGTACGGCCTGCGGGGCAGCGGTCCGCGCCGCTGGGTCGTCGACCCGATCGACGGCACCAAGAACTACGTGCGGGGGGTGCCCGTGTGGGCCACCCTGGTCTCGCTGACGGTCGAGGGCGCCGACGGCGTCTTCCGTCCGGTCGTCGGCGTGGTGTCCGCGCCGGCGCTGGGCCGGCGCTGGTGGGCGGCGCAGGGCGGCGGCGCGTACGCGGGGGGCGCGCTGGGCGCGACGACCGCGATCGGAGTCTCGAAGGTGGCCGGGCTGGGCGACGCCTCGTTCGCGTTCTCCTCGCTGGGCGGCTGGGAGGAGCAGGGCCGGCTCGACGGCTTCCTGGAGCTGACCCGGGCCTGCTGGCGCACCCGCGGCTACGGCGATTTCTGGCCGTACATGATGGTCGCGGAGGGCTCGATCGACCTGTGCGCCGAGCCGGAGCTCAACCTGTGGGACATGGCCGCGCTCGCGGTCGTCGTCGAGGAGGCCGGCGGCCGCTTCACCAGCCTGGACGGAGTGGACGGCGTGCACGGCGGGAACGCCGCCGCGTCGAACGGCCTGCTGCACGAGGAGATGCTGGCCCTGCTGCGGCCGCGCGCCTGATCCGTCCGCGCGCCCGGCGGCGCCCGTCCGGCCCGCGCGCCCGATCCGCACGCCGCCGTACGCGGGCGCGCACCCGCGCCGCACCGCGCACTACGCGCCTCCTTGCTGCCCTCGCGGGTCCGTGGGAGTCTGGGAATCCCCCCGCTTGTGCCTTTGTGAATCGTTTCTCGAAGCACCGTCGGAGGCACCCACCCAGGCGGGGGGACACACCCAGGAGGTGGCTCCCTTCATGCTCGTCCGCGAAGCAATGAGCACCGTCGTCCTCACCCTCGGGCCCGCGCACACCCTCCGCCAGGCGGCCTGCCTGATGTCGGGCCGGCGCGTCGGCGCGGCCGTCGTCCTCGATCCCGAGCACAGCGGGATCGGCATCCTGACCGAGCGCGACATCCTCAACTCGATCGGCGCGGGGCACGATCCCGACCGCGAGACCGTGGGTGCGCACACCACGAACAACGTGGTGTTCTGCACTCCGGAGGCCACCGTGCAGGAGGCCGCCGAGGCCATGGCCCACGGGGGCTTCCGGCACCTGATCGTGCTGGAGCACGGCGGCCCGGTGGGCATCGTCTCCGTCCGGGACGTGATCCGCTGCTGGGCCCCGGCCCGGCGCAGCGCCGTCCCCGCGTAGCGGTCCGGGTACGTCGCCGGGCCGCCACCCCCGGAGGGGCGGCGGCCCGGCGACGTACGACGGCAAGCGGTCGGTCAGCCGCGGAGGGCCTGGACCGCGGCGTCCAGCCGCTTGCCGAAGTCGCCGTCCGCCTGGCGGAAGTTGTTGATCGCCCGCTCGGCGATGTCGTCGCGCGACACCTTGGCGATGAAGCCGGCCAGGTTCTCGACCAGCCGGGCCTTCTCGTCGTCCGAGTAGAGGCGGTAGAGGGTGCCGGCCTGGACGAAGTCGTTGTCCTCGCGGTGCACCGGCGCGGCGTGGTTGCCCGTGCCCCCGGTGAGGGAGACCGGCTGCCACAGCGGGCGGTCGGTCTGGTGGGGGCCGCCGAAGCTGTTCGGCTCGTAGTTCTTCGCGCCCTTGTGGCGGCCGTCGTACAGCGCGCCGTCGCGGGAGTGGGTGCGCGCCTCGGTGGCGTGCGGGCGGTTCACCGGCAGGTGGTCGGCGTTGATGCCGACGCGGTAGCGGTGGGCGTCGCCGTAGCCGAAGAGGCGGCCCTGGAGCATCTTGTCCGGGGACGGGCCGATACCGGGGACGAAGTGCGCCGGGGAGAAGATCGACTGCTCGACCTCGGCGAAGACGTTCTCCGGGTTGCGGTTGAGCTCCAGCTTGCCGATCTCGATCGGCGGGTAGTCCTCGTGCGGCCACACCTTGGTGAGGTCGAACGGGTTGAAGCGGTACTCGGCGGCCTCGGCCGCCGGCATGACCTGCACCTGCACGGTCCAGGACGGGAAGTCGCCGCGCTCGATGGACTCGCGCAGGTCGCGCTGGTGGGAGTCCGGGTCCTCGCCGGCGAGCCGGTTGGCCTCGGCCTGGGTGAGGTTCTTGATGCCCTGGTCGGTCTTGAAGTGGTACTTGACCCAGAAGACCTCGCCGGCCTCGTTGTTCCACTGGAACGTGTGCGAGCCGTAGCCGTTCATGTGGCGGTAGGACGCCGGGATGCCGCGGTCGCCGAAGAGCCAGGTCACCTGGTGGGTGGACTCGGGGGACAGGCCCCAGAAGTCCCAGACGTTGTCCGCCTCCTGCGAGCCGGTGTACGGGTCGCGCTTCTGGGTGTGGATGAAGTCCGGGAACTTGATGGCGTCCTTGATGAAGAACACCGGGGTGTTGTTGCCGACGAGGTCGTAGTTGCCCTCTTCGGTGTAGAACTTCAGCGCCCAGCCACGGGGGTCGCGCACCGCGTCCGCGCTGCCGAGGTTGCCCGCGACGGTGGAGAAGCGCAGGAAGGTCCCGGTCTCCTTGCCGACCTCGGACAGGAACTTCGCCCGGGTCCACCGGGAGACGTCCCGGGTCAGGGTGAAGGTGCCGTAGGCACCGGCGCCGCGGGCGTGCACCACGCGCTCCGGGATCCGCTCGCGGTTGAAGTGCGCGAGCTTCTCCAGCAGCAGCTGGTCCTGGACGAGTACGGGGCCGCCGACGCCGGCGGTCTCGCTGTTCTGGTTGTCCGCGACCGGGGCTCCGGCCTCCGTGGTGAGCGGTCCCTGCGTCACGTGCGCCTCCTGCGTCATGCCTGCGTGTCCTGTCCTCGATCGTGCCGTACCCGATCCTACAATGGACATTGTCTAAGTCAAGCAAGCATCCAAGTCCACACCGGTTCGGGAGTTACACCGAATCGCCTCGCTGTTAGGCTGGCGTCCATGAGTGACCTGCTGGAACGACTTCGCGGACGCGGTTGGCGCATGACGGCGCAGCGGCGTGTCGTGGCCGAGGTGCTCGACGGTGACCACGTGCACCTGACGGCGGACGAGGTGCACGCGCGCGCCGTGACCAAACTGCCCGAGATCTCCCGCGCGACCGTCTACAACACCCTCGGAGAACTCGTCACGCTCGGCGAGGTCCTGGAAGTGTCCACGGACCGTCGCGCCAAGCGCTACGACCCCAACGCCCACCGGCCGCACCACCACCTGGTGTGCGCGCGGTGCGGCGCCATCCGCGACGTCCACCCGGGCGGCAACCCGCTGGCCGACCTGCCGGACACCGAGCGCTTCGGCTTCGTCGTCTCCACCGTCGAGGTGACCTACCGCGGCGTCTGCCCGAACTGCGCGGGCGCCTGAACCGTCCCCGGACGCGCGGAGGGCCCCGATCCCACGGATCGGGGCCCTCCGCGCATCGCGCGTGCGACCGGAAACGACCCGAGGCCCGGATCTCTGTGAGATCCGGGCCTCGGGCCTTCAGTAGCGGGGACAGGATTTGAACCTGCGACCTCTGGGTTATGAGCCCAGCGAGCTACCGAGCTGCTCCACCCCGCGTCGGTAAACCTCACTCTACGGGGACGCGGACGACAGAAGCAAATCGGGTGACGCCGCAGGTCACGGCGGCGTCCGACGGCGTCCGACGGCTCTGCCCGCCGGTCAGGCGGACAGCTCCTCGGCCAGGGCCTCGCGCAGTCGCGCCGCCCGCTCCGAGACCTCCGCCGGGCCCAGCTCCATCGCCCGCACGCACCATTTCTGCCCCTCCGCCAGGTCGCCGTGGCGGGCCGCCAGCAGGCCCAGCCGCAGCGCGGCCCGGCCGTGCCCGGCCACCGCGGCGCGGGTCCACCACAGGGCCGCCTCGGGCTCGCTCCCCTCGCGGGCCAGCAGCAGCCCGAGGTTGAACGCGCCGTTGCGGGAGCCGGCCTCGGCCGCCTCCCGGTACCAGCGCGCGGCCACCCGCATGTCCCCGCGGGCGGCCGCCAGCATCCCGACCCGCACCTGCGCCCGGCGGTGCCCCAGCTCGGCGGCCCGCTCGTACCACTCCTCGCTCTCGGTCCGCCCGCCCCCGCCCGCCGGCTCGCCCAGCGCCACCGGCTCCGGCGGCGGCGACAGCGACTCCAGCAGCGCGGCCAGCCGGAAGGCGGCCTCCGCGCTCCCGCCGCCCGCGGCGCACCGCAGGTGCCGCTCCGCCGCCCGCTCCTCGCCGTCGCGCACCAGCGCGATGCCGACCTGGAGCGCGGCGTCGGTGTGCCCCGCCGACGCGGCCCGCTCGTACCATTTCAGCGCGGTGCGGTCCTCGTCCCGGCTGGCGAACAGGATGCCCAGGTTGAACGCGGCGTCCACGCTGCCCGCCTCGGCGGCCTTCGAGAACCACGGCTCGGCGCCCGCCGCGTCCCCGCCCTGCAGCAGCAGGATGGCCAGCGCGTTGGCCGCCTCGCGGTGGCCCGCGTAGGCCGCCCGCCGGTACCACTGCTCGGCCTGCGCGGTCCGGTCCTGGGCGACGCACAGCAGGGCGAGGTTGTACGCCCCGTTCTGGTCGCCCGCGTCCATGGCGGTGCGGTACCAGCGCTCCGCGGTCTGCGTCTCCCCGCGCGCGGCGTGCAGGGCGCCGAGCGCGTTCGCCGCGTTCCCGTCGCCGTCCTGGGCCGCCCGGTGCCACCACGTCGCGGCGCTCTCCTCGTCCCCGGCGTCGCGCAGCAGGAAGCCGAGCGCGCACGCGGCCCGGGCCTCGCCCTGCTTGGCCGAGGTGAGGTACCAGCGCCCCGCCTCCTTGAGCTCCCCGCGCGCCTCCAGCAGCGCGCCCAGGTGCAGGGCGGCGCGGCGGTGCCCGCGCGCGGCGGCCTGGCGGTACCACTGCTCCGCCTCGGCCGGATCGCCCTTGCGCAGGTGCCGGGCCAGCCGGTAGGCCGCCTCGCGGTGGCCCTGCTCGGCGGCCGCGCGGAACCAGCGCTCGATGCCCTTGTCCCCCCGGTGCTCCAGCAGGTCGGCCAGCCCGTACGCGCCCAGGGCGTGGCCGGATTCCGCCGCCTGGCGCAGCCAGTACTCGGCGGCGGGCTCGTCCCCGCGCTCGCGGAAGTGGCGGCCCAGGGCGTGGGCGGCGGGCGCGGATCCGGCCACGGCCGCGACGCGCCACCAGCCGGCCGCCTCGTCCGGGTAGCCGCGCTGGTGCAGCAGGACGCCGAGGTTGTTCGCGGCGGCCCGGTCCCCCTCGCCGGTGGCGCCGCGCAGGTAGGGCTCGGCCGCGTCCAGGTCGCCGCGGCGCAGCAGGAGCGCGCCGAGCACGCTCATGGCCCCGGGGTCGCCCTTGTCGGCGGCCACCCGGTGCCGGGCTTCGAGCTCGGCGTCGCTCGCCGCGTCGGTCTCGGCGAACACGTCCTCCGCGAAATCCGCATCGGTCGGTGCGGTCTGCGCGACAACGGCCGGAGCCGCCCCGCCGGCCTCTGTGCCCGATTCGGACTCCGCCCTCACAAACCGCCCTGTCTCCAGCAGAGTTGACCTGTCCCCCATAAATCCCATCGTCGCATCACCTGCTACCCGCGTACACCTGGTATGTCGCAGCCAGTGAGGTCACTACAGCGTTTTGTCGACATGCCCACAGATAGCCAAGTCAAACACGCTCCGCCCCCAACTCATCCGTCTCAGCTACCGCGCGTCCGCCCCCGGACACACCCCGCCACACCCGGACATGACGAAGGCCCGGATCACATAGGATCCGGGCCTTCGTCTTCAGTAGCGGGGACAGGATTTGAACCTGCGACCTCTGGGTTATGAGCCCAGCGAGCTACCGAGCTGCTCCACCCCGCGTCGGTGAAACCACAGTATCACGGGCGCGGGACGGGTCCGTACCGACGGTCGGGCCGCGGCGGGGTGCCGCGGCCCGACCGGCACGGCTAGCCGCCCGGGGCGGGGGTCGGGGCCGTCAGCTTCGCCTCCGCGTCGATCGCCCGCTGGAGCGCCGCCTTGATCTCCTCCTGCGCCTTGCCGAACGCGGTCCAGTCGCCGGACGTACGGGCCTTCTCGGCGTCCTCGATGGCCTTCTGCGCATCGGCGAGGGCCGCCTTGACCGTCGGGTCCTGGGTGGTCGGCGGCTGGACGGTGCCCTCGCCCGGCGGCTGGGTCGGCGGCACCGGGACGGTCGGGGCCTCGGCCCCGAAGACCACGTTCAGCGCCTTCTCCAGCGTGTCCTCGAAGGCGGTCTGGCCGCCGTAGGTCACGAGCACCTTGCGCAGCAGCGGGTACTTGAGGCCCGAACTGCGCACGTACACGGGCTCCACGTAGAGCATGCCGCCGTCGAGCGGGACCGTGAGCAGGTTTCCGTACTCGACCTCCGAGTCGCCGCCGCGCAGCAGGCGGATGGATTCGGCGATCTTCGGTTCGGACTGGAACTTGCTCTGGACCTGCTTGGGACCGTCGACCGGCTTGCTGGTCGGCAGCTTCAGCACGCTGATCTTGCCGTAGTCCGGGGTGCCCGGGTCGGCGTTGACCGCCATGAAGGCGCTCAGGTTGTCGCGCTCGTTCGGCGTGAACGTCGTCGTGAGCGAGAAGACCTGGTCCTTCTCCGTCTGGCCCGGCATCTTCATCGACAGGTAGTACGGCGGGACCGCCGTACCGGCCTTGGTGGTCGGGTCGTCCGGGACGGCCCAGGCCTCGCTGCCGCTGAGGAAGGTCTGCGGGTCGGTGACGTGGTAGCGGGTGAGCAGCTCGCGCTGGACCTTGAAGAGGTCCTGCGGGTAGCGCAGGTGGTCCATGAGCGGCTTGGAGATGTCGCTCTTGGGCTTCACCGTGCCCGGGAACGCCTTCATCCAGGTCTTCAGGACCGGGTCCTGCGTGTCCCACTGGTACAGGTCGACCGTGCCGTCGTACGCGTCGACGGTGGCCTTCACCGAGTTGCGGATGTAGTTGACCTGGTTCTCCTGCGCCACCACCGCGCGCTGGCTGTTGGTCAGCGAGTCCGCGGTGCTCTGGCCCAGCGTGGTGCGCGAGGCGTAGGGGTAGCCGTTGGTCGTCGTGTACGCGTCGACGATCCACTTGACCTTGCCGTCGACGACCGCCGGGTAGGGGGCGCCGTCGATGGTCAGCCACGGCGCGACGGCCTCGACGCGCTCCTTGGGCGTGCGGTTGTACAGGATGCGCGAGCCCTCGCCGATGGCCCCGGAGTAGAGGATCTGCGGCTCGCTGAAGGTCAGCGCGTACGCCGCCCGGTTGACCGGGTTGTCGAGGCTGACTCCGGAGTTGCCCTTGTAGCTGGTCTCCTTCTCACCCTTGTCGTCCGAGTAGTCGAGCTCCTTCTGCGGTCCGCCGACGATCGAGTACTGCTTCGTCTGCTCGCCGTAGTAGATGCGCTGCTCGAAGTCCGTGCCGAACATGCCCTTGGAGGGCAGGTCGGACTGGGTGAAGTCGGGGGCGCCGTCCTTGACGGTGGTGCCCTTGGCCGCGACCACGCCGTAGCCGTGCGTGTACTTGAAGTGGTCGTTGATCCAGTTGTTCTTCGGGATGCCGCCGATGTTCAGCTCGCGCAGCCCGATGACCGTGTCCTGGCCGCTGTAGCGGTCCACGGCGAGGGTGGACGGGAAGGCGTAGTAGCCCTTGACCTGCTGGAGCTGCTGGAACGCCGGCGAGACGATGTTCGGGTCGAGCAGCCGGACGCTGGCGGTGGTGTCGGCGGCCTGGCGCAGCTTGGCCTTGTCCGTCCCCGCGGCCGGCACGCCCGGGTAGTCCTTGACCTCGGAGCCGGCGATGCCGTAGGCGTCCCGCGTCGCCTTGATGTTCTTCTGGACGTACGGGGATTCCTTGGCCTGCTCGTTCGGCTGGACCTGGAACTTCTGCACGATGGCCGGGTAGAGCCCGCCGATCAGGATCGCCGAGAGGACCATCAGGCCGAAGCCGATGACCGGCAGCTGCCAGGTGCGGCGCCACAGCGTCGCGAAGAACAGCACGGCGCAGATGGCGGCGATGGCGACGAGGATGGTCTTCGCCGGCAGGTAGGCGTTGGCGTCGACGTAGCGCAGGCCGGTCCAGTTGTCGGCCGCCTTGAAGTCGCTGGACTTCACGGCGAGGCCGTACCGGTCGAGCCAGTACGCGACCGCCTTGAGCGAGACGAACAGGCCCAGCAGCACCGAGAGGTGCCCGGTCGCCGCCGCGGTGGCCCGGGCGCCCGGGCTGGTCACGCGCAGACCGCCGTACAGGTAGTGCACGACGGCCGCGGCGATCACCGACAGCACGACCGCGGCGAAGCCGAAGCCGAGCAGGAAGCGGTACCAGGGCAGGTCGAAGGTGTAGAACGACACGTCCAGGCCGAACTGCGGGTCCTTCTGGCCGAAGGGCACCCCGTTCACGTACATCAGCCAGGTCTTCCACTGGCCGGCGGCCGACGCGCCCGCGATCAGGCCGACCAGCACCGCGATGCCCAGCAGCAGCCACTTCTTGAACGGGGCGACGCTCATCCGGTAGCGGTCGAGGCTCTGCTGCTCCATCGACATGGCGCTGAGCGGCGGCCGCAGCCGGTGGGCGAGCCAGATGTTGAACCCGACGGCGCCCGCCATCAGCAGGCCGAAGACGGCGAAGAGGCCGATCTTCGTCCACAGGGTGGTCGTGAAGACGGTGGAGTACTTCACGGAACGGAACCAGAGCCAGTCGGTCCAGAAGCCCGCGAACATGATGAAGAGCATGGCCAGGACGGCCAGTACGCCCAAGGTCATCAGGAGAGTCCGGGCGCGCCGGGAGGGGCGGCCGACTCTCATCCGTGGCCCGGAGGGGCCTCCGCCGCGGTCCGGCATCTGGAAAGCCAAGGTGCGCACCTCGAAAGTCGCTGGGTCTGGTATCGGACGGGCCCCCGATCGTAGAGCCCACTCATGCAACTTACTGAGGCTTTAGTCAGTTCCCGGTAATCGGTGGAAAGGAGGCAGGATGTTGTCCATGTCCAACCTTTCGCCTTCCCCCGGCACCCCGATGGCCGCCGGCCCGCTGACCCGCGCCTGTCTCGAAATCGACGAGTACGCGGCCGGTCTCGGCTGGGACAAGCCCGCGCGGCTGTTCGCGCTCGTCGACACCGCCCGCCTCAAGAAGCAGGAGCCGCGCCTCGCGAGCCAGCTCGGCCTCGACCGGGACGACGCCGGCCAGTCCTCCTTCACCCCCATCGAACAGGAGCAGGTCCCGGCCGGGACGCCGCTCGACAAGTTCCTGGGCACCATCGCCTGGCCCGACGCGGTCGTCGGTTGCGCGCTGACGGTGGAGCGGCTGATGCTGCCGCCGTCGGCGGAGGCCTCCGTACCGGAGGGGCTGAACGACAAGCAGCTGGCCAAGTGGGTCGCCGCGCACCCCGAGCGCCAGGAGGTCCGCCTGACGGTGGCCGTGCTGCGCGACGGCTCGCGCGAGTCGGCCGTGCGGCTGCGGGAGAAGGACGCCGCGACGGAGGTCCTCACCGGCGGGAACCTGGTGCCCGGCCTGGCCGAGGCGCTGGCCGCGACCTTCTCGTAGGGCCGCGGGCGGGGCGGGCGGGACCGGTCAGGGCTTGGCGGCGCAGCTCGGCAGCCCGGCCGTGTCCCCCTTGCCGATCTTCTCCAGGGCGGCCGTGGCGTCGCCGATGGTGGAGACCTTCACCAGCGTGAGCCCGTCGGGCACGTCCCGGGACGCGGCCGCGCAGTTGTCGGCGGGCGTCAGGAAGTACCGGGCGCCGGCCTGGCGGGCGCCGATGGTCTTCATCTGGATGCCGCCGATCGGACCGACCTTGCCGGCGTCGTCGATGGTCCCGGTGCCGGCGACGAACCTGCCGCCGGTGAGGTCCTCGGGGCTCAGCTTGTCGACGATGCCGAGGGCGAACATCAGGCCGGCGCTGGGGCCGCCGACGTCGGCGAGCTTGATGTCGATGGCGAACGGGAAGGTGTGGTCGGTGCCGGCCCGGATGCCGACGATCGCGTGGCCGTCGCCCTCCGCCTTGGCCGAGGTGATGGTGACCTTGGTGGAGCCGACGGGCTCGCGGTTCGCCTTCGCCGCCTCGGCGGCCGCGGCGGCGGGCACGATGGTGAACTCCACCGGCTCGCCCGCCTTGTGCAGGGTGACGAGCTTGGCCACGTCCTCGGGCGCCTTGACCGGGGTGCCGTCCACGGCCTGGATCACGTCGCCGGCGTGCAGCTTGCCCTCGGAGGGGCTGCCCTTGACCACCGAGGCGACGATCACGCGGGCGGTCACCGGGATGCCGAGCTGCCGGAGCGCGGCGACCTTGGCGCTCGCCTGCGACTGCGTGAACTCCTCGGCGTTCTCCTGCGTGGACTGCTCGTCCGTCTTGCCGTCCGGGTAGATGTTCTCGTGCGGGACGACGATGTTGTCGCCGGCCAGCCAGCCGTAGACCGCTTCCAGCAGGTTCATGTCGTAGTCCGCGCCGGTGACCCGGACCGTCGTCATGTTGAGGTGGCCGCTGGTCGGGTAGGTCTTGCGCCCCGAGATGTTGAGGACGGGCTCGCCGTGCGCATCGCCCAGGGTGTTCACCGTGGGACCGGGACTCATCTCGGAGTACGGCACCTTGACGAAGACGCCCGCGCAGAGCAGCGCGAACAGCACGAGGGTGGATGCGAGCATCGTCGCGGTGCGGCGTGGCATGGTTCCGACAGTACGGGACGGTCCTGACGGGCGGCCCCCGGGGCCGGTCCGTACGGGGCCCGTACGGGGAAGTCTCAGCGGATTCTCACGGGACGCTCAGACGGCGTCGGAACCGGAGTGGCCGGCGTGTGCCTCTGCCTTCACCTTGACCTCGTCGGCCTTGCCCATGGCTTCACGGAAACGTGCGTAGCCGGCGAGTTCGGATATGTCCCCCTGCGTGCGGTCGCGCGCCGCCCAGCTGCCCCATATCGCCGCTCCGATCGCGGCGAACAGCGGAATCAGCAACCACGCCAGTGACGCCATGGGCGTGCCTCCCTGTCCCGGTGTGCGTGTCGTTGTGGCTTCAACGCTCGTGCCCGGAAAGGGGTTACGCAAATCGAGGGCGTGTTGCGCGGCCGAACGGGTGCGAGGTTACCCCCTCGCGGGTCACGCCCGTCGTCCGGGGTTCGCTGCCGGCGGGCCGGGTGTCAGCAGGCGCCGACCCATTCCTCCGTGCCGTCCGCGAAGGT
This sequence comes from Streptomyces subrutilus, assembly GCF_008704535.1. Lineage (NCBI taxonomy): Bacteria > Bacillati > Actinomycetota > Actinomycetes > Kitasatosporales > Streptomycetaceae > Streptomyces > Streptomyces subrutilus. The sequence continues at coordinate 2,765,414 of NZ_CP023701.1, forward strand.
CTGGTGCTTCCAGATCGGCACCTCGTGCTTGAGGTCGTCGATCAGCATCCGGCAGGCCTCGAATGCCTCGCCGCGGTGGGCGCAGGAGACGGCCACGACGACCGCCAGGTCACCGACGGCCAGGTCGCCCACCCGGTGCACGGCGGCCAGGGCGCGGACCGGGAACTTGGCCGCGACCCGCTCGGCGACGCGGCGCATCTCCGCCTCGGCCGTGGGGTGGCAGGAGTAGCCCAGCCCGTGGACGTCGGCGCCGCCGTCGTGGTCGCGCACCGTGCCGACGAAGAGCGTCGTCCCGCCGGTCGCGTCGTCGCCGACGGCCCGGAAGACCTCGTCGATCGAGAGCGGGGTGTCGCGGATGTCGAGCAGGCGGATGGGGTCCGGAGCGGCCTGCTCGCCGGGGTGGTCGAAGTGCGGTGCCATACCGTCCATCGTGCCCTAGCCGCCGACCCCGGTGGAATAGCCGATTCGCCCGGTGCGCGCCGTCCGCTTTGGGAGCCTCCTACAGGAACGCTCCGGTGGCGGCCCGGGGCGCCGGGCTCCGGTCAGATGCCCCGCCGTCGGCGGGCGCGCCGGACCGCCGCCGCCGCGCCCAGCAGGGCGACCGTCGCGCCGGCCGCGCCGGCGGCCGTGGCGGCGTCCTTGCGGCCCAGGCGGCGGCCCGCGACCGTGTGCCGGCCCGCGACCTCCTGGAGCAGCTCGGCGAGCACCTCCTCGTTGGTCCAGCGGGGCCGCCAGCCCGCCGCGTGCAGCCCGCTGACGCTGACCACCCACGGGTGCATGGTGTACGCCAGGTCCCCGGCCGGGGACGGAGTCAGGCCGATCCGGTGCAGCCGGGCCGCGGCGCCCAGGGCGACGGCCGAGGGCAGCTCCATCCGGCGGATGCCGCTGAGCTCCTCGACCTCCTCCTGCTCCAGCCAGCCCTCGCAGCCCACGGCCAGCTCGCCCTCGACCTTCTCCAGGGCGGCGTACTCCAGGGCGCTGACCAGGTCCTCCACGTGGCAGAACTGCCAGGTGGGCCGGGAGCCGGCCACGACCAGCAGGCGCGGGGACTCGAAGTACCGGGTCAGGGCCGTGTCGGTGCCGCCGACCAGGACCGCGGGCCGGACCACGGTGACGTTGAGCCCCGGGTGCGCGCGGGGGGCGCGGCGGCCCAGGCGTTCGATCTCCAGCAGGTCGCCCACGCCGGTGGCCTCGGCGGTGGCCCGCAGCTCGGAGTCCTCGGACAGCGGGATGTCATTGTCCGGCAGGGCCCCGTAGACCATCGCGGAGGTGCAGAGCACGACCCGGTGCACGCCGGCCGCGGCGGCGGCCGTCAGCACGGTCTGGGTGCCGCGCACGTTGTACGCGGTCCGGGCCGCCGGGTCGCGCTCCAGGTCGAGGTCGAGGGCCAGGTGCACCACGACGTCCGCGCCGCGCAGCTTCTCGGCGATGGCCGGGTCCCGTACGTCCAGCACGTGCCAGTGCGCCTCCGCGCAGTCGCCGCGCCGCTCGTCGATGGCGACGACCTGCTTGACCTCGTCGGAGGCCGCCAGCCGGGCCACCAGGGCGGCGCCGACGCCCGACGCGGCGCCGGTCACGGCGATCACGGGGCCTCTCGCGGCCGGGTTTCGCGGCTGGCGAACGCCGTGGGCGCTGTCACCGTATTCGGGGCGGATGTCGGCGTCGTCGGTCGCGCGAACCTGCGGATCTGGGGAACTCACCGGGCGTCTCCAGCGGTTGTCTTCAGTGGGGACGCGCCGTGACGCGTACCCACCAGGTGATGTCCATCCTGCCGCAGCCCAGGAGTCGGCGGAGCACCGAGCCCGTAAGCCGGGCGGGGTGTCTACGCTGGGTGGTGTTGTCGGACCATTGCCCGTCGGCTCCCGCCGGCGGCCCTACGAGCCGAGGAAACCCGTGAGCGACACCCCATTCGGATTCGGCCTTCCGCCCGAGGAGCCGGAGGACGGCGACCAGGGCAAGAAGAAGGGCGATCAGGGCGGCCAGGGCGGCCCGGCGAATCCGTTCGGGTTCCCCGGCATGGGCCTGCCGGGCGGCGCCGGCGGCCCCGGCGGGGCGGACAATCCGTTCGCCGCGATGTTCGGTGCGATGAACCCGAACGACCTGGGGGCGGCCTTCCAGCAGCTCGGCCAGATGCTCAGCTACGAGGGCGGTCCCGTCAACTGGGACATGGCCAAGGACATCGCCCGCCAGACCGTCGCCCAGGGCACGGCGGACGGCGTGAAGGACGCCAGCGTCGGCGTCGCCGAGAAGTCGGCGGTCCAGGAGGCGGTGCGCCTCGCCGACCACTGGCTCGACGGGGTCACCTCGCTGCCCTCCGGCGCCGCGACCGCCGTGGCCTGGAGCCGCGCCGAGTGGGTCGAGGCGACCCTGCCGGCGTGGAAGGAGCTCGTGGACCCGGTCGCCGAGCGCGTCGGGGCGGCGATGGGCGGGGTGCTGCCCGAGGAGATGCAGGCCATGGCGGGCCCGCTGCTGGGCATGATGCGCTCCATGGGCGGCGCCATGTTCGGCCAGCAGATCGGCCAGGCCGTGGGCACGCTGGCGGGCGAGGTCGTCGGCTCCACGGACATCGGGCTGCCGCTGGGGCCCGGCGGCAAGGCGGCGCTGCTGCCGCTGAACATCGAGGGCTTCGGCAAGGACCTGGGCGTCCCGCAGGACGAGGTCCGGCTCTACCTGGCGCTGCGCGAGGCGGCCCACGCGCGGCTCTTCGCGCACGTGCCGTGGCTGCGCTCGCACCTGTTCGGCGCGGTCGAGGGCTACGCCCGCGGCATCACCGTCGACACCTCCAAGCTGGAGGAAGCGGTCGGCCAGCTCGACCCGTCCAACCCCGAGCAGTTGCAGGAGGCCCTCGCGGGCGGCATGTTCCAGCCGCAGGACACTCCGGAGCAGAAGGCCTCGCTGGCCCGCCTGGAGACGGCCCTCGCGCTGGTCGAGGGCTGGGTCGACGCGGTGGTGCACGAGGCCGCCAAGCCCCGGCTGACCTCGGCGGACGCGATGCGCGAGACCATGCGCCGACGGCGCGCCTCGGGCGGCCCGGCGGAGCAGACCTTCGCGACGCTGATCGGGCTGGAGCTTCGGCCGCGCCGGCTGCGCGACGCCTCGCGCCTGTGGGCCTCGCTGACGGACGCGCGCGGCGTGGACGGCCGCGACGGCCTGTGGGAGCACCCGGACATGCTGCCCACCGCCTCCGACCTGGACGACCCGGACGGCTTCGTCCACCGCGAGCAGCCGGACTTCTCCGAGATCGACAAGATGCTCGGCGAGGCGGCCGAGAAGCGCGCGGGCCGGTCGCCGCAGGGCGAGGGGCCGGCGGACGCACCGCAGGACGGCGCCCCCGGCAGCGCCGCGGACGCCGAGGACGGCCGCGGCGGCAAGGGCGAGGGCGACGAGGGCGACGGGAAGAAGTGAGCCTGCACGACGACGCGGTCCTCGTCCTGAAGCGCTACGAGGACCAGCCCGAGCTGCGCGACCTGTACCTGGAGCACCTGGCGGCCCACCCGGACGGGGTCTACAAGCCGTGCACGGCCGGGCACGTCACCGGCAGCGCGCTGGTGGTGGACCCGGAGGGCCGGCGCGTGCTGCTGACCCTGCACCGGAAGCTGGGCATGTGGTTGCAGATGGGCGGCCACTGCGAGCCCGGTGACGCCACGCTCGCGGAGGCGGCGCTGCGCGAGGCCGTCGAGGAGTCGGGCATCGCCTCCGGGCTGACCCTGCTGGCCGGCGGCCCGGTACGGCTGGACCGGCACCCGATCCCCGCGCCGTGCAACTGGCACCTGGACGTGCAGTACGCGGCGCTGGCCCCGGCCGGCTCGGTGGCGGAGATCAGCGAGGAGTCGCTGGACCTGCGCTGGTTCCCGTACGCGGAGGTGGCGGCGGTGGCCGACACCTCGGTGGTGCGGCTGCTGGAGGCGACCCTGACACGGCTCGGCGACACCCCCGGCCGCTGAGGCACCGGCCGCGGCGGGGGCGGTCCCGGCTCGGGACGGCCCCCGCCGTGGGCTAGTTCCAGGCGTTGTTCTGGTTCTGCGCGTGGGCGCCGTGCTGGCCCATCCCGAACTGGGCCGCCGCGCCCTGGCCCGGCTGGGCGTTCTGCGGCGGCAGCGCCTCGCTGGGCTGGACCAGGGCGAAGCCGGTGCCCAGGAAGCTCAGCTCCCACCCCTCGCCGGTGTTGCCGCGGCGCCGCCAGACCCCGCTGGAGTGGGTCTGGGCCTGCATCTGCACCCGCAGCGAGGTCGACCAGGCGACGATGGCGTCCGCGTCGGCGTTCACGTACTTGTCCGGGGTGACCTGCATCATCAGCGGCTGCCCGGAGGTCATCAGCGCGACCTTGCCGCGGCCGGTGATGTTGAGCTGGTACTTGCCGGAGCCGGAGATCCCGTACTGGCTGTCCACGGCGATGACCTCGGTGTGCAGGGCGGAGTCCAGGGCCAGCACGTAGCTGCTGTCCACGGTCAGGCCGTCTTGGTCCACGTCGACCACGTGGACGTACTGGGCCAGGTTGGCCAGGTAGACGGTGCCCTGCCCGGAGCAGCGCATCAGGTCGAGGCCCTCGCCGGTGCGGCTGCGGGCGCCGCGCTGGTTCGCGCTCTGGTACTCGCCGTCGAAGTCGATGATCCCCTGGTAGGCGACCATCGCCCCCTTGCGGGCGAGGACGTCGTCGGAGCCGGTCAGCGAGACCCGCAGCAGCTGCGGGTTCTGGACCGCGTACCGCTCCTGGGACTGTGCCTCCGCGTGGGCGAAAAGTGAGCTCTGCATGTGTTCCCGCTCCCCCTCAGCCCCGGGTCCGGAGCCGGTCGGTGCTGTCCTCGCTGGGCTGGACGACGACGATGCCCTGGCCGGAGAAGGCCATCTGGTAGGCCTCTCCGCTGCCCCGGCCGATCATCGACGAGGCCTTGAAACTGCGTTTGCCCTTGACCTTGAGGTTCGGGGACCAGGCGACGAGCGCGTCCGGGTCCACGTACGTCTCGTCCTCGCCGCGTCCGCAGTCGACGACGATCGGCGTGCCCCGGGAGGTGATCGCCACCCAGCCGGTGCCGGACACCTGCACGTTGAACAGGCCCTGACCGGCGAACTTGGCCATGCCCTTGACCCGCTCGACGCCCCACTGGAGGTGCGCGTCGAAGGCGAGCAGGTTGGTGCCGTTGACCGAGAGGGCGTCGTCGGCGAGGTTGATGACGACCACGTCCGCGCCGTAGTCGGCGAGGTAGAGCAGGCCGTCGCCGGTGCACTTCATCAGCGGGGCGCCCTCGCCGGTGAGCCACTGCGAGGCCATCTGCCGGACGGCCGGCGGGTTGGGCTCGTACTGGACGAAGCCCTCGTAGGCGACCATCGAGCCGGTGCGGGCGAAGAGGTCCTGGCCGCTCCGCATGGCGACCTTGAGCATGGCCCGGCCGTGGTTCTCCATGCGGGCCGTGACGGGGGTCGGGGCGTAGCCCGCGAGCTGCTGGTTCATTGCGTTCATGACGGGCTCCCTCAGACCTCGTACGGCTGGACGACGATGAAGTTGCCGGGAGCGCCGCGGAACTGGAGGTTCACGGTCTCCCCGCTGTGACCGGGGTAGGCGTTGCGGCGCAGCCTGACCTGGCTGGAGATGATCACCTGCGAGGCGGCGGACCAGGCGACGACGGCGTTGCTGTCCGCGAAGGTGGTCGGGGTGACGGGCAGGACGACCGGCACGCCGTGGGTCTTGACGATCACCGTGCCGGTGCCCTGGAACTGCATGGTGAACAGGGCCCCGCCGGGGATGCCGTGGCCCTCGATGCGGCGGACCTCGTGCTGGAGGGACTCGTCGAAGGCGAGCACGTTCTCGGCGGAGACGCAGATGGCGTCGCCCTGGAGCTCGATGGCGTGCAGGTGGGCGCCGGTCTCGGCGAGGAAGACCTGGCCGCGGCCGGTGCAGCGCATGAGCTGCAGCTCCTGGCCGGTGGCGTTGCCGACGATGCGGCCGGCGAAGCCCGCGCCCTTGTAGCCGAAGTCCACCTTGCCCTGGTAGAGCACCATGCTGCCCTGGCGGGCGAGGACGCCCTGGCCGCCCATGGACAGGTCGACGCGCATGAGCTGCTGGTTCTGCGGGGTCCAGCGGGCGCCGGTGGGCGCTTCCTTGTACGGCTGGAGGGCCGCGGCGAGTCCGGCGCCGGGGCCGGCCGCAGGAGCGGGCCCGGGCTGGTGGCCGTGGCCGGGGAGCTGGCCGTGGGAGGGCTGGTGGCCGTACACCGGCTGCTGACCGTAGGGCGCGGGGGCCGGGGCGGGCGGCGGGACCTGGCCGGGGTACTGGCCCGGGACCTGCCCGTACGAGGGCTGCTGCGGCTGCCCGTACGGCGCGGGGGGCGGCGCGGCGAGCGGCGCGGCCAGGGTGGGTGCGCTGTGGACCGGCGCGGGGGGCGCGGGCTGGTGGTACGGCAGGGGCTGCTGGGCCGGTGCGGGCGCGGGGGCACCGAAGGACGGCGCGGGGGCCGGCGGCTGCGGGGCGGGGGCCTGCGGGGCCGGGGCGCCGAAGGACGGGGCGGGCGCCGGGGCGGCGGCCTGCGCGGGCGGGGCGAAGCCGGGGGCCGCGCCCTGGGCGGGGAGCTGCGGCTCGGGCTGCGGCTCCTCGGCGACCTCGCCGCCGAAGTTGCGCAGCAGCGCGTCGAGCCCGCCGTCGAAGCCCTGGCCGACGGCGGCGAAGCGCCACACGTCCTTGAGGTAGAAGTCGCCGAGCATGACGGCCCGCTCGGTGGTGAACTCGGAGCCCGTGAACGCGTACCGGACGACCTCTTCGCCACCGGCGACGACGCGGATGTATCCGGGCCCGACCTGCGACATCTGCCCGGCGCCGTCGATGGTGGCGGTGAAGGACAGCTTGTGGATCGAGGCGGGGACGCGATCCAGCGTGACCCGGAAGGATTCGGTGTCGCCGGCCTGCGGGCCGAGCTGCTGGATGGACTCCTCCGGCGATTTCGGCTGGTTGAAGAAGACGAAGTACCGGTCGTCCGAGAGCCGCTCGTCGGCGTCGAGGCCGAAGCAGCTGATGTCGAAGGCGAGTCCGGGTCCGGAGATCTGGACGCCCACGTACAGGTCGGTACCCGCCGTCAGATCACTGATCTTGGCCTTGTGGCCGCGTTGGAATTCCCTGGCCATGCGTACGACCGTCCCCCATCCCGACTGTGAACACGTGCGGCTCAGGCTAACGGCAATGGCCGACATCCGGCCAAGTCGGTACCGACCCGGTACACAACGCCGTCCGTGCCCCCGGGGCGGGCGGCGGGTCAGTCGCCGGAGCGGTCCGCGGGGCCCCCGTCGGCGTCCTCGCCGGCGCCGTCGCGGGGTGCGGAGGGGTCCGCGGGGGCGGTGGGCAGGCGCTCGGCGGCGACCACGCCCTCCAGGTAGCCGCGGGCCCGTTCGGTGCGCGGGTAGGCCTCCAGCAGCTGCCAGAAGTCCGGGCCGTGGCCGGGTACGAGGAGGTGGGCCAGCTCGTGGAGGAGCACGTAGTCGACCACGTACTCGGGCATGCCCTGGAGGCGGTGCGAGAGCCGGATGCTGCCCTCGGCCGGGGTGCAGGAGCCCCAGCGGGTGTTCTGGTTGGTGACCCAGCGGACGGTGCGGGGGCGGGCGCGGGCGGCGAAGTACTGCTCGGACAGCCGGTCGGCGCGCTCGGTCAGCTCCGCGTCCCCGAGGGTCCGCTTGCTCTCCTGCGCGGCCAGCTTGTCGAGCATCACGCCCACCCAGCGGCGCTCCTCGGCCTCGGACATCCGGGCAGGGATGAGGACGACCGTACGGTCACCCTCGCGGTAGGCGGATACGGTCCTGCGGCGGCGCGCGCTCCGGCGGACTTCGACGGCGCGCTGGGGTGGGTCGGCGGACACGCCATGACGGTACCCGGTCGCCGTCGCGGAAGTCCCGCGCGTCCGGGGTTCGAACACGGTCGGTTCGGAGCCGGTCCCCGGATCGGCCGCCGTCCGCATCCGAATTCTTCATCAGATATGACCGATACCCGCCGCCTGTGGACAACTTTCCGCACCCGGGGCGGCGGGAGGGCAGTGTGGCGGGGACGGGAAGCGGTGGCCGGGTGCGGTGACCGGGATGAGGCGACCGGGATGAGGGGGCGGCGGTGTATCCGAAGGTGAAGCCCGCGCTGGCGCGGGCCTGGCGGGATCTGCGGACGGTGCAGTTCGGGGTGACGCCCGCGCACGCGGTGGTGTTCGGGCCGGTGGACACGGCGACGGGGTCGCTCATCGACCGGATCGACGGGACGCGCGGGATGGAGCTGCTGCGGGCGGAGGCCGCGGGGATGGGGCTGCCGGACGGGCAGGCCGACGAGCTGGTCCGGCGGCTGGCGCGGGCCGGTGTGCTCGACGACGCCACCGCCGGCGGTCCGCGGGCCCAGGCCGTCCGGCAGCGGCCGGAGGCACTGGAGCGGCTGGGGCCGGATCTGGGCTCGCTCTCCCTGGTGCGCCGGGAGCCGGGCGGCGACCTGCGGGGTGTCGCCGCGCGCCGGGCGCTGCGGGTGCAGGTGCGCGGGAGCGGCCGGGTGGGGGCCGTGATCGCCGCGGTCCTGTCGGGTGCCGGCGTGGGCCGGGTCGACGTCCTGGACGGGGGCCGGGTGGAACCGGGGGACGTGGCGCCGGGCGGGCTGGGGGCCGCGGGCGTGGGCCGGCTGCGGGCGGAGGCGGCGGCCCGGCTGGTGCGCGAGGCGGCGCCCGGGCGGGCGCCGCGGACCGGGGAGGACGGGGGCCCGGAGCCGGGGCTGGCCCTGGTGGTGGTCGCTCCGCGGGACGGGCTGCACGCCTGGGCCCCCGATCCGGAGACGGCCGCGGGCTGGGTCGCCTCGGGCGTTCCGCACCTCTACGCGGGGGTGCTGGAGGGCACGGGGCTGGTGGGCCCGCTGGTCCTGCCGGGGGCCACCGGGTGCGCGGGGTGCATGGAGCGCGACCGGGTGGAGCGGGACGCGGCCTGGCCGCGGATGCTGGTGCAGTGGCGTTCCGCGCACCGCCGCAGGGCGACCGCCGCCTGTGATCTGGGGCTGTCCACGGCGACCGCCGGTCTGGCCGCCGCCCATGCGCTGTCGTTCCTGGACGGGGAGCTGCCCGCGTCGACCGGTGCCCGCTGGGAGGCGGCCCTGCCGGGCCTGCACTGGGAGCACGCGCCGGTGCGTGCGCATCCCGGCTGTCCGTGCGGGGCGGGTGCCGGGCGGCCAGCGGCGCTCGAGCGGACGGGAGGAGGATCGGGAGCGGACCGTCCCACGGGCCCATGACAGGATGCGTGGGGTCCGAGGGGTCTTCGTGAACCGCCGCTTGCGGCGCGGCTGTCTGGGAAATGGAGGGGCGCATGTCTGATCTTCCCCGGAAGGCGGTCACCCGTACCGTCAAGCTGGCCGCGCTGCCGCTCGGCTTCGCGGGCCGGGCCACGTGGGGCCTGGGCAAGCGGATCGGGGGCAAGTCGGCGGAGATCGTGGCGCGCGAGCTCCAGCAGCGCACCGCCGAGCAGCTCTTCAAGACGCTCGGTGAGCTGAAGGGCGGGGCCATGAAGTTCGGCCAGGCCCTGTCCGTCTTCGAATCGGCCCTCCCCGAGGAGGTCGCGGGCCCCTACCGGGCCGCGCTGACCAAGCTGCAGGAGGCCGCTCCGCCGCTGCCCGCCTCGACCGTGCACCAGGTGCTGGCGGAGCGGCTCGGGGCCGACTGGCGGGAGCTGTTCGAGGAGTTCGAGGACAAGCCGGCGGCTGCGGCCTCGATCGGGCAGGTGCACCGGGCGGTGTGGCACGACGGCCGTCAGGTGGCGGTCAAGGTCCAGTACCCGGGGGCCGGCGAGGCGCTGCTCTCGGACCTGAAGCAGCTGGCCCGCTTCGCCGGGCTGCTGGGCCCGCTGATCCCGGGCATGGAGATCAAGCCGCTGATCAAGGAGTTGCGCGACCGGGTCGCGGAGGAGCTGGACTACGAGCTGGAGGCCGAGGCGCAGCGCACCCACGCGGACGCGTTCGACGGCGATCCCGACGTGGTCGTGCCGGACGTCGTGCACCAGGGCGACCAGGTCCTGGTGACCGAGTGGATGGAGGGGACGCCGCTGTCGGAGGTGATCGCCGACGGCACGCAGGAGGAGCGCGACCGCGCCGGGCAGTTGCTGGCCCGATTCCTCTTCTCCGGCCCCGCCCGCACCGGGCTGCTGCACGCGGATCCGCACCCGGGCAACTTCCGGCTGATATCGGGCCCGGAGGGCCGGATGCGGCTGGGCGTGCTGGACTTCGGCACGGTGGACCGGCTGCCCGGCGGCTGGCCCAAGCCCATCGGCCGGTCCCTGCGGATGACGCTGGACGGCGACGCCGAGGGGGTCTACGGGCACCTGTGCGCCGAGGGGTTCGTGAAGGGGTCCGTCGAGCTGGACCCGGACGCGGTGCTGGACTACCTGAAGCCGATCATCGAGCCGGCCGAGGCGGAGGAGTTCACCTTCACCCGGCCGTGGCTGCGCGGCCAGGCGGCCCGGATCGCCGACCCCCGCTCCCCCGCGCACCAGCTGGGGCGGCAGATCAACCTGCCGCCGTCCTACCTGCTGATCCACCGGGTGACGCTGAGCACCATCGGGGTGCTGTGCCAGCTGGGCGCGACGGTGCGGCTGCGCGAGGAGCTGGACTCCTGGCTGCCGGGCTTCGCGTCTGCCGAGTGACCCCGTAGCGCGGTCGCGGACGCGGTCCGCGGGGCCGCGGCGGGCGGGACGGCCGGTCGTCGCGGCGGCGGGCGGCGGGCTCCACGGGCGGGCGGCGGCTCCGTGCGGGCCCGGCGTCCCGCCTCCGCGCGGACCGGCGGGCGCTCGAACGCACCGGGGGGACCGGTCCGTGCGGACCGGTCCCCCCGGGTTCTTCGTGTGCGGTTGCCCGGCCGGCGGTGCGCCGGCCGGGTCAGTGCATGACGGCGCGGGCGAGGGCCCGCCGGGCGCGCAGCGAGACGCGCTCGGCTCGCCGCTGCATGCGGCGGGCGGAGACCAGGCGCAGGGCGTGACGCTCGGCGTCCACCTCGCGCATGCGGTCGTCCATATGGGCACGGGCCAGGGCTTCTGGGATGAGTTGCATTTCGCGGGTCCTGTTCTGGCGCGAGGTCATCGCACCGGCGGTGATGAAGTCTGCGTGGGCGGCGCCGTGCGGCTGCTCGCTCGTGGTGTGGGGGGTCATGAGGGCCTGCTTCAAGGGGTCGTGCGTGAGGGGGCGGTCGATGGTTCCGATGGCGGTCATGCCGTGACGACCGGGTTCTTGCGCGGACGGCCACGGGGACGCTTGCGGGCTACGACCACACCCTGGACGAAGAGCTCGCCACCCCAGACGCCCCAGGGCTCGCGGCGCTCGGTCGCCCCGGCGAGGCAGGCCTCGACCAGCGGGCAGGTGCGGCAGAGCGACTTGGCGTATTCGACGTCGGCCGGGGACTCGGCGAAGAAGACCTCGGGGTCGAAGGTGCGGCAGGGAACCGGGACGCCGAGGTTCTCGATGGCGTCGTCGAGCGCGGTCAGCGCGGTGAGCGGGGTCAAGGCGGGGTCCTCCGGGACTGCGGGCGGGGAGATCGTGTGGGTCTGCGTGACGGACGGGGCGTGCGCTTCGAGTTGCACGGTGGTTTCTTCCTCGTCTTGGTGGCTAGTCGTTCCGGCCGGTCGGCCGGTCTCGGCTGGTACCTGGTTCTGCCAGTCCCGAGGCCCCTTCGCTCCGTCGTCCCCGTTCGGGGACAAACAGAAGGGCCGCGGATCCCGGGTGGGGTTCCGCGGCCCTGAAGGCGCCGGCCTGATCACACGTCAGGCTGGATCACTCCAGGGTTCGAGCCCGCGGAAGGCCCACATCAGGTGGTGCTGCTGCTTCGTCTGCTTCGTCTTGGCTCCGGCACCGGCTGCGGCCGCAAACCCATAGGCGCCGTGCGCCTGGGCTTCCAGTACTGCCACCGGTGCCTGGATCGGTCGCTCATTGCGCTCGCTGACCGGAAGGGTCGCCAGGAGGGCGGGGCTGCCGGCGGAAATCGCGGACAGACCGGTACCCAGGGCGGAGACGGAACCGAGCAGGCAGGAAGCGTCGACCGAGCGATCGGTCATTTTGGTGAAGGTCATGAAGCTGGCCACTGGTCTCGCCTCCTCTCGGCGTCTCGGGGAGCGGCCCGAAGGCCCGTCCCGTGCGTATTCGGATAAGTACAGCACGGACCCGGGGCTTCGGAGAAGCCACCGTTTCCGTTGTTAAGAACCTATGGGGCTGCGCGGGGCATGTGCAAACTATTTTTCCGACGATTTTCTACGCGTCGTCAGCATCCTGGCTCCCAGGTTCCTGACCTGCACAGATGGCCAGAACATCGACTCCGTAGCGGTCGAGCTTCCGGCCGCCGACCCCGGAGATCATCGAGAGCTCTCCCGGCTCGCCCGGAGCGGCCTCCGCGATGGCCATCAGCGTCTTGTCCGTGAAGACGCAGTACGCGGGCACGCCCTGGTCCTGGGACTGGGCGGCGCGCCACTCGCGCAGCCGTTCGTAGAGCCCCTCGTCCATGTCGGACGGGCAGTCCTCGCAGCGCATCAGCTTCAGCTCGCCGGCCTCGGTCAGCGTCCTGCCGCAGACGCGGCACAGGACCGGCCCGCGGCGGCCGCGCTTGCGGGCCCCTCCCTCGGCCGCGGGGCCCTTCCCCGCGCCCCGGGCCGCGGAGCCGGGCCGCAGGCCGCTCAGGAAGCGGCTGGGGCGCCTGGAGGGCCGGCCGCCCGGGGCGCGGGAGAGCGCCCAGGAGAGGTTCAGGTGCAGCCGCGCCCGGGTGACGCCGACGTAGAGCAGCCGGCGCTCCTCCTCGACCTGCTCGTCGGTCTTGGCGTAGGTGATCGGCATCATGCCGTCGGTCAGGCCCACGAGGAACACGGCGTCCCACTCCAGGCCCTTCGCCGCGTGCAGCGAGGCGAGGGTGACGCCCTGGACGGTCGGGGCGTGCTGGGCGGCCTTGCGCTCGTCCAGCTCGACCGTCAGGTCGGCCAGGGTGGCGCCGGGCCGGGCCCGGGCGAAGTCCTCGGCGAGCCGGACCAGTGCGGCCACCGACTCCCACTGGTCGCGCACCGCGCCGGACCCGGCGGGCGGCTGGGCGGCCCAGCCGGTGGAGCTGAGCACGGCCCGCACCTGGGAGCCGAGCTCGACGACGTCGTCGAGCAGCGGGTCGTTCCCGCCGGAGCGGGCCGCTCCGCGCAGGGCGAGGATCGCCTTCTGCACCTCGTTGCGCTCGAAGAAGCGCTCCGCCCCGCGCAGCTGGTAGGGCACGCCGGCGTCGGCGAGGGCCTGCTCGTAGACCTCGGACTGGGCGTTGATGCGGTAGAGGACGGCGATCTCGCCGGCCGGGACGCCCGCCGCGACCAGGTCGCGGATGCGCCGGGCGACGCCCTCGGCCTCGGCGGGCTCGTCCGGGTACTCGGCGTAGACCGGCTCGGGGCCGGCCTCGCGCTGGGAGACCAGCTCCAGCCGGTGCTCGGCGACCCGGCCGCCGGCCTGGTTCAGCAGCCCGTTGGCCAGGTGGACGACCTGCGGGGTGGAGCGGTAGTCGCGGACCAGCTTGACCACGGTGGCCCGCGGATAGCGGGTGCGGAAGTTCAGCAGGTGGTCGGGGGTGGCGCCGGTGAAGGAGTAGATGGTCTGGCTGGCGTCGCCGACGACGCACAGGCTGTCGCGCTCGCCCAGCCACAGGTCGAGCAGCCGCTGTTGGAGCGGGCTGACGTCCTGGTACTCGTCCACGACGAAGTGCTGGTACTGGGTGCGGATCTGCTCGGCGATGTCGTGGCGGTCCTGGAGGATGCCGACGGTCAGCAGCAGCACGTCCTCGAAGTCGATCATGCCGCGGTCGCGCTTGAGCTGCTCGTACATGCCGTAGACCTGGGCGATCTCGGCCGGATCACGGGGGGTCTCGCGGCCCGCCTTCAGGGCGGCCGCCGGATAGTCGGCGGGCACGGTCTGGGTGACCTTGGCCCATTCGATCTCGCCCGTGACGTCGCGCAGCTCGTTGCGGTCGAGCCGGACGCGGCAGCGCGCCCCGGCCTCCGCGACGAACTGGACCTTGCGCTCCAGCAGGCGCGGCACGTCCCCGCCGACCGCCCTCGGCCAGAAGTACTGGAGCTGGCGCAGGGCGGCGGAGTGGAAGGTGCGGGCCTGGACCCCGCCCGCGCCGAGGCCGCGCAGCCGGCCCCGCATCTCACCGGCGGCGCGGTTGGTGAAGGTGACGGCCAGCACGCTGGCCGGCATGAGCTGCCCGGACCGGACCCCGTACGCGATGCGGTGGGTGATCGCGCGGGTCTTGCCGGTACCGGCGCCGGCCAGCACGCACACCGGACCGCGCAGGGTGGTCGCGACCTCGCGCTGCTCCGGGTCGAGGCCCAGGAGCACCGCGTCGGCCGAGTCCGCGACGGCGGGGAAGGACGGGGAGTGCGTTGCTGATGTCACCCCGCCATGCTGCCAGGTCGGGTGGGCCGGACGGGAAAACCGTCCACAGGGTGCCCGCGTCCGTCGTACTTATGGGAATGGCGGGGCGGTCGCGTACGTTCCTGTAGTCGGACCGACCGGGACCGCCACGAAGGAGAGCGCAGCATGCAGGACACGGGCACCGTCACGATGTACAGCACGACCTGGTGCGGTTACTGCCGCCGGCTCAAGAGCCAGATGGACCGCGAGGGCATCGCGTACAACGAGATCAACATCGAGCACGACCCGGAGTCCGCCGCCTTCGTGGAGAAGGCGAACGGCGGCAACCAGACCGTTCCCACCGTGCTCGTGAAGTCCGCCTCGGGCACCGAGGCGGTCATGACGAACCCCTCCCTCGCCCAGGTGAAGCAGGCCCTCGCCGTCTGACATCCCGCCGTGCGCACGGAGCGGCCCCCGCCACGGCGGGGGCCTTCTGCCGTGGTGGGCCTACGCGGTCGGGCGGGGCAGGGGTTCGCCGTACCAGAGTTCGACGAGGCGGGCCGCGATGGAGATGCCCGACGGGGGCAGGACCTCGCCCGTCTCGATCGCCCGGCGCAGGTCCGCGCGGGAGAACCAGCGGGCCTCCTGGATCTCCTCGCCGTCCACCGTGATCTCGGAGGTGGTGGCGCGGGCCGTGAAGCCGAGCATCAGGCTGTACGGGAACGGCCAGGGCTGGCTGGCCACGTACGCGACCTCGCCGACCTTGACGCCCGCCTCCTCCCACACCTCGCGGATGACGGACTGCTCGATCGCCTCGCCCGGCTCCACGAAGCCCGCGAGGGTGGAGAAGCGGCCCTCCGGCCAGTGCACCTGGCGGCCCAGCAGCGCGCGGTCGTGCTCGTCCGTGACCAGCATGATCACGGCCGGGTCGGTGCGGGGGTAGTGCTCGGCCCCGCAGCCCGGGCAGCGGCGGATGTGGCCGGCGGCCGCGACCACCGTGCGCTCGCCGCAGCGGGAGCAGAAGCGGTGCATGCGCTGCCAGTTCTCCAGCGCCACCGCGTGCACCATCAGTCCGGCGTCGCGCGGGCCCAGCAGCAGGCCGGCCTCGCGCAGCCCGGCGGGGCGGGCGGACTGGTCCATCCGGCCCGGCAGCGAGTCCTTCTGCAGCGCGAAGTACCGTACGCCGTCCTCGTCGGTGCCCAGGAAGTAGCGGTGGGTCTCGGTGACCGGGGCCTCGAAGGCCGGGGTCATCACGATGGCGGTGCCGCCGTCGGGGGTGTCGTCGATCAGGACCTGGCCGCCGGAGACGACGAAGACGCGGGTGCTCGGGTGGCTCCACGCCGCGGCGAGCCACGCCTCGTCCAGGCGGTGGTGCGCGGCGCGGTCGATTCCGCTGGGCGCGGCGAGCGAGAGCGGGCGCTCGGGCTCGGTATGGGTGCTCACGGGTACTTCCAACTCCCCCGGTGGTGGGACAGGGCGGGCTCGGCAGGGCGGTGCGGGACTGGGGTGCCGCGGGGCGGGCGGGGCGCCCGCGCCGCGGCGGCGCGCGGACGGCTCAGGCGGGTGCGCGGTGGGTGGCGGCCAGGTCGCCCCAGAGGTAGGCGGCGGTCTCGACGCCCTTGAGGAGCAGGTCCAGCTCGACCTTCTCGTTGGGCGCGTGCCAGCCGTCGGAGGGTACGGAGATGCCGAGGAAGAGCACGGGCGCGCCCAGGACGTCCTGGAGGTCGGCCGCCGGTCCGGAGCCGCCCTCGCGGGTGAAGCGGACCTTCTGGCCGAAGGCGCGGCCCATGGAGCGCACGACGGACTGGAGCGCCGGGTGGTCGAGCGGGGTGAGGCAGGGGCGGGTCGGGGCGCCGAAGGTGATGGAGTGGCGGATTCCGGCCGGGACGAGCCCCTCGACCCATTCCTGGACGGCGACCTCGACCTGGTACGGGTCCTGCCCGGACACCAGCCGGAACGAGAGCTTCACGTGGGCGGAGGCGGGCACGATGGTCTTGCCGCCGGGGCCCTGGTAGCCGCCGCCGATGCCGTTGACCTCGGCGGTCGGGCGGGCCCAGACCCGTTCCAGGGTGGAGTAGCCCGCCTCGCCGGCCGTGGCGTGCGACTTGGCGGTGCGCAGCCACTCGGCCTCGTCGAAGGGCAGTTCGGCGATGAGGGCGCGCTCGGCGTCGGTGAGGTCGGCGATGCCGTCGTAGAAGCCGGGGATCGTCACGCGCCCGTCGGCGTCGTGCAGGGCGGCGACGACGCGGGCGGCGACGGTGGCCGGGTTGGGCACGGCCCCGCCGAAGGCGCCGGAGTGGATGTCCTGGTCCGGGCCCTGGAAGTCGATCTCGCAGTCGGCGACGCCGCGCATGCCGGTGCAGACGGTGGGGGTGGTCTCGGACCACATGCCGGTGTCGGAGACGATCACGACGTCGGCGGCGAGCTCGGCGGCGCGGGCCTCGACGAGGTCGCGGAAGTGGACGGACCCGGACTCCTCCTCGCCCTCGACGATCAGCTTGAGGTGCACGGCGGGGGCGGGGGCGCCGGTGGCCGCGAGGTGGGCGCGCACGCCCAGGGTGTGGAAGAACACCTGGCCCTTGTCGTCGGCGGCGCCGCGCCCGTACATCCGGCCGTCCTGGACCACCGGCTCGAAGGGGTCGGTGCGCCAGCCGTCGGCGAGGGCGGCGGGCTGGACGTCGTGGTGCCCGTACACGAGGACGGTCGGGGCCTGCGGGTCCTCGCTCGGCCAGTGCGCGTACACGGCCGGGGCGCCCGGCGTCTCCCAGACCTCGGCGACCGGGAAGCCGGTCTCCTTGAGCTTCGCGGCGAGCCATTCGGCGCTGCGGCGTACGTCTCCGGCGTGCTCGGGCTGCGCCGAGACCGAGGGGATGCGGAGCCATTCGGCGAGGTCGTCGAGGAAGGCGGCGCGGTGGGTGTCGATGTACGTACGGACGACGCTGTCCGGCGGGGTGTCGCTCATGCCCACGAGCCTAGCCGCCTGTTCCGGGGTCGCCGTTCGAGCCCGGTTCGCCTTGGAGGATCGCCTCAAGGCCGGCCCGGTCGGGGAGGTCGCGGGGGCGGATCACGCGGCCGCTGCGGACGTGCAGGAAGACGGCCGCGACCCGGTCCAGCGGGGTGCCGGTGGCTTCCGCCCAGGCCAGGCGGTAGACGGCGAGCTGGAGCGGATCGGCCTCGGTGGTCCGGCCGGTCTTCCAGTCGACGATCTCGTACGAGCCGTCCGGGTCGCGGTAGACGGCGTCGATGCGGCCCCGGACGACCCGGCCGGCCAGGGTGACCTGGACGGGGGCCTCCATGCGGTGCGGGGGCCGGTCGGCGTACGGGCTGCGCTCGAAGGCGGCCTTGAGGGAGGCGAGATCGGCCTCGTCGGCGATGTCCTGGTCGGAGCCGGGCAGCTCGGTGGCGGGGTCGAGGACGTCGAGCATCGGGAGCGGGAGCTCGTCGAAGCGGGACTCGACCCAGGCGTGGAAGCGGGTGCCCTGGCGGGCGGCCGGCTGGGGGGGCTGGGGCATGGGGCGGGCGAGGTCGCGGGCGAAGCGCTGCTCGTCGGCGGCGAGCCGCAGCAGCTGGCTGGCGGAGAGCGCGGCGGGCAGCTCCACGTCCCGCACGGCGGCGCGGGCACGGCGCAGCTCGCCCTCCAGGGCGTCGAGGTCGCGGTCCCAGGAGGCGACGGCCCGCGCCTCCTCGGCGGACAGCCCGCCCGCAGCGCCGCCCTCGCCCGCGCCCCGGCCGCCCGGGCCCGGCACCGCCCAGGGCCCGGCGGCCCAGGGCTCGGCGGCCCAGGGGTCATCGACCCACGGGTCATCGGCCCGGGGGGCGTCGGCGGACGGCTCGGTGCCGGTGCCGGTGCCGGTGCCGGTGGTGGTGCGGGGGTGCGGGAGGGCTGCGTCGGAGGCTCCGGGGCCCTCGGCCCAGGGCTCGCCGGCCCACGGGTCGTCGTCGTCGGAGGCCGCCTCGGCGGGGGTCGCCGTGGTGGTGCGGCCGCGGCCGGGAGCGGGCTCGTCGGCCCACGGGTCCTCGGCCCACGGGTCGTCCGCGGGCGGTTCGGCGCGGGTGGTGCGGGGGTGCGGGAGGGCGGGGGTGGGCGGGGTGGTTTCCGGGGGGCGGGGTTCGTCCTCGTGGGCCGGGTCCTCGCAGTGCGGCGGCCACAGGTACCCGTCGGGGTCCTCCGGGGCCGGCGGCGGGGCCGCGAGGTGGGCTTCGACCAGGGCCGCCGCCGCGCGCCGCCGCCGCAGGGAGTCCGGGTCCAGCGGCAGCGGCCAGGAGCGGTCGGCCTCGGACACGGCGGACAGCGCCGGGTTCTCCGCGTCGGCGTCCGGCTCGGGCGCCCAGGCCTCGATCTCCCCGTACCCGGCCGCGCAGTGCCCGTACAGCGCGGTGAGGAACGCGGACGGCCCGCGCCGCTTCTTCTGGCTCGGCCCCCACCAGTGGCCCGAGGCCAGCAGGAGGGAGCGGGGCCGGGTGAACGTCACGTAGCCGAGGCGGAGCTCCTCCACGGCCTTGTGGTCCTTGAGGGCGGCCTTGAAGGACTTCAGGCCGGCCGAGGTCCAGGCGGGGTCGCCGGGCAGGGTCGGGGCGTCGCCGCGCAGGGCGTACGGGAGGACCTTGGCGTACGAGGTCCAGGCCTCCGGGGGCTTCTCCTTCGGGAAGGAGCCGGCGCACAGGTCGGGGACGACGACCACGTCCCACTCCAGGCCCTTGGACTTGTGCGCGGTCAGCACCTTGACCGTGTTCTCCCCGCCGGGCAGGGCGTGGTCCAGGCCCTTCTCGTACTGGGCGGCCGTCCGCAGGAAGGCCAGGAAGGCGAGCAGCGAGGCCTGGCCGTCGAGGGCGGCGAAGCCCGCGGCGACGTCCATGAAGTTCGACAGGGTCTCGCGGCGGCGGGCCGCGAGCGCGTGCGGGGAGGCGGACAGCTCCACTTCCAGGCCGGTCGCCGTCAGGACCCGGTGCAGTACGTCCATCAGCGGGTCGGCGAGCGAGCGCCGCAGGTCGCGCAGCTCCTGGGCGAGGTGGGCGAAGCGGACCCGGGCCTCGGCCGAGAACGGCAGGTCGTCGGGGGTCGCGCCGGCGCCGTCGAGGAAGGTCTCCAGCGCGTCGGCCAGCGAGACGACCTCGGCCGGGTCCACCCCCTCCACGGCCGCCGCGAGCCGCTCGTCGGCGTCGGTGCCACCGCCGCCGGGGGCCCGGCCGACGAGCAGCCGTGCCCGCCGGCCCAGCAGCGCGAGGTCGCGCGCCCCGATCCGCCAGCGCGGGCCGATGAGGAGCCGGACCAGGGAGGCGTTGGCGCCCGGGTCCTGGAGGACCTCGCAGACCGCGACGAGGTCGGCGACCTCGGGCAGGTGCAGGAGCCCGGACAGGCCGACCACCTCGACCGGGACGTCGCGGTCGACCAGGACGGCCTGGATCCGCGCGAAGTCCCCGGCGGAACGGCACAGGACGGCGATCTCGCGCGGCTCCGTGCCGGTGCGGACCAGGTGGGCGACGGAGTCGGCGAGCCAGTCCAGCTCCTCGGCGTGCGTGGGGAGCAGGGCGCAGCGCACCAGCCCGTCGCGCTCGGCGCCCGGGGCCGGGCGCAGCGCCTCGACGCCCTCGTGCAGGGCGCGCAGGGGGGCGGCGAGGCCGTTGGCCAGGTCCAGGAGGCGGCCGCCGCTGCGCCGGTTCTCGCTGAGGGAGAAGCGGGTGGCGGGGCTGCCGTCGGCGTGCGGGAAGTGGGCGGGGAAGTCGTCGAGGTTGGCGACGGAGGCGCCGCGCCACCCGTAGATGGCCTGGCAGGGGTCGCCGACGGCGGTGACGGCGTGCCCGCTGCCCGCGCCGAAGAGCCCGGACAGCAGCAGCCGCTGGGCGACGGAGGTGTCCTGGTACTCGTCGAGCAGGACCACCCGGAACTCCTCGCGCAGCAGCGCCCCGACCTCGGGGCGGGTGGTGGCGAGCTGCGCGGAGAGGGCTATCTGGTCGCTGAAGTCGAAGAGGTCGCGGGAGCGCTTGGCCGTGCGGTAGCGGGCGACGAGCTCCAGCAGTTCGAGGCGGCCGCGGACGGCCTCCGGCACCTTGCGCAGGTCCTCGTTGGTGAGCCGGGTGCCGGCGAGGGTGTCGAGCAGAGCGGTGTCCCAGGCGCGCAGCCGGTCCGGGGGGACGAGGTGTTCGGAGAGCTCGGCGTCGAGCGCGAGCAGGTCGCCGACCAGGTCGGGGACGGACTTGGTGAGCGAGGGGTACGGGCCCGGGGCCTCGCGCAGCACCTTCGCGGCGAGCTGGAAGCGGGTGGCGTCGGCGAGGAGTCGGGCGCTGGGCTCCAGGCCGATGCGCAGGCCGTGGTCCTTCAGCAGCTGTCCGGCGAAGGCGTGGTAGGTGGCGATCCGCGGCTCGCCGCCGGCGGTCGCGGCGTCGGCCGGGGAGGGGTCCGGGTCGGTGATGCCGGCCCGCGCCAGGGCCTTGCGCACGCGCTCGGCGAGCTCGCCGGCGGCCTTGTTGGTGAACGTCAGGCCGAGGACCTGCTCGGGCGCGACCACGCCGGTGCCCACCAGCCAGACCACGCGGGCGGCCATGACGGTGGTCTTGCCGGAGCCGGCGCCGGCGACGATGACCTGCGGGGCGGGCGGGGCGGTGACGCAGGCCAGCTGTTCGGGCGTGAAGGGGATGCCGAGGAGCTCTTTGAGCTGCTCGGGGTCGGTGAGGACGGACGGGCGCGCGGACACCCCGAAAGGCTAGCCGCCCCCGCCGACAGTCCCGTCCGGCCGCGGTGCGGGCCGGTGGCCGGGCGGGCTCATTCCACGGTCTGGCGGCCCTCGGGGCGGGCGCTGCAGGCGGCGCGGAAGGAGCAGTGGTCGCAGTGCCGGCCGGTGGCGGGCGCGAAGCGCTCGTCGAGGACGCGTCCGGCGGCGGTGGCGAGCAGGTCGCCGACCCAGGTGCCGTCGAGCGGCTGCTGCGCCTGCAC
This sequence comes from Streptomyces subrutilus, assembly GCF_008704535.1. NCBI lineage: Bacteria > Bacillati > Actinomycetota > Actinomycetes > Kitasatosporales > Streptomycetaceae > Streptomyces > Streptomyces subrutilus. Next base: position 2,786,692 of record NZ_CP023701.1, read on the forward strand.
CTTCGGGACCTCGTCGCCGCCCTCGCGGGCGGGGGCGCCCTGCCGGAGCTGGACCAGTTCGGCGCCGCCGGGCCGCGGGCGCGAGCCGTCGAAGACCTCGTCGACGGCGCCCTCGCGGACGGCGAGCTGGTAGACGGCGAGCTGCGGGTGGCGGGCGACCTCGTCCTTGGTGGGCGCGGCCCTGCCGGTCTTGAAGTCGACGACGTACGCACGGCCCTGCGGGTCCGCCTCGACGCGGTCCATGGAGCCGCGGACGCGGACGGCGTAGGGGCCCGCGTCGAGCGTGACGTCGAACTCGTGCTCGGTGGCGACGGCCGACCGGCCCCCGCGGTCGGTGGTGTGCCAGCGCAGGAAGCGCTCCAGGGCGGCGCGGGCGTTCTCCTTCTCCTGGGCGGACTTCCAGGGGGCGTCGAAGGCGAGGGCGTCCCAGACGGTGTCGAGCCGCTCCATCAGGACGGCCAGGTCGGCGGGGGTGCGGCCGGAGGCGACCTCGTCGGCGAGGACGTGGACCACGTTGCCGAAGCCCTGGGCGGCGGTGGACGGGGCGTCGGCCTTGACCTCGCGGCCCAGGAACCACTGGAGGGAGCAGGTGTTGGCGAGCTGGTCCAGCGCGCTGCCGGAGAGGGCGACGGGCCGGTCGCGGTCGCGGAGCGGGACGGTGCTGCGGGTGGGCTCGTACAGGCCCCACCAGCGCTGCGGGTGCGCGGCGGGCACCAGCGGGCGGTCCTCGTCGTCGGTGAGCGCGGCGAGGCGGGCGAGGCGGCGGGCGGCCGCGTCGCGCAGGGCGGGCGAGGCGTCCGGGTCGACGGTGGTGGCGCGGAGCTCGGCGACGAGCGCGGGGACGGCGAGGGGCCGGCGGGGGCGGCCGGAGACGTCCTTGGGCGGTACGCCCAGCTCGTTCAGGAAGCGGGAGGGCTGGTCGCCGTCTTCGGCGGGGGCCTTCACGGCGGTGACGACGAGGCGGTCGCGGGCGCGGGTGGCGGCGACGTAGAACAGCCGGCGCTCCTCGGCGAGGAGCGCGCCGGGGGTGAGCGGTTCGGCGAGGCCGTCGCGGCCGATCCGGTCGGCCTCCAGGAGGGACCCGCGGCGGCGCAGGTCGGGCCAGAGGCCCTCCTGGACGCCGGCGACGACGACGAGGGACCACTCCAGGCCCTTGGAGCGGTGGGCGGTCATCAGCCGAACGGCGTCGGAGCGCACCGCGCGGCCGGTGAGGGTGTCGGCGGCGATGTCCTCGGCTTCGAGCTGTTCGAGGAAGTTGAGGGCGCCGCGGCCGCCGGTGCGTTCCTCGGCGCGGGCGGCGGTGTCGAAGAGCGCGCAGACGGCGTCGAGGTCGCGGTCGGCGTTGCGGCCGGAGGCGCCGCCTCTGCGGGCGCGGCGTTCCAGGCGCTGCGGCCAGGGGGTGCCGTCCCAGAGGGTCCACAGGGCCTCTTCGGCGGTGCCGCCGCCGTGGAGGAGCTCGCGGGTCTTGCGCAGGAGGAGGCCGAGGCGCTGGGCGCCGCGGGCGTAGGCGGGGTCGTGGGCGGTGAGCCGTTCGGGCTCGGCGAGGGCGCGGGCGAGCAGGACGTCGGAGGGCGCGGGCACCTTGACGCCGGCGGCGCGCTCCTCGTCGCGCAGGGCCCGGCCGAGGCGGCGCAGGTCGGCGGCGTCCATCCCGCCGAGCGGCGAGGCGAGCAGCACGAGCGCGTCCTCCACCCCGACCCACCCGCCGCCGACGGCACCGCCCACCGGGTCGCCTGCGGTGGGCTCGGGGGGCTCGGGGGCGGTGCCCGCGACGGGGTCGGCCGCGTCGGCAACGGGGCCGGCGGGCTCGGCCGCGGCGGGCCCGGCCGGCTCGGCGGCCGGTTCCGGGGCCGGCTCGGCGGCCGTGCCCGGGGCCGGGTCGGCGGCCGTGCCCGGGGCCGGGTCCGTTGCGGGCGGGGTGGCCGTCAGGCGGAGGGCCGTCAGGAGCGGGGAGACCGCCGGTTCGTGGCGCAGGGGGGTGCCCGCGGCGTCCGTCTCGGCCGGGACCCCCGCCGTGATCAGGGCGCGCCGCATCGCCGGGAGGGTGCGGCCGCCGGAGCGGACGAGGACGGCCATGTCCCCCCACGGCACCCCGTCCTCCAGGTGGGCCCGGCGCAGGACGTCGGCGATGTTGTCCAGCTCCGCCCCCGCCGTCGGGTACGTGTACACCTCGGCCCGGCCGCCCTCCCGTGCCGGCCGCAGCTCCCGGTGGGCCTTCACGGCGGCGGACGGCAGCCGCGGCAGCGGCATGCGGGTGGTCAGCAGGCGGGTGGCGGACAGCAGGGCCGAGCCCGAGCGGCGGCCCGTGGTCAGGGCGCGCACCGCCGCGCCCGGGAAGGCCGCCTCGAAGTCGAGGACGTTGTTGATGTCGGCGCCGCGGAAGGCGTAGATCGACTGGTCCGGGTCGCCGAAGGCGATCAGCGTGCCGCCGGCGCCGCTGAGGGCCCGCAGCAGGCGCAGCTGGGAGGCGTCGGTGTCCTGGTACTCGTCCACCAGGATCACGTCGTAGGCACGGGCCAGGGCCGGGGTTCGCTCCGCCAGCAGGACCGCGCGGTGGAGCAGCTCCGCGTAGTCCAGGGTGCCCTGCATGTCCAGGACGTCCAGGTATTCGGAGAGGAAGGCCGCCGCCGCCTTCCAGTCCGGGCGGCCGATGCGCGTGGCGAAGGAGTCGAGGGCGGCCGGGCCCAGGCCCAGTTCGCGGGCGCGGGCCAGTACGGCGCGGACCTCGTCGGCGAAGCCGCGCGTGGTCAGGGCGGCCCGCAGGTCGTCCGGCCAGCGGATGGAGCGGATGCGGCGCTGCCCCTCCAGGAGGGTGCGGACCATCACGTCCTGTTCGGGGCCGGACAGCAGCCGCAGCGGGTCGGCGAAGAGGTCGGTGTCCTGGTGGGCGCGGACCAGGCCATAGCAGAAGGAGTGGAAGGTGGTGGCCTGCGGGGCGCGGGCGCCGCCGAGCCGCAGGGCGGCGCGGTCGCGGAGCTCGACGGCCGCCTTGCGGCTGAAGGTGAGGATGAGCACGCGGGCGGGGTCGGTGCCCGCCTCGACCCGGGCGGCCGCGGATTCGACCAGCGTGGTGGTCTTGCCGGTGCCCGGTCCGGCGAGGACCAAGAGGGGTCCGCCGGTGTGGTCAACCACGGCGCGCTGCGCTGCGTCCAGAACAGGGGGACCGGCCCGCTCCGGCCCCGAGCGCACCAGACGGTACGCGTCAGGGGTCCGCGTACGCCGCCGTTCGGTGCGGTCGGAGGAAGAGGTGATCACGTGAGCTGCCGGTCCTGGTGGGTCTGCGGGCGGTACGGGTACGGGTCGGGGCGCGGGCGGGTGCACGGGGGCCGCGGGCCGCGCCCCTTCGGCCCCGGCCGGGGCCGAAGGGGCAACGCTACGTCAACCGGGCGGTGCGGCGCAGTTCCCCCGCGTCCCCCGTACGGGCCTGGGCCCGGGCACTCGACCGCCCGTTCAGGCCGCGCATGGCCGAAGCTGTCAGGTGTGAGCCTCGTCGCGCGTGCCGTCCTGTCCGGGGTCCCGGTTCCCGTCCCAGCGCGCCCGCCGCATGTCGAGCCGGGGCTCCCCGGCGGCCGTCAGGCGCAGCGGAGTGGCCTCGGTCCGGTAGTGCTCCAGGGCGCGCGGCTCGCTGCCGGGCAGCGGCAGGCCGTCCGCCCGCACCACCCGCCACCAGGGCACGCCGCCCCCGTACAGGGCCATGACGCGGCCGACTTGACGCGGTCCGCCCTCGCCGAGCCACTCGGCGACGTCGCCGTACGTCATCACCCGGCCGGGCGGAATCCGCTCGGCCGCCTCCAGCACGCGCTCCGCGTAGGCGGGCAGCTCCTCGTTCATTCCGCACATGGTGCAGCACATCGGCCGCCCGCCGGCGGAGGACCTGCTTCCGCACCGGCGCGCACCCTGATGCCCCGCTCCCCCGTCCGTCCGTGCCACCATCTTCCGGGCGGTGACTGGTGATACGTGATCAAGAAGAGACGGAAGTGACGACGAAGGAGCAGGGTGTGAGCCCTCCGGACGGCGCGGATTCGGACGACGGCGCGCGCCCCGACGACGGCCCCGCCCCGCGCCCGGACCACCGGCGCCCGAACGGCGACCGCGAGGACCCCGGGGCCGACGGCGAGCCCGGTGGCGCGGCCGGCGCGGGCCGTGCGGCCCGTCCCGACGACCGCGAGGACCCCGGGGCCGGTGACGGGCCCGACGGGCCGCACGGGCGCGGGGCCACGGCCGCCGACCGGGTCGAAGGCGACGAACCGCTGCTCGCGGCCCGCGTCCACCGGCCGTCCGACCTGGTACGGCTGCTCGCCGGCATCCTCGGCATCGCCGTCGTCCTCGCCATCGCCGCCTTCGCCCACGGCACCACCGTGGGCCTGGAGGAGGACATCACCAAGGGCACCGGCCAGGCCCCGGACCTGCTGATCAAGGTCGCCGCGCTGGTCTCCAGCATCGCCGTGCTCCTGCTCCCCGTCGCCTTCGCCATCGAACGGCTGATCAAGCGCGACGGGCTGCGCATCGCCGACGGCGTGCTCGCCGCGGTCCTGGCCCACGGGGTGACGCTCGCCACGGACCTGTGGGTCTCGCGGGCCGCCTCCGGCACCATCCAGGACGCCCTGACCCGCTCCGCCGGGGCCGGCGGGGCCCTGACCGACCCGGTGCACGGCTACCTGGCACCCGTGATCGCGTACATGACGGCCGTGGGCATGACCCGCCGGCCCCGCTGGCGGGTCGCACTGTGGGTGGTCCTGCTGCTGGACGCCTTCGCGATGCTGGTCGGCGGCTACACCACCCCCTTCTCGATCATCCTGACGGTGCTGATCGGCTGGAGCGTCGCGTACGCGACCCTGTACGCGGTCGGCTCGCCGAACGTGCGCCCCACCGGGCAGACGCTCCTCGCGGGCCTGCGCCGGGTCGGCTTCCATCCGGTCAGCGCCATGCGCGCGGAGGGCCCGGACGGCCCCGAGGCCTCCGAGGTGAGCGACCGGGGCCGGCGCTACCACGTCACCCTGGAGGACGGGCCGCCGCTCGACGTCACCGTCGTCGACCGCGAACAGCAGGCCCAGGGCTTCTTCTACCGGGTGTGGCGCCGGGTCACGCTGCGCGGCATCACCACCCGGCGCAGCCTCCAGTCGCTGCGCCAGGCGCTGGAGCAGGAGGCGCTGCTGGCGTACGCGGCGATCGCGGCCGGGGCGAACGCGCCGAAGCTGATCGCCACCTCCGAGCTGGGCCCGGACGCCGTGATGCTCGTCTACGAGCACCTGGGCGGCCGGACCCTGGACGCCACCGCCGACGAGGAGATCACCGACGCCCTGACCCGCGACGCGTGGGAGCAGGTACGGGCCCTGCAGTCGCGGCGGATCGCGCACCGGCGGCTCACCGGGGACGCCCTGGTGGTGGATCGTTCCGGCAGCGTCGTCCTGACCGACCTGCGGGGCGGTGAGATCGCGGCGGGCGACCTGGTGCTGCGGATGGACATCGCGCAGCTGCTGACCACGCTCGGCCTGCGGGTCGGCGCGGAGCGGTCGGTGGCCTCGGCCGTGTCGGTGCTCGGACCGGACGCGGTGGCGGACTGCCTGCCGCTGCTCCAGCCGATCGCGCTGAGCCGCTCCACCCGGGCCACCCTGCGCCGGCTGGCGCGGGAGCGGGCGGAGCGGGAGCGGGAGGCCGTGTTGGAGTCCTCGCGGGCGGCGAAGGCGGCGCGCGAGGCGGACGCGGCGGCGCAGGCGGCGACGTCGGCCTCCGCGGAGCGCAAGGCCGAGAAGCGGGCGCTGGACGACGCGCTGGACGGGGCCCGGGAGGAGGACCTGCTGAGCCAGATCCGGCGGCAGGTGCTGCTGATCCGCCCGCAGGCGCCGGTGGAGCCGGCCCGGCTGGAGCGGATCCGGCCGCGGACGCTGGTGTCGTTCATCGCGGGCGCGTTCGGTGCGTACTTCCTGCTGACGCAGTTGGCGCACGTGGAGTTCGGGACGCTGATCGACGAGGCGCAGTGGGGCTGGGTCGGGGCGGCGCTGGCGTTCTCGGCGCTGACGTACTTCGCGGCGGCGATGAGCCTGCTGGGCTTCGTGCCCGAGCGGGTGTCGTTCCTGCGGACCGTGGTCGCGCAGGTGGCGGGCTCGTTCGTGAAGCTGGTGGCGCCGGCGGCGGTCGGCGGTGTCGCGCTGAACACCCGCTTCCTGCAGCGCGCGGGGGTCAGGCCGGGGCTCGCGGTCGCGAGCGTGGGCGCCTCGCAGCTGTTCGGGCTGGCCAGCCACATCCTGCTGCTGCTGTCCTTCGGCTACCTGACCGGGACCGAGAAGACCCCGGAGATGACCCCGTCCCGGACGGTGATCGCGGGTCTGCTGACGGTCGCGGTGCTGGTGCTGGTGGTGACGGCGGTGCCGTTCATGCGCAAGTTCGTGGTGACGCGGGTGCGGGCGCTGTTCGCGGGCGTGGTGCCGCGCATGCTGGACGTGCTCCAGCGGCCGCAGAAGCTGATGACGGGCATCGGCGGGATGCTGCTGCTGACGGGCTGCTTCGTGATGTGCCTGGACGCGTCGATCCGCGCGTTCGGGGGCGGCGAGGCCATCAGCTACGCGAGCATCGCGGTGGTCTTCCTCGCGGGCAACGCGCTGGGGTCGGCGGCGCCGACCCCGGGCGGCATCGGCGCGGTGGAGACCACGCTGACGCTGGGGCTGATCGCGGCCGGGCTGGAGAAGGAGGTGGCCATCTCGGCGGTGCTGCTGTTCCGGGTGATGACCTTCTGGCTGCCGGTGCTGCCGGGGTGGATCTGCTTCAACTTCCTGACCCGCAAGGAAGCCATCTAGCCGGTCCCCTTCGGAAGGTGCCGGGCCGGGTGCGACCCGGGGCGCCGGGGCGGGGAGCGGGTCAGAAGGCCAGGAGGAGGGTCGCGAGGAGGGCCGCAGAGCAGCCGACCTCGATCGCGCCCACGGCGGTCCGGGAGCCACCGGTACCCGCCCCGGGGCCGCCCGGCTCCGCGCACCGCCCCCGCCGGCGTGCGGGCCGTACCGCGGCCCGGGGCGGGCCCGGCGACCGGGACCGCACCCGCGGCCCGCCCCCCGTTCGGGTCAGCGCGCGGGCGGCCCGGCCGAACCGCGCACAGGATGGGTGCATGCCGAGAAAAGCCTTGCGGGTCACCGCTTCCGCCGCCCTCGCCGCCGCGCTGCTCTCCACCGGCGCCTGCGCGGGCGGAGGGGACGACGGGGAGAAAACGACGGCCGGCGGCACCAAGGAGGCCAAGCCCCTCAAGTGGGCCGCGTGCGAGGCCCCCACGGCCGCCGAGGGCGGCGGCCAGGCACCGGGCAAGGACTGGCAGTGCGCCACCCTCGACGTCCCCCTCGACTACGCCGAGCCCGAGGGCGAGACCATCCCGCTGGCCCTGATCCGCGCCAAGGCCCGCGACGAGAAGAACCGCATCGGCTCCCTCGTCTTCAACTTCGGCGGCCCCGGCGGCTCCGGCCTCACCACCCTCCCCGGCGCCGCCAAGGAGTACGAGGCGCTGCGCGACCGGTACGACCTGGTGAGCTTCGACCCGCGCGGGGTGGGTCGCAGCGCCCCCGTGCTGTGCGAGAACGACAAGCAGCTCGACGCCTACTACGCCCAGGACTCCTCGCCCGCCACGCCGCAGCAGGAGAAGGCCTTCGTCGACAACATCAAGAAGTACCGGCAGGCCTGCGAGCGGAACTCCGCCAGGCTCCTCCCCCACGTGGGCACGTCCAACGCCGCCCGCGACCTGGACCGCATCCGCCAGGCCCTCGGCGACGAGAAGCTGAACTACTTCGGCATCTCCTACGGCACCGAGCTCGGCGGGGTCTACGCCCACCTGTTCCCCAAGAACGTCGGCCGGGCCGTCTTCGACGCCGTCGTGGACCCGACGAAGACCTCAGAGGAGGGGGCGCTGGGCCAGGCCAAGGGCTTCCAGCTGGCCCTCGGCAACTTCGCCCAGGACTGCGTGGACCGCGGCGACGCCTGCCTGCTCCAGGGCTCCACCGCCAAGGAGATCGAGGCCGGCGTCATCGCGCTCCAGAAGCAGCTGGCCGCCAAGCCCATCGCGGGCATCGGCGACCGGCAGCTCACCGAGAGCGCCGCGACCAACGGCATCGCCCAGGCCCTGTACTCCAAGGAGCTGTGGCCACTGCTGGAGCAGGGGCTCGACGAGGCCGGCGGCGGCCAGGGCCAGCTGCTCATGGCACTCTCCGACGCCCTCAACGGCCGCGACCAGCAGGGCCGTTACAGCAACATCGGCGCCGCGAATACCGCGATCAACTGCGCGGACTCCAAGGACCGCTACACGCTGGCGCAGACCAAGGCCGAGCTGCCGTCCTTCCGCGCCGCCTCGCCCGTCTTCGGGGACTTCCTCGGCTGGGCCATGATGAGCTGCACCGACTGGCCGGTCCCGGGCGCCTGGGAGACCCCCGACGTGTCCGCCCCGGGCTCCGCCCCGATCATGGTCATCGGCAACACCGGCGACCCGGCGACCCCGTACGAGGGCGCCCGCAAGATGGTGGAGCGGCTCGGCCCCGGCGTCGGCGTGGAGCTCACGTACAAGGGCGAGGGCCACGGCGCCTACAACAGCGGCGACCCGTGCGTGCAGCGGGCGGTGAACACCTACCTGCTGGACGGGAAGACCCCGGCCGCGGGCACCGTCTGCACCGCCGCCCCCGACCCCACCGGCACGCCCGTCACCCCGGAGCAGTCGCCGCAGGGCACCTGACCCGGCCGCCCGCTCCGGCCAACGCCGCAGGGGCCGTACCGCGCGTGCGCGGTACGGCCCCTGCGGGACGGTCCGGGGTCTAGTAGACCGGCTTGTCCGGCTCGATCTGGTGGACCCAGCCGATGACGCCGCCGCCTACGTGCACCGCGTCGGCGAAGCCCGCGGACTTCAGGACCGCGAGGACTTCCGCACTGCGGACGCCCGTCTTGCAGTGCAGGACGATCCGCTTGTCCTGCGGCAGGTCCTGGAGGGCGGTGCCCATCAGGAACTCGCCCTTGGGGATCAGCTTCGCGCCGGGGATCGAGACGATCTCGTACTCGTTGATCTCGCGGACGTCGATGATCTCGATGGGCTCGTCGTTGTCGATCCACTCCTTGAGCTGCTTGGGAGTGATCGTGGAGCCGAGCGCCGCCTCCTGCGCCTCCTCGGACACGACGCCGCAGAAGGCCTCGTAGTCGATGAGCTCGGTGACGGTCGGGTTCGGACCGCAGACCGCGCAGTCGGGGTCCTTGCGGACCTTGACCTGGCGGTACTGCATCTCCAGCGCGTCGTAGATCATCAGACGGCCGACCAGCGGCTCGCCGATGCCCGTGAGGACCTTGATGGCCTCGGTGACCTGGATGGACCCGATGGACGCGCAGAGCACGCCCAGCACGCCGCCCTCGGCGCAGCTCGGGACCATGCCCGGCGGGGGCGGCTCCGGGTAGAGGCAGCGGTAGCACGGGCCGTGCTCGGACCAGAAGACCGAGGCCTGGCCGTCGAAGCGGTAGATCGAGCCCCACACGTACGGCTTGTTCAGCAGCACGCAGGCGTCGTTGACCAGGTAGCGCGTGGCGAAGTTGTCCGTGCCGTCGACGATGAGGTCGTACTGCGCGAAGATCTCCATCACGTTCTCGGCTTCGAGCCGCTCTTCGTGGAGGACGACGTTCACGTACGGGTTGATGCCCAGCACGCTGTCGCGGGCCGACTCGGCCTTGGACCGGCCGATGTCCGCCTGGCTGTGGATGATCTGGCGCTGCAGGTTCGACTCGTCGACCTCGTCGAACTCCACGATGCCCAGCGTGCCGACGCCGGCCGCGGCCAGGTACATGAGGGCGGGCGAGCCGAGGCCGCCCGCGCCGACGGCCAGCACCTTGGCGTTCTTCAGGCGCTTCTGGCCGTCCATCCCGACGTCCGGGATGATCAGGTGGCGGGAGTACCGACGGACCTCGTCAACGGTGAGCTCAGCAGCTGGCTCTACCAGGGGTGGCAGCGACACGGGGACTCCGTAGATGTGAACGTCTGAACGGTGGTTCTCTCGGTAACACTGCCACGCCCTTCTTCATTCCGAGACACCCGGTCCGATCCGCGAGACGATTTCGTCCCAGTACCCGGGCAGCGAAGCCCAGGGGTCCCGGGCCGCGGTGCCGCGCCGGTCCGTGAACCACACCGTGCCGGCGCCCTGCCAGCGGGCGATCCGCACCGCCTCCTCCAGGTGGGTGCGCGGCACCCCGTGGACGAGGTGGCAGAACCGCTCGGCCGGGTGGTCGGCCGTCCACTCGGCCACCTGGGACCAGCGGTAGTCGGCCCAGGCCCCGGAGAAGGTGACCAGCTGGTCGGCGGCTTCCGTGTAGCCCTCGTACGGATGGATGCCCTGGCCGAGCACGATCCGCAGCCCCGGCCCCAGGCCCCGCAGGGCGTCCGAGACCCGGCGCACCGCGGCCAGTTCGGCCTTGCCCGCCGGGGCCCGGCCGAGGTAGAAGCCGCCCACCCCGTACCAGTCGCGGTAGCGGCAGGCGTCGGACAGGAGCTCCCCGAATGACCGTGTGCCGTCCCGCATCGCGAGATGACCGAGCAGCGTGCCGCCCGCGCCGCGCAGCTTCGCGGCCACCTCGGTGCAGTGCGGGTCGGGGCGGCCGCCCGGCCCGTCCGCCACGTTGAGCACGGCCCAGTGCAGCGGGGTGCCGGGCCGGGTCAGCTCGGCCCATTCGACGGGGGCCAGCAGCGGATGGGCGTAGCCGGGGATGCCGAGACCGGGGCGCGCGGCCCCGGTCTCGGCGGCCACGGCGGCACCGGGAGGCGTGGTCAGATGCGGCACGCCGCCTCCATCCAGATGTCCGCGAGGGACTCCTCCAGATTGATCCGCGGCCGCCAGCCGAGCCGGTCGCGGGCGGTGCGCACGTCGGCCTGCTGCCAGGCCCCGCAGCCGTCGGGGTACGGGTAGGGCTGGGGGGCGGCGGCGAGCTGTTCGGCCGTGGCCTCGGAGCGCGGGGAGCCGATGGCGGAGAGCCCGGCGGGCCGTCCGGGGTGGGCCCGGTCCTGCTGCGGACCGCCGTGCGCGAGGTCCAGCTCGTGCAGGGCGCCGCCGTAGCCGGCGACCCGGGCCAGGACGGCGGCCGCGTCGCGCAGCCGGACCGCGCGGCCGGTGCCGATGTTGACCACGCCCTGCGCGGCCGAGAGGGAGGCGGCGTGCACGGCCCGCGCCACGTCCCGTACGTCCACGAAGTCGCGCTGCACGCCCAGTCCGCTGAGCTTGAGCTCGCCGTCCCCGTTCTGCATGGCGCGGCGCATCGCCTCGGCGAGGCGGCCGAGCGGGGAGCCGGCGGGGGTGCCGGGGCCGACGGGCGAGAAGACCCGCAGCACGACGGCGTCCAGGCCGGAGCCGAGGACGAGCTCGGTGGCGGCCAGCTTGCTTACTCCGTACGGGCCGCCCGGTCTCGGCACGGCGTCCTCGGCCGTGGACGATCCGGGCTGGCTGGGCCCGTACTCGGCCGCGCAGCCGAGCTGGACCAGCCGGGCGCCGCAGCCGCTGCGGCGCAGCGACTCGCAGATGGTGGCGACGGCGACGGTGTTGTGCCGGGTGAGCTCGCGGGCCCCGCCGCGGGTGGCGCCGGCGCAGTTGACGACGACGCCCGGATGGACGGCGTCGAGGAAGCGGGTGAGCGCGCCGGGGCTGCCGGTCGCGAGATCGAAGCGGACGTCGGCGTCGTCCCCGCGGCCGAGCGCGGTGAGCTGGACGGCCGGGTCGGCGAGCAGCCGGTCGGCGACGTAGCGGCCGAGGTATCCGTTGGCTCCGATCAGCAGCACCCTCATCGCGTGGCCCCTCGGTTGGTTGGCTGGCCGGTCATGTCCTGTGTCTCCTTGCGGTGGTGGGTGGGGCGGGGAAGGGGTACGCGCTCCGGCGTCGGCTCCGGAGGGCGGTTTTTCCGTCACGGGACGGAGCTCAGGGCCGCGCGTGCGCGGACGCGCGGGACAGGGCGAGGACGGCGTGGACGAGGAGCCCCGCCGCGGCCGCGAGGGCGGCCGCCGGGACCGGGACGAGGGCGAGGGCGAGCGCGGCGGCGACGGGCCGCCGGTCGGCGCCGTGCCGCAGCAGCAGCCGGGTCAGGAACAGCAGCACGGCGAGCGGTACGGCCGCCGTGAGCGGGGCCCCGGTGAGCACCGCGGCCCCGGCGGCGGCCGCGGTGAACACCGCCAGGGCGCCGACCAGCAGCGGCCGGGCCCGGTCGGAGAACTCGCCCAGGCCGCGGCTGCCGGCGAGCCCGCGGCGGGCCCGCCCGGCGAAGGCGGCGGCGGCGAGGTGGCCGGGGGCCGCGGCCAGCGCGAGGGCGAGGGCGAGGCCGGCCCCGTGCCGGTGCGCGGACCAGCCGACGGCGGCCGCGGCCAGCAGGTGGACGGCGGCCGGGAAGCGGCCGGGGGCCCGGCCGGGCCACACCAGGGCGGCCACGGCGGCGAGGACGGCCGCGGCCCCGGCCCAGGACTGCCCGGCGGCGGCCGCCGCGAGGGCGACGGCGCCCGGCAGCAGGGCGCAGCCGAAGCGCCGCAGGGGGCCCGGCCCGGCCGCGGCCCGGGCCCGGGCGGGGAACGGTCCGGTCCCGGGTGCGGCGGTGTCCTCGGCGCGCGGGGTACGGGCGAAGAGCTCCTCGGCGAGGGAGAAGACGTCGCGGTGGCGGAAGCGGGCGGCGGTGCGGTCGCCGATGCCCCGCGCTTCGAGCCCGGCGGCGATCTCCAGCGGGTCCACGGCCCGTTCGCACAGCTCCCGGTGGCGGTGCAGGAGGGCCTTGACGGGGTCGCCGGCGCCCCGCCGGCGTGCCGGCGCGTACGGTCGTGCGGACCCGTCGGCGGCCGGCTCCCCCGACAGCGGCAGCGGGACGGAGTGCGGCGCGGGCCGCACCGGGCCCGCCGGGCCGGCCGCCGGGGCGGCGGGGACGTCCTCGGGCCGCGGCGGTGCGGTCGCGGTGTCCGCCGGAAGGATCTCGGGGTCGAGGGTGGTCATGCGGTCGCCTCCGGCACGTGGGCCCAGGTGGGGGTGGTCCAGTGGCCGGGGACCCGGGCCTCCGGGGGCTGTGCGAAGGGGATCTCCCCGTCCGGGCGGGTGGCGCCGGCGGCGAGCAGGCGCAGGTATATCTCCCGGAAGGCCGCGACGTTCTGCTCGACGGTGAAGAGCTCCAGGGCCCGGGCGCGGGCCGCCGCGCCGAGCCGCCGGGCCCGGGCGGCGTCCCGCAGCAGGGAGAGGCAGGCGTCGGCCAGGGCCCGCGGGTTGCGGGGCGGGACGACGAGTCCGGTGCCGCCGATGACCTCGCGGACGGCGCCGACGTCGGTGGAGACGGTGGCCCGGCCGCAGAGCATGGCCTCGGCCAGGGTGATCGGGAAGCCCTCCGTCACCGAGGACAGCACCACCACGCGCCCCGACCCGTACGCCTCGGCGGCGGAGGGCGCCTCGGGGCCGCCGATCTCCTCGAAGGTGACGGGGTTCTCGCCCGCGGTCACGGCGTCGACGGCCTCGTCGGGGAAGAGCTGCGCGGCCAGGGAGCGGCAGTCGGCGAGGTAGTCGGGGTCCGCGGCCGTCGCGAAGAGGCGCAGCCGGGCGCCGGGTTCGGCCGTGCGGACCTCGGCGAAGGCGTGCAGCAGGCCGACGAGGTCCTTGGCCGGTTCTATCCGCCCGACCCACGCGAGCGTGCCGGGCTCCCCGCCGTCGGCGGCCTCCCCGACGGTGGCGAATCGGTCCGCCTCCATCCCCGGGTGGACCGTCCGCACCCGGTCCCGGGCGGCCCCGCACCGCTCCTGCCAGCGCCGGGCGTGCGCGTTCCCCGGGGTGAGCAGGTCGGCCCGGGCGTAGATCTCCCCGGCGAGCCGGATGTGGAAGGCGGTGAGCAGCGCCCGGACCGCGGGCCGGGCCCCGGGGCCGCGGTCGAGGTAGTGGGCGCGCAGCCGCACCCCGTACTCGGTGACCAGGAGCGGGACCCCGAAGAAGCGTTTGGCCAACAGTCCGGGCAGCGCGGCGACCCCGCCCGCCGCCGCGTGGCAGACGTCCACCGCGCCGAGGCCGTCGTCCCCGTACCAGTCCAGGGACAGCGGCCGGAGCATGCGCTCCACTTCGTCCGCGCACTCCAGCAGGTCGGGTACGCCGGCGCTCTGCACGGCGCGGTTCACGCCGGGCGCGCGGCAGGCGCCCTCCAGCGCGCGGACGGCGGACTCGGAGCGCAGCGCGGCGTACAGCCCGCCCTGTTCGCGGGCGAGTTCGGCCAGTCCGTACAGGCCGGACGCGAAGGGCTCCGGTTCGCCCGCGCAGACCCCGCGGACCAGTTCCCGGTAGCTCGCGGTGAACCGGCGGCGCTCGCTTCGGGAGTGTGTCCGCCCGTCGTCCGCGGGGGCCCACAGCGGGGCGGTGCGCACGCCGGTGACGTGCTCGGGCAGCGGGACCAGGGTGCGCTCCTGCTCGGCGCTGCGGCTCAGTGCGTACAGCTCGAATTCGTGCTGCGGGAGCCCGCGCACGAGCCGGTCGCACCAGAGCCTCGCCTCGCCGGTGGCATACGGATAACCACCTTCCGTGAGCAGTGCGATCCGCACGAGTGGCACCCCCGATCTCCCGTCCAGGCGGTCGCCGTCGGTCTGGCGACCCGCCGCGGAAGAACTCAAGCGGATGCGCCGCGGACGCGGCGGACGGTTGTCCGTCGCGCCACCGGAAGGGGTGAAGAGTCGTAACTTTCCCGTACGGTTCGCGTTCGAGCGCGCTAGGAACGGTCCCGTACGGGGCCGGGGTCCGCCCCGGGCGGGGTCCGCCCGGGGCGGGCGGGGGCGCTCCGGGCCGTCGCCTCCCGGCGGGCGGCGCGGCGGGCGGCGGCGAGGGACGGGTCGAGGGCCGGTACGGCGGCCAGCAGGCGCCGGGTGTAGGGGTGGGCGGGGCGGTCGTAGACCTCGTCGACCGGGCCCTGCTCGACGATCTCGCCGGCGCGCATGACGGCGACCCGGTCGCTGACCTGCCGGACCACCGCCAGGTCGTGCGCGATGAAGACGAGCGCGATGCCCAGCTCCCGCTGGAGCTCCGCCAGCAGGGCGGTGACCTGGGCCTGCGTGGTCACGTCGAGGGCGGACACCGCCTCGTCGCACACGATCAGCCGGGGGTTGGGGGCGAGGGCGCGGGCGATCCCGACGCGTTGGCGCTGGCCGCCGCTGAACTCGTGGGGGTAGCGGTCGCGGTGTCCGGGGTCCAGGCCGACGCGGCGCAGCAGTTCGCCGACCCGGGCCCGGATCGCGTCCTCGTCGCGCTCGCCGGCCGCGCGCAGCGGATCGGCGACGGACTCGCCGACGGAGCGTCGGGGGTTCAGGGAGGAGACGGGGTCCTGGAACACCATCTGGACGCCCGGGGCCACGCCCGCGACCTCCCGGCCGGCGTGCCGGACCCGTCCCGAGGTGGGCTCCAGCAGACCGGTGAGCATCCGTCCGAGCGTGCTCTTGCCACTGCCCGATTCGCCGACGACGCCCAGGGTCTCGCCGGCCCGTACGGTCAGCGAGACGCCGGCGACGGCCGCGACGGCCCGCTTCCCCCGCCCGAAGTCGCGCCGCAGGTCGACGGCTTCGACCACCGGCACGTCCGCGCCGCCCCGGTGTGCGGCGGCCGCGCCCCGGGGGGACCGGGGCGCGTCGAGCCGCGGGACGGCGTCCAGCAGGGCCCGGGTGTAGGGGTCCGCGGGGGCCGACAGGACGCGGGCGGCGGGGCCCCGTTCCACGGCGGCCCCCTCGCGCAGGACCAGCAGGTCGTCGGTGTTCTCGGCGGCGACGCCCACGTCGTGCGTGACCAGCAGCAGGGCCAGGCCGCGCTCCTCGCGGAGCCCGTGCAGCAGGTCCAGGATCTGCGCCTGGACGGTGACGTCCAGCGCGGTGGTCGGCTCGTCGGCGACCAGCAGTCTCGGCTCGCAGGCCAGGGCCATCGCGATGAGCGCGCGCTGGCGCATGCCGCCGCTGAACTCGTGCGGCCGGGAGCGGCGTGCCGCGTCGGGGATGCCCACCCGGTCCAGCACCTCGACGGCGCGGGCCCGGGCGGCCCGGCGGGAGACGTCGGCGTGGACGCGGTGGACCTCGGCGATCTGGTCGCCGATGGCGTAGTACGGGTCCAGGGAGCCGAGCGGGTCCTGGAAGACCATGGCGGCGGTTGCGCCGCGCAGCCGCCGCAGTGCGGTGGCCGACGCCGTGGCCGGGTCCGTGCCGTCCACGCGGACGGTGCCGGCCAGCCGTGCGCCGGTGCCGCGGTGCAGGCCCAGCAGGGCGGCGGCGACGGTGGACTTGCCGCTGCCGGATTCGCCGACGAGGCCCAGCGCGCGGCCCGCCTCCAGGGTGAAGGAGACCCCGTCGACGGCGCGGGCGTACCCCGGCGGCCCCGCGACGGGGAAGTCGACCACGAGGTCGCGCACCTCGACGAGCGGCGGGGCCGCGGGCGGTCCGGTCACGGGCCGTCCGGCGTCGAGCGGCTGGGTGTCGGGCGGTGCGGTCACGAGAGGGCCACCCTCCGGTCGGCGACGGCGTACAGCAGGTCGGCGACGGCGCCGGCGATCACGACCGCCGCGCCGATGGCGAGGACGACGCCCACGACGACGGGCAGGTCCACGACGCGGACCCCGTCGATGAGCGTCTTGCCCAGTCCGGGGATGCCGAAGAGGGACTCGGTGAGCACGGCGCCGCCGATCATCGTGCCGAAGTCGACGGCGGTGAGGGCGATGACGGGTGCGACGGCGCCCCGCGCCGCGTGCCGGGTGACCAGGGCCCGCTCCCCCACCCCGTAGGCGCGGAAGGTGCGGATGTGGTCCTCGGCCAGGGTCTCCAGGGTGGAACTGCGCGTGATGCGGGCGTACTTGGCGCTCTCGAAGAGGCCGAGCGCGATCCAGGGCAGCAGCAGGTTCCAGGCCCACTGCTCGGGGTCCTCGGTCAGCGGCACGTACGTCGGGAAGGGCAGCCACTGGAGGTAGGCGCAGACGGCCATGAGCAGCAGCAGTCCGAGGATGAAGACGGGGGTGCCGGTGGCCGCGAGGGTCAGGACGGTCAGTGCCCGCTCGGTGAACCCGCCGCGGCGCAGCGCGGACAGCAGTCCGGTGCCGACGCCGACGGCGAGCCAGATCACCAGGGCGCCCAGGGCCAGCGAGACGGTGGCGGGCAGCCGTTCCAGGAGCAGTTCGGTGACCTGCCGGTCGTTCTGGTACGAGAAGCCGAGGCAGGGGGCGTCGCAGTGCACGACCAGCCCGGCGCCGCCGGAGTAGTCGCGGCCGGCCAGGATGCCCTGGAGGAAGTGCAGGTACTGCACGGCGACGGAGTCGTCGAGCCCGAGCTGGGTGCGGACCTGGGCGATCTGGGCCGGGTTGCAGCGTTCTCCGCAGGCGAGGCGGGCGGGGTCGCCGGGGGCCACGTAGAAGAGGGCGTAGACGGCGACGGACAGGGCGAGCAGGACCAGGACCGCGCCGCCGGTCCGGGTGAGCACGAAGCGGGTCACGCCGAGCGCTCCTTTCTGGTGCCGACCCGCAGGCGCGAGCCCTCGCGCGGGTCGAGGGCCGTGCGGACGGCGTCGCCGAGGACGGTGAAGGCGAGCACGGTGACGAAGAGCAGCCCGGCGGGGAGCAGGACGTAGGCGGGGTCGGCGCGGAACCAGGTCTGCGCGCTGGACAGCATCTGCCCCCAGGACGGGGTGGGCGGCTTCACGCCGACGCCGAGGAAGGAGAGCGAGGCCTCGCCGACGATGTTGGACGGGACCATGATCGCGGCGTAGGTGATGACGGGGGCGGCCAGCGACGGCAGCAGCTCGCGGCGGGCGATGCGCAGGGTGCCGTTGCCGGACAGCCGGGCGGCCTCGACGAAGTCCAGCCCGCGCAGGGCGAGGGTCTGGGCGCGCACCATGCGGGCGGTGCCGCCCCAGCCGAGGAGTCCCAGGACGAGGATCAGCAGCAGCGGGCGGGGGAAGTCGGGCGGGACCACGGCGGTCAGGGCGACGGCGAGCACCAGCATGGGCAGGGCGATCATCACGTCGGTGACCCGGCCGATGAACCGGCCGATGAGCCGGCCCGGGACGCGGTGGCCGAGCGCGGCGGTGAGGCCCGCGGTGACGCCGAGGAGGACCTGGAGGGCGGTGGCGCCGAGGGCGACGAGCAGCGAGATCCGCGCGCCGTGGAGGAGTCGGGTGAACAGGTCGCGGCCGCTGCCCGGTTCGACGCCGAGCCAGTGGTCGGCGGAGATCCCGCCGAAGGAGCCGAGCGGGACGCCGCCGCGGGCGGAGTCGACGAGTTCGTCGTGGTAGGCGTTCGGGTCCTGCCCGGTGAGCTGTGCGATCAGCGGGGCGGCGACGGCGAGGAGGACGAGGAGGGCCAGGACGCCGGCGGCGGCCAGCGCGGACGGCCGTCCGCGCAGCCGCCGCAGGACCTGGCGGCCGGTGCCCGCCGCGGGGGCGGCGGACCCCGCGGCGGGCACCGGCCGGTGCGGCAGGACGCTCACTTGACGGAGACCTGCGAGATGTCGAGGACGCCGGTCCAGTCGCTGATGACGACGTTCTTGACGTCCTTGCCGACGAGGCGCTTGTAGACGGGGTGGAAGAGCGGCACGTCCAGGGCCTGCTCGCCGATCTTCTTGTCGAGGGCGCCCCAGCGCTTGCCGGCGGCCGCGAGGTCGGTGAGCTTGGCGATCTCGTCGATCTCGGCGTTGACGGCGGGGTCGTTCAGCTGCGCGTGGTTGTAGTTGGAGCCGTTGGTGACGATCTGGCGGCCGTCGAAGATCGGGGCGAGGAAGGGGCCGCCGGACGGCCAGTCGGCGCCCCAGCGGGAGATGAAGAAGCCGGGCGTGTTCTTGACGTCCCAGCGGGCCTCGTTGAAGGCGTTGGTCTCCAGGCCCTCCAGCTTGACGGTGATCCCGGCGGCGGCGAGGGCCTGCTGGACCGCGGTGGCTATCTCGGGGCTGGTCTGCCGGTTCTGCGCGTTGGAGTGGGTCAGGGTGATGGTGAGCCCGTCGGCGAAGCCCGCCTCCTTGAGCAGTTCCTTCGCCTTGGCCGGGTCTCCGGTCCTGCCCGCCGGGAAGTGGTCGTAGGGCGTGAAGCCGAAGGCCTCGCGCTCGGGCAGGAAGGTGGTGGCGGGTTCGGCGAGCGCGGAGCCGCCGGCCGCGTTGACCACGCTGGTGCGGTTGACCGCGTACGCGATGGCCTGGCGGACCTTCGGGTTGTCGAAGGGGGCGACCTTCGGGTTGAAGGCGAGGTAGTTGACGTAGCCGAAGTGGCCGGTGCCGACGCGCGCCTCCAGCTCCTTGTTCGAACCGATCTGCGCGAGTTCGGCGGGGCCGAGGTTGGTGTCGGTGGTGACGGCGGCGGCGTCGGGGCCGGAGCTGGTGGACAGGCGCTGGTTGATGACGGCCGCGTCGAGTCCGGAGCGGACGTCGATCGTGTCCGGGTACGCCTTGCGCTCCTCGTCGGTCTTGGGGTCCCAGTGCTCGTTGCGCTCCAGCAGCAGGGTCTCGCCGTCGCCGGTGTTCTTGACGACCTTGTACGGGCCGGAGGAGACGGGGTGCTCCTCGTAGGTGACGCCGGTGTCCTTGGCCTTGGGCACGGGGGTGAACTGCGTCTGGGTGGCGACGAAGGGGAACTCGCCCTCGGGCTTGCGGAGTTTGAAGACGATGGTCTTCGGGTCCGGGACCACGATGGAGTCGAGGCCCTTGCCGCCGTCCTTGTACGGGCCCTCGTAGCTCTCGCCGCCGACCAGCCAGTCGCGCAGGTAGGGGGCGCCGCCGGACAGCTCGGCGGCGAAGGACCGCTCGATGCCGTACTTGATGTCGGCGGTGGTGATCGGGGAGCCGTCCTCGTACTTCAGGCCGTCCTTGAGGGTGTACGTCCACTCGGTGGCGTCCGCGTTGGGCCTGCCGAGGTCGGTGGCCAGGTCGGGGACGACCTTGGCACCGGCGGCGCCGTCCTCGCGGTTGCGGGTGGTGAGCGTGCGGAACACCAGCGAGGGAACGTTTCCGCCGCCCGAGGTGTAGAGCCGGGCCGGGTCGAAGTCGCTCTGCGGCTCGTTGTTGAGGACGGTCAGGGTGCCGCCCTTCTGCGGCGCGCCGGCGGCGCCGGCCGGGCCGGCCGGGCCGGCCTTGGCCGTACCGTCCTCGGGCCCGCAGGCGACGGCGCCCCCGGCCAGGACGAGGCTGACGGTGACCGCGGCGAGGCGGCGGGTTGTCTGATGGCGGGCCGGTCGGGACGACGACATGGAAAGAGGACCTCTCGGCGTGAAAGTGGGAAGGGAGGGGCCACGCGAGGGGCAGCGATCATCGGTCGGTCGACGTCGTCGGAGGACGCCGGAACAGGGGAAGGCCGCGCCTGCGGGCATGCGTGCACCCGGGCGCGGCGGAGGAGCAGGGGGTCGCGGCGCGGACGGGTCGGCGTCAGCGACAGAGGATGTCGGCCACGCTGTGCGCGGTCACACCGAGCAGCGCCAGCTCAATGGCGGCGCTCGCGTTCACGGTGTGGAGGTGCGACATGCGGAGAACCATGACCGATGATCGGACACGTTGTCAACGCGGGTTTGCGCCTCCCACCGGCCCGTTCGCGTCAACCTCCCGGGTACACCCAGGGGTTGGGCCTGCACTGGACGCCGTCGATGTCGAGGGACTTCGTCTGCTGCTGCATGATCGGGGCGAGCGCACCGGGGGTGCGGCAGCTCACGTGACCGTGCCCGAGCCGGTGCCCGACCTCGTGGTTGATCAGCATCTGCCGGTAGGCGAACATCTGGTCCGCGCCGAAGGTCACCGATCCCTGCGCCCAGCGGAACGCGTTGATCATGACCCGGTCGGTGGCGGCGGAGTCGCAGGAGACGTTGTCGACGGTGGTGTCCAGCCCGGACTTGGCGCACCAGGCACCGGTGGTCCCCGGGCTGGCCAGGGTGATCACGAAGTCGGCCTCGCCGCCCGGCACCCGCTCGAAGGTCTTGGTGTCCCCGTGGCCCCAGCTGCGCGGGTCGTTGAGGGTGCGGTGCACGGCCTCGGCGAACAGCTGCGGGTCCAGGCCCAGCCCCTGCTCCACGTCGACCCGGTAGCGGATCAGCTTGCCCTTGCCGGGGGCCTTCGCCACGCCCGGCACGGTGTCGAAGCCGCCGGGACCGGCCAGCTTGGCGTCGATCGGCAGCTGCTGGGCCATCTTCTGCTCGTACGTCGGCTCGACCGCGGCGGCCGGCGGCTGCGCCGCCCCGTCCGGCGTGAGCCGGTCCTCGGAGCGGGAGCCGGCGACGTGGCTGTCGGAGGCCCTGCTCGCGGCGCCGCCGGGCGCGGAGGCGGTGGCCGTCTTGGCGCCGTCGCCGTCCGCGGCCACCTGGCCGGCGACCACGACGGCGAGCACGGTGGTGACGGCCGCGGCCGCCATGCCCGTGTACGTACGGACCTTCAGCCCGCGGCCGGAACCGGAGCGCGGGGCGTCCGGGCCGGCCGGCTCGGCCCGCTCGGGACCCTCCGCGCCCCCGCCCGCACCGGCCGCGCCGCCGGGGCGGCGCGGCCCGGGCACGCGAGGGTGCGGACCGGTGGAGGTCAGCGGGTCGGGGCCGGGCTCCACCACGAGCGGCGGCGTCGGGAGGGTGACCTGCGGGAAGCCGACGGCGGGAGTGCCGAAGGCCGGGGTGTGGGCGTCCAGGACGGCCGCGGTCGCCGCCACCACCGGGGCCGCGGGCGCCGGAACCACCGGAGCCGGCGCCACGCCGGCCGGAACCTGCGGGCCCGCCGGCTGCGCGGCCGCGGACCGGGCCCGCGGTACGCCGCGCCGGTCCCCGTGGACGGGGGCGTCGTGCGGGGCGGCCCGCCGGGGGGAGGCGCCGAACACGGAGTCGGGGCCCGCGCCCCAGCCACCGCCGGGCTCGCGCTGCTCGGGGTGGCCGCCGGACCGGGCGCCGCCGGCCGGCCGCTCCCGCGGCGCGTACCCCTGGTGGGCGACGGTGGGTTCGCTCCGGCGCCGCGCGAACGGACCGTCGTACCGGTCGTCGTGCGGGTCGTCCCGGGGCCCGCCCTCCGGTCCGTCGTACGCGGGCGGGCCGGTCCGCGCCGCGGCGGCCGGTTCGGGTGCCCCGGCCGGCCCCGGAGCGGGCTCCGGGCGGGCAGGGGCGGGGTCCTTGCGACTATGTCGTCCCACGGTCGTCAGCCTCTGCCGTCTTCGGTGTCTCGGTCGGTGTCGCCCGCGCCCGCGTCCGAGGCGCGCAGCAGGTCCTCGAAGGCGGCGGCGACCACCTCGGGGTACTCCATCATCGCCACGTGCCCGGCCTCGGGGAGGCACAGCAGCCGCGAACCCCGGAAGGCCGCGGCGGCCTTGCGGGCCATACGGTACGAGACCAACTGGTCCCGGCCACCGTAGACCAGCAGGGCCGGGGCGAGAACCCGCTGGGCCTGGCGCCACAGTCCGTGCTGTCCGCCGAGGGTGTAGGCGTCGACGATGCCGCGCGAGGAGCGGGTCATCGCGTCCCAGAAGTACGGCAGCGCCATCCGGCGCTCCATCTCCTCCACCGCGGCCCCGAAGCCCTCCGGGGTCACCCGGGAGGGGTCTCCGTAGCAGAGGCCCGTCACCCCGCGGGTGCGCTGTTCGGCCGTGACGCCGCGGGTCAGCCGGCCGAAGAGCGCGGCCACTCCGGGGACGGCGAGCAGCGCGGTCGGCACCGCGGAGCGCTGCACGCGCAGCTCGGGCAGGGCCGGCGAGACGAGCGTCAGCGTGCGCACCAGGTCGGGCCGGACGGCCGCGACGCGGGTGGACACGGCGCCGCCCAGGGAGTTGCCGAAGAGGTGCACCGGCCCGCGTCCGGCGGCGTCGAGGTGCCGGATGACGGCGCGGGCGTGCGCGGTCACGGAGTAGTCGCGGTCGGCGGGCGGCGGGGACCAGCCGAAGCCGGGCAGGTCGAGGGCCTCGCCGTCGACGGTGCCGGCCAGTTCGGCCATGAGCGCGGACCAGTTCTGCGAGGAACCACCGAGTCCGTGCACGAAGAGGGCGGGCGGCAGGCCGGTGCGCGCGGACGGCCGGAACCGGAGGTTCAGCTCCAGTCCGGGCAGCACGACGGTGCGCACCTGCTCACCCTCGGCCAGCCGGACCGCTCCCACCAGGGGGGACGGTTCGGCGGTGGACCGCACACCCGGCAGCTCGGTCGAAGACATGCCGCCAATGTTACGAGACGATCACGTCGGTCTTCTTGTGTTCGCGGTCACAGCGTCCGCGCGGTCCGCGTAGCGGGGCGCCCCCGATCCTCCTAGGCTCGAAGGGGGCACGAGGAATCGAGGGCAGCGGTATGACTGTCGACCCTGCGGAGCCGGACACCTTCCGGGACGGGGTGCCCGAGGGCATCGACCCGGAGGCGCCCGAGGCGGACGTCGCCGAGCAGCTCGCGGAGCTGGTCCCGGACGAGGACGAGCCGGTCACCGGCGTGGAGGGGGGCGAGGCCGCGGACGGCGACGCGGCGGAGCAGGCGCGGGTGGTGCCGCTGGACGAGGACGACTACCGCTGACCAGCGTCTCAGGCGGTCCGTACCGCGAGAAAACTCGGCTTGAACCCACCAGATTCGGTTACCGAAAAGTACGATGGCGGGCGCGGCGCAGAGCGCACTGTGTTCTTAGAGAAAGTGGGAGGCGGCGTGAGCGCCATCGAGCAGACCGAAGCAGCGCGTCCGCGGGGAACCCGACTGCCGCGCCGAGCCCGGCGCAACCAGCTGCTGGGCGCGGCCCAGGAGGTATTCGTCGCGCAGGGGTACCACGCCGCGGCGATGGACGACATCGCCGAGCGTGCCGGAGTCAGCAAGCCGGTGCTCTACCAGCACTTCCCGGGCAAGCTCGACCTCTACCTGGCGCTGCTGGACCAGCACTGCGAGTCCCTGCTGCTCGCCGTGCGCACCGCGCTCGCGTCGACCACGGACAACAAGCTGCGCGTGGCCGCCACGATGGACGCCTACTTCGCGTACGTGGAGGACGAGGGCGGCGCCTTCCGGCTCGTGTTCGAGTCGGACCTGACGAACGAGCCGGCGGTGCGCGAGCGCGTGGACCGGGTCTCGCTCCAGTGCGCCGAGGCCATCTGCGAGGTCATCGCGGAGGACACCGGCCTGTCCCGGGACGAGTCGATGCTGCTGGCCGTGGGCCTGGGCGGGGTCTCGCAGGTGGTGGCCCGCTACTGGCTGTCCAGTGCGAGCCCGGTCCCCCGGGACACCGCGGTCGGCCTGCTGACGTCGCTGGCCTGGCGGGGCATCGCCGGGTTCCCGCTGCACGGCAGCGAGGGCGGCGTCGAGGGCTGACCCGGCCCCGCTGTTCGCTGCGAGCGTTTGCGCTGCGCGCGGCTTCGTCCCCTCTCCGGGCTAATGTGGTCCGCGTACGGCGCGGCTGATAGCGCGCAACGGACCGTCGGAGGGACAAAGCCGTGGAGGTCAAGATCGGCGTGCAGCACGCACCCCGGGAGATCGTGCTGGAGAGCGACCTGAGCGCCGAGGAGCTGGAGGGCATCGTCACGGCCGCCCTGTCCGGCACGGCGCCGCTGCTCAGCCTCACCGACGTCAAGGGCCGCAAGGTCCTGGTGCCGTCCGACCGCCTGTCCTACGTGGACCTGGGCGAGCCGAGCACCCGCAAGGTCGGTTTCGGCGCGCTCTGACGCGGTGGCCCGCACGGGCGAGAACTGAGTGGAACGGTCCGGTGGTTGAGTCCGCCGGGCCGTTTCCCTTTGTTCCGGTTCGGGTAGGACGGCAGTGACCCGCTTTGCCCTGACGTACGGGAGGGACCTCCATGCCGCTGATCGAAGTGCTCGGCTCTGCTCTTCTGGGCCTCGCCCTGTCCGGAGCGGCCACGCGAGTGCTGGGACGGCGGCTGCCCTCCAGGAGAGTGGTACTGGTCAGCGGCGTGCTCGGCGCCCTGTTCGGGACGTACCTCACGCACTTCGCGATGGGCCCCGGGGACATCACCGTGACCGTGTCCATCATCGGCGGCGGCCTGGTGTCGGCGGTCGTGCTGTCGCTGCTGCTGCGGCCGGTGCCCGGCGCCCGCCGCCGTCCGCCGCGGACTCCGTTTACGCTCCCCTCGCGGGGGTGAGCGGACACGGCCCGGCCCCGGCGCGGAGGTCTCCGCGCCGGGGCCGGGCCGTGCGCCGTGCCGCCCGGAGGCGGCGTGCCTCAGGCGGCGAGGCCGAGGGCGGCCATGCGCTTGGTGTGGGCCTTGGTGATCCGGGTGAACATCTCGCCCACCGCCGCCAGGTCGAAGCCCGCGGCCATCCCGTCCACGCCCCCGACGAGCATGGTGGAGAGCGCGTCGCGCTCGGCGACCACGCGCTGGGCCTGCGAGAGGGCCTCGCCCATCAGCCGGCGGGCCCACAGCGCGAGCCGGCCGCCGCAGCGCGGGTCGGCCTCGATCGCGGCGCGCACCTTCTCCACGGCGAAGTTGCCGTGGCCGGTGTCGTCGAGCACGCCGAGCACGAGCGCGCGGGTGTCGGTGTCCAGGTGGGTGGCGACCTCGCGGTAGAAGTCGCTGGCGATCGAGTCGCCGACGTACGCCTTGACCAGGCCCTCCAGCCAGTCCGAGGGGGCCGTCTGGCGGTGGAAGTCGTCGACGCCCTTCGCGAAGGGCTCCATCGCCGGGGTGGGCTCGACGTCGATGGCGGAGAGCCGGTCGCGCAGCCGCTCGAAGTGGTGGAACTCGGCGGAGGCCATCGCGGCGAGCTCGGCCTTGTCGTCGAGGGTGGGCGCGAGCTTGGCGTCCTCGGCGAGGCGCTCGAAGGCCGCCAGTTCCCCGTACGCGAGCGCGCCGAGGAGGTCCACGACGGCGGCCCGGTACTGCGGCGAGGCAGAGGCGGTCGCCCAGTCCTGAGCGGCGATGCCCCCGGCTCCGTCGGAGGCGCTGTCGTCGGCGGGCGAGGCGTTTTCTACGGTCGACATGCTCCGCACAATAGCCCGCCGAAAGGCGTCGCAAGTCACCCCGCGCGATCGCCTTCCGTCCACGTAAACGCGCCTACCCAGTGAATTCACCCCACACGGCTGCGCGATTCCGGGGTACAGTGGTAATGCGCCTGCCGGAAACTCGGCGGGCCATCCGAATGAGGATGCCCGGTCGGTGGCCCGATCGGCTCCAACCGACCCGCCCTCGGTGTGGTGCGCGCGCTCATGCGTGCTGCCGCCGCACGAGGGGCCCCCTCAGCGGTACGAGCGCTTGAGCGAAGGCCAGTGGTCCCGCGCAGCTTTGTACGTACGTCGCAGTACTGCAAGCCCGGCACGGTACGACCCCCCTCGCCGCCTCGCGCCGCGTCTCACAGAAGAGGCAGCACCCTGACTACGTTCCGTGACCTCGGGATCCTCCCCGAGACCGCCGAAGCCCTTGAAGCCGTCGGCATCGTTTCCCCCTTCCCGATCCAGGAGATGACCCTCCCCGTCGCCCTTTCCGGCACGGACGTCATCGGCCAGGCCAAGACCGGCACCGGCAAGACGCTGGGCTTCGGCCTGCCCCTGCTGGAGCGGGTCACCGTCCCCGCGGACGTCGAGGCGGGCCGGGCCCGTCCCGACCAGCTGACGGACGCCCCGCAGGCCCTCGTGGTGGTTCCGACCCGCGAGCTCTGCACCCAGGTGACCAACGACCTGCTGACCGCGGGCAAGGTCCGCAACGTCCGCGTCCTCGCCATATACGGCGGCCGCGCGTACGAGCCCCAGGTCGAGGCGCTCAAGAAGGGCGTCGACATCATCGTCGGCACCCCGGGCCGCCTGCTCGACCTGGCCGGCCAGAAGAAGCTCGACCTGTCGCACGTGCGGGCCCTGGTCCTGGACGAGGCCGACGAGATGCTCGACCTGGGCTTCCTGCCCGACGTCGAGCGGATCATGGGCTACCTGCCGCCGAAGCGCCAGACCATGCTGTTCTCGGCGACCATGCCGGGCGCGGTCATCGGCCTGGCCCGCCGGTACATGACGCAGCCCACGCACATCCGCGCCGCCTCGGAGGACGGTGAGGGCGCCACCGTCGCCAACACCGCGCAGCACGTCTTCCGCGCGCACAACATGGACAAGCCGGAGCTCGTCTCCCGCATCCTGCAGGCCGAGGGCCGCGGCCTGGCCATGATCTTCTGCCGCACCAAGCGCACGGCGGCCGACATCGCCGAGCAGCTGGAGAAGCGCGGCTTCGCCTCGGGCGCCGTCCACGGCGACCTGGGCCAGGGTGCGCGCGAGCAGGCGCTGCGCGCGTTCCGCAACGGCAAGGTCGACGTGCTGGTGTGCACCGACGTCGCCGCCCGCGGCATCGACGTCGAGGGCGTCACGCACGTCATCAACTACCAGACGCCGGAGGACGAGAAGACCTTCCTGCACCGGGTGGGCCGCACCGGCCGCGCGGGCAAGAAGGGCATCGCCGTCACCCTGGTGGACTGGGACGACATCCCGCGCTGGCAGCTGATCAACAAGGCGCTGGGGCTGGACTTCCACGACCCGGTCGAGACGTACTCCACGTCTGCGCACCTGTTCGAGGAGATGAACATCCCGGCCGGCACCAAGGGCACCCTGCCGCGCTCCGAGCGCACGCGGGCGGGCCTGAAGGCGGAGGACCTGGAGGACCTGGGCGAGACCGGCGGCCGCGGTGGCCGTGGCGTCCGCTCCGCGCCGGCCGCGGCCGCCGCGGTGGTCGAGGACCGTCCGGCCCGTACCCGTACGCCGCGCCAGCGCCGCCGCACGCGGGGTGGCGCCGAGCTCGGTGCCGAGGTGGCCGGTGTGGCCGCCGTGACGCCGGTGACCCCGGTGGAGGCCCCCGCGGACTCCCCGGCCGCCGACGAGCCGCGCAGGCCGCGCCGCCGCCGTACCCGGGCGACCGTCCCGGCGCCGGCCGCCGCGGTCGAGGCCGCCGCGGTCGTCGTGGCCGAGGCGGCTCCCGTCGCCGAGGCCGTCGCGGTGTCCGAGGCTCCGGCCGCGGTCGCCGACGAGGCTCCGGCCAAGCCGAAGCGCACCCGGACCCCCCGCAAGGCCGCCGCCGCGGTCGTCGAGGCCGCCGTGGTCGAGGCTCCGGCCGTGGTCGAGGCTCCGGCCGTGGCCGAGGCCCCCGCCCCGGTCGCCGAGGAGGCTCCGGCCAAGCCGAAGCGCACCCGGACCCCCCGCAAGGCCGCGGTCGCCCCGCTGCCCTCGGTGGTCCAGGTCGAGGAGGCCCCCGAGCAGCCCCGCCGGCCCCGCATGCGCCGGGTCGTCGAGACCGCGCCGGAGCCCGACTTCCAGATGGCCCCGCCGGTGGAGCCGGTGAAGGCCCGCCGGACCACTCGGCCGCGCAAGGCCGCCGCGTCCGCTCCGGAGGCTCCGGCCGCCGCCGCGGGCGAGGAGGCCGCGGTCAAGCCGAAGCGCACCCGTACGCGCAAGACGGCGTCCGCGCCCGAGGCGTAGGCACCGCCGTCGAAGGCCCGGCCCCCCTGTGCGGGGGCCGGGCCTTCGGCGCATCCGCCGGGCCCGCACCGGTACGGGCCGGTAGCCTCGGGGCCATGAGCAAGCCGCCGCGCCTCACCCTGCCGCCCACCGCCCGCGCGTACCTCCTGGACACCGGGCGCGGTGGTTTCGCCGTGCACGAGGCCGGCGAGCCGGTCCGCGGCACCGCCCTGCTGCTCCCCGGGTTCACGGGCAGCAAGGAGGACTTCGTCGCCCTGCTGGAGCCGCTGGCGGCCGCCGGGTACCGGGTGCTGGCGGTCGACGGGCGCGGGCAGTACCAGAGCCCGGGACCGCGCGAGGAGGACGCGTACGCGCTGGAGGAACTGGCGCGGGACGTCCTCGCACAGGTCCGCGCGCTGGACGCGGGTCCGGTGCACCTGGTCGGGCACTCGCTGGGCGGTCTGATCGCCCGCGCGGCCGTCCTGCGCGACCCGGCGCCCTTCGCGTCGCTGACCCTGCTGAGCAGCGGGCCGGCCGCCATCGCCGAGGAGCAGCAGGCCCGTACGAAGCTGCTGGTGGCCGCCTTGGAGGCGCTGCGGGAGGACATGCCCGGGGTCTGGGCGGCGATGCGCGCGCACGACCCGCAGGACGCGTCGCCGGACTCCGGCGAGCTGACCGCGTTCCTGCGCGAGCGGTGGCTGGAGACGGTCCCGGAGCAGCTGATCGCCACGGGCCGCGCACTGATCTGCGAGCCGGACCGGGTGGCGGAGCTGGCGGCCGTGGCGCTGCCGAAGCTGGTGCTGTCGGGGACGGTGGACTACGCGTGGCCGGTGCCGCTGATGGACGACATGGCGCGGCGGCTGGGAGCGGCCCGGGTGGTGGTGGAGGGCGCCGAGCACTCCCCGAACGCGGAGAATCCGCAGGTCACGGCAGGTGCACTGGCCTCGTTCTGGGACTCCTGCTGCCGTGCGTGACGAGGCTAGTGCTTAGGCTGTGAAAAAATTTCCTTAGCGTAGGGAATGTTTGCCTCTTGCACTTCGTTAACCCTGTACAAGGAGAAACACCGACGAAGGGAGACGCCCCGTGCGCTTCGAGATTCTGCGCCTGGACGACGTCGACGGGTCCGCCGTGGACAGCACCGTCGTGGACGCGGCCTCCGTCAACCGGATCGTGCAGCAGGCCGCCGCTGTCGGCCAGCGCATTCTGATCCGACCGGCCGAGTCGGCGTCCGTCTGACGCCCGTCCGTTCTCGCACACGTCGACGCCCCCGCACCGTCACCGGTCCGGGGGCGTTCGCATGTGCGGGGTCGGGCGCGGGGCCCTCAGGCGCCGCGCACGACCTGGAGCACGCCGTTGATGATCTGCTGTACGGCGATCGCGGAGAGCATCATGCCCGCCAGCCGCGTCACGAGGACGACGCCGCCGTCCTTGATCACCCGGATGATCACCAGCGAGTAGCGCATGGTGAACCAGAGCACCAGGTGCATGGCGACGATCGCCGACCAGACGGAGACCTGACCGGTGACCCCGTCGGCCTTCTGCACGGCCAGGATGACCGAGACGATCGCGCCGGGACCGGCCAGCAGCGGCATGCCGAGCGGGACCAGGGCGACGTTGACGTCCTTGGTCTGCTTGGGCTCGTCGGTCTTGCCGGTGAGCAGGTCGAGGGCGATCAGCAGGAGCAGCAGCCCGCCGGCGATCATCAGGGCCGGGACCGAGACGTGCAGGTAGTCCAGGATCTGCTGGCCGCAGAGGCCGAAGACGGCGATGACGCCGAAGGCCACGCAGACCGCCTGCCAGGCCATGCGGCGCTGCACCTTGGCGGGGCGGCCCGAGGTCAGGGCGAGGAAGATCGGCGTGATCCCCGGGGGATCCATGATCACGAAAAGGGTGAGGAAGAGGGAGCCGAAGACGGCGAAGTCGAACACAGTGATGCCTTGCGGGAGAGGGGGTGGTGCGAAGAGGGCGGGACGGGGGGAGCGGGCGCGCGGCCCTGCTACCGGTGCCGTCCGCCGGCGCCCGGCACGGGGAAGGCCCCCGTCGCGCGGCGGGTGATCTCGCCGTAGATCTCGGGGTCGGTGGTGTACTCCCCGAGGCGGCAGGTCTTGCGGCTGCCGTGGTAGTCGCTCGACCCGGTGGTGAGCAGGTCCAGGTCCGCCGCCAGGGCGCGCAGCCGCGCGCGGGTGGCGGGGTCGTGGTCCATGTGGTCGACCTCGATGCCGTCCAGGCCCGCTCCGGCCAGGGCGGCCAGCGCGGAGTCGGGCACGCAGCGGCCGCGCCGGGCGGCCGCCGGGTGCGCGAGGACGGTGACGCCGCCGGCCGCCTTGACGAGGCGCACGGCGTCGAAGGGGTCGAGCTCGTGCTTCTCCGCGTGCGCGCGGCCGCCGTCGGCGAGCCAGTCGGGGGTGAAGGCGTCCGAGACGCTCGCCACGACCCCCAGCTCCACCAGCGCGGCCGCGACGTGCGGCCGGCCCACGGAGCCCTCGCCGGCGATCCGGGCGACCTGCTCCCAGGTGATGTCCACGCCGAGGGCGCGCAGCGCGGCGACCATGGCCCGGGCGCGCGGGACGCGGTCGTCGCGGACGAGCTCGCGCTCGCGGGCGAACTCGGGCTCCTCGGGGTCGAAGAGGTAGGCGAGCAGGTGCACCCCGACCCCGTCGAGCCGGCAGGACAGCTCGGCCCCGGTCACCAGCGTCAACCCGGCGGGCAGCGCCGCCAGGGCCTCGGCGTACCCGCCCACGGTGTCGTGGTCGGTCAGCGCGACCACGTCCAGCCCGGCACCGGCGGCGTTGCGCACCAGCTCGGCGGGGGTGTCCGTACCGTCGGACGCCGTGGAGTGGGCGTGCAGGTCGATGCGCACAGCCTGACTCCGGGGATCGTACGGACGGGGGACGCTCCAGGATAACCGCGCCGCGGGCCCCCGCGATCCGCCCCGACCGGCCGCGGCCCCGCGCCGCCGCAGGTCAGCCCGGCGCGGGGCGGTGCGACGGGCCCGGTCGGGCCTCCCCGGTCAGGACGGGCCGAGGACGCGGGGGCTCAGGGCGCCGCAGGGCAGCAGTTCCACTTCGGCGCCGGCGTCGCGCAGGTCGGTGAGGACCAGTTCGTCGTACATCAGCAGGCCCGACTGCTCCGGCCAGACGATCGCCCAGAGCCACAGGCCGCGCGCCTCGCCCGCGAAGACCGCCCGGTCGTCGGGGGCCCCGGTCACGTGCCACAGCGGGGTGGGGCGGCCGGCCGCGACGACCTTGGCGTGCGGCGGCGCGGAGACGTCGATGGCGGAGCCGGGGTCCGGGCCGTCGATGCCGGCGTACCGCGCGCCCAGGCCCACGCCCAGTTCCTCGGCCACGAGCAGCAGCTCCCCGATGCCGCCGAGCGGCCCGGGACCGGAGCAGGCGACGGCCGTGGCCCGCCCGCCGCTGCGGTCGTCACCGGCGGACGCCACTCCGGTGAACAGCCAGCCCACCGGCAGCGGCCACGGCATCCACACCGGCACCCGGGCCCGGTGCACCACGACGCCCAGGCCCTCGACGCTGGGCGGGATGACGGGTTGCAGGGGGTGGACGGTGCCGTGCGCGGCGCACTGCCAGGAGTCGGAGAAGAGGCCGGGCGCCCTGACCCGGCCACCGCACTTCGGGCAACTCGGTTCGCCCCTCATAAGATGCCACGCTCCTCCCCGCCCGGCGCGCCGTCAAGACGCGATCACCCTTCCGGGCGCCCGGTGCCGGTACGGGTACGGGTTCAGTCCAGGGCGACCGCCGTACGCAGAGGGTCCCGCAGATCCGTGCCGCGCGCGAGCCATCGCTCCTGGAGGGCCGCCGCACCGTGCACGCGCTTCCAGGCCGCCTCGTTCGCCGTCATCGGCAGGAGCGGCAGGAAGTGCACCGGGTCCAGCGGCTCGTCCAGTTCCAGGTCGTCCACCAGACCGCCCGGCTCGGCGACCAGGACCGAGCTGAACGGCGCCCCGTCCCAGAGCGGCGCCCCCACGTCCAGCGAGGCACCGGGGGCCACGATCAGGCCCTCCACCTGCGGGGACGCGGCCAGCACGGCGAGCGGCCGGAGCAGCTTGTCGGTGGGCGCCCGCCCGGCCCGCACGGTCAGCACCAGCTCGGCGCGCGGGCCGCGCACGGGGTCGGCGACCACGGCGGTCGGATCGGTCATCGGGTGTGCGGACATCCCGAGGGTCGCGTACCGCACGAGGTCGCCCTCGGCGAAGCGGAGTACCTCGATGCGGTCGGTGCCCAGGAAGGTGACGGCGGCGCGGGCGTCGGGCTCGCCGAACGCGGTGCGCAGCCGGGCCTCGACGAGGGCCAGAATTTCTGCCATGAAGTGAGCATAGAACTCGTATCAGCCGGGTAAAGGGCGGGTCTTGACCATCCGTCGGCTGTTAGTGTGGTCAGCTGGTCGGGGCCGCACGCAGCGGGCCCCGTCCAGCGTTGGCCGGGGGAGCCGCATCGGCACCGCCCGGCAACAGGACGTCCCTCACGGGGGACCGGCCGGAGGAGGTGGGGCTGCGGTGGATCGAAGTCGATCGTGCAGTACCAGCCGCTCTTCCGCTTCTGTGACGGGCGCTTCCCGCCCCCTGTGATCTTCTGATCAGTAGAAGAGCGACGGCAGAACTTTGTCCTCCGTCCTGTTACCCCCTGCCCAGGCCCGTCCGCCCGCAGCGGCCGCGCCTCCGGAGGGGGCCTCCCACCCGTACGGCCCGCTGCCGTGCGCGCGAAGGAGCCTGCCATGTCGATGCTGCCCTACCTGCGTGCGGCCGTCCGTCCGTCGCTGCGCAAGACCGCCCCGGCCCAGTCCGGCTACGACACCACCCGCGATCCGTCCGCGAGCAGCGCGGTCGTCGACTGCGCCGTGTACCGCGACGGCCGGCGCGTCCCCTCGGGTCCCGGGCCCGCGTGCCTGACGCCCCGCGAGGCGATGCGGCGGGTACGCGAGGACGGCGGCTTCGCCTGGATCGGGCTGCACGAGCCGACCGAGGCCGAGTTCGCCGGGATCGCCGCGACCTTCGGGCTGCACCCGCTGGCGGTCGAGGACGCGGTGCACGCGCACCAGCGGCCCAAGCTGGAGCGCTACGACGACACCCTGTTCACCGTCTTCAAGACGATCCACTACGTGGAGCACGCCGAACTGACCGCCACCAGCGAGGTGGTGGAGACCGGTGAGGTGATGTGCTTCACCGGCCCCGACTTCGTCATCACCGTGCGGCACGGCGGACAGGGCTCCCTCAAGGGCCTGCGCCACCGCCTCCAGGGCGACCCCGACCTCCTCGCCAAGGGCGCCTCGTCGGTGCTGCACTCCATCGCCGACCACGTCGTGGACGGGTACATCGCGGTCGCCGCGGCCGTCCAGGACGACATCGACCAGGTGGAGAGCGAGGTCTTCGCGGCGCCCGCCAAGGGGGCCGTGCGCGGCGGCGACGCGGGCCGCATCTACCAGCTCAAGCGCGAGGTGCTGGAGTTCAAGCGGGCCGTCTCCCCGCTGCTGCGCCCGATGGAGCTGCTGAGCGAGCGGCCGATGCGGCTGGTGGACCCGGACATCCAGAAGTACTTCCGGGACGTAGCCGACCACCTGTCCCGGGTGCACGAGCAGGTCGTCGGCTTCGACGAGCTGCTGAACTCCATCCTCCAGGCCAACCTGGCGCAGGCGACGGTCGCCCAGAACGAGGACATGCGCAAGATCACCTCCTGGGCGGCGATCATCGCCGTGCCCACGATGATCTGCGGGGTGTACGGGATGAACTTCGAGCACATGCCCGAGCTCCAGTGGAAGTACGGCTACCCGATGGTGATGGCCTCGATCGTGGGGATCTGCTTCACCATCCACCGGGCGCTGCGCCGCCACGGCTGGCTCTGAACCGCACCGCCCCAGCCCCTACTCTGGTCCGCATGACTCTGACCACGCTCGACCTGGCCCTCGTCGAGGAGGCCACGAAGAAGTCCGGTCTCATCTGGGTCCGGGGCGCCGGGGCCGACCGCGCCCTGTGGCACGCCTGGGTGGACGGCGCGGCGCACGTGCTGGGCGACGGGCCCGGTGAGCAGCCGTTCCCCGGGCTGGCGGACGGCGCGCCCGCGGAGGTGACCGTGCGCAGCAAGGACAAGGGCGGCCGGCTGGTGGCCTGGACGGCGACGGTACGGGAGCTGGCGCCCCGCGGCGAGGAGTGGACGGCCGCGGTCGCCGAGCTCAAGGGCAAGCGGCTGAACGCGCCCGACTCGGAGGGGATGACGGAGCGGTGGGCGCGCGAGTGCCGGCTGCTGCGGCTGGAGCCCCGGTCGGTGCACCCCGGGCTGCCGGACGGCTCGCTGGCCGCCGTCCCGCCGGGCTCCCCCGCGACGACCCGCCGGCCCGTCCCGGCGGCGCTGCCGAGGCTGCTGCTGAAGCGGAAGCGGAAGCCGGCCTAGGATCCCGGGACCCGCCCTACGGGGTGCCCGGGTTCGAGCCCTGGCCCGCGCCCTTGGAGGGGGCCGGGACCGCGCCGCCGGCGCTCTGGTCCTTGGTGGTGGGCAGCTGGGAGCCGTAGTCGACGGTCTGGTCCTCGGCCGGCGGTGCGAGCGGGAACGGCTTGCCCCACTCGGCGAGTTCCACCCGGCCGGCGCCGCCCGCGCGCTCCAGGAGCAGCGGGTAGGGGGTCCCCTCCAGGGACACCGACAGCTTGCCGCCCTTGCCCTGGTCCGCGGTGACCTGCACGACGCGGGTGTGGCCGACCTTGGCGTAGGAGCCCTTGGCCAGCGTGCCCTGGAGGCCGAGCAGCCCGTCGAGCAGGACGTCCATCTCGGTGAAGCCGCGGAACTGCTTGTAGGTGGGGTCGCTCTGGGGCACCTTGACGTACTTGTCGCCGAGCTTGCCGGCCGAGTCGGACTGGCCCCAGAAGGCGGCGCTCGCCTTCAGGTACAGCTGGTCGCCGACCCGCAGCAGCTGGAAGGTGTCCTCGGACGACTTCACCTCGCCCGAGCCGCCGTCCGACTTCAGCCGCATGTCGAGGGTGAAGGACTTGCCGCCGCTCACCAGCGTGCCGGACAGGTGCACCGCCTCGGCCTCGGTCGCCGCGGCCTTCGCCTTCGCCTCGATCTTGTCGGCGGTGAGCTTGCCGACCCCGTTGGTGCCCTCGTCGGGGTCCTCGCCGCAGCCCGTACCGGTGACGGCGAGGCCCGCGCACAACGCACCGACCAGGGCGGCCCGGCGCAGCCGTGCGGCGGGGAAGTAGGCGGTCACGTGCGCGTGCCTCTCG
Source organism: Streptomyces subrutilus (assembly GCF_008704535.1). Lineage (NCBI taxonomy): Bacteria > Bacillati > Actinomycetota > Actinomycetes > Kitasatosporales > Streptomycetaceae > Streptomyces > Streptomyces subrutilus. Next base: position 2,822,201 of record NZ_CP023701.1, read on the forward strand.
TCGTGCGTCTGCGGGCAGCAGGCAGCGTACCCGCCCGTAGGCCGGGCGCCGTCAGCCCCCCGGGCGCACCCCGGCCGGACCGCCCCACCAGGACGGTCGGCGGCGGCACGGGCTAGCCTGAGGGGCGGCAGGACTGGTGGATGACGCTCTAGGAGGCGCTCGGATGGCTGCAGGCGCCCCGCGGATCTTCGTCTCGCATCTGTCGGGTGTGCCCGTCTTCGACCCCAACGGCGACCAGGTCGGCCGCGTCCGCGACCTCGTGGCGATGCTGCGCGTCGGCGGCCGCCCGCCGCGGCTGCTGGGTCTGGTGGTCGAGGTGGTCAGCCGGCGCCGGATCTTCCTGCCGATGACCCGGGTCACGGGCGTGGAGTCCGGGCAGGTCATCACGACCGGCGTGGTCAACATGCGGCGCTTCGAGCAGCGCCCCACCGAGCGGCTGGTCCTCGGCGAGCTGCTGGACCGCAGGGTCAGGCTGGTCGCGGACGGCGAGGAGGTCACCGTCCTGGACGTGGCCATCCAGCAGCTGCCGGCCCGCCGGGACTGGGAGATCGACCGCATCTTCGTGCGCAAGGGCAAGTCGGGGGCGCTGCGCCGGCGCGGCGAGACCCTGACGGTGGAGTGGTCGGCGGTGACGGGCCTCTCGCTGGAGGAGCACGGGCAGGGCGCCGAGAACCTGGTCGCGACCTTCGAGCAGATGCGCCCGGCCGACGTGGCGAACGTGCTGCACCACCTGACGCCCAAGCGTCGCGCCGAGGTGGCCAACGCCCTCGACGACGACCGGCTGGCGGACGTCATGGAGGAGCTGCCGGAGGACGAGCAGGTGGAGATCCTCGGCAAGCTGAAGGAGGAGCGGGCCGCCGACGTCCTGGAGGCGATGGACCCGGACGACGCGGCCGACCTGCTGTCCGAGCTGCCGGAGGACGACAAGGAGCGGCTGCTCACGCTGATGCGGCCGGACGACGCGGCCGACGTGCGGCGGCTGATGTCGTACGAGGAGAACACCGCGGGCGGGCTGATGACGACCGAGCCGATCGTGCTGCGGCCCGACGCGACGGTGGCCGACGCGCTGGCCCGGGTGCGCCAGTCGGACCTGTCGCCGGCCCTGGCGGCGCAGGTGTACGTGTGCCGGCCGCCGGACGAGACGCCGACGGGCAAGTACCTGGGCACGGTCCACTTCCAGCGGCTGCTGCGGGACCCGCCGTTCACGCTCGTCAGCTCGATCGTGGACACGGGGCTGCCGCCGCTGCGCCCCGACGCCTCGCTGGCGGTGGTGACGAGCTACCTGGCGGCCTACAACATGGTGGCGGTGCCGGTGGTCGACGAGAGCGGCTCGCTGCTGGGCGCCGTGACCGTGGACGACGTGCTGGACCACCTTCTGCCGGACGACTGGCGGGAGACGGACTTCCATTCCGAGGAGGCCGTACGTGGCCACTGAGCGGGGACGCGGCGAGCGCGACCGGCGCCGGGACCAGGGCCGCTCGCGCGGGCGCGACCAGGGTCTGTCGGACCGGCTGGAGGACGCGGCCGACCGGGTGCAGAAGAACGCCGACCGGGCCGAGCGGGCGGAACGCGCCGAGCGGGCCGAGCAGCGGGCCGAGCGGGCCAAGGCGGCCGCCGGGCCGGGGGCGCTGGCCCGGCAGCGGGCCCGCCTCGACCTGCCGCGGGCCCCGCGGCGCTCGCTGCTGCCCGAGTACGACCCGGAGGCCTTCGGGCGGCTCTCGGAGCGGGTGGCGCGCTTCCTCGGCACGGGCCGGTTCATCGTCTGGATGACGATCGTCATCATCGCCTGGGTGCTGTGGAACATCTTCGCCCCGGTCCACCTGCGCTTCGACCAGTACCCCTTCATCTTCCTGACGCTGATGCTGTCCCTGCAGGCCTCCTACGCCGCCCCGCTGATCCTGCTCGCGCAGAACCGGCAGGACGACCGCGACCGGGTCAACCTGGAGCAGGACCGCAAGCAGAACGAGCGGTCCATCGCCGACACGGAGTACCTGACGAGGGAGATCGCCGCCCTGCGGATGGGTCTGGGCGAGGTCGCCACGCGCGACTGGATCCGCTCCGAGTTCCAGGACCTGATCAAGGAGATGGACGAGCGGCGGCTGCTGCCCGCCGAACGTGACGAAGGCGACCGCTGACGGGCTTTCCTGGCGCGCGCCGCGGCGCCGTACCATCGGGTCATGGCTACCGACACAAGCTCCGCCGACGCCGCCGCAGTACCCGGGCAGGACGCGATCCTGGACGCGCTGGCGACGGTGAACGACCCCGAGATCCACCGGCCGATCACCGAGCTCGGCATGGTCAAATCGGTGGAGATCGGCGACGGCGGCGCGGTCGCGGTCACCGTGTACCTGACGGTGTCGGGCTGCCCGATGCGCGAGACCATCACCAAGAACGTCACCGAGGCCGTGGAGACGGTCCCGGGCGTCACCTCCGTCGCGGTCACCCTCGACGTGATGAGCGACGAGCAGCGCAAGGACCTGGCGGCCACGCTGCGCGGCGGCACCGCCGAGCGCGAGGTGCCGTTCGCCAAGCCGGGCTCGCTGACCCGCGTGTACGCGGTCGCGTCCGGCAAGGGCGGCGTCGGCAAGTCCTCGGTCACCGTCAACCTGGCCGCGGCGATGGCGGCGGACGGGCTGAAGGTCGGCGTGGTCGACGCGGACATCTACGGCCACAGCGTGCCGCGGATGCTGGGCGTCGAGGGCCGTCCCACCCAGGTCGAGAACATGATCATGCCGCCATCGGCACACGGCGTGAAGGTCATCTCCATCGGCATGTTCACCCCCGGCAACGCGCCGGTGGTCTGGCGCGGCCCGATGCTGCACCGCGCCCTCCAGCAGTTCCTGGCCGACGTGTTCTGGGGCGACCTGGACGTCCTGCTGCTGGACCTGCCGCCGGGCACCGGCGACATCGCGATCTCGGTGGCCCAGCTGGTGCCGAACGCCGAGATCCTCGTGGTCACCACCCCGCAGCAGGCCGCGGCCGAGGTCGCGGAGCGGGCCGGCTCGATCGCCGTGCAGACCCACCAGAAGATCGTCGGCGTCGTCGAGAACATGTCGGGCCTGCCCTGCCCGCACTGCGACGAGATGGTCGACGTGTTCGGCTCGGGCGGCGGCCAGAGGGTCGCCGACGGCCTGACCAAGACGGTCGGCGCGTCCGTGCCGGTGCTGGGTTCCATCCCGATCGACGTCCGGCTGCGCGAGGGCGGCGACGACGGCACGCCGGTCGTGCTGTCCGACCCGGACTCCCCGGCCGGCGCGGCGCTGCGGGCCATCGCGGGCAAGCTGGGCGGCCGCGCGCGCGGCCTGTCGGGCATGTCCCTGGGCATCACCCCGCGCAACAAGTTCTGACCCGCCCGGACCGGGCGCCCGACCCGGACGGACCACGCGCGACGGCCCCGCGGAACGCTCCGCGGGGCCGTCGCGCGTGCCGCGGGCGGTCTACTCGTACGAGCCGAGGTCCTCGATCGCGCAGAACCCGAGGCCGTACGCGCTCATGCCCCGCCCGTACGCGCCGAGGTGCACCCCCGCGCCGGTGGAGCCGGCCAGGACCCAGCCGAACTCCGACTCGCGGTAGTGGAAGGGCGTCGGCTCCCCGTCCACCGGCAGGGACAGCGTCGACCAGTCCTCGCCGCCGAGGTCGTCGGCGAGCTCCCAGGCGGCCTCCGTCTGCTGGTCCAGCCATTCGCTGCGCAGGGTGTGGTCCATCTGCCCGGGCCAGCTGTAGGCCAGCAGCCCGGAGCCGGCCAGCCAGGCCGCCGTGGCGACCGAGGTGGCCTCCAGGGTGCCGGTGCCGTCGGCGCTGCGGCGCAGCGGGTTGCTCGCGACGGTGACGACCACCGCGAAGCGCTCCTTCTCCCCGGTGGCGAGCTCTCCGCGGACGGAGGGCTCGTCGCCGTGGCCGGTGGAGCCGTGCTCCACGGTGCCGTCGGCGGCGGCGCCGACCTGCATCAGCCAGCGGGGGCCGGTGAAGGCGCCGTCCAGCCCGTACCAGGGGAAGTCGGCGGCGAGGAACGGCGCTGCCGTCCGGCGGGGTGCCGGGGCGGGCGCGGCGGGGTCCTGCGGGTCCGCGGGCGCGGCCTGCGCGCCCTGCGGGTCGTGCGGTGCCTGCGGGTCGTTCGGGTCGTGCTCGGCTGCTGCGGCGGTCGGCGCTTCGGCGGGCTGCACCGCGAACCGGCTGCTGCTCGTCGTCTCCATCTGGGCGGCCTTTCGTTCCGTGGGGTCCGGAACGGCCCTCCCCCTCGCTTCGCTGGGGGGACCCCCTCCCTCGGGCGGTCCAGGGTCCGGACTCATGGAGGATAGCCATGGGACCGCGGATCGTCGGGCAGGCGGCGCCTCAGGTGGCGTCGGCGTCGAAGCGGGCGTGCTGCTCCGCGGCGGGCGCGGCGGGCTTCTTCAGCAGGTCGGGACCGGCCGCGGCGGGCGGGGCGGACGGCGCGGCGGCGGGCGCCGCGGGCTCGGCCTCCCTGCCGTTCACGGCGTCGGTGACGTCGGTGAGCTCCTTGCGGAGGTCGAAGCTGCTGCGGATCTCCTTGAGGTCCTCGTTCTCGCCCAGCTGCTTGCGGATGAAGGTCTTCGGATTCAGGTCCTCGAACTCGAAGTCCTTGAATTCGGGGCCGAGTTCGGAGCGGATGTCCTGCTTGGCGCTGTCCGAGAAGGCGCGGATCTTCCGGATGACGCCGGTGACGTCCTGGATGACCTTGGGCAGCTTGTCCGGGCCGAAGACCAGGATGGCCAGCACCACGATCGTGACAAGTTCGAGTGCGCCTATGTCGTTGAACACCTTGCCGCTCCTCGGCTCTCTTCACTCCGGCCCCGACACACGGTACCCGGCCTTCTCCGCGTGGCCCTACCCGCGTACCGCACCGGAAACGGTTTCACCCGCGCGTCACGCGGCGCTCATGAGCCGTTCGCCGATCCGAGGACCACTTCCAGCGTGCGCTCCCGGCCGTCGCGGACCACGGTGAGGGCCAGCGGATCACCCGGCCGGTGGGCCCTGATCTTGATGATGAGCTCGTCACCGCCCCGGACGCGCTGTCCGTCGACCTTGGTGATGACGTCCCCGGCCCTGATGCCGGCGCGGGCGCCGGGCCCGTCGGCCACCACGGAGGGCTTGCCGTCCGCGCCCTTGTCCCCGACCCGGGCTCCGTCGCCCGTGTACTGCATGTCGAGGGTGACTCCGATGACGGGGTGGGTGGCGCGGCCGGTGCGGATGAGCTCTTCGGCGACGCGCTTGCCCTGGTTGACCGGGATGGCGAAGCCCAGTCCGATGGAGCCGCCCTGCCGGACCCCTTCGGCCCCGTCCCCGTCGGCCTTGTCCGCGCCCCGGATCGCACTGTTGATGCCGATCACGCGGGCCCGGGAGTCGAGGAGGGGGCCGCCCGAGTTGCCGGGGTTGATGGGGGCGTCGGTCTGGAGGGCGTCCACGTAGCTGATGTCGCTGCCGTCGCCCTTGTCCCCGCCTGCGGTGACCGGGCGGCCGGTGGCGCTGATGATGCCGGCCGTGACCGTGTTGGACAGGTCGAACGGCGCTCCGATGGCCACCACCGGATCGCCGACCTTCACGTTCTCCGAGTTGCCCAGGCTCAGCGGCCGCAGCCCGCGCACCCCGCTGACCTTGACCACGGCGAGGTCGTAGCCGGAGTCGCGGCCGACCAGCTCGGCGCTGACGCTCTCGCCGGTGCTGAAGGTGACCGTTATCGCCTTGGCGTCGGCGACGACGTGGTTGTTGGTGAGGATGTGGCCCTGCCCGTCGAGGACGAAGCCGGTGCCCGTGCCGCCGCCGGAGGCGGCCCGTACGTGCAGGGTCACCACGCCGGGCAGGGCGGTGGCCGCGATCCCGGCCACGCTGTCGGGCGCCCGGCCCCGGTCCGCCTCGGCGGCCGCCTGGGGCAGCTCCAGCCGGGTGCTGCTCCGCCGTTCGGCCAGCACGCCGAGGTAGCCGCCGATGCCGCCGGCGAGCAGCGCGGTGCCCAGGCCGAAGGCGACGAGGTGCCACAGCCGGAAACCACCGCGCCCGCGGCCCCGGTCCACCGTCTGGAGCGGCTGTTCGCCCCAGGGGTCGTACCGCACCGCGGGCGGCGCCCCGGCCGGATCACCGGCGTCCTCGGGCGCGGCCCCCGGCCCGGTCCCGGGCCCGGCCTCCGGCAGCGGGTCGGGAGCCGTGGCCGTCCCCGGCCGCGGCGGGGGAACCCCGTCGGGGCGCGGATCGGCCGCGGCCTCGGGCCGGCTCCACCACAGTGGAGCCGGTTCGGTGTGCTGCCTGTCGGCCATGGGCGCTCCCCGCGTGCTCGTGCGCATGTGCCGCAGATTCAATCAGGTCCCGGGTCAGCGCAGCAGGGAGACGGGTCGAGCCGACGTCACGGGGGACGGGTGGAGCGGCGGGAGCGGCGCCGGCAGGGACGAGGCGAGTCCCGGCCCGGGGACGGCGGCGGGCGTGGGCAGCCGGTCGCGCACGACCGCGTCGGCCACGGAGACGCCCGGTCCGGGTCGGGAGGCGGGCGCGGGGGACTCACCCCGGGCGTTCGGCTCCACTCCGTCCAGCGGCAGCGAGCCGCCGAGCGCGAGCGCGGCCAGCGACACGGCTCCGGCGGCCACGAACGCCAGCCGCCGGCGCGGTCGGCCCACCTCGTGGATGCGGAACCCCTCCTGGCGCGCCGGGGCGGCCGGGGGCAGGGCGTAGGCGAACGAGGAGAAGGGGTCGGCCCCGGGCGGGGCCGCCCTCCGGCCTGCGGAACCACCGGGCCCGGCGGGACCGGGCGGGCCGTCCGGGCCGCCGCCCGGCAGCCCTTGGAGCCGGGCCAGCAGCCCGGCGGACAGCGGCGGCGGGGCGCTCTCCACGAAGAGGGTCTTCAGGCGGCGCTGCGCATCGGCCTCGGCCTTGCACTTGGCGCAGGTGGCGAGGTGCGACAGGACCCGCTCGCGGGCGTCGTGGTTCAACTCGCCGTCCACCAGTGCGGCGAGGCGGTCGCCCAGGTGTTGTTCGGCAGGGGACGGACTGGCTCCGCTCACTCGGCTCCGCCCTCTCCCCCGGCACCGGGCGTGCCCACCGCCGCTCCCGCCAGCGCGCGCTGCTCCGCACGGGCCTCGGGAGACCGGTGCTTGAGCGCCTTGCGCAGGTGCGAGCGGCCGCGGTGGATGCGGCTGCGGACGGTGCCGAGCTTCACGCCGAGGGTGGCGGCGATCTCCTCGTACGACAGCCCCTCGATGTCGCACAGCACCACGGCGGCGCGGAACTCGGGCGCGAGGGTGTCCAGCGCCTGCTGCACGTCCGCGTCGAAGTGGGTGTCGTGCAGCACCTGCTGCGGGGAGGGCTCGCGGCTCGGCAGCCGCTCCGCGGCGTCGTCGCCGAGCGCGTCGAAGCGGATGCGCTGCTTGCGGCGGACCATGTCCAGGAACAGGTTCGTGGTGATCCGGTGCAGCCAGCCCTCGAAGGTGCCGGGCGTGTACGTGGACAGCGACCGGAAGACACGGACGAAGACCTCTTGCGTCAGGTCCTCGGCATCGTGCTGGTTGCCCGTCAGACGGTAGGCGAGACGGTAGACCCGCGCACTGTGCGTGCTGACGATCTCCTCCCACGAGGGAGGCGTCCACGCCTGCGAGCCCGCATCGGCGGCAAAGGTCGCGGTGGTTGCGGTGTCGGCGGTGTGGAAGCGGTCAGCAATGTCGGTCACGGATTTCGGCTCACCCGCCGACCAGAAGAGACGCCTGAACACGCCTCCACGATCCACAGGGGCAGCCGCACCTCCCCTGTCGGCTCTGGTGGTGTCCAGTGGAGTCCCTACCATAGCCACCCCCTCCGTCAGCTCGGGATAAGCATTTTTGCAGTATCTTTGCCCTGGTCCGGGACCCCGGAAGGACGCGTACCGCCGATCTGCCCGGCGCCGTCCCTTCTGATCCCGCCTCCACCCTTCACAACGCCCGGTCCCATCTGCGGGTTCCCGACGCCAGCGGATACAGTCACCGTTGCCACAACTATGGGGACAGGAGAGGGTCATTACCGGCAACCGGCAGACGAGCTGGGCGTTCGCCGACGCGTTTGTCGCCGAGGACGACGCTCTGCGGTGGGCCCGCGACCGGTCCAGGGAAGCGGGACTGCGGTCCGTCTCCCCCGGTACCGGGGCCGCGCTGCGCCTGCTCGCCGCCACCGCGGACGCCAAGGCGGTGGCCGAGATCGGTACCGGAACGGGCGTCTCCGGCATCCACCTGCTCCACGGAATGCGCCCCGACGGGGTCCTGACCACGGTCGATCCCGAGGCCGACCGGCAGGCCTTCGCCCGCCAGGCCTTCCGCGCCGCCGGCTTCGCCGGCAACCGCGCCCGCTTCATCCCCGGCCGCGCCCTCGACGTGCTCCCCCGTCTCGCCGACGGCGGGTACGACCTCGTCTTCTGCGACGGGGACCCCACCGAGTCCCTGGACTACCTCGCCGAATCGTTGCGGCTGCTGCGCCCCGGCGGGCTGGTCTGCTTCGAGGGGGTCTTCTCCGACGGCCGCACGGTCGACTCGGCGGCCCAGCCCGTGGAGGTGCTGCGCGTGCGCGAACTGCTCCGCAGCGTCCGGGAGAGCCCGGCCCTGGAGGCCGCCCTGCTCCCGGTGGGCGACGGCCTGCTGTGCGCCGTGCGGCGCTGACCCCCCTGCGACCGCACGCCCCTGCGCACCCGGGGGCCGCCCGTCAGCGCAGCAGGGCGAAGGCGAGCGCGGAGACGGCCCCCAGCGCCGCCCCGGCCGCCACCTGCGCCGGGGTGTGCGCCCGCAGCACCAGGCGCGCCCAGCCGACGGCCGGGAGGAGGGGCAGGGCGAGCAGGGCCACGGGTCCGAGGGCGGTCAGCAGGACCGTGAGCGTGCCGCCGGCCACCGACAGGTGGACGGATATCTGCCAGCCCACCGTGACCAGCAGCGTCGCGACGAGGCCGACGAGCATCGCGGCGACCAGCGCGAGGACCTCGGACGGGGCCCCGAGGGCGCGCAGCAGTGCGGTCCCGGCGGCCACGGAGGCGAGGCTGAGCACCATCGGCGCGACCCGCTGGCGCCGCACCCGGATGTGCTGGTCGGTCAGCCTCCCGCGCCGCACCCCGTACGCGATGATCCCGAGCGGGACGCCGCCGCAGAACAGGGCCGCGAGCAGCCCCCAGCCCAGGCCCGGCCAGGACCCGGTGGCGTGCGCGCCGATCAGCAGGAGCTGCGCGATCACCAGGTTGGCGGGGGCCAGGACGTCGGACAGCACCCGCGCCGCCTTCTGCCGCGGCGTGCAGTCGGCGAAGACGGGCGGGGCGGGCGGGGCGAAGGACACGCATGACTCCGGAGCGGCGGGGAAGGCGCGCGGGGACGCGGAGAGCGGACCGGCGGGCCCTGGCGGGGGCCGGCCGGTCCGGGGTACGGCACTGCCCCGGCCGCTCGTCGGGACGAGCGGCCGGGGCAGTGCGGAGAACGCAGAGGGTGCCGACGGTTCAGCCGACGACCTTCTTCAGGGCGTCACCCAGGGCGTCCGCCTCGTCGGGGGTCAGCTCGACGACAAGCCGACCACCGCCTTCGAGCGGTACGCGCATGACGATGCCCCGCCCCTCCTTGGTGACCTCGAGCGGGCCGTCGCCCGTCCGCGGCTTCATGGCCGCCATGCTCGTTCCCCTTCCTGAAACCAGCTCATCGTCAGCCGACGGCCCCGTTCAGGCGCCTAGTACCCGGCATCGAACACATTGCTTCTTGGCCATTATCCCGCATGTCAGGACCCGATGACCAACATCGCCCGTGAACGGTTCGGCAACGCGCTCGGCCAAAACCACTCATTTCGGGGACCCGCCTGCGATACTTCGCCGCCGCTCCCGGCGAACGGGCTCCGCTTTCTTTGACGCACATCACATGTGTGCCCGCCGCCCGGTCCGCCATGCTGGCCCTTGCACCGGCAAGTACCGGCCGGTAGCCAAGCCCGCGACGAAGGGGGACCCCCTGCCATGGCCGACAGCGTGCTCTACGAAGTGACCGACGGACTCGCCACCATCACGATCAACCGTCCGGACGCGATGAACGCGATGAACACCGAGGCCAAGGTCGCCCTGCGCGACGCGGTCCGGGCGGCGGAGCAGGACACCGCGGTGCGCGCGGTCCTGCTGACGGCCGCCGGCAACCGCGCCTTCTGCGTCGGCCAGGACCTCAAGGAGCACATCGGCAACCTCGCGGCGGACCGCGAGGGGGGTTCCTCGCTCACCATGAGCACCGTCGCCGAGCACTACAACCCCATCGTCCGGGCCCTGGCCGGGATGCCCAAGCCGGTGGTGGCCGGGGTGAACGGGGTGGCGGCCGGGGCGGGCTTCGGCTTCGCGCTCGCCGCGGACTTCCGCGTCGTCGCCGACACGGCCTCCTTCACCACCTCCTTCGCGGGGGTCGCCCTGACGGCCGACTCCGGGGTGTCCTGGACTCTGCCGCGCCTGATCGGCGCCTCCCGCGCGTCCGACCTGCTGCTGTTCCCGCGCCCGGTCCGCGCCCAGGAGGCGTTCGAGCTGGGCATCGCCAACCGCCTGGTGCCCTCGGAGTCACTGCACGCCGAGGCCGAGGCGCTCGCCCGCACGCTGGCGGCCGGTCCGACCGTGGCGTACGCGGCGCTGAAGGAGTCCCTGGCGTACGGGGCGGCGCACTCGCTGTCGCAGGCGCTGGACCGCGAGGACGCGCTGCAGACCCGTGCGGGCGCCTCCGAGGACCACGCGATCGCCGTCCAGGCCTTCCTCGACAAGCGGCCGCCCCGGTACCTGGGCCGCTGAACCGGCGCTCTCCCGCGGCGCTCAGGCCCCGCGGGAGACGCAGTCCGCCAGGTGGTCGTCGACCAGTCCGCAGGCCTGCATGAGGGCGTAGGCGGTGGTCGGGCCGACGAAGCGGATGCCCGCCTTCTTCAGGGCCTTGGCCAGTGCGGTGGATGCGGGGGTCACCGCGGGAACGTCGGCGGTGGTCCGCGGGGCCGGACCCGGCTCCTCGGGGGCGTACGACCAGATGAGGGTGTCCAGTTCGCCCGGCTCCCAGTCGGCCAGCACCTTCGCGTTGGCCAGGGTGGCGTCGATCTTGGCCCGGTTGCGGATGATCCCCTCGTCGGCGAGGAGCCGCTCCGCGTCGGCCGGGCCGAACGCGGCCACCTTCGCGATCTCGAAGGAGGCGAAGGCGGTACGGAACCCCTCCCGCCGGCGCAGGATCGTCAGCCAGGACAGCCCCGACTGGAAGGCCTCCAGGCACAGCCGCTCGTACAGCGCGTCGTCGCCGTGGACCGGACGGCCCCACTCCGTGTCGTGGTACGCGACGTAGTCCGCCGTCGACAGCCCCCACGGGCAGCGCGGCAGCCCGTCGGGGCCCGCCACGGTACCGGTCACCGTCCGCCGTCCTTGGTGAGGTCGACCCGGTCGGCGTCGGGGGCGCCCGCACCGTCGCCGCCCGCCGCGGCCGTCAGCTCGGCGATCCGCGCGTCGCGCTCCGCCAGCTCGGCCGCGAGGCGCTCCAGTACGTCGTCCACCTCGGCCATCCGGTACCCGCGCGGCGCCACCGGCAGCCGCAGCGCGTCGATGTCCGCCCGGACGACCGGCCGGGTCTCCGGCAGCCCGTCGGCCACCCGGTCCGGCTCCGCTTCCGGCAGGACGGCTTCCGAGCCGCCGCCGATCACCGCGAGGGTGACCGCTGCCACGACCACGACCAGCGCGATCATCAAGAAGAAGAACACGATCAACTCCCCTGAGAGACTTCCGGCCACCAGGTTAAGGTCGCTGGCGAGGCGCGAGGGCCGCCGAAGGAGGAAAGAGCAGGATGCTGCGACTGGGCAGGCGCGAGTTCGACACCCACGAGCCGGTGATCATGGCCATCGTGAACCGGACTCCCGACTCCTTCTACGACCAGGGCGCGACGTTCCGCGACGAGCCGGCGCTGGACCGGGTGGAGCGGGCGGTGGCCGAGGGCGCCGCCATCGTCGACATCGGCGGAGTGAAGGCGGGCCCGGGCGAGCACGTGGACGCGGCCGAGGAGGCCCGGCGCACGGTGGGCTTCGTGGCCGAGGTGCGCCGCCGCCACCCGGACGTGGTGATCAGCGTGGACACCTGGCGGCACGAGGTCGGCGAGGCCGTGTGCGAGGCGGGCGCGGACGTGCTGAACGACGCGTGGGGCGGGGTGGACCCGAAGCTGGCGGAGGTCGCCGCCCGGTACGGCGCGGGCCTGGTCTGCACCCACGCGGGCGGGGCCGAGCCGCGCACCCGGCCGCACCGGATCGCGTACGAGGACGTGATGGCGGACATCCTGCGGGTGACGGTGGGCCTGGCCGAACGCGCCGCGGCCCTCGGCGTGCCGCGCGAGTCGATCATGATCGATCCGGGTCACGACTTCGGGAAGAACACCCGGCACTCCCTGGAGGCCACCCGCCGGCTGCCGGAGATGGCCGACACGGGCTGGCCGGTGCTGGTCTCCCTGTCGAACAAGGACTTCGTCGGCGAGACCCTCGACCGGCCGGTCAAGGAGCGGCTGCTCGGGACGCTGGCGACGACGGCCGTCTCGGCCTGGCTGGGCGCCCGGGTCTACCGGGTCCACGAGGTGGCGGAGACCAGGCAGGTGCTGGACATGGTCGCCTCGATCGCGGGCCACCGACCCCCGGCGGTCGCCCGGCGCGGCCTGGCCTGACCCGGTCCCGGCCGGGCCGCGGGCGGCAGCTGCTGCCGGCTCCGCGTCCCGGACCGCCGGGCCGGTCGGCCGGTCCTACTTCCCGACTTCCTTCGTCACCAGCGCGATGGCCTCGTCCACGTCGTCCGTGACGTGGAACAGGTAGAGGTCCTTCTCCGAGGCCTTGCCCTGCGCGATCACCGTGTCGCGCAGCCAGTCGATCAGGCCGCTCCAGTACGCCGTGCCGAACAGCACGATCGGGAAGCGGGTGATCTTCTGGGTCTGCACCAGGGTCAGCGCCTCGAACAGCTCGTCGAGCGTGCCGAGGCCGCCCGGCAGGACCACGAAGCCCTGGCTGTACTTCACGAACATCGTCTTGCGGACGAAGAAGTACCGGAAGTTCAGCCCGAGGTCGACGTGCTCGTTGAGCCCCTGTTCGAAGGGGAGCTCGATGCCGAGCCCGACGGAGATGCCGCTGCCCTCCCGGGCGCCCTTGTTGGCCGCCTCCATGGCGCCCGGACCGCCGCCGGTGATCACCGCGAAACCGGCGTCGACCAGGGCCCGCCCGATCCGTACGCCGGCCTCGTACTCCGGCGAGTCCACCGGGGTCCGCGCCGAGCCGAACACGCTGATCGCGGGCGGCAGCTCGGCGAGCGTGCCGAAGCCCTCGATGAACTCCGACTGGATGCGCAGGACCCGCCAGGGATCGGTGTGCACCCATTCGGAGGGCCCGGCCGAATCCAGCAGCCGCTGGTCCGTCGTACTGCCCGCCTGCACCTGGCTCCGCCTCCTCAGCACCGGCCCGAGCTGCTGCTCCTCGGGCCGACGCGCGGAACCTTCGGGGTTGCCCATGACGTGCTCCCTCCTGCTGATCGTTGGATCAGGGTAGGCGCACGAAGGTGACGAGCAGCGGAATTCAGTCGGTCAGCCAGGAACGGAGTCGTTCTTCGCAGTGCAGGATCGCCTTCGTCTCGACGCGTTCGTCGACCTTGTGCGCCAGCAGCGCGTCGCCCGGGCCGTAGTTGACGGCCGGGACGCCCAGCGCGCTGAAGCGCGCGACGTCCGTCCAGCCGAACTTCGGCATGGCGCGGCCGCCGACCGCCGCCATGAAGGCCGCGGCGGCGGGGTGGGCGAGCCCCGGGAGCGCGCCGCCCGAGGAGTCGTCGACCACGAACTCGGCGACGTCGCAGTCGGCGAAGACCTCCCGCACGTGCGCGAGCGCCTCGGCCTCGCTGCGGTCGGGGGCGTAGCGGAAGTTGACGGTGACCGTGCACGCGTCGGGGATGACGTTGTTGGCGACGCCGCCCTCGATGCGGACGGCGTTGAGGCCCTCGTGGTACTCCAGGCCGTCGATGAGCGGCCTGCGCGGCTCGTACGCCGCGAGCTTCGCCAGGATCGGGCCGGCGGTGTGGATCGCGTTGGACCCCATCCAGCTGCGGGCGGAGTGGGCGCGTTCGCCGGCGGTGCGCAGCAGGACGCGCAGGGTGCCCTGGCAGCCGCCCTCGACCTCGGCGTCGGAGGGCTCCAGCAGGACCGCGAAGTCGCCGGTGAGCCAGTCCGGATGGGCCTCGGCGACCTTGCCGAGGCCGTTGAGGTCGGCGGCGACCTCCTCCTGGTCGTAGAAGACGAAGGTGAGGTCCCGGTTGGGCTCGGGCACGGTGGCGGCGATGCGCAGTTGCACGGCCACCCCCGACTTCATGTCCGTCGTGCCGCAGCCCCACAGGACGTCGTTCTCGTCGAGCCGCGAGGGGACGTTGTCGGCGATCGGCACGGTGTCGAGGTGGCCCGCGAGCACGACGCGCTCGGCGCGGCCCAGGTGCGTGCGGGCGACGACGTTGTTGCCGAAGCGGTCCACGGTGAGGTGCGGCAGGGCGCGCAGCGCGTGTTCCACGAGGTCGGCGAGCAGCTTCTCGTCGCCGCTCACGGAAGGGATGTCGACGAGCCGGGCGGTCAGCTCGGCGGCGTCCAGGGTGAGGTCCAGCTCGGATTCGGCCATGCACCCGACCCTAACGCCCCGGGCCCCGCCGGGGCCGTGTCGTCCGGCCGGTGGACGCGACATGTGCCTCAAGTACGGTGGGCCGGTGTCCGAGACCCGTCGTCCCCGCCCCCGCCGCCGCAGGCTCCTGCGCGCGGCCGTCGGCTTCCTGGTCCTGCTCGCGGTCGTCGGGTACGCCGCCGTGCAGCGGTACTACAACGGCGGGGGCGCCCCGTACTGCGTCGCGCGGGCCGCGGGGGCGGGTGCCGGGCCGGGCGCGGCCGGCGGGACGTACGAGCTGACGCCGGAGCAGGCGGCGAACGCGGCCACGATAGCCGCGGTCGGCATCGTGCGGGGGCTGCCGGACCGGGCGGTGACGATCGCGCTGGCCACGGCCATGCAGGAGTCGGCGCTGCGCAACCTCGACCACGGGGACCGCGATTCGCTGGGCCTGTTCCAGCAGCGGCCCTCCCAGGGCTGGGGCGCGCCGGAACAGGTCATGGACCCGGTCTACTCGGCCGGGGTCTTCTACGACCGTCTCGCCGAGGTGCCGAGGTACGCGGAGCTCCCGCTCGCGGAGGCGGCGCAGACGGTGCAGCGCAGCGGCTTCCCGGACGCGTACGCGAAGCACGAGCCGGACGCGGCCGTGCTGACGGCGGCCATCGGCGGGGCGGGTTCCCTGTCCTGTTCGGGCCCCGAGGCCGCGGCGGGCGATCCGCAGAAGGTGCGTGCGGAGCTGTCCCGGACCTTCGGCGCGCAGGCGCTGGCCGGCGGCGGCGACGGACGGCCCGGCGTCACCGGGGCGGACGGGGCGGACGGGGCGCGCGAGGCCGAGGTGAACCTGCGGCTGGACGGCGGCGGCGCGGCCGAGGTGCGGCGCGGGCGGGCGATGGCGCAGTGGGCGGTGGCCCGCTCCGGGGAGCTGGGGATCGCGCGGGTCTCGTACGCGGGCGGCGCGTGGGCCGCCGGCCTCTCGGGCGCCGCGTGGCAGCCGTCGGGCGGCGACGGGACGGGCGGGCGGCACGCGTCCGGGGCGGGCGAGATCCGGATCTTCGTGGCCCGCTGAGCGGCCGCCGACCGGCCCCGGAGCACCCGGGCGTGCGTGCGAGACGTCACCCGTGCGGGGGTGGCCGCGGCGTCGCGCCGACAGGTCCGCGTGCACGGGAAGCCCTGGTGGGAGCGGGTGCGATGCGTTTGTCACGGAAGCCGATAAAACGATGCGTTGCCGATCCTTTACCCGCGACCTGCGCAACCCGACCCACCCCGCGGGCGGTTGTACACGGCGTACGCAGCCGCTACCGCTTAGGAGCAACATGTCCCTCCCCCTGACCCGCCGGATCGCCCGTGCCGCGCTGCTCCTCGCAGCCGGGGCGGCGCCCGTGGTCGGTGCGGCCGGCGCGGCCAGCGCCGCGGGCCTGGAGTCCGTGCCGCAGCTTCCGCAGCTGAACGCGCTCACCGCCCCGGACACCGCCGACGCCTCGGCCGCCACGGACACCGTGACGCGCACGGCCACCCAGGCCGTGCCGGCCGCCGCGCCCGCCACCGACCTGGCCGGCAGCGCCGGGCAGATGCTCGGCGGCCTGCCCACCGCGCAGCAGCTGCCGGTGGGCCAGCTCCCCACCGGCGGGCTGCCGCTGGCGGGTCTGCCGCTCGGCGGCTGACCCGCCCCGCGCGCGGGGCGCGGAAGACTCCGAAGGGGCCGGGAGCACGAACTCCCGGCCCCTTCGGGCTGTCCGGCCGGGCCCGGCGGTACTGCCGGGGCCGGGCTCAGGCCAGGCGCTTGACGGCCGCCTCGACACGCTCGTCGGTGGCGGTGAAGGCCACCCGGACGAACCGCGCGCCCGCCTCGCCGTAGGTGTCGCCGGGCGCGACCAGGATGCCGAGACCCGCGAGGTGGGCGACGGTGTCCCAGCAGGGCTCGTCGCGGGTCACCCACAGGTAGAGGCTGGCCTCGCTGTGCTCGACGCGGAAGCCGTGGGCCTCCAGGGCGGTGCGCAGGGCCGCACGGCGGGCGGCGTAGCGCTCGCGCTGCTCGGCCACGTGCGCGTCGTCGCCGAGCGCGGCCACGGTGGCCGCCTGCACGGGCGCGGGGGTCATCATCCCGCCGTGCTTGCGGATCTGCAGCAGCTCGCCGAGGACGTCCGCGTCGCCGGCGGCGAAGGCGGCCCGGTAGCCGGCCAGGTTGGACCGCTTGGACAGCGAGTGCACCGCGACGAGGCCCTCGTAGGAGCCGCCGCACACGTCGTCGTGGAGCACCGAGACCGGCTCCGCCTCCCAGCCCAGTTCCAGGTAGCACTCGTCGCTGAAGACCAGGACTCCGTGCGCGCGCGCCCAGGCCACGATCCGGATCAGCTCCTCCTTCGGGAGGACCTTGCCGGTGGGGTTGGAGGGGGAGTTGAGCCACAGCAGCTTCAGGCCGGCCGGGTCGAGCGCGGTCGGGTCGTCGTACACCACGGGCTCGGCCCCGCACAGCCGCGCGCCGACCTCGTACGTGGGGTAGGCGAGCCGGGGGTAGGCGACCTCGTCGCCCGCGCCCAGGCCCAGCTGGGTCGGCAGCCACGCCACCAGTTCCTTGGAGCCGACGACCGGCAGGACGTTGTGGTGCCCGACGCCGCTCGCGCCGAGCCGGCCGCGCACCCAGCCCGTGATCGCGTCGCGCAGGGCGGCCGTGCCCCACACCGTCGGGTAGCCCGGGGAGTCGGCGGCGCCGGCGAGGGCGCGCTGGATCAGCTCGGGGACCGGGTCCACGGGGGTGCCGATCGACAGGTCGACGATGCCGTCCGCGTGGGCCGCCGCCGTGGCCTTGTACGGCTCCAGCTTGTCCCAGGGGAAGACGGGAAGACGGTCGGATACTGCGGCCACGGTGTCTCTGCTCTCTGCCTGGAGGGGGCGGGGGCGCCCCGGGAACGGGAAGCGGCGGCGCTCGCCGGAAACACCTCGGTCCCGTGCGGCGGGCAGGCCGTACGGGACCGGGGGGCGTGTCCGACGTGAAGGGTCAGTGCTCGCCGTTGATGCCGGCGGGAAGCCCCGCGACGAAGGGGTGGTCGCGCTCGATCAGGCCGAGCTTGGAGGCACCACCGGGCGAACCGAGCTCGTCGAAGAACTCGACGTTCGCCTTGTAGTAGTCCTTCCACTCCTCCGGGGTGTCGTCCTCGTAGAAGATGGCCTCGACCGGGCAGACCGGCTCACACGCACCACAGTCGACGCACTCGTCCGGGTGGATGTACAAGGACCGCTGGCCCTCGTAGATGCAGTCGACGGGGCACTCTTCGATGCATGCCTTGTCCTTGACGTCGACACAAGGCTCCGCGATGACGTAGGTCACGCTCTCGTTCCTCCTCGGTAGGGCTTTCCATATCGCGCGGGAGCGCGGCGTCGTCGATGCCCGCATCTAGTATCTCCGTTCCCGGGCACGATCCGAACAGGAGGGGCGGACAGAGCTGTGGAAATCACTGCCGGCGGGCTGCTGGAGGTCCGTATCACCCCCGCTGACGTGGGTAAACGAGTCTCTGTACGACGGGTGGAGCCCGGGTCGGGCGGATCGCCCGGTTTCACGGACACGGTCGGCGTTCTCACATCCTGGTACGAGGGTGTGCTGCTGATCACACGAAAGGACGGCCGGACCGTCCGCATCGCGCAATCGGCGCTGGTCGCGGGCAAGGTCGTGCCCCCGGCACCGGCCCGCCGGCGGGGTCCCGCGGCCTCCTTCGAGGAGCTGGCGCGGGTCACCGCGCGGGCCTGGCAACCGCTGGAGAGCGAGGCGCTGGGCGACTGGACGCTGCGGGCGACCGCCGGTTTCACCCGCCGGGCCAACTCGGTGCTGCCGCTCGGCGACCCCGGGATACCGGTGGAGGAAGCACTCGCGCGGGTGACGTCCTGGTACGCGCGCCGGGGCCTGCCGGCCTACGTGCAGGCCGCGACGGGCGCCGCCGGCACGCAGGAGCTCCTCTGCGCGGAGCTGGAGCGGCTGGGCTGGGCCGCGGAGGTCTCGGCGCAGGTGCGGATCGCCGCGCTGGCCCCGGTGGGCGACGTGGACGCCCCGGCGGCCGGGGCCGTACGGCTGACGCGCACCCCGGGCGAGGAGTGGCTCGGGCGCTACGGGAAGGTCGGCGATCCGGAGCCGGCCCGGCGGATGCTGGTGGCGGGGCCGTCGGTGTGGTTCGCGTCGCTGGACGGGGGCCGGGCCGTCGGCCGGTGCGTGGTGGACGGCCGGTGGGCCGGCTTCGCGGCGGTGGCGGTCGATCCGGCGCACCGGCGGGAGGGCCTGGCGACGGCGGTGATGGCGGCGCTGGCGCGCCGGGCGCTGGAGGAGGGCGCGTCGGCGGCCTGGCTCCAGGTGGAGGCGGACAACGCGGGGGCGCGGGCGCTGTACGACGGACTGGGCTTCGCCACGCACCACGCCTACCACCACTTCCGGGCGGCGGCGTGATCTCCGCGGGGCGGGAGCGGTTCGCGGCGGAGGCGCGCTCGGAGCGGCCGGACCTGGCGCTGCTGTGCCTGCTGCTGGCCGCGGAGGGCGATCCGGAGCTGGACGAACGGGCCCTGGACTGGGCGCAGATCGAGTTGGACCGGCTGGCCGGGATGCTGCCGTACGGGCTGCGCGGCGGCCGTGCCTGGGCCTCGGCGGTCACGGAGCTGCTCGGCGGCCGGCTCGGCTTCCACGGCACCCCGGCCGACTACGACCGGCTGTCGTCCTCGCTGCTGCACGAGGTGCTGAGGCGGCGCAGGGGGCTGCCGATCCTGCTGTCGGTGGTGTGGCTGGAGGTGGCGCGGCGGGCCGGGGCGCCGGTGTACGGGCTCGGGCTGCCGGGCCACTTCGTGGTGGGCTTCGGCGATCCGGAGGAGGGCGTGGTGGTAGACCCGTTCGCGGGCGGGGCCTCGCTGGGCGCGGGGCCGGCGGAGCTGGCGCAGGGCCCCCGGACGCCCGCGCGGACCCTGGACGTCGTCCTGCGCATCCTGAACAACATCCGGGCGTGGGCCTCGACGCGTCCGGAGCAGTCCGGGGTGGCGCTGTGGGCGCTGGAGCTGTCGCTGCTGCTGCCGTCGCACCCGGCGTCGCTGCGCTACGAGCGGGCGCGGCTGCTGGTGGAGCGGGGCTCCTTCCGCGAGGGTGCGGCGGAACTGGACGCGTACGCGACGGTGGTGGACGCGATCGACACCGGCGCGGCGGGCCGCATCCGCGCGGAGGCCGCCTCCGCCCGGGCCCTGCTGAACTGACCCGCCCCGGCCCGCGGCCCCGGCGGTGCGCCGGCGGCGCGTCCCCGCCCGGCGGCGCCCGCGTACCGGACGTACGCGGGCGGCCCCGCGGCGAGGTGCGGTGCGGTGCGGTGCCGGGCAGCGGGTCCGGCACCGCGCGAACGGGACCGCCTGGGTCGTCTCTTTCGGATCTTGTCGGCCGAGCCCGCGGCGTCTGGTGCCGTGCCTGGGCGTGCTGCCGGGGCGCTCGCGTACTGGACGTACGTGGTCGCCTCGGCAGTGCGGCCAGGCACGGTGCCAGGCGTCGCGGGCCCGGCACGATCCGAAAGAGACGACCTAGCCCGCGTTGGTGTCGATGACCGCGGTCCGCTCCGCCGGGGTCTTGCCGCGCAGGGCCTCGCCGAGGGCTCCGGCGACGTCCTGCGGGGTGACGGCGGTCTTGGCGCCGGTGCCCCGGGTGATCAGGATGCCGTCGAAGGTGTTCCCGTAGGTCTCCTTGAGGACCTCCAGGTCGAACTTGGGCACCAGGTGGCCGTCCACCGGCTGCATGCTCAGGATGCGCGGCAGGGACCGGCTGCCGAAGGGCAGGGACTTGGCGCCGGCCTTGACGGTGGCGTTGCCCGACATCGCCGGCTCGGCGAACTCCTTCATGGCCCGGTCGAGTTCGGCCTGGTCGATGGTGGGCGCCTTGGCGGTGACGGGCAGTTCGACCGGGGCCGCCTTGCCGTCGGCCACCATCGCGCGGAAGGCCTTGGAGACGAGTTCGGCCGAGGCGTCCGCGTCGAGCGTGGTGCCGGGCTTGCCGGCGACGGCGACGGCCTTGCCGGTGTCGAAGGTGATGGTGCCCTCGGTGACCGTGCCGGCCGTGCCCGCGAGCTCTTGGAGCGCGACCTGGAGCTTCTCGTCGTCGACCGGCATCACCGGCTCCGCGGTGCGCTCCTCGCCGAGGAGGGAGCCGATGACGGTGACGGGGTTGTAGTCGCTGCCCGCCGCGTTGCGCACGGTGGTCTGGCTGTCGAGGGTCAGGCCGGCCTTCTCGGGCTTCAGTTCGACCTGCTTGCCGCCGACCGTCAGCTGGAGCGGCGCGGTGGCTCGGGCGCCGAAGGCGTTCTGCAGCTTGGCCACGGCCTCGTCGCGGCTGCCGCTGATGTCGACGCCGAGGACGGTGGTGCCCTTGGGCACGTCGGAGTGGTTCAGGAGCAGTCCGGCCCCGTAGGCCACGCCGAGGACGCCGACGATCCCGACGCCGAGGAGGACCAGCTTGGAGCGGCCCTTCTTGGCGGCCTTGGCGGGTGCGGCCTTCTGCTTCGGCGGCGCGGGCCGGGCGGCGGCGGGCGACGGGGCCGGTGCGGGCGACGGGGCCGGTGCGGGGCCGTCGAGCCCGGGTCCGGGCCAGCGGCCGTCGCCGCGGGGGGCGTCGTACGCGCCGGGAGGACCGCCGGCGGGGCCACCGGCGGGACCACCCGCCGGGCCGTCCCCGGGACCGGCTCCGAAGCCGGGGCCGCCGGTGGGTCCGGCGGGGCCGCCGCCGTACGCGGGGAACGCCTCGGTGACGGGGTCGGCGCCGGCTCCGTCACCCGGGTAGCCGGGGAAGCCCTGGGGCGCGCCGGCGCCGGGGCGCGGGCCGGGCGCGGCGGCGGACCCCGGCGGCACGAAGTTCGGCGCGGGGGCCCCGGTGGCGGGCGACGGAGCGAAGCCCGCGCCCGGGACCGGTGCGGGGGCCGGGCCGCGTCCGGCGGCGGGGCCGTGCTGCGGTGCGGGGGCGGGCGCCGGAGCGGCGCCGCGCGGGGGTGCGGGTGCGGGGGCCGCGTCGGCCGGGGGCCGGGTGGCGCCCTTGCGGGGGGCGAACCAGTTGCCGGCGGCCTCCCCGCCCTCGCCCCGGTCGCCGGACGGCTCGCGCTCGGCCTCGATCCGGGTCGGCAGGGGCGGCTTGGGCTGCGCCGCGGAGGGCGCCCGCCCGGACGGCGCGGGGGCCGGGTCCTGGTGGGGCCGCGCGGGGTCGGCGTTCGCGTCGTCGGCGCCCATCGGCTTGCGCACGACCACCGGCGGGATCGGCCGGGAACCCGGGATGTTGATCCGGATCCGGGTCGTCAGGGTGGTCTCGGTCTTGGGCCCGTCGGATTCGGGCGTGGACGGGTTCGAGGTCACAGGGTTCTCCTCCGGGGCGGTCGTCGCGCCAGGCCCGGGCGGCACAGTCGTGGACGGATACTGGCCGGTTCCATACGGCGGCGTGCCCGAGGGGTACGCGGCTCCACCGCGCCCCTGGGGCCCGGAGGACGAACTGTCGGTTTCACGACTCAAGGCAGGTTCTCCCGGTTGGCTCCGCCGCCCGTCATACCGTGCGCGGGCAGCTCGGCGGCCCGTCCACCATACTGGCCGCCGCCCGTGCACAACTGACCACCGGGAATCAGGGGTTCCTCACGGGCCCCGGCGCACCCCTCCGGCGTGTCCTTCTCGCCCCTGTCCGTCCCGCTTGGGTCCTTCCCCCGACACGGTTCTCCCGCACGTCACTTGGCGGTGCGGGCGTCCGAAACCGGCCGTTGGAGCGGACCGCGCATCGTGGCGCACATCACAGCGAGCACGGTGCCGCCCAAAAGGTAGGCGTACATGCCGATTCCGGACGAACCCAGCAGGAAGTCCCCTTCGGGGCGCGGGATGCTGAGCACCACGTAGGCGAGGAACCAGCCCGCCGCCGCGCCGCCCACGCCCGGGCCCGTCCCGAGGGCGAGCCGTCCGCCGAGGAACAGCCCGAAGAGGGCGAGCAGGCCGAGCAGCAGCCCGCCGGGGAACCAGAGGTCCACCACGAGCCAGCCCGCCGCCCCGGTCACCGCGCCGAGCACCAGCAGGCCGAGGCAGCCGGCGATCCGCGCCGGGTTCAGTGCGGTGCTCACGCGTCCACCCCCGCGAAGAGGTCGCGTTCGCGTTCGCCGGCGGGGGCGCCCGGCCGGCCCGCGACGAGTTCGTAGTACTCGCGGACGAAGAGCGGCTGCCCGAGGTCGTTGGAGAGGGCGAAGAAGGGCCCGTCCACGGCGATCTGGGTGGCGTGCGCCCGCATGGCGGCGGTCTTGGCGGCCGCGTGGGCCTCCTCCCCGCCGATCTCGGCGGTGATCCGCCCGTCGTCGACGACGCCGGGCACGTCCTGTGGCGAGGCCGTGCCGGGGAAGGGTCCCGCGCCGCTCGCCCGCAGCCGGGCGAAGCCCTCCTCGGCCACCGAGAGCGGCACCCGGTTCCAGTAGGTCTTCGCGATGCGGTGCGGCTCTCCGGCCCCGGGGCGGTGGCCGGGGTCGGCGGCCAGTTCGGCGGCGCGGGTCGCGACGCGGTGGGCCTGGATGTGGTCGGGGTGGCCGTAGCCGCCGTCGGGGTCGTAGGTGACGAGCACCTGCGGCCGCACCTCCCTGATCACCTCGACGAGGTGTCCGGCGGCCTCGTCCACGTCGGCGGACCAGAAGGCTCCGGGGCGGGTGTTCTGGGGCGCGCCCATCATCCCGGAGTCGCGGAAGCGGCCGGCGCCGCCGAGGAACCGGTGGTCGGTGACGCCCAGTTCGGCCATGGCGGCGGCGAGTTCGCCGACGCGGTGGGGTCCCAGGGCGTCGTCGCGGTCGGCGGCCAGGTGGGCGAGGCCGGGCGGGATGACCTCGCCCTCTTCGCCGAGGGTGCAGGTCACCAGGGTGACGTGGGCCCCCTCGGCCGCGTACTTGGCCATGGTGACGCCGTTGTTGATCGACTCGTCGTCGGGGTGCGCGTGCACGAGCAGCAGACGACGGGCGGGAAGACCGTTCATGGGGCAAGCGTAGGCCGAGCGGCCCGGAACCCTAGAACTTGAGCCCGCTGATCATGCTGGCCACGTTGGACGTGAGCTGGCTGAGGGTCGGGGCGATGGTGGAGCTCGCCAGGTAGAAGCCGAGCAGGACACAGACCACCGCGTGTCCCGCCTTCAGGCCCGACCTTCGGACCAGCAGGAAGACGACGATCGCCAGCAGCACCACGGCCGAGATCGAGAGTGCCACGGCGTTTCACCTCCACGTCGAGCGGACATCGGTACGCGTATCTGTGCTCGGCGAGAGTCATACCCACCATGCGCTACGAATCATAACTATCCGTGCCACTGGACCGGTCGAATTCCGGCAGCGCGAGGGGCGTACGCGGCGCACGGTCGGGGTCACGGGGGAGGCCGACCGGACAGGCTGAGCGCCCGTCCGGCCGGCTCTCGGCACCCGCACGGCCGCACCGGACCCAGGCTGCACGGTCCAGATCTCGGGGCAGAAACGGTCAAGTTGCCCCTGTGTTAACACTGTTGGGGTACCCGATCACCGCTCCGGGGGGTGCCGCGCGGGGTGGCGAGAAATGATCGCTCCGGCGCGGCCCCGCGCCGGCCTCCCGTCCGCTCTGCGGTGTCCCCCGTCCGCCTACCGGTGCCGGCCTTCCGCACACTTCCGCTAGGGCCCCGCTTCCTCCGGCGGCGGGGGGAGCACCCGGCGCTCGGCCGCGAAGTGGCAGGCAGACGGGTGGGCGGCCGGGCCATCGGGGAAGACCGCCGGGACGGCGAGCAGCGGCTCCTCGGAGGCGCAGCGCGGCTGGGCCTTCCAGCAGCGGGTGCGGAAGCGGCAGCCGGAGGGCGGGTTGGCCGGGGACGGGACGTCGCCGCTGAGGATGATCCGGTCGCGGTGGGCGCGGGCCTCGGGGTCCGGGACGGGGACGGCCGACAGCAGGGCCTGGGTGTACGGGTGGGTGGGGTGGTCGTAGATCTGCTCGTCGGTGCCGATCTCCACGACCCGGCCCAGGTACATCACGCCGACCCGGTCGGAGATGTGCCGGACGATGGACAGGTCGTGCGCGATGAACACGTAGGAGAGGCCGAACTCGTGCTGGAGCCGGCCCATCAGGTTGATGACCTGCGCCTGCACGGAGACGTCGAGGGCGGAGACCGGTTCGTCGGCGACGATGACCTCGGGCCGCAGGGCCAGGCCGCGGGCGATGCCGATGCGCTGGCGCTGGCCGCCGGAGAACTGGTGCGGGTAGCGGTTGATGTACTCGGGGTTGAGGCCGACCACGTCGAGCAGGTCCTGGACCTTGCGCCGCCGGTCGCCCTTGGGGGCCACCTCGGGATGGATCTCGTAGGGCTCGCCGATGATGTCGCCGACCGTCATGCGCGGGTTCAGCGAGGTGTACGGGTCCTGGAAGACCATCTGGATGTTGCGGCGGACGGCCTTCAGGGCGCGGCCGGACAGCTTGGTGATGTCCTCGCCCTTGTACGAGATCGCGCCCGAGGTCGGCCGCTCCAGGTTGACGA
This sequence comes from Streptomyces subrutilus, assembly GCF_008704535.1. Lineage (NCBI taxonomy): Bacteria > Bacillati > Actinomycetota > Actinomycetes > Kitasatosporales > Streptomycetaceae > Streptomyces > Streptomyces subrutilus. Next base: position 2,847,273 of record NZ_CP023701.1, read on the forward strand.
GCATCTTGGCGACGGTGGACTTCCCGCAGCCGGACTCCCCCACGATGCCCAGGGTCTCGCCGGCCGCCAGCGTGAAGGAGACCCCGTCGACGGCCTTGACGGCGCCGATCTGCTTGCGGAAGACGATGCCCTGGGTCAGCGGGTAGTGCTTCACCAGGCCGGTCACTTCGAGGAGGGGCTCAGCCATGGAGGCACTCCGTCCAGAAGAAGCAGGCACTGGAGCGCTCCGGGGCGACGGGGGCCAGCGGGGGCACCTCGGCCCGGCAGACGGCCCGGGCCATCGGGCAGCGGGGGTTGAAGGCGCAGCCGGGCGGGATGGCCAGCAGGTTGGGCGGCAGGCCCTTGATGGCGTACAGCTCCTGGCCCTTCTGGTCGAGGCGCGGGATGGAGTCCAGCAGGCCGCGGGTGTACGGGTGGGCGGGCGCCCGGTAGATCTCGTGGACGGGAGCGGCCTCGACGATCCGGCCGGCGTACATGACCGCGATCTTGTCCGCGACGTCGGCGACGACGCCGAGGTCGTGGGTGATCAGGATCAGGCCCATGTTCAGCTCGCGCTGGAGCTCGGCCAGCAGGTCCATGACCTGGGCCTGGACCGTCACGTCGAGGGCCGTGGTCGGCTCGTCGGCGATGATCAGCGAGGGTTCCAGGGCCAGCGCCATGGCGATCATGATGCGCTGGCGCATGCCGCCCGAGAACTGGTGCGGGTAGTCGCCCACCCGCTCCTTCGCGGCCGGGATCCTGACCCGGTCCATCAGCTCGACGGCCCTGGCGCGGGAGTCCTTGCGGGACATGCCGCGGTGGACCTCGAACATCTCGCCGAGCTGGGCGCCCACGCTCAGCACGGGGTTGAGGGAGGACAGGGCGTCCTGGAAGATCATGGCCATCTCGGCGCCGCGGATCTTCCGGCGCTCCTCCTCCTTCATCTTCAGGAGGTCCTTGCCCTTGAAGAGGATCTCGCCGCCCGCGATGCGGCCGGGCGGCACGTCGAGGATGCCCATCACGGCCTGCGCGGTGACCGACTTGCCCGAGCCGGACTCGCCGAGCACGGCGAGGGTCTCGCCCTCGTCCACCGAGTAGTCGACGCCGTTGACCGCTTTGGCCACTCCGTCGCGCGTCGTGAATTCCACGTGCAGGTCGCGGACTTCGAGCAGCATGTGCGGGGCTCCTCAGCGCAGCTTGGGGTCGAGGGCGTCGCGCACCGCGTCGCCGAGCATGATGAAGGCGAGCACGGTCAGGCTGAGCGCACCGGCCGGGTAGAGCAGCATGTGCGGGGCGTTGCGGATCTGCGAGGCGGCGTTGGAGATGTCGATGCCCCAGGAGACGGTGGGCGGGCGCAGGCCGACGCCGAGGAAGGACAGGGTGGCCTCCAGGGCGATGTACGTGCCCAGGGCGATGGTGGCCACGACGATGACGGGGGCGACGGCGTTGGGCGCGACGTGCCGCAGCAGCAGGCGGCCGTTGCCGGCGCCCAGGGCGCGGGCGGCCTGGACGTAGTCGTGCTGTTTGGCGGTGATGACCGAACCGCGGGCGATGCGGGCGACCTGCGGCCAGCCGAGCAGCACGATGAAGCCGACGACGGGCCAGACGGTGTCGCTGGTGACGACGGACAGGAAGACCAGGCCGCCGAGGATGACGGGGATGCCGAAGAAGATGTCCGCGACCCGGGACAGCAGCGCGTCCCCCCAGCTGCCGAAGAACCCGGCGAGCCCGCCGAGCGCCGAGCCGAGCAGGGCGGCCCCGAGGGTGGCGCAGATGCCGACGGTGATGGAGGCGCGCGCGCCGTAGACGGTACGGGTGTACACGTCGCAGCCCTGGGTGTCGTAGCCGAAGGGGTGTCCGGGCGACGAGCCGTCCTGGGACTTGGACAGGTCGCACTGGAGCGGGTCGCCGCTCGCGATGAGCTGGGGCCAGATGGAGATGACGACCAGGAAGAGGATCACCAGGGAGGAGATGAGGAAGACGGGGTTGCGGCGCAGTTGGTGCCAGGCGTCGGACCACAGGGAGCGGGCCTTCTGCTGCGCTCCGGTGCCGGCCGCCGGCCCCGGGCCCGGGCCCTTGTCCAGGCTTTCGGCCTCTTCCAGGGCCAGGTCCATCGCGCCGCCCTGTCCGGTCGGGGAGATCGCCTCGCGGGGCCGGGGGCCGACCGGGTCGTAGGCGCCGTGGTCCTCGCGCTCGGGCTCAGGCATAACGGATCCTCGGGTCCAGGACCGCGTAGAGCAGGTCGACGAGCAGGTTCGCCAGCAGGAAGACGATGACGAGGATGGTGACGAAGCCGACGACGGTGGGGGCGTTGTTGCGCAGGATGCCCTGGTACAGCTGGTAGCCGACGCCGTGGATGTTGAAGATGCGCTCGGTGACGATGGCCCCGCCCATCAGGGCGCCGATGTCGGTGCCGATGAAGGTGACCACGGGGATCAGGGAGTTGCGCAGCAGGTGGCGGGTGGTGACCCGGCGGCGCGGCAGGCCCTTGGCCACGGCCGTGCGCACGTAGTCCGCCCTGACGTTCTCGGCGATCGAGGTGCGCGAGAGCCGGGTGACGTAGGCGAGCGAGACCAGGGCCAGCACGATGCCGGGGAGGATCAGCTCGTCGAAGGGGGCCTCCGGGGAGACGGTGGGGCGGACCCAGCCCCATTTGACGCCGAAGAGGTACTGGAGCAGGTAGCCGGTCACGAAGGTCGGCACCGAGATGACGATCAGGGTGAGGACCAGCACGCCGCTGTCGACGGCCTTGCCGCGGCGCAGCCCGCTGACGACGCCGAGGGTGATGCCGACGACGATCTCGATGACGATCGCGATGGCCGTCAGCCGCAGGGTGACGGGGAAGGCCGAGGCCATCAGCGAGGTGACGCTCTGGCCGTTGAAGGCGGTGCCGAAGTCGCCCTGGAAGATCTGGCCCATGTAGTGCAGGTACTGCTTCCACAGGGGCTGGTCGAGGTACAGGTCCTTGCGGATGCGCGCGGCGGTGGCGGGGTCGGGGGCCTTGTCTCCGAAGAGGGCCGCGACCGGGTCGCCGAGTGCGTACACCATGAAGAAGATCAGGAACGTGCTGCCGATGAACACCGGGATCATCTGGAGCAGCCGCCGGATCACATAACGTCCCATGGACTGCTCCAGGATCGATCCGTCGGGAGGTCAGCTGACCTTGATCTGGTCGTAGACCGGGACGCTGAACTGGTTGAGGGCCACGTCGGTGAGCCGCTCGGAGTAGCCGGCGCTGCCGTTCTGGTACCAGAGCGGGATGGACGGCATCTGCTCGGCGAGGATCTTCTCGGCGTCGCGGAAGGTCGCGGTCGCCTTGGCCGCGTCGGACTCCTGGTTGGCCTGGTCGACGAGCTTGTCGAACTCCGGGTTGCTGAACTTGCCGTAGTTCGAGGAGGCGCCCGTGTAGTACAGCGGCTCCAGGAAGTTCTGGATCAGCGGGTAGTCGGCCTGCCAGCCGGAGCGGAAGGGGCCGGTCAGCTTGAAGGCGCTCTGCTGGTTGCGGAAGTCGGCGAAGGTGCCGATGGGGTTGACCGTGCAGACCGGGCCCTCGCCGAGGGCGTTGTTGACGCTGTTGCAGACGGCGTCCATCCACTCGCGGTGCGAGCCGGTGTCCACGTTGGAGGTCAGGGTGACCTTGCCGCCGGGCAGTCCGCCGCCCTCCTGGACCAGCTTCTTGGCCTCGGCCGGGTCGAAGGCGCAGGCCTCGCCGCAGACGGTGGCGGAGAAGCCGCCCTTGTCGCCGAGGGCGGGCGAGGTCCAGTCCTTGGCGGGGGTGCGGGTGTCGCGGAAGATCTGCTTGGTGATCTCGTCGCGGTTGATGGCGCGCGAGATGCCCTGGCGGACCTTCTCCATGCCCGCCTTGCTCCACTGCGGGTCGTAGAGCGGGAAGGTGAGGGTCTGGATGATCAGGGCCGGCTGGTTGATGTAGCGGTCGCCGAGGTCGTTCTGGACGTTCTTCAGCTGCTGCGCCGGCACGTCGTCGACGAGGTCGAGGTTGCCGGAGATCAGGTCGGTGTAGGCGGTGTTGTTGTCGGTGTAGACCTTGAGGTCCACGCCGCCGTTCTGCGCCTTGTCCGCGCCGGGGTACCCGTCCCACTTGCGCAGCTTCATCCCGGTGCCCTTGGTGTAGGAGTCCACCGTGTACGGGCCGTTGCCGACGGGCTTGTTCAGCCAGCCGGAGTGGTCGGTGAAGAAGCTCTTGGGCAGGGGGGAGAAGGCCTGGTAGCCGAGGGTCTCGGGCCAGGTGGAGAACTTCCCCTTGAGGGCCACCGTGAAGGTCTTGGCGTCCTTGACGACCAGGCCGCTCATCGTCTTCGTCCTGGGGTCGCCGGTCTTGGGGTGCAGGGCGTCGTAGCCGACGATGTCCGAGAAGAACGGCGCGTTGTTCTGCTTGTTGCGGACGTCCGCCCCGTAGTTCCAGGCGTCCACGAAGGACTGGGCGGTGACGGGCTCGTCGTTGCTGAACTTCCAGCCGTCCTTCAGCGTGATCGTGAAGTTCTGGCTGTCCGTCGTCTCGATCTTCTCGGCGAGCATGTTGTTCGCCGCGCCGGTCTTCGGGTCGTAGCGCTTCAGACCGCGGAAGAGCATGTCGAGGACCTTGCCGCCCTGCACCTCGTTGGTGTTGGCCGGCTCCAGCGGGTTCTGCGGGTCGCCCCACGAGGAGCTGATGACGCCCGCGCCCTCGCCGCCGCCTCCGCCGCCGTCGCCGCCGCCGCAGGCCGTCGCCGCGAGGGCGACGGCCATCGCACATGCGGCCCACTTGGCGTGGGTGGCTCCGCGCATGGAGTGCCTCCTCTGGGTCCCGAAACTCGTTCAGGGGCCTATGTCACCCCATGAGCCGCCCGGCACACTCCCCGTTGGACCGATTGCACCCCCGCGTCACGCCCCTGTCACCCCTGCGGGTGCAAAGGCAGCTCCCAGGTGTCCACCGCGTAGTGCAGGCCCATGCCGTGCGCCTCGTAGAGCGCCAGCGCGCCGGTTTCGTTGCGGGTGTCCACGCCGAGGCCGACCGTGTCCCGGCCGCGGGCCGCGTGGACGGCGAAACCGTGGCGGAGCAGGAAGCCCCCGATGCCGCGGCCGCGCAGCCGCTCCCGCACGCCGAGGTGGCTGACCCAGGCCATGCTCGTACGGTCGTCCCGGGTGAGCAGCACGGCGGCGTCCCCCTCCCCCGGCAGGCTCGCGATCCACACGAGGGACCAGTCGAGCGCCCGGGCGTCCAGGTGGTCGAGCCAGGGCCCGTACGCGCGCTGTACGTGCCCGAAGTGCCCCGCGAAGGTCTCCTCCACCAGGGCGTGGGCGCGGCGGCGGTCGGCCTCGTCGCCGCCGCAGTGGCGCAGGACGAGGCCGGCGGGCGGGGCGGGCGGCAGGTCGACGGTCGGGGACAGGGCGCGGGTCATGACCTGGTGGCGGCGGACGGGCCGGTAGCCGCGCCCGGTGAGGAGGGCCGGGTCCAGGATGGGGACCACGTTGAGCTGGAGCCGCAGCGTGCCGCCCGGCGCCCCGGCGGCCAGCTTGCGGGCCCGCGCCTCCATGCGCTCCATCAGCAGCCGGGCGGCCGCGGGCCGGCCGGGCAGCACGTAGTGGTCCCCGTCGACGCGGCCGGGCCCGGAGTCGGCCCAGACCAGGGCGTACCCGATCAGCCGGCCCCCCTCGAAGGCGAGCCAGGTGTCGGTGGCGAGGTCGACGTCGGGGTGGCGCAGATCGGCCTCGACGGTGCCGAGGTCGGTCTCCGGGCGGCCGATCTCGATCATGTCGACGGCGTTGAGCAGGGCGCAGATGTCGGACGCGTCCCCGGGTCCGGCGGGCCGGACGGTCAGCATGGCGGTCATCGGCCCACTCTCGGCCCGGCCGCCCGGCGGGTGCAACCGCCCCGCCCGTACGGGGCGTACGCCGAAGCGCCCGGCACCGGAGGATTCCGGTACCGGGCGCCAGGGGTGCGTACGCCTGCGGGTCAGACGGCCAGGACGGCCCGCTCCTCCGCGAAGTGGCACGCGGACTCGTGCGCGGCGAAGGTGTCCTCGCCCTTGAAGCGCTCCGGGATCGCCAGCAGCGGCTCCTCGGTGGAGCACTTGTCCTGGGCCTTCCAGCAGCGGGTGCGGAAGCGGCAGCCCGACGGCGGGTTGGCCGGGGACGGGACGTCGCCGGTGAGGATGATCCGGTCGCGGTGCTCGCGGGCCTCGGGGTCCGGGACGGGGACCGCCGACAGCAGCGCCTGGGTGTAGGGGTGCGTCGGGTGGTCGTAGATCTGCTCGTCGGTGCCGATCTCGGCCATCTTGCCGAGGTACATGACGCCGACGCGGTCCGAGATGTGCCGGACGATCGACAGGTCGTGCGCGATGAAGATGTAGGAGAGGTTGAACTCGTCCTGGAGCTTCTCCATCAGGTTGATGACCTGCGCCTGCACCGACACGTCGAGCGCGGAGACCGGCTCGTCGCAGATGATGATCTCCGGGTTGAGCGCGAGGCCGCGGGCGATGCCGATGCGCTGGCGCTGGCCGCCGGAGAACTGGTGCGGGTAGCGGTTGATGTACTCGGGGTTGAGGCCCACGACGTCCAGGAGCTCCTGGACCTTCCGCCGCCGGTCGCCCTTGGGGGCCACCTCGGGGTGGATGTCGTACGTCTCGCCGATGATGTCGCCGACCGTCATGCGCGGGTTCAGCGAGGTGTACGGGTCCTGGAAGACCATCTGGATGTTGCGGCGGACGGCCTTCAGGGCGCGGCCGGACAGCTTGGTGATGTCCTGGCCCTTGTAGAAGACCTCGCCGGCGGTGGCCCGCTCCAGGTTCATCAGCAGCTTGGCGACGGTGGACTTGCCGCAGCCTGACTCGCCGACGATGCCCAGGGTCTCGCCCTGGTACAGGTCGAAGCTGATGCCGTCCACGGCCTTGACCGCGCCGACCTGCTTCTTGAACAGGATGCCCTGGGTCAGCGGGAAGTGCTTGACCAGGTTGCGGACCTGGAGGATCGGCTCGCGCTCGGGGGTGCTGTTCTTGGTGAGCTCAGCCATGGATCTGCTCCTTCCAGAAGTGGCACGCGCTGTGGCGGCCCGGCAGCTCGCTGCCGTCCTGCTCGCTGACCGCCTGGAGCACGGGGATCTCGGACCGGCAGATGTCCTGGGCCGCGATGCAGCGCGGGTTGAACGAACAGCCGTTCGGGAGCCGCAGGAGGTTGGGCGGCAGGCCCTTGATGGCGAAGAGCTCCTGGCCCTTCTGGTCGAGGCGCGGGATCGAGTCCAGCAGACCCCGCGTGTACGGGTGCGCCGGACGCTTGTAGATCTCGTGCACCGGGGCCGTCTCGACGATCCGGCCGGCGTACATGACCGCGATCTTGTCCGCGACGTCGGCGACGACGCCGAGGTCGTGGGTGATCAGGATCAGGCCCATGTTCAGCTCGCGCTGGAGCTCGGCCAGCAGGTCCATGACCTGGGCCTGGACCGTCACGTCGAGGGCCGTGGTCGGCTCGTCGGCGATGATCAGGTCCGGCTCCAGCGCGATCGCCATGGCGATCATGATGCGCTGGCGCATGCCGCCGGAGAAGTGGTGGGGGTAGTCGTCCACGCGCTGTGCGGCAGCGGGGATCTTCACCTTGTCCATCAGCTCGATGGACTTGAGCCGGGCTTCCTTCTTCGACGCGCCCTGGTGGACGCGGAACATCTCGCCCAGCTGGTAGCCGACGGTGAGCACGGGGTTCAGCGAGGACAGCGCGTCCTGGAAGATCATGGCGATCTTCCGGCCGCGCAGCTGCCGCCGCTCCTCGAAGCTCATCTTGAGCATGTCCTGGCCGCGGAAGAGGATCTCGCCCTGCGGGATCTTGCCGGGGGGCATGTCGAGGATGCCCATGATGGCCTGCGCCGTCACGGACTTGCCGGAGCCCGACTCGCCGAGCACGGCGAGGGTCTCGCCGGCGCTCACGCTGTAGTTGACGCCGTTGACGGCCTTGGCCACGCCGTCGCGGGTGTGGAACTCCACGTGCAGGTCACGCACTTCGAGGAGCGGCACCTGGGGGTCCCCGTCACGCGGGGAGGGAACACTGCTGGTCTTGTCCATGGTGATCACTTACGCCCTCCTCAGCGCAGCTTCGGGTCGAGGGCGTTGCGGACCGCTTCGCCGAGCATGATGAACGCGAGGACGGTGAGGCTGAGCATGATCGAGGGGTAGAACAGGATGTGCTCGGCCACCCGGATCTGCGCCGCACCGGCGGAGATGTCCACGCCCCACGAGATGGTCGGGGACGCGAGGCCCAGGCCCAGGTAGGACAGGGTCGCCTCGGCCGACACGTAGCCGCCCAGCGCGATCGTGGAGACCACGATCACCGGTGCCATGGCGTTCGGCAGGATGTGCCGGAACAGGATCCTCGGGGTGCCGGCGCCCAGCGCCTTCGCGGCGTGCACGTAGTCGGCCTGCTTCACGGTGATGACCGCGCCGCGCATGACGCGGTTGATCTGCGTCCAGCCGAGGAAGGCCAGGGCGAAGACGACCGTCCACACCGTGCGCTTGGTGAAGGCCTGGAGGACGACCATCGAGCCGAGCAGGAACGGGATGCCGAAGAAGATGTCCGTGAGGCGGGACATGATCGCGTCGGTGACGCCGCCGAAGTAGCCGGCGATCATGCCCGTGAGCGAGCCGATCACCGTGACGATCAGGGTCACGCAGACGGCGACGATGATCGAGGCGCGGGTGCCGTAGATGAGGCGGGCGTAGACGCTGCGCCCCTGGCCGTCGTAGCCGAGCCACTCGGGCGAACCGACCTTGGCCAGTTCCGGCTTGCTGAGGAAGTGGTTGACCAGGTCGCCCTTGGTGGGGTCGACGCTGGTGAACAGGCTCGGGAAGGCCGAGATCGTCAGCAGGATGAGGATCAGCACCGAGGAGACGACGAAGTACGGATTGCGCCGCAGGTCGGCCCAGGCGTCGCCCCAGAGGCTGCGCGCCTTCTCGGCGTTCTTCGGGTCCACCGGGGCGGCGGGCGCCACGGGGGCCTCGGCCGCCGGGGTTTCGGTCTTGGTCATGTCAGGCATACCGGATCCTCGGGTCCATGACCGCGTAGAGGAGGTCGACGAGCAGGCTGGCTATCAGGTAGACGACGACCAGGACGGTGACGACACCGACGACGGTCAGGCCTTCGCGACGGATGATCGATTCGTAGATCAGACCACCGACGCCCTTGACGTTGAAGATGCCCTCGGTGACGACGGCGCCGCCCATGAGGGCGCCGATGTCGGTGCCCAGGAAGGTCACGACGGGGATCATCGAGTTGCGCATGAGGTGCACGCCGATGACGCGGCGCTTGGGCAGGCCCTTGGCGACGGCGGTGCGCACGTAGTCGGCGCGCAGGTTCTCGGCCATCGAGGTACGGGTCAGGCGCGCCACGTAGGCGAGGGACAGCGACCCCAGCACGATGGCGGGTGCGATCAGTTCGCCCCATGTCTCGTCGTTGCTGACGTTGGGCGCGATCCAGCCGAGCTGGAAGGCGAACACCGTCTTGACGATGAAGCCGAGGACGAAGACCGGCACCGAGATGATCAGCAGGGTCAGGACCAGGATCAGGTTGTCGGCGAGCTTGCCGGCCTTCAGGCCGGCGACGATGCCGAGGGCCAGGCCCAGGACGATCTCGATGGTGAACGCCAGCAGGGCCAGCCGGAGCGTGACCGGGAAGGCGCTGCCGAGCACATCGGTGATCTCACGTCCGCTTCGGATCTGCTGGCCGAAGTCGAAGTGGAACAGGATGTTCGAGATGTAGTTCCAGTACTGCTGAAGGATCGGCAGGTCCAGCCCGTACTCGTGCCGGAGCTTGGCCAGCGTGGCAGGGTCGGTGCCCTTGTCACCGAAGAGTCCGGCCACGGGGTCGCCGGGCAGGCTGTAGACCATCATGAAGATGAGCAGGGTCGTCCCGAAGAAGACCGGGATCATCTGGAGCAGTCGTCGTGCGACATAGCGCCCCATCATGCCTCCGTAGAAGATGCGGCAGGCGCAGCCGGACGGGCCCTTTCGCCACGCACGCACGTGACGGTCTCGTCACTGCGTCGCGAAAGGGCCCCCCGGGCGCTGCGTATAGGCCCGGATGCGGGCCGGCTCCCCGCCGGCCCACACCCGTTTCGAGCGGAATTACGCGGTGGGACTTACTTCTTGACCTCGACACCTTCGATGATCGGGTCGCCGTCCTGGGCGTACTTCACGTTCTGGACCTTCTCCGAGTAGCCCGCGTTGACCTTGTAGTACCAGAGCGGGATGGAGGGCATGTAGTTGACCAGGTCCTTCTCGACGGCCTGGTACGCCTTCACGGACTCGTCCAGGGTCGCCGCGGTGTCGGCCGCGGCGATCTTGGCGTCGAGCTCGGGGCTGGAGAAGCCGCCCTGGTTGCCGCCGGCGCCCGTGCGGAACAGGTCGCTGATGAAGTTGGCGTTCACCGGGTAGTCGAGGACCCAGCCGGAGCGGTAGATCGACTTGACCTGCTTGGACTTGCGGGCCTGGAGGTCGGCCTGGAAGTCGGGCTTGGCGTCACCGGTGCACTTGACCGCGGTGGCCTGCGTGATGCTGTTGCAGACCGCCTCGACCCACTCCTTGTGACCGCCGTCCGAGTTGAACTGGATGGAGATCTCGTTGTTCGGAACGCCGCCGCCCTCGGCGATGAGCGCCTTGGCCTTCGCGGGGTCGTACTTGGTGACGTCACCGGTGGCGTTCGGCGTGTAGCCGAGGACGCCCTTGGCGACCCAGCCGGTGGCGGGCTCGCGGGTGCCCTGGAGCACGGTCTTGGTGATGGTGTCGCGGTCGATCGCCATCGACAGGCCCTGGATGACCTTCGGGTCGACCGGCTTCGGGGTCTTCCACTGGTCGGCGTAGAACGCGATGGCCAGCGTCTGGATCGCGGAGTACGCCTGGTCCACGGCGCGGTCGCCGAGGTCGTTGCGGTAGACCGGGAGGTCCTTCGGGCCGATCGTGCGGAGCACGTCGACGTTGCCCGACTTCAGGTCCTCGTAGGCGGTCTCGACGGTGGAGTAGTTCTTGAGGACCACACCGCCGTTCTTCGCCTTGTTCTCGCCCTTGTAGTCGTCGAAGCGGGTCAGCTCGATCTGCTTCTTGTGCTCCCAGGACTTGAACTTGTACGGGCCGTTGCCGACCGGCTTCTCACCGGCGGCCGCGGGGTCCTTGTAGAAGGACTCGGGCAGCGGGGAGAAGACCTCGTAGCCGAGCTTGTACGCGAAGTACGGCACCGCGTTGGCGAGCTCGATGGTGAAGGTGTTGTCGTCGACGACCTTCAGGCCTTCGAGCTCCGTGCCGGTGGGCTTGGCGCCCTCCGCCGCGGGGTGCAGGGCCTCGAAGCCCTTGATGTCGGCGAACCAGGACGCGTTGCCCTGCTTGTTGTCGATGTTCGCGGCCCAGTTCCACGCCTTGACGTAGGACTGCGCGTTGACGGTGGTGCCGTCGTGGAAGGTCCAGCCCGGCTTGAGCTTGACCGTCCAGAGCTTGCTGTCCTTGGACTCGACCGACTCGGCGTTGACCATGGTCAGCTTGCCGTCGGCGTCGTAGTCGACCAGCTGCGAGAACAGACCGGACAGGACGATCGAGCCGTTGGACTCCATCGTGTCGGCCGGCTGGAGGAGCTTCTCCGGCTCGCCCACCTCGATCGAGTAGATACCGTTCGGGTCAACCTCACCCTTGGCGGCATCGCCCTTGTCGCCACCGCCGCAGGCGGTCGCTGCCAGGGCGACGACAATCGCGCCCGCTACCCACTTGGCGCTCTTGGCACCGCGCATGGGTTTCCTCCTCATGAGTCCACTGTCTGATGTGAGGGGCACAGGTGTGTTTCGCCGACACCCCTGACGGCGAAAGGGACAGTGCCCCGAGTGTGCTCGTGAGTCGACGCTCCCCACGGCGTATGACCCATTGACCCGAGCTCAATGGAGCCATCCTCAAGGACGGTCAGGCCGTAAACCACACTTAAGTGGTCTCGTTTTCGCAACATCATCACATGGCGAAAACCCGAAATCCGGACAAACGGATAGGAGACAGACACGTGCGAAACGGACGGTTAGCTCATCTTCCGGAGTGTCACGGTCGGTATGCGGACATCAGAACGCAACAATCCGTTTGACAGACGCGAACAGCCCCTCCGATCACGGAGTCCGTGACGGGAGGGGCTGTAGGGTTTTGCGGGTGTTTCGCCCGCCCCCGGGACCGCTCGCGCGGCCCCGGTGCGACGCGGGTACTACTTCGCGGACTTGGCGCGCGACGCGGTGCGCGAGCGGTCCTTCTGGTCCAGGACGACCTTGCGGATGCGGACGGCCTCCGGGGTCACCTCGACGCACTCGTCGTCGCGGCAGAACTCCAGGGACTGCTCCAGGGAGAGCCTGCGCGGCGGCACCACGTTCTCGGTGTTGTCCGCGGAAGCCGCACGCATGTTGGTGAGCTTCTTCTCCTTGGTGATGTTCACGTCCATGTCGTCGGAGCGCGAGTTCTCGCCGACGATCATGCCCTCGTACACCTCGGTGCCGGGCTCGGTGAACAGGACGCCGCGCTCCTGGAGGTTGATCATCGCGAACGGCGTGACCGAACCCGCGCGGTCCGCGACCAGCGAGCCGTTGTTGCGGGTGACCAGCGGGCCGAACCACGGCTCCAGGCCCTCGTGGATGGAGTGCGCGATGCCGGTGCCGCGCGTACCGGTGAGGAACTCGGTGCGGAAGCCGATGAGGCCGCGCGACGGGACGACGAACTCCATGCGGACCCAGCCGGAGCCGTGGTTCGACATGTTGTCCATGCGGCCCTTGCGGACGCCCATGAGCTGCGTGACCGCGCCCATGTGCTCCTCGGGGACGTCGACCGTCATGCGCTCGACCGGCTCGTGCACCTTGCCGTCGATCTCCTGCGTGACCACCTGCGGCTTGCCGATGGTCAGCTCGAAGCCCTCGCGGCGCATCTGCTCGACCAGGATGGCGAGCGCGAGCTCACCGCGGCCCTGGACCTCCCAGGCGTCGGGGCGCTCGGTGTCCAGGACGCGGAGCGAGACGTTGCCGACGAGCTCGCGGTCGAGGCGGTCCTTGACCTGGCGGGCGGTGACCTTGCGGTCCTTGACCGCGGACTTGGCGTCCGCGCCCTTGCCGCTGCCGCCGCGGCCGACCATCGGGGAGGTGTTCGTGCCGATGGTCATGGAGATCGCCGGCTCGTCGACCGAGATCAGCGGCAGCGCGATCGGGTTCTCCGGGTCGGCCAGGGTCTCGCCGATCATGATGTCGGGGAAACCGGCGACCGCGCAGATGTCACCCGGGCCCGCCACCTCGGCCGGCTTGCGGGTGAGCGCCTCGGTCATCATCAGCTCGGTGATGCGGACGTTGGAGATGGTGCCGTCGCGCTTGATCCACGCGACGGTCTGGCCCTTGCGCAGCTCGCCCTGCTCGACGCGGACGAGCGCGATGCGGCCGAGGAAGTTGTCGGCGTCCAGGTTGGTGACGTGGGCCTGGAGGGGGGCCTCCTCGTCGAAGACCGGGGCCGGGACGTGCTCCAGGATGGTGGAGAAGAACGGCTCCAGGCTGTCGCTGTCCGCGGGGACCGTGCCGTCCTCCGGCTTGGTCAGCGAGGCGACGCCGTCACGGCCGCAGGCGTAGACGATCGGGAACTCGATCTGGTCCTCGTCCGCGTCCAGGTCGAGGAAGAGGTCGTACGTCTCGTTGACGACCTCGTCGATCCGGGAGTCCGGGCGGTCGGTCTTGTTGATGCACAGGATGACCGGCATCTTCGCCTGCAGGGCCTTGCGCAGGACGAACCGGGTCTGGGGCAGCGGACCCTCGGAGGCGTCCACCAGCAGCACGACCGCGTCCACCATCGACAGACCGCGCTCGACCTCACCACCGAAGTCGGCGTGGCCGGGGGTGTCGATGATGTTGATCGTGATGGGCGCCCCGCCGTCCTTGGGGTGGTACTTCACCGCCGTGTTCTTGGCGAGGATCGTGATGCCCTTCTCACGCTCCAGGTCGTTCGAGTCCATCATGCGGTCGTCGAGGTGCTGGTGGGCGGCGAAGGCACCGGCCTGCTTGAGCATGGCATCGACGATGGTCGTCTTGCCATGGTCGACGTGGGCGACGATGGCGACGTTACGGATGTCGTGGCGCGTGGGCACTTCGGCGCTTCTCCCGGGATCGTGGATGGCGTCGCGTACGGCCTGGCACGCGCGCCTCGACCGGGCGAAAACCTGCCACGGCCTTACCCCATGGTACGTCGCGCGGCGGGAACCGGCTGCCGGGGGGTCTGTCAAGAGGCCGGATGCATGAGGAGGACCGAGTGCGGGGTGGGGAGCCTCGGCCGCCGGTCCGGCCTGTGTTCCTGCGGGTCAACGGGTAGGAACGACCTTGCCCGCCGGAGATCCGGCGGGCAAGGGACTTGAGTCACATCTGAGCTAGCGGGGCCGCCGGTCCACCTCTCGGCAACCGGTTTGTCACCACTTCTTCTCCCTCTTCCGGCCCACGTCCCGGGCGCGTCGGGCGGGGTCCGGGCTACTTGTTCTTCTTGTCCTTGGCGGTCGGCGGCTTCTTCCAGCCGATGTCCTGGTACCGGGGGGCGCCGAGGCCGAAGGCTCCCGCGTTGGCCAGGCTCGGCTTGGTCGCCACCAGCTCGGGGCGCTGGTAGAGCGGGATGGAGCCGGCGGCGGCCCAGATCCGGGCGTCCGCCTTGCGCACGAGCTCGCGCGACTGCTTCTCGTCGAGCTCGCCCAGCGCCTGGTCGAACAGCTGGTCGATGTGGTCGGTGCCGACCCGGGTGTAGTTCTGTTCGACGAGGAGCGAGCCGTCGGCGGCCGGCTCCGGCTTGACGAAGATCGGCCGGGCGTCGGTCGCCGGGTAGGCGGTGGCCGGCCAGGAGTACAGGGCCAGGTCGTACAGGCCCGAGGCGACGTGGTCCTTGAAGAAGCTGTCGTCGGCCACCTTGGTGATCTCGGTGCTCACCCCGATCGTCCGCAGCATGCCGGAGATCCGCTCGCCGACCGCGCGCAGGGCCTCCGAGCCGGGTCCGGAGGGCAGGACGAACCGCAGGGCCAGCGGCTTGCCGTCCTTGGCGAGCATGGCGCCGGAGGTGCGCGCGGCCTGCTTGGCCGGGGAGGGGGAGGCCTTGTCGCCGTCGGCCGCGTCGTCGCGGGCCGGGCCGCGCTTGCCGTCGTCCTCCGCGCGGGCGGCGGCGGCGGCCGCACGGGCCGCGGCGGCCTGGGCCAGGAGCGAGGCGTGCTGGCCGGCCGCGAAGGGCTCGGGGGCCAGGACCGGGGAGGGCCGCTCGGGTCCGCCCCGCGCGAGGGCGCCGGCCTCGGCGTCCGCCGCGTCGGGGCCCCGGTCCGGGTCGTCGGCCAGGGCGCCGTCGCCGCTGTGGCCCTCGGCGTCCTCGGGGCGGCCGTCGGGGCCGTCCTCGTGCCCGTCCTCGTGGTCGTACGGGGCGCTGCCCGGGCGGTGCCCGCCGCCCCGGCCGTCGTCCTGGCCGACGATGTAGAGGCCGTCGTCGCCCGTGCCCGGGCCCGCCTGGGGCCGGGCGGCGGGGGTCTGAGCCGCCGGGGTCCGGCTCGACGGGGTCTTGGAGTCGTCCTGCTTGTCGCTCTCGGCGCCCGCCTTGGCGCCGGCCGGCTCGGTGATCCTGCCGCCCTTGCGCCAGCCGGCGTCGGCGAGCAGGGCCTGGGCCGCCCGGGTGTCCTGGCCGCCGAGGGCGCCGCTGTTGTCGGCGTAGGCCTGCTGCCCGGCCAGGGCGACGTGGCTGCCGACCGGCTCCGCGGGCAGGCCCAGCGGCTTCAGCACGACCTCGGCCAGGGCCTTGCGGTCCAGGGCGCGGGCCACGGCCCGGCGCACCCGCTCGTCCGCCAGCGGGCCGGAGGCGCCGTTCATCGCGAGCTGCGTGTAGACCGGCTCCAGGGACTTGCGGACGGTGAAGCCGCGCAGGGCCGTCTGCTCGGCCGCGTAGGTGCCGACCGCTTCGACGTGCTTCTGGCGGCGCTCCTGCTCCTCGGCCGCCTTGCCCTCGTCCGGGCCGTGGGCGACGGCCCACGACAGGGTGGCCTGGGCGGGGGTCAGGGAGGCGCCCGGGCCGTGGGCCGGGGCGCCGCCGGCGCCCGCCGCCGGGCCGCCCTTGCCGTCCCGGTGGGCCAGGGCGATGCGCTCGGCGCCGGCCCGGTCCACGTCGGCGAGGTCGACCTTCCCGGCGGCCAGCGCGGACGGGCGCTCGGCCCGCGGCACGGCCGTGAGCACCAGCGTGTCCAGCTTGGCGGGCTGTCCCCACCAGCGCGGGTTGCGGGTCAGGGCGACGGTGCCGGTCTTCTTGTCGACGGCGCCGAGGGCGAAGGGGCCCGCGGTGACCTTGAGCGCGCTGCGGGCGCCCTCGTTGAAGGCGTCCGGGGTGCCGGTGACCTGCTTGGGGTAGAGCGGGCTGAACAGGGAGCGCCAGTCGGTGTACGGCTTGGCGAAGGTGACCTTGACCTCCAGGTCGGTCTTGCCCCGCTCGATCTTCTCGATGCGGTCGTAGCCCGCGTTGCGGGCCGTCCAGTACGCGGTGTCCTTGCCGCTCAGCGCCCGCCACTGCGCGAGGAAGTCGGCGGCGCCGATCTCGCGGCCGTCGCTCCACACCGCCTGCTGGTTGAGCTTGTACAGGACCACCTGCTTCGGCTCGCGCTCGACGACCTCGGCCTTCTCCAGGTAGTCGGGATTGGCCACCGGCCGCCCCTTGCCGTCCAGGACGAACAGCTGGGGCAGCACGGCCCCGGCGATCCGGTTGGTGGCGGCGTCCGCGTCGGCCTGGAAGGTGTTCAGGGTCTCCGGGAGGGCGTCCACCGCCCAGCGCAGCACACCCCCGTCGGCGACCTTGTCACGGGCGGTCGTGGCGATGTCCTGGCCTGCGGCGGCCTGGCCGCCCTCGTCGTCACCCGCGCCGCAGCCCGTGAGCAGCGGCAGTGCGAGGACTCCCGAGGTCAGGAGCGCCAAGGACCTGCGCCTTCTCTGGGACATGGGTGGTACCTCCGGGGCGGGGCGTGGGGGGAAGCATGATCACGTTCGGCGGTATATGGAGCTGATCACACCGGTTGCCGAAACCCACTGAAATCGACCACCCCCCACGCCCCTCGCAGCCGCCCCGCGCCACGCCGCGAACCCCACCCGTGCGGACCAATCCGGCTTGCGGGCCGCGCGCCCGTTCCCCCGCCCGAGGGAGGGCGGAGGCTCACGGAAGGGGCGTGCGGTTACCGGCCGTGCGCCGGGCAATCGCTGCACGTGCCTTCACAACCGGGGACGGGAGGCGCGACACTCGCAGCCGCACCACGAGCGTCGCCACCGCACCCCTGCGGAAGTGAGGGCACATCATGTCCCTGCACGACGATCTGACGGCCGTACGACGCGACCTGGACCAGCTGACGCGCACGGTCGAGCGGCTGGAGCGGCAGGCCGGGCGGCCCCGCCCGGCGGCCCCGGCCGCCGAGTCCGACCCCTCACGGATGGTGGGCGTTCCGGACACCCCGTACGACAGCACGCTGTGGACGGACTCCGACGACGAGGGCCTGGGCGCCCGCGACCGCCGCGCCCCCTGACGTCCCGCGTCCGCAGCCTCCCGCCCCAGCCGACCCCTCACTCCACCCGGAGTCCCCCTTGGCCACAGGCACGGAACCACCCCGACAGCGGCCCTCCGGCGTCCACGGCGCCTCCCGGGCGGCGATGGCGGCCCGGCACCTGCGGACCGACCGGTGGTGGCTGGCGCCCGCCGGCACCGCGGCCGGGCTGTTCGCCTTCGTCGTCTACTCGACCTGGCGGGCCTTCGCCGGCGCCGACTACTACGCGGCCCCCTACGTCTCGCCGTTCTACTCGCCGTGCCTCGCGGAGAACTGCCGCGAGATGCGCGGCGGCCCCAACTGGGACCTGTTCGGCAGCTGGTGGGGCCTGTCCCCCGCCCTGCTGGTCCTGGTCTTCCCGCTCGGTTTCCGGCTGACCTGCTACTACTACCGCAAGGCCTACTACCGGGGCTTCTGGGCCTCCCCGCCCGCCTGCGCCGTCGCCGAGCCCCACGCGCGCTACACCGGCGAGACCCGCTTCCCGCTGGTCCTGCAGAACGCGCACCGGTACTTCTTCTACGCGGCCGTCCCCGTCGCCGGCATCCTCACGTACGACACCGTGCTGACCTTCCGCGACGCCCAGTACGCCTGGGGCCACATGGGCCTGGGGACGCTCCTGTTCCTCGTCAACATCACCCTGATCTGGGCGTACACCCTCTCGTGCCACTCCTGCCGGCACGTCATGGGCGGCCGGCTGCGGCATTTCTCCCGGCACCCCGTGCGCTACCGGCTGTGGGGCTGGGTCAGCCGTCTCAACGCCCGCCACATGCAGCTGGCCTGGGCCTCCCTGATCAGCGTCGCCGCCTGCGACTTCTACGTGTACCTGCTGGCCGGCGGCGCCTTCACCGACCCGAGGATCTTCTGAGATGGCTCACGTGGAACGGCAGCAGTGGGACGTGGTCGTGGTCGGCGCGGGCGGCGCCGGGCTGCGCGCCGCGATCGAGGCCCGCGAGCAGGGCGCCCGGACGGCGGTGATCTGCAAGTCGCTCTTCGGCAAGGCCCACACGGTGATGGCCGAAGGCGGGATCGCCGCCTCCCTGGGCAACGTCAACGAGGGCGACAACTGGCAGGTGCACTTCCGCGACACGATGCGCGGCGGCAAGTTCCTCAACCAGTGGCGGATGGCCGAGCTGCACGCCAAGGAGGCCCCGGACCGGGTCTGGGAGCTGGAGACCTGGGGCGCGCTCTTCGACCGGACGCCGGACGGACGGATATCCCAGCGCAACTTCGGCGGCCACGAGTACCCGCGCCTCGCCCACGTCGGGGACCGTACGGGCCTGGAGCTGATCCGCACCCTCCAGCAGAAGGTGGTCGCCCTCCAGCAGGAGGACTTCGCGCGGTACGGGGACCACGAGGCCCGGCTCAGGGTCTTCCAGGAGTGCACGGTCACCCGCGTGCTGAAGGACCGCGGCCCGGCGGGCGGGCAGCGGGTCTCGGGGACCTTCTGCTACGAGCGCGAGACCGGCCGCTTCTTCGTCCTGGAGGCCCCGGCGGTGGTGCTGGCCACGGGCGGGATCGGCAAGTCCTTCAAGACCACCTCCAACTCCTGGGAGTACACCGGCGACGGGCACGCGCTGGCCCTGCTCGCGGGCGCGCCGCTGCTCAACATGGAGTTCGTGCAGTTCCACCCGACCGGCATGGTCTGGCCGCCGTCGGTCAAGGGCATCCTCGTCACCGAGTCGGTGCGCGGGGACGGCGGGGTGCTGCGCAACAGCGAGGGCCGGCGGTTCATGTTCGACTACGTGCCGGACGTGTTCAAGGAGAAGTACGCCGAGTCCCAGGAGGAGGGCGACCGCTGGTACGAGGATCCCGACCACAACCGGCGCCCGCCCGAGCTGCTCCCCCGCGACGAGGTGGCGCGGGCCATCAACGCGGAGGTCAAGGCGGGCCGCGGCTCCCCGCACGGCGGGGTCTTCCTGGACGTGTCGACGCGGATGCCGGCGGAGCGGATCAGGCGGCGGCTGCCGTCCATGTACCACCAGTTCAAGGAGCTGGCGGACGTGGACATCACGGCGGAGCCGATGGAGGTCGGCCCGACCTGCCACTACGTGATGGGCGGCATCGCGGTGGACTCGGAGACCGCCGCCGCGGTCGGGGTGCCGGGGCTCTTCGCGGCCGGGGAGGTCGCCGGCGGGATGCACGGCTCGAACCGGCTCGGCGGGAACTCCCTGTCCGACCTGCTGGTCTTCGGCCGCCGGGCCGGTCTGCACGCGGCGCGGCACGCCGCCGCCCCCGGGACCCGCCCGGCGGTCTCCGGGCGGGAGGTGGACGCGGCTGCCGCGGAGGCGCTGGCCCCGTTCCACGCCGCCGAGGGCGCGGAGAACCCGTACACGCTCCACCAGGAGCTCCAGACGGCCATGAACGACCTGGTCGGCATCATCCGCCGCGGGGCCGAGATGGCCGAGGCGCTGGAGCGGCTCGCGGCGCTGCGCGTACGGGCCTCGCGGGCCGGGGTCGAGGGGCACCGCCAGTTCAACCCGGGCTGGCACCTGGCGCTGGACCTGCGCAACATGCTGCTGGTCGCCGAGTGCGTGGCCCGCGCGGCCCTGGAGCGCACCGAGAGCCGCGGCGGCCACACCCGCGAGGACTGCCCGGCGATGGAGCGCGACTGGCGGCCGGTGAACCTGCTGTGCCGGCCGGTGGACCCGGCGCCGGCCGATCCGGGCGCGGCCCGGATCGCCCTGGAACGCATCCGCACCGAACCCATCCGGCCCGACCTGCTCGCGCTGTTCGAGAAGGAAGAGCTGGCCAAGTACCTCGCCGAAGAGGAGCTCCACGGGTGACTGGCTACGACGCACGCTTCCGGATCTGGCGGGGCGACGCCGAGGGCGGCGAACTGCGGGACTTCACCGTCGAGGTGAACGAGGGCGAGGTGGTCCTCGACGTCGTGCACCGGATCCAGGCGACCCAGGCCGCGGACCTCGCGGTGCGCTGGAACTGCAAGGCGGGCAAGTGCGGCTCGTGCAGCGCGGAGGTCGACGGCCGGCCGCGGCTGATGTGCATGACGCGGATGTCCGTCTTCGACCCCCGGGAGACGGTGACGATCACCCCGCTGCGCGCGTTCCCCGTCATCCGCGACCTGGTGACGGACGTGTCCTTCAACTACGCGAAGGCGCGCGAGGTGCCCGCCTTCGTGCCGCCCGAGGGGGTGGCTCCGGGCGCGTACCGGATGCAGCAGGTGGACGTGGAGCGCTCGCAGGAGTTCCGCAAGTGCATCGAGTGCTTCCTGTGCCAGGACACCTGCCACGTGGTGCGCGACCACGAGGAGAACAAGGCCGCCTTCGCCGGTCCCCGGTTCCTGATGCGGGTGGCGGAGCTGGACATGCACCCGCTGGACGCGGCACGGGAGGCGGGGCTGGACCGCGGGCGGGCGGCGCAGGAGGAGCACGGGCTCGGGTACTGCAACATCACCAAGTGCTGCACCGAGGTCTGCCCCGAGGGCATCAGGATCACCGACAACGCGCTGATCCCGCTGAAGGAGCGGGTGGCGGACCGCAAGTACGACCCGCTGGTCTGGCTGGGCAGCCGGATCGGCCGGCGCTCGGGCGGCTCGTAGGACGGGACGTACGGCGGCTCCTGCCTCCGCATGCGGAGGCAGGAAACCGCCCATACCCTCCCAAGTGTGAACGCGCCGAGAAGCAGGAAGCACAGACGCACCACCGCGGGCACACCCCTGCGGGCCGCACTGGCCCTGGCCGCCGCCCTCCTGGCGGCCGGCGGCTGGACCGTGGCCGGCGCCCCGCCCGCGCGGGCGGACGATCCCGTCGCCCTCGCGCGGCAGGGGCAGATCACCGACCGGGTGGGCGCGCTGGGCGACCGCGGGGCGTCGGTCACGGCCGCGCTCGACCGGCTCTACGCCGACCGGCGGATCCAGCTCTTCGTGGCGTACGTGCGCGACTTCTCCGGGCGCTCCGCGCAGAGCTGGGCCGACGCGACGGCGGAGAAGAACGGCCTCGGCCAGGACGACGTCCTGCTGGCCGTCGCGACCGGCGCCCGGCAGTACGCCTATTCGGCCGACGCGCAGTCCGGTTTCACCCCGGAGCAGCTGGCGTCCGTGGCCCGCACCGCCATCGAGCCGGCCCTGAGGCAGAACGACTGGGCGGGCGCGGCGATCGGCGCGGCCGACGGCTACGACGCCGTCCTCGGCGGGCTGCCCGTCCCGGCGCCCTCGATCACCCCCGGCCCGGCCGATCCCGGCGGCGCGGCGGACGGCGGGGACGGGGCCGGGGACTACGTCCTCCCGGTGGTCGCGGTCGGCGCGGCCGGCGCCCTCGGGGCGTACGCGTACACCCGCCGCAGGCGCCGGGGCGGCGCCCCCGGGCGGGGCACGGCCGTCGGGCCGCGGTGGGGCGGCGGCGGCCCGGCGCCGCTCCCGCTGCCGGAACTGGACGCCAGGGCCAAGGCGCTGCTGGTGGAGACGGACGACGCGGTCCGCACCAGCACCGAGGAACTCGGCTTCGCCACCGCCCAGTTCGGCGACGAGGCGGTGGTGCCCTTCACGCAGGCCCTGGCGGACGCGAAGGCGGAGCTGACCCGCGCCTTCCGGCTGCGCCAGCAGGTGGACGACGCCTACCCGGAGGACGACGCGACCCGGCGCCGCATGCTGGAGGAGATCGTCGCCCGGTGCACCGGGGCCGGCCGGCGGCTGGACGCCGAGTCGGCCGGCTTCGACCGGCTGCGGGACCTGGAGAGGAACGCCCCGCAGGCCCTCGCCGCGGTGGAGGAGCGCTTCCGGGCGCTGAACGGACGCACCACGACGGCCACCGCGACGCTGACGGCGCTGGCGGGCCGGTACGCGGACTCCGCGTCGGCCCCGGTCGCCGCCAACCCGGAGCAGGCCGAGGACCGGCTGGTGTTCGCGACGACCCACCTGGAGGAGGCGCGCGGCGCGGTCGGTGCGGGCGACAACGGCCGGGCGGCCGTGCACGTGCGGGCGGCCGAGGGGGCGGTGGACCAGGCCGCGACCCTGGTGGACGCGGTGGAGCGGCGGGCGCAGGAACTGGCGGAGGCGGCCGGGAAGCTGCCGGGGGCCCTGACCGAGACGGACACGGACCTCGCGGACGCCCGCGGGCTGCTGACGGGTACGGCCGAGGGCACGTCGACGGCGGACCTGCGGGGCCGGATCGAGCGGGCGGCCGCGGTGCTGGCCGCCGTACGGCAGGAGGTGGCGGCGGGCCGCCACGACCCGATCGACTGCCTGCGCCGGGTGGAGGAGGCCGACGCGGCGCTGGACGAGGCGCTGGCCGGGACCCGCGAGCGGGAGTCGGGCCGGCAGCGGGCGGCGGCCCTGCTCGACCAGGCGATGCTGTCGGCCCGCAGCGCGATCGGCGCGGCCACGGACTACGTCACCACCAGCCGCGGCGCGGTCGGCAGCGGGGCCCGCACCCGGCTGGCGGAGGCCGGCCGGCACCTGGAGCGGGCGGCGGCGCTGGCGGCGCCGGACCCGGCGGGCGCGCTGGCCGAGGCCCAGCGCGCGGACGGGCTGGCCCGGCAGGCGCAGCAGCTCGCGGAGCAGGACGTACGGGGCTACCGGGACCCGTACGGCGGGCGCGGCGCGGGCGGCGGCCGGGGCGGTGCGGTGCTCGGCGGGATCATCCTCGGCGAGATCCTGCGCGGCGGGGGCGGCGGCTTCGGGGGCGGGGGCGGCGGGGGCTTCGGGGGCGGCGGCGGCCCGGGCTCCTTCGGCGGCGGCGGGACCCGCGGCCGGATGGGCGGCGGCGGCCGCTTCTGAACGTACGGCGCGCACGGACTGACCCCTCACCAGGAGAGACCCATGAGCAAGCAGACCATCCTCGGCCGCGTCACCCAGCTCGCGAAGGCCAACGTCAACGCCCTGCTGGACCAGGCCGAGGACCCGCAGAAGATGCTGGACCAGCTGATCCGCGACTACGGCAACAACATCTCGGAGGCCGAGCAGGCGGTCGCGACGACCATCGGCAACCTGCGGATGCTGGAGGCGGACCACGCGGAGGACGTGTCGGCGGCCGGCGAGTGGGGCGGCAAGGCCCTCGCGGCGAGCCGGAAGGCGGACGAGCTGCGGGCGGCCGGTTCGGCGGCGGACGCGGACACCTTCGACAACCTCGCGAAGGTGGCGCTGGGCCGCCAGCTCCGGTCGGAGAAGGAGGCGCGGACCGCGGAGCCGACGATCGCCGCGCAGACGGACGTGGTCGACAAGCTCACGTCGGGCCTGGCCTCGATGAAGGACAAGCTGACGGAGCTCCAGGCCAGGCGCGACGAGCTGGTGGCCCGGTCCAGGACCGCGCAGGCGCAGAACACGATGATGGACGCGGTGAAGGACATCGACGTCATGGACCCGACGAGCGACCTGCACCGCTTCGAGGAGAAGGTGCGGCGCCAGGAGGCCATGGCACTGGGCAGGCAGGAGCTGGCGGCGTCCTCCCTGGACGCCCAGTTCGAGTCCCTGGACGACCTGGGCAGGACCTCGGAGGTCGAGGCCCGCCTGGCCGCCCTGAAGGCGGGCGGGACGGCCTGACGCCGGGCCGGGCGGCCGCTGCGGGGCGCGGCCCGCGGCTGCGCCCGGTTCAGCCGTACATGTCCAGCAGTTGCTCCGCCGAGAGCTCGGTCGCGCCCTCGGACGCCGCGCCCGGCAGGGGCAGTTCGAACCACACGGTCTTGCCCCGGTGGGTGCGGCGGGTGCCCCAGCCGGCGGAGAGCAGGCCCACCAGCTGCAGGCCCCGCCCGCCCTCGTCGGTGTCGCGCGCCCGGCGCCGCCGGGGCTGGACCAGGTTTCCGTCCCAGACCTCGCACACGAGGGTGCGGTCGAGCAGCAGGCGCAGCCGGATCTCTCCTTCGCCGTACCGCAGGGCATTGGTGACCAGCTCGCTGACCAGCAGCTCCGTGGTGTCCAGCAGGCCTTCCAGGCCCCAGGCGGGCAGCTTGGCCCGGGCCAGTTCCCGGGCGCGACCCACCGAGCGGGCCTCGCGCGGCAGCTGCCAGTCCCCGACCGCGTCCAGGGGCAGGCCCTGGACCCGTGCCATCAGCAGGGCGATGTCGTCCTCCCCGTGCCGGGTGTCCAGCGTGTTCAGCACGTGGTCGCAGACGTCCTCCAGCGGCCGCACCGGGTCGGCCAGCGCCTCGCGCAGGCCGCGCAGCCCCTCCTCCAGCGGGTGGTCGCGGGACTCCACCAGCCCGTCGGTGTACAGCGCCAGCAGCGCACCCTCGGGCAGGTCGACCTCGACCTCCTCGAAGGGCTCCCCGCCCACGCCCAGCGGCATCCCCGGCGGCACCTCCAGCAACAGGGCGGGGCGCGCCGCGCCCTCCTCGTCGGGCGGCTCGACCAGCACGGGCGGCATGTGTCCGGCGTTGGCGATGGTGCAGCGCCGGGTGACCGGGTCGTAGACCGCGTAGACGCAGGTGGCCAGGTAGACCTCGGAGCGGTCGGCGTCGCGCGAGTGCAGGGCCGCCCGCGAGGCCTGCTGCGAGCCGCCGGGGGCGCCGAGCCCGCGGGCGACCTCGTCGAGGGCGGTGAGCACCTCGGCCGGTTCGAGGTCCAGCAGGGCCAGGGTGCGGACGGCGGTGCGCAGCTCGCCCATGGCGACGGCGGCCCGCAGCCCGCGGCCCATCACGTCGCCCACGACCAGGGCGGTGCGGTGGCCGGGCAGTTCGATGACGTCGAACCAGTCCCCGCCGACCTCGGTCGCCGCATTGCCCGGCAGGTACCGGCAGGCGATGTCCAGGCCGGCGGCCTCCGGGTCGCCGGGGGGCAGCAGGCTGCGCTGGAGGATCAGGGCCCGCTCGTGCTCGCGCCGGTAGAGGCGCGCGTTGTCGATGCAGACGGCGGCCCGGGCGGCGAGTTCCACGGCGACCGCCCGGTCGCGTTCGCCGAAGGGCTCGCTGCCCTTCGTACGGGAGAACTGGGCGAGCCCGACCACCGTGTCGTGGGCAACCATCGGCACGAGCAGCGTCGACTGGACCAGGTCCTCGGGTCCGCCGCCCTCGATCAGCCGCGTCCGCGCCGTCCGCAGGGCGAGGGCGCCCGGGGAGGCCGCCGGATAGCGGTGGATCTCCCCGACGGACACGGGTGCGCCGGGGCCGGAGAGCGGGGCGTCCGAGACCGCCGAGGCGAACGCCACCCGCCGCAGCGGCGCGGACGGGAGACGGGCGGTCCCCTGCCCGGGCAGCAGCGGCAGGCCGGGGCCCTGCGGCCGGGCGGGGCGGTCGTCGTCGCCGAGCAGCAGCCCCTGGTAGAGGTCGACGGCGGCCAGGTCGCAGAAGCCGGGGACGGTGACGTCGAGGAGTTCGCGGGCGGTGGTCTCCAGGTCGAGGGAGTTGCCGATGCGGTGCCCGGCCTCGTTGAGGAGGGCCAGGTTGCGGCGGACCCCGGCGGCCTCGCGGGCGGCGAGGTGGCGGCGGGTGACGTCGATGCCGATGCCGGCGACCCCGATGGGCAGGCCGGTGCCCCCGTGCACCCGGTAGAGGTTGACGGACCAGTGGCGCTTCTCCCGGCTGCCGGGGGCGGCGCCGGTCATCCGCAGGTCGGTGACCGAGGTGCCGGTGTCCAGCACCCGGCGCAGCGCGTCGGTCATCCGGTCGGCCTCGTGGGCCGGCAGGTAGTCGTGGACGGTCCTGCCGCGGTGCTCGTCGGCGCCGCCGCCGAAGACGGTGGCGAAGCGGCGGTTGGCCCGCTGCACCGTGAGGTCCGTACCGAAGAGCAGGAACCCGAAGGGGGATTGGCCGAATATCGCCTGCGAGGCGGCCAGATCGGATTCGATCCGGCGCAGCGCGCGCACGTCGACGACGACGCACAGCGCGGCGCGCTCGGCCCCGACCGTCTGGGTGGGCATCACGTAGATCTCGGCCACGCCGTGCGCGCCGTCCCCGCCGGGGATGCGGAACGGGATCAGGCCCGTCCACTCCTTGCCGTCGAGGATCTCCGCGACCCGGCGGTGTGCGTCCGCACGCAGATCGGCCGGCATGAACGCGTCGACCGGATCGCGCCCCACGGCCTGGGAGGCCGTCAGCCCGAACAGCTCCTCGGCGCGCAGGCTCCACTGGTCGATGAGGCCGTCGGGCCCGATCGAGAAGGAGGCGACCTTTATGTAGTCATATATCGAGCCAGGCGGACTGCTGTGCCACAGGGAGTCGTGCCACGTCTCCCGGGGCGCGCCGGACTCATGTGCCTGCGCAGGTATCTCGCTCACGCGACCGTCCCCTCCAGCTCACGCAACCGGACCGGCCTTGACCGAAGTATTCAGCACCACGGCCCCTCACGGCACGGCGTTCACGATCACAAAAAGGTCCCGTTGCTTTTGAGCCACGTGGTGTGATCGTCGGTCACCCTTCACCTTGTTACTCACCAGGAAGAGCCAACTCGAACCACACCGTCTTGCCCGACTTCCCGTGCCGGGTCCCCCAGCGCTGCGCCGAGACGGCGACCAGGTGCAGTCCCCGACCGCCCTCGTCGTCCGGTGTGGCGACCCTCTCACGGGGCGGATCCGGAAGCGGATCGGAAACTTCCACGAGGAGCGCGGAGCCGCCGCCGGCGTCCTCGACGGCTGGATGACGCCGTTCCAGCCGGACCCCGATGGGGCCCGACGCGTACCGCAGGGAGTTGGTGACGAGCTCACTGACCAGCAGGACGGTCACGTCGCCCACGGCGTCCAGGCCCCAGGCGAGCAGGGTGCCGCGCACGGCGTGGCGGGCGGTGCGGACGGCGCCGGGCTCGGCGGGGAAGGCCCACTCGGCGCACTCGCCGTCTGTGTCGATCACGCCGATCACTTCCCGGGCCAGCAGCGACCCCAGTCCGGTTCGTCGGGGGGACGAAAGGGGGACGAGATAGGGATTAATAGCGACATACCCGATATTCAGGGCGTCGTACCACTCGAATCCCACGCACCGGCGCACCGTGGCGCAGACGGCCTACAGCGTGCGCGTCACGCGCCCCCGCCAGCGCCCCCGGCCCGGGCGGGCGGCGCCGCCGGATCCCACCCCGCGCTCGGCCCCGTCCGCCTCGGCGCTCGGCCACGTCCGCCTCGGCGCTCCGGTACTCAGCCGATGCTCAGCCGGCGGCCGGCCTCGGCGACGGCCGGCCGGTCCTGGTCGAGCCAGTCCACCGAGTCCAGTTCCCCGGGCCCCAGCCAGCGCAGCTCGTCGTGGTCCTCCAGCGGGGCGGGCACGCCGGAGAGCAGCCGGGCGGTCCACACGTGCAGGACGAGGCCGGGCTTCAGGGGCCACTCCCCCGGGATGCGTTCGAGCGCCTCGGTCTCGACGCCGAGCTCCTCGCGCAGTTCGCGGACGAGGGCGTCGGGCACGGATTCACCCGGCTCGGTCTTCCCGCCGGGCAGCTCCCAGCGGCCGGCCAGCTCGGGCGGGGCACTGCGGCGGGCGGCCAGCAGGCGCCCCTCATGACAAAGGGCTCCGCCCACGACCACGCGTACCGTCATGGGGCGGAGCCTATGCCGGCGTCGCGGCCTGCCGCGACGCCGCTCAGTTCATCGTGGCGGTCTGACCGATCCGCTCGACCCAGTAGATCTGCTTGTGCCCCCGGTCGTCGAGACTGTCGGCGACCTTCTGGGCCTCGGCCCGGGTGGGATACCGGCCCACCCGGTAGCGGTTGCCGTTGTCGTCCTGCCGTATGACCAGCCACGGGAGCAGGGCACCGCTGTCGTTCATCGCGTTTCACCCTCCGCCGACGCACCCGCCCGGGAAACCGCATTGCGCATATGCCCGAGCTTACGCCCGACCTTCACTCAGCGGATACGGTTTTTCACGAAGAGGTACCTCACAGGCGTATGCATCCGGCCATGCGTACGAACGCGCCGTGCGCGCCGGCTCAAACGGCGCGCACGGAGGGCATCGGGAGAACGACCGCACCCTTGTGCGCCCCCTTGCGGCAGGCGTCCCCGCAGGTCGCGTCGAGGGAGCAGCAGAGCGAGCAGATCGGTCCGGACTGGACGGGACAGTCGGCGATGTCGGGCAGTTCGTACGCCGTTGCGCAGACCGAGCAGACGTGTGTGGCGGTGGTGTCCGCGACGGCGGCGCCGGGTCCGTTCACCTCGTTCGGCCGGGCCAGGTAGTACTTCCCCCTGGTCACCCAGGCGATCAACGGGCACAGCAACAGGGCCAGTCCGGCCGCGATGAAGGTGGAGAAGGCCTCCGCGTAGGTTCCGAAGAGCCCGGAGAAGGCGAGGATCGAGACGGTGGAGGCGATCACCATCGCGCCGAAACCCGCCGGGTTGACGGCGTGGAGGTAGGCGCGCTTGAACTCGATGTACGGCGGACTGAGTCCGAGCCGCTTGTTGATCACGAGGTCGGCGGCGACCGCGGCGATCCAGGCGATGCCGACGTTGGAGTAGAAGCCGAGCAGCGTGCCGAGCATGGCGAACATGTTCAGCTCCATCAGCGTCAGCGCGATGGCGAGGTTGAGGAAGATGTACCAGACCCGCCCGGGGTGCCGGTGGGTGAGGCGGGAGAAGAAGTTCGACCAGGACAGCGAGCCGCTGTACGCGTTGGTGACGTTGATCTTGACCTGCGAGACGATCACGAAGAGCGCGGCGGCGGGCAGCGCGAGACCGCCGAGCCACGGCCGCAGGGCCTCGATCTGCGGGGCGATCGGCTCCAGGGCGTGGGTGGTGCCCACCGCCTCCAGGGCCACGAACGCGAGGAAGGCGCCGCCGAGCTGCTTGGCCGCGCCGATGACCACCCAGCCGGGACCGGCCGCGAGCACGGCCAGGTTCCACCTCCGGCTGTTGGCCGGGGTCCTGGCGGGCATGAACCGCAGGTAGTCGGCCTGCTCGCCGATCTGCGCGATGAGCGAGAGGGCGATGCCCGTACCGAAGCCGAAGCCGATCCACGAGAAGCCGGAGCCGGCCCCCTCGGTGCCGCCGAACGAGGCGAACGCACCCCAGGACCCGGGCGCCTCGAAGGCCAGCACCAGGAAGGGCAGCACCAGCCCGATCAGCCACACGGGCTGGGTCCAGGCCTGCACCTTGGCCAGCGCCCCCATGCCCCGGAAGACGACGGGGATCACGATGAGGGTGGTGACCAGGTAGCCGATCTCGACCGGCAGGCCGAAGGCCTGGTGCATGGCCTGGGCCATGATCGAGCCTTCGAGGGCGAAGAAGATGAAGGTGAAGGACGCGTAGATCAGCGAGGTCAGCGTCGAGCCGAAGTAGCCGAAGCCGGCTCCCCGGGTGACCAGGTCCATGTCCAGGCCGTACGTGGCGCACGCGCGGGCGATGGGGATGCCGGTCAGGAAGATGATCACGGCGGCGGCGAGGATCGCGGCCGCGCCGCTGGTGAACCCGTAGGCGAAGACGATGGAGGCGCCGATGGCGAAGTCGGCGAGGTAGGCGATCCCGCCGAGGGCGGTGCCGGCGACGGTGCCGGGGCTCCAGCGGCGGAAGGAGTGGGGTGCGTAGCGCAGCGAGTAGTCCTCGCGGCTCTCGTCGGCGGCGAGCTCGGCGTAGCGGCGGGGTTCCGCCGGGGACGCGGGTGCGGTGGTGGCGGTGTCGGTCATAGAGCCGGAAGGTAGGCCCGGCTTGTGACGCGCCGTCACCCTGCGGCGTTGCCCGGCGGTTACGCCCCCGCCCGGCGCGTCACCACGGCGTTACGCCCCCCGCGCCGCCGCGTCCGCTCACCGGTACGGGCCCGGGCGGGTCCGGCGTCGGGGGCCGGGGCCGCAGGCCCGCCGCCGCATCCGTCACGGCGCCGCTCACCGCATCCGTCACCGCGCCGGTCACCGCACCGGCAGGTGGTAGGCCAGCCGGTAGCGGTCCGCCGGGACCACCACGTCGGCCGTCTCCACGGCACGGCCCGAGGCGAAGTAGGTGCGGCCGATCACCAGCACCACGTGCCCCGGGACCCCGCCGAGCAGCATGATCTCCTCCGCCAGGCCGGGGCGGGCCCCGACCTCCTCCACCACGTTGTCCACGACCACGTCGATCGCCGCCATCCGGTCCACCACCCCGGACCCGCCCAGCGGGCCCTCCTCGGGCAGCATCACCGGGGTCCGGCCGGTCACCGCGAGCGGTTCCCAGGAGGTCGACAGCATCATCGCCTCTCCCGCGTCCCGGAACACGTACCGCGTCCGCATCACCCGCTCGCCCGGCTCGATGCCGAGCCGCTTCGCGATCTCGGCGGGTGCGCCCGTCTGCTCGCTGCTCGACTCCCACGTGCCGCGCGCGCCCGCGTCCGCCTGCTCCTGGCGGAAGGGGGTGGACGTGCCGCCCGTGCGGTAGCCGGCGCGCGCGACGCGCCGCGGCACGGGCTGCTCCCGTACGTACGTGCCCGAACCGGACCGGCCCTCCACCAGGCCCTCGGCCATGAGGACCTTGCGCGCTTCCAGCGCCACGGTGTCGGAGACCCCGTACTCCTCACGGATGCGGGCCTGCGAGGGGAGCCGGGCGTGCGGGGGCAGGGAACCGTCGACGATCTTGCGTCGGAGATCCCCGGCCACGCGCAGGTAGGCCGGCTGCTCACCGAAGGTCACTGGCCACTCCCATCAGGTTGACAGACAGCAACACCCTGGCAACCGACGGTTGTACCCCGCAAGCAAAGGCCAAAGTTTCACCCGATGTGATGACGCCAGCTCACTCAAACCCGTTACCGCGCGTTACCCCGGCTGCCCGCGGCGCGCGCGTTCATGCCGACTCGCGCCCGGGTCCGCGCCCGGAACCCGAGCCGCCGGAGCCGGAGCTCCCGTCGCTGTCCTCCCCGCCCCCGTCGCCCGGCGCCTCCAGCCACTGCGGGACCCGCGTCGACAGCCCGTACGCGCCGCGCAGGGCCCGCTCGCCCTCGCGGGACAGGGCGGCCAGCGCCGCGTCCCACTGCCGCTCGAACTCCGCGGCCGTCCTCGCCCGGGCGGCGCGCTGCCAGGCCTCCCGGGCCCGCTGCAGCTCCCCCACCCAGGCCGCGACCGAGGGGCCCCGGCCGGGGTCGGCCCCCTGCCTCGCCAGGACCTCGGCCTCCCGGCCCAGCGCGCCGTGCACCTCGCGGGCCCACTCCTGGTACTCCGCCAGCGCCTGCCCGACGGGGGCGTCGGGGCCCCGGCCGATCGCGGCGTCCCGGGCGTTGGCCGCCTCCAGGAACTCGGCCTGGACGGCGGTCAGGGTGCTCCGGTCCCGGCGCAGGCTGCCGCGCCGCTCCTCCGGCACCGTGCCGAGCACGCACAGCAGCTCGCGGTCCCCGGCCGCCCAGGACCCGCGCGTGGGCGCGTAGTAGTACATCTCCGCGTCCGCGGGCAGGGCCCAGGTGTCCATCGCGTACGCGTCCTGCGCCCGCCAGCACTCGTCCTCGGCCTGCCGGTCCGCGGCGTCCGAACCGGCTCCGCCGGCCGGCGCGAACGGGGCGGCCGCGGTGACCTCCCCGAGGTGGGCCTCGGCGCAGTCCACCCGGTACATCGACGGCCGGCCGAACAGTTCGCCGGACGGCGTGGTGAAGCAGTCCCCGGGCGCCAGGTCGGCCGGGTCGGTGAGCTCGCCCTCCACGTCGCCGCCGATCTCGTGGAACGCGCCGAGCCGGTCGCCGACGGCCGTCACCACGCGCTCGGCCGCGACGGCCAGCAGTACGGTCATCACCACCGACGCGGCGAGACCGGCGAGCGCGAGCGGCCGGCCCCGCTGGCGCCCCCGCGCGATCTGCACGAGGGCCACGGCCCCGAAGACGATGCCGAGCGGCGGGAAGCACAGCAGCCCGACGAGGAGCGAGGCGAGCGCGAAGCCGTTGAGCGGCGGCGGGCCCGCGGCCCCGGGCGGCGGCCCCCAGGCCTGCGGCGGGGGCGGCGGGGGCCAGGTGTGACCCGGTCCGGGGGGCGGGCTCGGCGGGGTGCTCACGGGTCGGGTGGCTCCATCGGGCGGGGAGCGGTCGCGGCGCGGGCGCGACCGGGGCGGGGGCGGTCACGGCACGGGGCGCGGGACCGGGGCACGAACGGATGCGCGAATACTAAGCGGCGGGGGCGACCGCCCTGTGGTCGCCCCCGCCTGTTCATCGCGGCTCGTTCACCGCCCGTTCCCCGGGGTCCCTCAGAACTGCAGGGCCCAGGAGTCGATCTTGCCCGTGTCGGCGCTCGCGAGGTCGGCGACGCGGAGCTTCCAGACGCCGTTGGCCACCTCGGACGAGGCGTTCACGGTGAAGGTCTGGATGATGTTGTCCGCGCTGCCGCCGGTGCGGTTGCGCAGGTTGTAGACGGTGCCGTCGGGCGCGACCAGGTCGACCTTCAGGTCGCCGACGTACGTGTGCTTGATGTCGACCGGCACGCTCAGCGCGGCCGGGGCGTTGCCGGAGATCCCGCTGACGGTGATCGGCGACTCGACGGTGGCGTTGTCGGCGACGGCGTAGTCGGCCGGGTTCTCGAAGCGCGTGCCCGGGTTCGGCGGCGTGGTGCCGGCGCCGATGTAGAGCAGCCGGTTCGGGGAGCCGGTGCCGGGGCTGGTCACCACGTTCGGGGTGGCGGCGGCGACCAGGCCCGCGGAGACCTGGGCGGGGGTGCTGCCCGGGTTCTGCGCGAGGTAGACGGCGGCCGCGCCCGCGACGTGCGGCGAGGCCATCGACGTACCGGAGATGGTGTTGGTGGCGGTGTCGCCCGTGCCCCACGAGGAGGTGATCGAGGAGCCCGGCGCGAAGAGGTCCAGGATGGAACCGAAGTTCGAGTAGCTGGCCTTCGCGTCGGTGTTGGTGGTGGCGCCGACGGTGATGGCCTCGGCGACGCGCGCCGGGGACTTGGTGGAGGCGTCGGCCGTCTCGTTGCCCGCCGCGACCGCGTAGGTGATGCCGGAGGCGATGGAGTTGCGGACGGCGGTGTCGAGCGCGGGGTCCGCCCCGCCGCCGAGCGACATGTTGGCCACGGCCGGCTTGACGGCGTTCTGCGTCACCCAGTCGATGCCGGCGACGACCTGGGCCGTGGTGCCCGAGCCCTGGTTGTTGAGCACGCGGACGCCGACGATCTTGGCCTTCTTGGCCACGCCGTACGCCGTGCCGCCCACCGTGCCGGCGACGTGGGTGCCGTGGCCGTGGCCGTCCTGGGCGGTGTTGTCGTTGTCGATGGCGTCGTAGCCGTAGGAGGCCCGGCCGCCGAAGTCCTGGTGCGTGATCCGGACACCGGTGTCGATGACGTAGGCGGTGACGCCCTCGCCGGCCTGGTCCGGGTAGGTGTAGCTCTGGTTCAGCGGGAGCGCCCGCTGGTCGATGCGGTCCAGGCCCCAGGACGGCGGGTTGGGCTGGGTGGCGTCGACGGTGAAGGTCCGGTTCTGCACGACCGAGGCCACCGCGGGGTCGGCGGCGAGCTTTCTGGCCTGCGCCTCGGAGACCTCGACGGAGTAGCCGTTGAGGGCCGCGCTGTAGGTCCGGTCGATCTTCGCGCCGTACCGCTTGGCGACGGCCCTGCCGCTGTCCGCGGTGGAGCGGGCGGCGGAGTCCTTCAGGGTCACGATGTAGCTGCCGGGGACGGACCCGGCGGCGCCCGCGTTCTGGATGACGCCCTGCGCGCCGCCGTCGGCGGCCGAGGCGGGCAGGGCGGCGGCCGCTCCGAGCGCGAGGGCCGCGACGGCCATCGCGCTGATGCCGGTGATCTTCCGGCGGGTGTGACGCATCACGGACATGTGAGGTGGTCCTCCTGGTCGGTGGCGCATTGCGGGGGGTGGGGCGGAGCCGGGTGGGTGTTCCGCGGACGGGCAAGACCGGTAAAAGACATGCCCATGTCAAAGCAAACGGCCCAACGGGCTTCTGCCACCGAAAGGTTGACCCACCCCCGCGCCATCCCACAAGAGGCCCTCGAACGCGTAACATCCGTGCCATACGACGGCCATGATTGAGCAAAGGCTCTCCGCACATGACGCACGCACTGCCCGGCTACGTCTGCCCCGAGGACGGGACCCGCGCGGACGTGCGGACCGCGCCCTGGTGCTGCCCGGTGTGCGCCGGCCCGTGGGACCTCGATTTCGCGCCGGACCCGCAGGCCCCGCTGGAGCCGGCGTCCGGCCCGAACTCGCTCTGGCGGTACGCCTCCGCACTGCCGCTGCCGGGGGCGTTCTCCGTATCGCTGGCGGAGGGGCACACTCCGCTGGTGCCGCTGGCCGAACGGGTTCACGCCAAGCTGGACTTCCTGATGCCGACCCTGTCGTTCAAGGACCGGGGCGCCGTGATGCTCGCCGAACTGGCCCGGCGGCTGGCTCCGCAGCGGGTCGTGGCGGACAGCAGCGGCAACGCGGGGACGGCCTTCGCCGCCTACTGCGCGCGGGCCGGGCTGCAATGTGAAGTTTTCGTGCCCGCGGGCACCTCGCCGGGGAAGACGGACCGGATGCGGGCGCACGGAGCGGCCGTACGGGTGGTCCCGGGCGGCCGGGAGGCGGCCGCGGCGGCGGCCCGGGAGGCCGCGGACCTGCCGGGGGTGTTCTACGCGAGCCACGTCTTCAACCCCTACTTCCTGCACGGGACGAAGACGTACGCGTACGAGGTGTGGGAGGAGCTCGGCGGCCGGCTGCCGGAGGTCCTGGTCCTCCCCGTGGGCAACGGCACCCTGCTGCTGGGCGCGGCGCTCGCGGTGCGGGAACTGGCCCGGCGCGGGGTGCGGACGCCCGCGCTGATCGCCGTACAGGCGGAGGCGGTGGCCCCGTTGGCTGCGGCCTTCGCGGCGGGCGCGCGGGACGCGGCCCCGGTGCCGCAGCGGGCCACGTCGGCGGAGGGGATCGCGATCCCGGCGCCACCGCGCGCCCGCCAGGTCCTGGCGGCGGTGCGCGCGTCGGGCGGCACCTTCCTGACGGTGTCGGACGCCCGCCTGCACGAGGCCCGGCGCGACCTGGCCCGGCGCGGCCTCTTCGTGGAGCCGACCGCGGCGGCCTGCTGGGCGGCGGTCGGCCCGGGCGCCCCCGGCGACCCGCTGGCGGGCCGCACGGCGGTCCTGCCCCTCTGCGGCGCGGGCGCGCCGTCGGGCCCGACGGCGTAGGGCGGGCGCGCGGCACGCGTCCGGACGGGCCGCGAGGACGGTGCGGACGGTTCGCGGCGGAGCGGGCGGGCACTCCCGGCCCGCGGCCCCGGCCCGGCCGGCCGCGGGCACGGGCAGGGCCGACCCTGCGGACGCGGACACCCCGGCCCGGTCCCGGGCCCCGGCTCCGCGGGGGTGATGTCGGAAACCCGCGCGCCCCGCGGCGGCCGGTCTGGTGGAGTGGGCGCATGACCACGCACACCGAACTCGCCTCCCGCGCCGCCGCCTTCGCGGCCCTGCACACCCCCGCCGCCCCGCTCGCCCTCGCCAACGTCTGGGACGTGGCCGGGGCCCGGCTCGTCGAGGCCGCCGGCGCCGCGGCCGTCGCCACCACCAGCGCGGGCGTCGCCTGGTCCCTCGGCTCGCCCGACGGCGACGCGCTCGCCCGCGACCGGGCCCTGGACCTCGTCGCCCGCGTGGCCGCCGCCGTCTCGGTGCCCGTCACCGCCGACATCGAGGGCGGCTTCGGCGCCGATGCCGCCGCCGTCGGCGAGACCGTCGGCGGGGTGCTGGCCGCGGGTGCGGTCGGCATCAACATCGAGGACGGCCACCGCGCCCCCGCCGAGCACGCGGAGCGCCTGGCCGCCGCCCGCGCCGCCGCCGACTCCGTCGGGGTCCCGCTGTACGTCAACGCCCGCATCGACACGTTCCTCTTCGGGCTCGGCGACCCCGCGACCCGCCTCGACGAGACCCTGGCCCGCGCCGCCGCCTACCTGCGCGCCGGGGCCTCCGGCATCTTCGTGCCCGGCGTGGTCGATCCGGCCACCGTCGCGGAACTCGCACGGGGCATCGACGGCCCGCTCAACGTGCTCGTCGGCCCCGGCGCGCCCTCCGTGGCCGAGTTCGGCGCCCTCGGCGCGGCCCGGGTGAGCCTCGGCTCCCTGGTCGCCGAAGCCGCGTACGCGGTCGTCCGCCGGGCCGCCGAGGAACTGCTCGCCACCGGCACGTACGGCTCGCTCCGCGCCGCCCTGCCGTACGGGGAGCTGAACGCGCTGCTCAAGGGCTGAGAAATCCGCGGGCCGGCGGCCCCCGCCCGGGCCTACGATCCGCGCATGCGCACCTCGAAGCCGGCCGCCGGCGCCCCGGCCGCGGCCCCCGCGGGCACCCTGCGGCAGGCTCGGTGCTGTGGTCGCCGGGCTCGTTCTCGGCGTCGAAGCTGCGCCTGCCGGCCAACCCCTTCACCGGCAGCGCGTACCAGATGCCGGCGGGCGGGGCGGGCGGGATCGTCGTCGGCCCGGTGCGCGGCGAGCACCGCGGCCTCGACCCGGCGGCCTTCTCGGCGGCGTCGTGGGCGGCCCTCGGCTACCTGGTCCTCTTCGGCTCGCTGGTCGGGTTCACGACGTACGTGTGGCTGCTCCGGGCGGCGCCGCTGTCGCTGGTCTCCACGTACGCCTACGTCAATGAGGTGGTGGCGGTCGCACTCGGCTCGCTGATCCTCGGGGAGGCCCTGACCTGGCCGATCGTCCTCGGCGGGGTGATCGTGGTGGCGGCGGTGGGCGTGATCGTGAGCACCGAGCGCCGCCCGTAGCCGGGCCGCCGTCGGCCGAGCGGCCGGGCCCGGCCGGAGCCCCGCGCCTCCATGCCGCACGGCCCGGCCGGAGCCCCGCGCCCCCGTGCCGCACGGCCCGGCCGGCCGCGGGTCAGCCGCGCGCGGCGCGGTCGTACAGGGCCTTGGCCCGCTCGTCGAAGAGCGCGGCCGTGGAGTCGACGTCCGTGTTCCCGCCGCTCAGCACGCCGATCAGCCGTCCCGGATGACCGGGGCCGCCCCGGTCGGCGATCCAGGGGCTGCCGCTGGTGCCCGTCCAGAATCCGGCGCAGCTGATGTACAGCATGTCGGGGTCGTCCTCGTCGTGGCGGGTCTGCGTGGTGCAGGAGACGGGCTTGTTCTGCGGGTTGTGCTCGGACTCCGGATAGCCGATGACGGTGACGTCCCGGTCGTACCCGGAGGTCCAGTCGGGCAGCGGGGCCTCGCCGCGGCCCCCGACGGCCTGCTGGACGCTGCGGCCGTCGGAGTCCGGGGCGATGGTGAGGAAGGCGAAGTCGGCGGTGTCGTCGCCCCACTTCGTCCAGCGTTCGTCCACGTGCACGGAGCGGACCTTCCACACCCCCAGCGGCTGCGTCCCGGAGCCCTCTCCGGAGAAGGCGGGGGCGAAGGCGAGCTCGCCGATGGCGAGGCCGTCGTGGGCGACCTCGCCGGGCTGTCCGTCCTTGCCGGCCGGGGCGACGCAGTGCGCGGCGGTGGCGACGACGTTGCCCTCGGGGCTGTCGACGACGCTCGCCGTGCACCAGTGCTCCCCGTTGGCCATGAGCACGCCGACAGTGGGGAAGGCGTGCACCGGCGGGTCGCCCGGAACCTCCAGGAACGCGACGGCGAAGACCGCCGCGATCCCGGCCGCGGCGGCCACCGAGGCCCCCTTGGCCACGGTGCTCATCGCACGGCGGGGTCGGGTGTCGGTCCCGTCATCACCTTGCTGATCCACTCCAGGGAACCCTCCCTCATGCCGCGTACGTACGACTTTCCGTTGTGCTCACCATCCTGGATCACCTGGAGCGAGGTGTGCACGGGGCCCCTCCCGAACTCCTTCATGAACTTCTCGGCCTTGTCGCGGCCGGTCTCGGCCGTCCCGATCTGGAAATTGACGTACACGTCCGGCCCGCCCGCCGCGATCAGCTTCGCGGCGAGCTTCTCGGGGTTGTTCTCGTCCATGGCCTGCGTGTTCCCCTTCCACAGCGGGGAATCGGGGACGATGTCGACCCCGCTCGCGATGACGGCCTTGAACCGGTCGGGGTACTTCAGGACGTGCTTGAGGCCGCCGAAGCCGCCCGCCGAGGACCCCATGAAGGCCCAGCCGTCGCGGGAGGTGAAGGTGCGGAAATTGGCCTTCGCGAAATCCGGGATGTCATCGGCCATCCAGGTGCCCATCTTCGGCTCTCCGGGGATGTCCGACCCGTCGAAGTGGTGCTTGGTGTCGGCGTTGTGCACCGGCATGACGAGGATGAACGGCAGGCTGGTGCCGGCCTTCGCCCCGTCGCTCACGGCCTTCTGCAGGCCGAGGCCGGGCCCGGTGCCCCAGTAGTTCGTGGGGTAGCCGCGCCCGCCGGGCAGGGAGATCAGGACCGGGAAGGCGCTCTTGGCGTACTTCGGGTCGTCGTACTCCTTCGGCACCCACACCCACACGTCCCCCGTGAATCCGGACTTCGCGCCGGTCAGCGTGGTGCGGCCGATCTGGGTGCCGTCCGGCAGCCGGCTGGTGCGGACGAACGCGGCCTTCGGCCCGGTGGGCATCCGCACGCCGGGCCGCTCGTCGGCGGCCACGGTGCCGGTGGAGGCG
The DNA here is from genome assembly GCF_008704535.1 of Streptomyces subrutilus. NCBI lineage: Bacteria > Bacillati > Actinomycetota > Actinomycetes > Kitasatosporales > Streptomycetaceae > Streptomyces > Streptomyces subrutilus. Next base: position 2,886,075 of record NZ_CP023701.1, read on the forward strand.
GTCTGCTGCACCTTCTCGAAGGAGACCGGGTCCCCTATGTCCGAGAAGAGGCCGTACTTGTACGCCGCCGCGCCACCGGCGGCGAGGGTGAGCGCGAGCCCACCGCTGATCAGAAGCAGGCGCGAGCGCCTGGGGCGACGGCCGCCCCCGGTCGTGGGGCTGCCGTCGCCTTGCTGGTCATGCTGCACGGATTTGTCCCGTTCCTTCTCCGGCGCCCCTGCGGAGCGCGGGTCGGACCGATCGGTCCCCCCTTACACCCTTTACAGAGGTATGAACGACCGGATGGGTTGCCTGGGACGGCCGTGGCGCGGCGAGCACCATCCGGGCCCGCCGCGAGACCCGGCCCGCCGTGCGGGGAGGGTCAGCCGGCGGTGTCGGGCTTGGGCGCCTTGAGCACCTTGCTGATCCACTCCAGGGAGCCCTCCTTCATGCCCCGCACGTAGTGCCAGCCGTTGTGCTCGCCGTTCTGGATGTCGCGGACGGTCGTCTTGACCGGCCCCTTGCCGAACTGCTGCTGGAAGCGCACCATGCGGTCCTTGCCGCTCTCCTTGGTGCCGACCTGGAAGTTGATGTAGACCTCGGGGCCGCCGGAGCCGATCAGCTTCTGGGCGAGCTTCTCCGGGTTGTTGGCGTCCATCTCCGCCTGGTGGCCCTTCCAGAGCGGGGAGTCCGGGACGATCTCGCCGCCGCTGGCGATCACGGCCTTGAACTTGTCCGGGTGCTGGAGCACGGTCTTCATCCCGACGAAGGCGCCGGAGGACGAGCCCATGAAGGCCCAGCCGTCACGGGACTTGTAGGTGCGGAAGTTGGCCCGGGTGAAGTCGGGGACGTCCTCGGCGATCCAGGTGCCCATCTTGGCCTGGCCGGGGATGTCGGAGCCGTCGTAGTAGTACGTGTTGTCCGGGTTGAGCACCGGCATGATCACGATGAAGGGCAGGCTGGTGCCGGCCTGGACGCCCTCGGCGATGGCCTTCTGCAGGCCGAGGCTGCGGTCGGACCAGTAGTTGGACGGGAAGCCGTTGCCGCCGGGGAGCGCGATGAGCACCGGGAAGCCGCTCTTGGCGTACTTCGGGTCGTCGTACTCCTTCGGCGCCCACACCCACACGTCGCCCTCGAAGCCGGACTTGGCCCCCGCGAGGCGGGTCTTGGCGATGACCGTGCCGTCGTCCAACTTGGTGGTCTGCTTGAACCCGGACCGCGGGCCCGTCGGCATGAGCACGTCCGGGTCGCCGGAGGGCGCGGGCGGGGGCGTCGCCGGCGCGCCCGGGTCCGTCTTCCCCTCGGCGGGGGGCACCGGGTTCTTGCCGAAGCTCACGGCCTCGCCGTTGCCGGAGAACCAGTCGAGCTTCCGGGCCGCGAACCCGCCGCCGCCGAGCACGAGCGCGAGCACCACCACGGCACCGATCCACACCCCGCGCCGCCGGGGCCGCGGGGGCGGGGGCGTCCCGCCGTCCGGGGCTCCGCCGGGCGGCCCGTCTCCGTACGGGCCGCTGCCGTACGGGCCGCTGCCGTAGGGCCCGCTGCCGTAGGGCCCGCTGCCGTACGGGCCGTTCCCGGGCGGGGGCGGGTACCCCTGGTCAGGGCGGTCCCGGAGGTCCTGGTACCCGGGGCCGCCGCCGCGGGTCGGGTACTCCTCGTACGGCGGCCGGCCCTCGGGCCGCGGGCGCTGCGGGTACTCGTGCACGAACTTCGCTCCGAACGGTCATGGCTGCCCCCGAGGGCAGAGCGGCGGTACATCCCTCTAGTCCTGATGTACGAATCCCCCGCGCAGTTCCAAATCCGAGCAAAAAGATGAGGGGTGGCGCGACCCCGCTCAGCCCTGTCGGGCGGCGGCAACGGCATCCGAATCGTCGGAAGAAACAGGGGCGGGAACCGGGACGGAGCCGGGGACCGCCAGGCGGAGCTGCTCCTCCTCGACGATCCGGCGGGCCATGGCCGTGTCCGAGACGTCGACCGCGTCCGGCGTCGCCTCGGCGACCTCGCTGCGCCGGGCGTACGCGTCGAACAGCCGGTCCTTGTTCTCCAGCCGCGCCACCATCCGCTCGTCGACCACGCCGGTGGACAGCAGCCGGTGCACCCGGACCGGACGGACCTGCCCCATCCGGTGGGCCCGCGCCACCGCCTGGTGCTCGGCCGTCGGCTTGAGCTGCGGCTCGCAGATGACCACGACGGAGGCGGCCTGCAGGTTGAGCCCGACCCCCGCGGCCTCGATCTGCGCCACCAGCACCGCGTGTCCGGGCGCCGCCGCGAACCCGTCCACCAGCTGCTGCCTGCGCACGGGCGGCACGCTCCCGGACACCGGCCCGAAGACCGGCCCGAACACCGGGCCGGAGCCGTGCGCCCCCTCCAGTGACTCCTTCACGACCGCGAGGACGTCCCGGAAACCGGAGAACACCACCACCTTCAGCCCGTTCTCGGCGGCGTCCTGGACGATCTCGCGCAGCCGGCCGAGCTTGGCCGACTCGCCTGGGTGGGCGTAGGCCGCCCTGCGCATCGCCATGAAGTTGCCCGCGCGCACCGCCTCCCGGTAGGCGCTCTCGTCGGCCGCGCTCAGCTGCTCCCACTCGTCGGTGTGCTGGAGCGCGGGCAGTTCGGTCAGCACGTCCCGCTGGTTGCGCCGCAGGTAGACCGGTGCGACGGCCTTCCGGAAGGCCCGGGACCCGGCCGGCCCGGCCGGACCGCCGGCCCCGGCCGGACCGGCCGTGTCGCCCAGCTCGGCCGCCTCCGCGATCTCCGGCCGCAGGATCCGCACCAGGCTGCGGAACTCGGCGACCCGGTTCTCCATGGGCGTGCCGGTCATGAAGAGCACGTGCGCGCAGCGGCCCGCCCACGCGGTCACGGCCCGCGCGCGCAGGGTGCCGGGGTTCTTCACGTAGTGCGCCTCGTCCACCACCAGCATCCCGAGCTCGCCGTCGGCGGGCACCGGAAAACCGCGCAGGGCGTCGAAGGTGGTCACCGCGACGCCGCCCCGCTCCCGCCAGTCCGCGTACGCCTCCTGCCGGTCGGGGCCGTGCAGGGGCGCCGCCCGCAGCGTGCTGCGGGCGGCGATCTCGCGCGTCCAGTTGACCAGGACGCTGGCCGGGCAGACGACCATGAAACGGGTCTGCCCCTCGGCCGCGAGGTGGGCCATGGCCGCGACCGCCTGGATGGTCTTGCCCAGGCCCATCTCGTCCCCGAGGAGCGCCCTGCGCTGCGCCAGCGCGAAGCGCGCGCCGAAGGCCTGGTAGCCGCGCAGCGACACCCTGCGGTACGTGTCGTCCAGCGCCTGGCCGCGCACCCGCTCGGCGACCTCGTCGGGCAGGAACCCCTCGGCGGCCGCCCCGCCCGGGCCGCCGCCGGAGACCTCCGCCAGGAGGCCGTGGTACTCGGCGGACCGCAGCTCGAAGTCGACCCAGGCCGCCGCCTCGGACGCCGGCCCGCGCAGCAGGTCGACCGAGGCCTGGGCGAGCAGTTCCGGCACGCCGTCCCGCCCGGCCTCATCCGTCAGCCCGCGGACCTCGGCGACGGCCCCGAAAGCCCGCTCGCGCCCCTCCCGCCCCGCGAACACCATCCGCAGCCGCGCCCCGGCCGGCCGCGCCTCGGCCAGCAGCGGACCGAGCCGCTCCACGAGCACGCGGGCCACGTCGACGGCCCGCCGCGCCTCGGGGCCCGCTTCCACGAGGACGTGCAGGGCGGTGACGAGCGCGGTGGTCCGGGGCTCGGGGCGGTCCACCTCGATGAGGACGGCGACGGTCTCCCGCACCGCCTCGGCGATCTGCCGCGCCGCCCCGATGATCTGCTCGGCGGTCCGCTGCCCGATGCCGGGCACCTGCCGCAGCCGGTAGGCCCCGGCGTCGAGCACCTGCCGCACCGACCCCAGCCCGCTCTTCTCGACCTCGCCGAGCCGCAGCCGACCCTCGGTGACCTCCTGCAACCGCGCCACGGGAATCGCGTCGAGCGCCTCCCGCGACGCCGCCCCGAGGATCGGCTCCAGCGCCTCCCGCACCGCCCCGACGGCCCTCTCGTGGTCCGCGACCACCGCGAGCGCCGCCTCGTACAGCCGCACGCCCCCGTCCACGACCTCCCGCTCCCTGCGCCCCATCCCCGCCCCCCGCATCCGGTGTCCCCGCATCCTGCCACCGCCCACCCACAACCGGACCGCCGATCCCAACGGCCGGGGCCCCGCCGCTCGTCGAGCTCGGCCTCCGTGAACGAGGCCGGTCGCCCATGAGGCGTGGTCCCGGTCCCGACGGGCGTCGCCGTCGCGTCGCGGCCCGGAACGCGGCCGTCGTCGAGCAGACGAAAGCCGCCACGGAGACGACAGGCCGACCCGGACCGACGGTTCGCTCATGTCCGGTCACGGCACGGCACGTCGCGGAACATCCCCGGACCGGTGCCTGGACCTCGACAGGCCGACGCCGCCCCGAAGCCGCTGAACGGCCGCCACCACGTCGGCACGGCGGGAACGCGGAAGGGGTCGGACTCCTCGGAGTCCGACCCCTTCCGCGCTGCGCGCGCGACGAACCGGGCACGCGCAGCGATCAGGCGACCACACATCGAATCGGAACGCTCAACGCAGGGCTCCGAGCTGCGGAAACACGGCTCTGGAAGTGGGTATCCAGCACCCACCCAGCACGGTGCGACTTCATCCAGCACTTCGAGCATCTTGTGTACACATGGCACACTCGGTACGCTTGAGCGCATGACGCAGCCGCTGCCCATAGAGTCCATCCGCGACGTGCGCGCCCACCTGGCGGAAGTCGTGGAGCGTGCGGACCGCGACGACGTACCAACGGTCATCACCCGCCGGGGCAAGGAAGTCGCCGCCGTCGTCTCCATCGAGGTGCTGCGCAAGTACCAGGAGTGGGAAGAGCGCGAGATCAACCGGATCATCGACGAGCGCATGGCCAACCCGGCACCGGGCATCCCGATCGAGGACATCATGAGGGAGACGCTGGCGCGCGGTGAGTGAGTACCGAACCGCCTTCCGCCCCGAGGCGCAGGCCGAGCTTCGGAAGATCCCTCGCGACATGGCACTGCGCATCCTGGCCAAGCTGACCGAGCTGGAGACCGACCCCCTCGGCTTCAACACCACCGCACTCGTGTCCCAGCCCGAGCGGCGCCGTCTGCGCGTCGGCGACTACCGCGTCGTCTACACGATCGACAACGGGGAGCTGGTGGTCTGGGTCGTTCATGTGGGACACCGGTCCACCGGTTATGAGACCTGATCGCCACTGACCCACCGTCAGATTATCCAGCACCCATCCAGCACGGTGGCGACGAAGGGGGCTGACTCGAACAGAGTCCGCCCCCTCCTGACCTGCATGTTTGCCACGTCAGCGACGTGGTGTCACTTCATCCGCTCAGACGTTGAAGCGGAATTCGACCACGTCGCCGTCCTGCATGACGTACTCCTTGCCCTCCATGCGGGCCTTGCCCTTCGCGCGGGCTTCCGTGACCGATCCGCAGGCCACCAGGTCGGCGAAGGAGATGACCTCCGCCTTGATGAAGCCGCGCTGGAAGTCGGTGTGGATGACGCCGGCGGCCTCGGGGGCGGTGGCGCCCTTCTTGATGGTCCAGGCGCGGGTTTCCTTCGGGCCGGCCGTCAGGTAGGTCTGCAGGCCCAGGGTGGTGAAGCCGACGCGGCCCAGCGTGGCCATGCCCGGCTCTTCCTGGCCGACCGACTGGAGGAGTTCGAGGGCCTCCTCGTCGTCGAGCTCGATCAGCTCGGCCTCCAGCTTGGCGTTCAGGAAGATCGCCTCGGCCGGGGCGACCAGGGCGCTCTGCTCCGCCTTGAAGGCGTCGTCCGTCAGTTCGTCCTCGTCGACGTTGAAGACGTAGAGGAAGGGCTTGACGGTGAGCAGGTGCAGTTCGTGGAGGAGGTCGCCCTGCTCCGTGCCCTTGGCGATGCCCTGCGAGAAGAGGGTGTGGCCCTCTTCGAGGATCTTCTGCGCCTTCTCCACCGCGGCCAGGACCGCGACCTTCTCCTTCTGGAGGCGGGACTCCTTGGTCAGGCGCGGCACCGCCTTCTCGATCGACTGGAGGTCGGCGAGGATCAGCTCGGTGTTGATCGTCTCGATGTCGTCCTTGGGCGAGACCTTGCCGTCGACGTGGACGACGTTCTCGTCCTTGAAGGCGCGGATGACCTGGCAGATGGCGTCCGACTCGCGGATGTTCGCGAGGAACTTGTTGCCGAGGCCCTCGCCCTCCGAGGCGCCGCGCACGATGCCGGCGATGTCGACGAAGTCGACGGTGGCCGGCAGGACCTTCTGCGAGCCGAAGATGCCCGCGAGGACGGCCAGGCGCGGGTCCGGGACGCCGACGACGCCGACGTTCGGCTCGATCGTGGCGAACGGGTAGTTGGCCGCCAGCACGTCGTTCTTGGTCAGGGCGTTGAACAGGGTCGACTTGCCGACATTCGGCAGGCCGACGATTCCGATCGTGAGCGACACGTTGGCGACTTCCCGTAGCTGGAGGGGCGGCGGCCCGGGTGCGGGCCGTCCGACAGTTTACTTTCAGATGAGTGGCGGTGGATGTACGCGTGTCCGGGGCCCCTTAGGAGGGGCCTCCCGCCTAGTTTGGTGGGGTGGAGCAACACAGGACGCGACCGGCCCCTCACCCGCAGCGACCCCCGGCCCAGCGCCGGCGGCCGGGTGCCGCCGTGCCGCCGCCCGCCGTGCAGGGGCGGGGCCGGCCGGCGCTCGCGGCCGCGCGCCGGCTGCCGCGGCCCCGGCTGACCGGGCTGGGCGGCGGGCTGTTCGCGTGCGCCGCGATGGTGCTGCTGGCCGGGGTCGACTGGCTGCTCTTCGGCGCTTCCCTCTTCGTCTACGGGCTGCTCTTCCTGCCCGTGGCGGCAGCGACCGCCCTCTGGGTGCGCCCCGCCGACCTGATCACCGCGCCGGTCACCGCGCCCATCGCCTTCGCGGTCGGCGTGTGGCCCATCTCGGGGGGCTCCGGCGGCATCGGCGGCCAGCTGATGGGCCTGGTGTCCGCGCTGTCCCTGCACGCCGGCTGGCTGTACGCGGGCACGCTCGTGGCCGCGCTGGTCGTCGTCGTGCGCAAGGCCGTGCTGATCAGCAGGCGCCGGCTCCCCCGCAAGGACGCCTAGGTCGTCTCTTTCGGATCTTGCCGGCCGAGCCCGCGGCGTCTGGTGCCGTGCCTGGCCGCACTGCCGGGGCGCTCGCGTACTGGACGTACGTGGTCGCCTCGGCAGTGCGGCCAGGCACGGTGCCAGACGTCGCGGGCCCGGCAAGATCCGAAAGAGACGGCCTAGCCGGCCCGGACGCCCCGCCTGGGCCGGCGTCGGCGTCGGGCGTCGGGGTCAGTGCTTCGCCGCCATCGCCGCCCCGACGATGCCCGCGTTGTTCTGCAGCTTGGCCGGGACGATCTCGGCCCGCACGCCCTCGATCAGCGGCAGGAACTTCTCCGGCTTGCGGCTGACGCCGCCGCCCAGGATGAAGAGGTCCGGGGAGAAGAGCATCTCCACGTGGTGCAGGTACTTCTGCAGCCGCCGCGCCCAGTGCTCCCAGCTGAGGTCGCCGTCCTCCTTGGCCTTGACCGACGCCCGCGTCTCCGCGTCGTGCCCGTGGAGCTCCAGGTGGCCCAGCTCCGAGTTGGGGACCAGCCGGCCGTCCGTGAAGAGGGCGCTGCCGATGCCCGTACCGAGGGTGAGCAGGATGACCGTGCCGCCCCGCCCGCGCCCGGCCCCGTACGTCATCTCGGCGACGCCCGCCGCGTCCGCGTCGTTGAGGACCGTGACCGGCAGGCCGCCCAGCTCGCGCGAGAGGAGGGCCGCCGCGTCCACGCCCACCCAGGCCTTGTCCACGTTGGCCGCCGAGCGGGTGATGCCGTTGGTGACCACGCCCGGGAAGGTGACGCCCACCGGGCCCGTCCAGGAGAACGCGCGGACCACCTCCGCGACGCAGCCGGCCACCCCGTCGGGGGTCGCCGGCTGCGGGGTCAGTACCTTGTGGCGCTCCTGCGCCAGATCGCCGCGGTCCAGGTCCACGGGAGCACCCTTGATCCCGGAACCGCCGATGTCCACACCCATGATCTGCATGGACATACCGTACGAAACGATCTACTGGTCTGCGACCAGTTCCGCCGCTTCGGCGCGCAGGTCGCGGCGCAGCTCCTTCGGCAGCGAGAAGACGATCGACTCCTCGGCCGTCTTGACGATCTCCACGTCCGCGTAGCCGCGGGCGGTCAGCCACTCCAGGACCTCTTCGACGAGGACCTCGGGCACGGAGGCGCCCGAGGTCAGGCCGACCGTGGTGACGCCCTCCAGCCAGGCTTCGTCGATCTCGCTGGCGAAGTCGACGAGGTGCGCGGCGCGCGCGCCGGCGTCCAGGGCGACCTCGACGAGCCGGATGGAGTTCGAGGAGTTCTTGGAGCCGACCACGATGACCAGGTCGGAGTCGGCGCCCATCACCTTGACGGCGGCCTGCCGGTTCGAGGTGGCGTAGCAGATGTCGTCGCTCGGCGGCGAGACGAGGAGCGGGAACCGGGTCTTCAGCGCGTCGACCGTCTCCATCGTCTCGTCGACGGACAGCGTGGTCTGCGACAGCCAGACGACCTTCGACTCGTCGCGCACGTCCACGTTGGCCACGTCCTCGGGGCCGTCCACGATCGTGATGTGGTCCGGGGCCTCGCCCGAGGTGCCGATGACCTCCTCGTGGCCCTCGTGGCCGATGAGGAGGATGTCGAAGTCCTCGTTCGCGTAGCGGATCGCTTCCTTGTGCACCTTGGTGACCAGCGGGCAGGTCGCGTCGATCGTCGCGAGCTTGCCGCGCGCGGCCTCCTCGTGGACCACGGGCGCGACGCCGTGCGCCGAGAACATCACGATGGAGCCCTCGGGGACCTCCTCCGTCCGCTCGACGAAGATGGCGCCCTTCTTCTCCAGCGTCTGGACCACGTACTTGTTGTGGACGATCTCGTGGCGGACGTAGACCGGCGCACCGTACTGCTCAAGGGCTTTCTCGACGGCGATCACGGCTCGGTCGACGCCCGCGCAGTAGCCGCGGGGCGCGGCGAGCAGGACACGGCGGGAAGCGGCGGCGGGGGCGGGAGCAGTCATGTGCTCCATCGTACGGGGGTCTTCAGAAGGCCGTACGTCGCCCGTTCGGCAGAGACTGGACCGAAAGCGTGTCCCGCCTATCACCCGGAGGACGGATGGCGTCCGTTGCGGATCCCAGCAGGACGGCGCCGACCGCGCTGCGCCGGAGCCTCGGCTTCCGGGACCTGGTCGTGTACGGGCTGCTGTTCATCGCCCCGATGGCGCCGGTGGGCGTCTTCGGGACGCTGGACGCGAAGTCGCACGGCGCCGTGGCCCTCGTGTACCTGGTGGCGACCGTCGCGATGGCCTTCACGGCCTTCAGCTACGCGCAGATGGTGCGGGTCGCGCCGCAGGCCGGCTCGGTGTTCACGTACGCCCGCAAGGGCCTGGGCGAGGGGCCGGGGCTGATCGCGGGGTGGATGGCGATGCTCGACTACCTGCTGATCCCGGCGGTCGCGTACCTGTTCTCCGGCATCGCGATGAACGCGTTGGTCCCGGAGGTGTCGCGGTGGGTGTGGACGGCCCTGGCGGTGGTCGTCACCACCCTGCTGAACCTGTGGGGGGTACGGGCGGCGGCCCGGGTCGGTTTCGCGGTGCTGGCCCTGGAGATCGTCGTGCTGCTGGTCTTCCTGGTCGCGGCGGTCACCGCGCTGGTGGGGGGCGGGGCGCGGCGGGGCTGGCTGTCCCCGCTGACCGGGGACGGCTCGCTCGGCTTCTCGCTCGCGGCGGTGCTCGGCGCGGTGTCGGTGGCGGTCCTGTCGTACCTGGGCTTCGACGCCATCGCCTCGTTCGCCGAGGAGGTGACGGGCGGCAGCGCGAAGGTGGCGCGGGCGGTGCTGTTCTGCCTGGCGCTGACGGGGGTGCTGTTCGTGGCCCAGACGTACCTGGCCGCGCTGCTGACGCCGGTGTCCTCGGCGGAGCTGGCGGCGCGGCCGGCCGAGCAGGGGCCGGCGTTCTACGACACGGTGGAGTCGGCGACGGGGCCCTGGCTGCACGACCTGGTGGCGGCGAGCAAGGCGATCGGGGCGGCCTTCGCGGCGCTGGCCGGGCAGGCGGCGGCGGGTCGGCTGCTGTTCGCGATGGCCCGGGAGGGCCGGTTGCCGCGGGCGCTGGCCCGGACCTCGGGCGGCACGCCGCGGCCGGCGCTGCTGGTGGCGGCGGTGGTGACGCTGGTCGCGGCGGTGTGGGCGGCCCGCCGCGACGACGGGTTGGACCACCTGGTCTCGGTGGTGGACGTGGGGGCGCTGGTGGCGTTCACCCTGCTGCACGCGTCGGTGGTGGGCTGGTTCGTGGTCCGGCGGCGGGAGGGCGAGCCGAACTGGTTCAAGCACCTGGTGGTGCCGGTGCTGGGCGCGGCGGTGACGGTGACGGTGATCGTCGAGGCCTCGTGGGAGGCGCAGGTGGTCGGGGCGGTGTGGCTGGCGGTGGGCCTGTGCGTCCTGGTCGCCCAGCGCGGCCGCCGCGGCGGCCCCCCGGCCCCGGACCCGGGCCCGTACACCACGGCAGGACCGGGCGACGCCCCGGCGGCCCGTACGCCCTGACGGCCCGGTCCGGCCTTGCCCGGCCCGTACGGGCCGGGCCGGGCGAAACGGCCGTACGGGCCGGGACCCCTACGGCCGGAACCCGGGAACGGGCCGGAGAAGCCGGGGCGCCGTGTCACCGGGGCCGGATAGCCTGCGTGCATGGGTCTGAATACGTCGGCCGAGGCGCCGCTGCCGGTAGGCCAGGTGTCCCGGCTCATCGGGGGCTGGATCGACAAGCTCGGCCAGGTGTGGGTGGAGGGGCAGATCACGCAGCTCTCGCGTCGGCCGGGGGCGGGGGTGGTCTTCCTGACGCTGCGCGATCCCTCGCACGACGTCTCCGTCAGCGTGACCTGCTTCCGGCAGGTCTACGACGAGGTCGCGGACGCCGTCTCGGAGGGCGCGCGGGTCGTGGTGCTGGCCAAGCCCGAGTGGTACGCCCCGCGCGGGCAGCTGTCCCTGCGGGCGACGGAGATACGGCCGGTCGGCATCGGCGAACTGCTGGCGCGGCTGGAGCGGCTCAAGCGGTCCCTGGCGGCCGAGGGGCTGTTCGCGCTCGACCGCAAGAAGCCGCTCCCGTTCCTGCCCCAGCTGATCGGGCTGGTGGTCGGCCGGGCCTCGGCGGCCGAGCGGGACGTCCTGGAGAACGCCCGGCGCCGCTGGCCCGCGGTCCGCTTCGAGGTGCGCAACGTGGCCGTCCAGGGGGTGCACGCGGTCCCGCAGGTCATCGAGGCGGTGCGGGAGCTCGACGCCCTGCCCGGGGTGGACGTGATCATCGTGGCCCGGGGCGGCGGCAGCGTGGAGGACCTGCTGCCCTTCTCCGACGAGGAGGTCGTACGGACGGTCGCCGCGGCCCGCACCCCGGTGGTGTCGGCCATCGGCCACGAGCCGGACTCCCCGCTGCTGGACCTGGTCGCGGACCTGCGGGCCTCCACGCCCACGGACGCGGCGAAGAAGGTGGTCCCGGACGTGGGCGAGGAGCTGGAGCGGGTGCGCCAGCTCCAGGACCGCGCGCTGCGCGCCGTCCGCGGGCTGCTCGACCGGGAGGAGCGGGGCCTGGCGCACGCGCTCGCCCGTCCCGTCTTCGTCCATCCGCAGCGGATGACCGAGACCCGCCGGGACGAGCTCGACGCCCTGCTGGCGCGCAGCCGCCGCACCCTCGGCCACCTGCTGGACCGGGCCGATTCCGAGCTGTCGCACACGCTGGCCCGGGTGGTGGCGCTGTCGCCCGCGGCGACCCTGGAACGGGGCTACGCCGTACTGCAACGGGCCGACGGGCACGTGGTGCGCTCGCCGGAGGGGCTCGGGCCGGACGAGGTGCTGCGCGCGCGGGTCGCCGAGGGCGCCTTCTCGGTACGGGTCGCCGAATGACCGCACCTCGCCGAATGACCGCACCCGCCGCCCCGCCGACCGGACCCGAGCGGTCCGCACCCGGGCGGGCACCGCACGAGCGGGCCGGGCGCGCACCGACCGATGACATGCACACCGACGGCACGCACGCCGACTACACACAGGGTGGACACGGGAATGGCTGAGGCCGAAACGGCATTGGGGTACGAGCAGGCCCGCGACGAGCTCATCGAGGTCGTGCGCAAGCTGGAGGCGGGCGGCACCTCGCTGGAGGACTCGCTCGCGCTCTGGGAGCGCGGCGAGGAGCTGGCGGCGGTGTGCCGGCACTGGCTGGAGGGGGCCCGGGCCCGGCTGGACTCGGCGCTGGCGGCCCGCGAGGCGGCCGGCGGGGAGTGAGCCGCGGCCGGTCCGCCGCGGCGACCCGCCGGGCGGGCCGGGTGATCCCGGTCACTCGACGGCGGATTTAGTTGAAGCTTCACCTAATCTGGTCGTACAGTCGGGGCATCGCTTCACCACCGTATGGAAGTAGGCTTTCCGATGTCTCTCGTTCTTGACTCCGCCGCGCAGGACCTGCTCTTCCGCGAGGCCCGCACGGCCAACTCGTTCTCCGACGAGCCGGTCACCGAGGAGCAGGTCCAGGCGATCTACGACCTGGTGAAGTACGGCCCCACCGCCTTCAACCAGACGCCGCTGCGCATCACCCTGGTCCGCTCCCCCGAGGCCCGCGAGCGCCTCGTGAAGCTCATGGCCGAGGGCAACCAGGCCAAGACCGCCGCCGCGCCGCTGGTCGCGATCCTCTCCGCCGACAACGAGTTCCACGAGGAACTCCCGGCGCTGCTCCCGCACTTCCCGCAGGCCAAGGACCTCTTCTTCGCCGAGCGTCCGGTCCGCGAGCAGTCCGCGCTGGTCAACGCCTCGCTGCAGGCCGCCTACTTCATCGTCGGCGTCCGCGCCGCCGGCCTGGCCGCCGGCCCGATGACCGGCCTGGACTTCGCCGGTGTCCAGAAGGAGTTCCTGGACGCCGACCACACCCCGCTGATGGTCGTCAACATCGGCAAGCCGGGCGAGGACGCCGCCTTCGCGCGCTCCCCGCGCCTGGAGTTCGACCAGGTCGTCACCACCGTCTGAGCCGCCGGCCGGGCCGCCGTACGGGCTTCGGCCCGATGACCGGAGCCCGACGCGCACGCGAGACGGCGAAAGGGCCGCCGCCCCGGAATTCCGGGGCGTCGGCCCTTTTCCGCGTCCGGGGACGCGGCGCCGTCGGCCGCCCCGCGAAGGGACCGGTCGGTCACCCCGCGAGGGGCCCGCCGACCGCCCCCGCGAAGGGGCCCGCCGGGGCGGTCACCCCTGCGGGGTGTCCGCGCCCTGCTTGAACTCCAGGGCCTGGACCATGGCGCCGAGCTGCTCGAAGGAGGCCGTACCGGTCACCACCGTGACGTAGCCCTGCTCACGGCGGACCAGGGCGTCGTACTTCTCGCCGTCCCAGCGCTCCCAGGACGCGTCGCCCACCTGCTGCGCCTGCCCGGTCGACTTCGCCTGCCGGGTGACCCGGGCGACGTACTTGTCGGTGGTGTCGGTGGACTGCTCCACCGCCACGTACTCCTGTTTCGGGTCCAGGAAGCCCAGGTGCCACGCGCTCCCGTTCTTGCGCTCGTAGGTCACCGAGGTCGCGCGCCACTGCTCGGGCAGCCCCACCGGGACCGCGACCGGGTACGGCGCCGCGCGGCGGGCCGTGATCGTCTCCACCCGGTAGTCCACCGTCCGCGTCGGGTCGGCGTCCTCGTCGTGCGGGATGAAGAAATAGATCCCCGCGACCACGATGCCGATCACCGCCAGCGACCGGACCATGTCCCATACCGTCTGCTTGCCTTTCATACCTGCCACGGGACCATCGTCCCGCATCGCCGGGGGCGATCGGCGCCGGGGTGCCCCGCACCGGCGGCGCGGCGGCCGGGGCGGCGCCGCAAGACGACCGGTCAGGCCAATCGACTGACCGGTATGCCGCTCAAACGTGCCCCGCCCTGCTCAATATGTCGACGTGGGGATAGAGTTCCAGCACCCTCACATCCCGGCCGTCGTCGTACAGAAAGGTGCGCTCCGATGACCGAGCACAACCTGCCGCCCCAGCTCGAAGTCTCTCCCGAAGCCCCCGACCGCAACCTCGCCCTGGAGCTCGTCCGGGTCACCGAGGCCGCAGCCATGGCCGCGGGCCGGTGGGTCGGCCGCGGTGACAAGCTCGGCGCGGACGGCGCCGCGGTCAACGCCATGCGGACCCTGATCTCCACCGTCTCGATGAACGGCGTCGTCGTCATCGGCGAGGGGGAGAAGGACGAAGCCCCCATGCTCTTCAACGGCGAACGGGTCGGCGACGGCACCGGCGCCGAGGTCGACATCGCCGTCGACCCGATCGACGGCACCACCCTGAACGCCAAGGGCATGCCGAACGCCATCGCGGTCCTCGCCGCCGCCGACCGCGGGACCATGTTCGACCCGTCGGCCGTCTTCTACATGGAGAAGCTGGTCACGGGCCCGGAGGCGGCCGACTTCGTCGACATCAACGCCCCCGCCTCGGTCAACATCCGGCGCGTCGCCAAGGCCAAGAACATGGCCGTGGAGGACGTGACCGTCGTCATCCTGGACCGCCCCCGCCACGAGGGCATCGTCAAGGAGATCCGCGAGACCGGCGCGCGGATCAAGTTCATCTCGGACGGCGACGTCGCGGGCTCGGTCATGGCGGTGCGCGAGGGCACCGGCGTGGACCTGCTCCTCGGCATCGGCGGTACGCCCGAGGGCATCATCTCGGCCTGCGCCATAAAGTGCCTCGGCGGCACGATCCAGGGCAAGCTGTGGCCCAAGGACGAGGCCGAGCGGCAGAAGGCCATCGACGCGGGCCACGACCTGGACCGGGTCCTGCACACGGACGACCTGGTGTCCGGCGAGAACGTCTTCTTCGTCGCCACCGGCATCACCGACGGCGAGCTGCTGCGCGGCGTCCACTACCGCTCGGAGACCGCGACCACCTCGTCGCTGGTCATGCGCTCGAAGTCGGGCACGATCCGGCAGATCGACTCGACGCACCGGCTGTCCAAGCTGCGCGCGTACAGCGCGATCGACTTCGACCGGGCCAAGTAGGCCGGCCCGCCGGAAGCGGCACGGCGAGAGGGGCGGTCACCGCGTGCGGCGGTGACCGCCCCTCTCGGCGCGTACGGACGGATGCGCGCGCCGTGCGCGGCGGTCGGGAGCGCACGCGGGCGCGCGGCTCGCGCGGAGCCTGGATGCTGCGCGCTGCGCGGTGTGGGTGGCGTACGCGGTGTGGGTGGCGTACGCGGTGTGCGCGGTGTGGGTGGCGTACGCGCTTCAGCCGGCGGCGGCGATCGGGCCGGCCCCGGGGGCCTGGCGCAGTTCGGCGGAGCGGCGCCGCATCCGGGCCAGCACCACCCGGCGCTCGGCGGCGGTGAGGCCGCCCCAGACGCCGTACGGCTCGGGCTGGAGCAGGGCGTGCTCGCGGCAGGCGACCATCACGGGGCAGCGGGCGCAGACGCGCTTGGCCGCCTCCTCGCGGGAGAGCCGGGTCGCGGTCGGCTCCTTGGACGGGGCGAAGAACAGTCCCGCCTCGTCGCGGCGGCACACCGCGTCCGCGTGCCAGGGGCCGTCCTCCGCCGCCCTGGCCGGCACCCGCGGCTTCGGCACGGCGGCCGGACGCCCGTGCAGCGACTGGGCGGCGGCTACCTGCAGGGACTGATGCGGCGGATGCGGCACGGTCTACTCCTGACGACGTATACGCGAGCGAGAGACGATGCACCAGTCCCTACCCGCTGCACGCTGCCCTAAGCCCCGCGCGCCCCCGGCCGGCGGAGGTTCGTCCGAAACGCGATCCCGTCCAACACGGCCCGCGCACGGGCGTGTCGGAGCGCGACGGCGCGGCCGTCCGCGCCCGCGCCGCCCTGCCGCGCCGGGCGCCCGCGGGAGCTCCGGGCGCGCACGGCGCCGGTCCGCGCCCGGGGCGACCGGAGGCCGCGCGGCCGGATCTCGCCCCCGTGCACCGGGTACGACGGTCAGCCCTCCAGCCGCTTGCGGAACGCGGCCGCGAGGTCGACCAGGCGGGCGCCGCGCTTGGGGCGGGCCTCGATGTTGCCGAGGAGCGCGAAGCCCCGGACGATCACCACGGGCGCCTGCGGGTCGGTGGCTCCGCGGCCCTCTCCGCGCACCTCGAAGTTGCCGAGGACGCCGCTGCCGTAGCCGCGCAGCGTGACGTTCTCGGGGACCTTGACCTCCACGTTGCCCAGGATGCACGTCACGTTGATCTCGGTGACCTGCTGTTCGAAGACGGCCTGGGTGAGGTCGATGGAGATGTCGCCCATGATCGAGATCGCCCGGGTGTGCGCGCCGGGACGCCAGCGTCCCTTGCGCGCGGAGCTGCTGCACACGGCGACGACGGTCTCGTCGGCCGAACCGGGGGGCAGGGCGGGGGCCGCGGCCGCCGGAGCGCCGCCGGGCGCGGGCAGGTCGCGGACGAGTACGTCCAGCTCCCCCACCGTCTTGACGGCGTAGAGGGTGTCCAGGCGCTCGGCGTGCTCGTCGGCGGTGAGCCGGCCCTCGGCCACGGCGTCGCCGAGGATGTGCGCGATCCGGTCCCGGTCGGCGTCGGAGGCCCGCAGGCCTCCCGGCCCGGCCGACGCGGACGCGGAGACGGTCGGGGCGGCGGGCGCGGGTGCCGGAGCAGGTGCGGGTGCGGGTGCGGGTGCGGGGGCGTCGGAGTGCTTTTCCAGGTCCACGCCGATCAGCATAGCGAGACACGATAGATCGCGATACTGGCGAGTGAGCCCTACCTCACAAGCACGGGGCGGACGCGAGGTCCTACGCTGGAGGACTGCGCTGCCAATTGGTCGTCAGCGCTGTCTGCCGAGTGAGGAATGGCCCCCATGCCGGAGTTCGCGTACACCGACCTGCTGCCCTTGGGCGAGGACACCACCCCGTACCGGCTGGTGACCGCCGAGGGCGTGTCCACCTTCGAGGCGGACGGGCGTACGTTCCTCAGGGTCGAGCCGGAGGCGCTGCGCAAGCTCGCCGAAGAGGCCGTCCACGACATCCAGCACTTCCTGCGGCCCGCGCACCTCGCGCAGCTGCGCCGGATCATCGACGACCCGGAGGCGAGCGCGAACGACAAGTTCGTGGCGCTGGACCTGCTGAAGAACGCGAACATCGCCGCGGCCGGCGTGCTGCCGATGTGCCAGGACACCGGTACGGCGATCGTGATGGGCAAGCGCGGCCAGAACGTGCTGACCGAGGGCGGCGACGAGGAGGCGCTCTCGCGCGGCATCTTCGACGCGTACACCCGCCTGAACCTGCGCTACTCGCAGATGGCCCCGCTCACCATGTGGGAGGAGAAGAACACCGGCTCGAACCTGCCCGCGCAGATCGAGCTGTACGCGACGGACGGCGGCGCGTACAAGTTCCTCTTCATGGCCAAGGGCGGCGGCAGCGCGAACAAGTCCTTCCTCTACCAGGAGACCAAGGCCGTCCTGAACGAGGCCTCCATGATGAAGTTCCTGGAGGAGAAGATCCGCTCGCTCGGCACGGCGGCCTGCCCGCCCTACCACCTGGCGATCGTGGTGGGCGGCACCTCGGCCGAGCACGCGCTGAAGACCGCCAAGTACGCCTCCGCCCACTACCTGGACGAGCTGCCGCGCGAGGGCTCGCCGCTGGGCCACGGCTTCCGCGACGAGGCGCTGGAGCAGCAGGTCTTCGAGCTGACGCAGCGGATCGGCATCGGCGCGCAGTTCGGCGGCAAGTACTTCTGCCACGACGTGCGCGTGGTGCGGCTGCCGCGCCACGGCGCCTCGCTGCCGGTGGCCATCGCCGTGTCCTGCTCGGCCGACCGCCAGGCCACCGCGAAGATCACCGCCGAGGGCGTCTTCCTGGAGCGGCTGGAGACGGATCCGGCGCGGTTCCTGCCCGAGACCACCGACGAGCACCTGGCGGAGGAGGACTCGGCGGACGTGGTGTCGATCGACCTGAACCGGCCGATGGACGAGATCCTGGCGACGCTGACCCGCCACCCGGTCAAGACGCGCCTGTCGCTGACCGGCCCGCTGGTCGTGGCGCGCGACATCGCGCACGCCAAGATCAAGGAACTGCTGGACACGGGCGCCCCGATGCCGCAGTACCTGAAGGACCACCCGGTCTACTACGCCGGCCCGGCCAAGACCCCCGAGGGCTACGCGTCCGGTTCGTTCGGCCCGACCACGGCCGGCCGGATGGACAGCTACGTCGAGCAGTTCCAGGCGGCGGGCGGCTCCAAGGTCATGCTGGCCAAGGGCAACCGCTCGCAGCAGGTGACGGACGCGTGCGGCGCGCACGGCGGCTTCTACCTGGGTTCGATCGGCGGCCCGGCGGCGCGGCTCGCACAGGACTGCATCAAGAAGGTCGAGGTCCTGGAGTACGAGGAGCTCGGCATGGAGGCGGTCTGGCGGATCGAGGTGGAGGACTTCCCGGCCTTCATCGTCGTGGACGACAAGGGCAACGACTTCTTCCAGAACCCGGCCCCGGAGCCCACGTTCACCCACATCCCGGTCCGCGGCCCCGGCCTCTAGCCCCGCCGCTCCCCCGGTCCCGAGGGGCCCCGCCGCCGTCCGGCGCGGGGCCCCTCGGGCGCGGTGCGAGCGCCGGGACGGGCGGGCGGGCGGACGGCGGGTTAACGTCGGGGACACGGCGGCGCAGCTGCCCGTTCACCCCGGTTTGCAAGGATTTCCGTATGACTGCGATCCGCACCGCCCGCGCCGTCCGGGTGGTCGCCCACCGCGGGGCCTCGCACGAGCACCCCGAGCACACCCTGGCCGCCTACCGGCAGGCCGTGGCGGACGGGGCCGACGCGCTGGAGTGCGACGTGCGGCTGACCGCCGACCGGCGGCTGGTGTGCGTGCACGACCGGCGCGTGGAGCGGACCTCCGACGGGCGGGGCGCGGTGTCGGCGATGACCTACGAGGAGCTCGCGGCGCTGGACTTCGGCGCCTGGAAGGGCGCCGGGCACGCCGGGAGCCGGGTGCTGCTCTTCGAGGACCTGCTCCGGGAGGCGCTGGCCGCGCCCCGGCCGGTCGGGCTGGCCGTCGAGACCAAGCACCCGACGCGCGCCGGCGGGCTGCTGGAGTCCGAGCTGGTGCGGCTGCTGGCGCGGTACGGGCTGGCCGACGGCGGCAGCGGGCGGGTCGAGGTGATGAGCTTCTCCCGCACCGCGCTGACCCGGCTGCACCGGCTCGCGCCGGGCCTGCCCGCCGTGTACCTGATGGAGCGGCGGCTGCGCCCGCCCCGCCCCCCGTACGCGACCCACGCGGGTCCGGGGATCGAGCTCGTCCGGCGGGATCCGGGGCTGGTGGGGCGGCTGAAGGCCAAGGGGCTGACGGTGCGGGTGTGGACGGTCGACCAGCCGGCCGACGTGGAGCTGTGCGTACGGCTCGGCGTGGACACCCTCATCACCAACCGGCCGCGGGACGTGCGCAAGCTGCTGCGGGACCTGTGACACCCGGCCGGGGTGCGCCGGCCGGGTGGGGGGACGGGAGCGGGCGTGCGGTGCCCCGTCGCCGTGGTGCGGACGCGCCCTACGCGAAGCGCTGGGCCGCCGAGCCGTTGCAGGTCTGCAGGCGCAGCGGGTCGTGGCCGGCGGCCACGGTCAGGCACAGGTTCGCGGCGGCGGCGGGGCGCAGGGTGGCGCCGTCGCGGACGAACTGCTGGTTGGCGCCGCCGTGGCAGTTCCACAGCACCAGGCCGGTGCCCGCGGCGTACTTGGCCCCGGGGACGTCGAGGCAGCGGTCGTGGGTGAGTTCGGTGTGGAGGGACGTGCGGGCGGTGTCGTACCACCAGCCCTGGTTGCGGCCGCCGTGGCAGTCCCAGCCGACCACCTTGGTGTCGTTGGCGCTGGAACCGCCGAAGACGTCGAGGCAGTTGCCGGTCGCCTCGTTCCTCAGGGGCCGGTAGACGTCGTCCCAGGCGCCCGCCTGGAGGACGGGGGTGCCGGTGCTGGCCGGGTCGGCGCAGGAGGCCTCGCGCAGGCCGGAGGCGTAGAGCTGGGTGAGGCAGGACGCGAACGCGCCGTGGCCCTTGTAGTTGGGGTGGAAGGACTGGCGGGCGGTGTTCTCGTCCCACGGGAAGTGGTCGCCGAGGTCCAGGTAGAGGCCGCGGGCCCAGGTGTCCTCCATGCACACCTCGTGGCCGTGGAAGAGCCGGGAGTTGTCGAGGTAGACGGCGCCGGAGGCGCGGGCGGCCTCGCGCATGCCCTTCTCGAAGGCGGGCACGGCCTGGTTGCGGCCCCAGGCGGCGTCGGAGTCGTAGCCGGCGCAGCCGCCGGGGAGCTTGCCGGGGAAGTTCGGGTTGTCGTTGAAGTCGGGGCCGATGGGGCTGGGGTAGCCCATCACGACGAGCTTGTAGTCGCCGTCGGCGTAGCCGGCGTCGCGCATGACGGTCTTGAGGTCCCCGACCGTGGCCTCGACCTTGGGCCGCAGTCCGTCGACTCGGGCCTGCCAGCCCGGGGCGTACTTGGGCTCGCAGGTGCCCTGGCTGAGCACCCAGCGGGTGACGCAGTCGGTCATGACCGGGCCGAACTGGAGGTCGTCGTTGGCGCCGGCGACCAGCAGGACCATCTTGATGCGGGTGTTGCGTGCTTTGATGGCCAGGCTGTCGCTCTGCACCAGCTCGTCGGCGTACTGCTTGCTGCCGCCGATCCTGATGTTGCCGGTGTAGCCGCCGGAGCAGGCGACGTTGAAGGTGAGGTCGGCCGGGATGCCGGTGCGGTGGATCGCCGAGTCGGGCGAGCGGTGGCACTGGTTGTTCGGCGTGTTCGTGGCGGGGTCGTAGTTTCCGACGCCCTCGCCCGAGATCTCGCTGTCGCCCAGCGAGATCAGACCGGTCTTGCGCTCGGCCAGGGGGCGGACGGCCGCGTCGCCGTAGATCTTGACGGCCTCGGCGGCCCGGATCGCCTCCAGCTCGGGCGGCAGGGGGGTGGCCGCGGCGGCCGGAGCGGCCTGGGCGGCGGGGGCGGCCGCCTGGGCCAGGGGGGTGACGGCTGTCACGCCCCCGAGGGCGGCCGCGAGCACCGCGACTGCGACGACGGTAGATCTGAGCCTGGCTTTCGTACCTGCACGTGCCATGAACGCCTCCCCGGAAGTCAGTGTTACCCACGGTATTTACTGGCCGGTAGGGGAGTTGGGAACACTTCGAACAAGACAATTGCTCAACTTTCTGAGGAGGCCCCGAACATGACCGAAGACCAGCAGGCCGAAGCGTTCCGGACCGAGCACGACTCCATGGGCGACGTCCAGGTGCCCCGGGACGCCAAATGGCGGGCCCAGACGCAGCGCGCGGTGGAGAACTTCCCCATCTCGGGCCAACGGCTGGAGCCGTCCCACATCGAGGCGCTCGCCCGGATCAAGGCCGCGGCCGCCGTGGTGAACGCCCGGCTCGGCGTGGTGGACGGGGAGATCGCGGAGGCGATCCGGTCCGCCGCCGAGGAGGTCGCCGAAGGCCGGTGGAACGACGAGTTCCCCGTGGACGTCTTCCAGACCGGCTCCGGCACCTCGTCCAACATGAACGCGAACGAGGTGATCGCCACCCTGGCCACCGAGCGGCTCGGCCGCGAGGTCCACCCCAACGACCACGTCAACGCCTCCCAGAGCTCGAACGACGTCTTCCCCTCCTCCCTCCACATCGCCGCCACCGCCGCCGTCACCGGCGTGCTGATCCCGGCCCTGGAGCACCTCGCCGCCGCGATGGAGCGCAAGGCCGCCGAGTTCGAACAAGTCGTCAAGGCCGGGCGCACCCACCTGATGGACGCCACCCCCGTCACCCTGGGCCAGGAGTTCGGCGGGTACGCGACCCAGATCCGCTACGGCGTCGAACGGCTCTACGCGGCCCTGCCCCGCCTGGCCGAGCTGCCCCTGGGCGGCACCGCGGTGGGCACCGGGATCAACACCCCGCCCGGCTTCTCGGCCGCCGTGATCGCCGAGGTGGCCGCGGCCACCGGGCTGCCGCTGACCGAGGCCCGCAACCACTTCGAGGCCCAGGGGGCGCGGGACGCGCTGGTGGAGACCTCGGGGATGCTCCGCACGATCGCGGTCTCGCTCACCAAGATCTCCAACGACCTGCGCTGGATGGCTTCCGGGCCGCGCACCGGATTGGCCGAAATCAATCTCCCGGATCTCCAGCCCGGCTCCTCGATCATGCCCGGGAAGGTCAATCCGGTCGTACCGGAGGCCGTCCTGATGGTCGCCGCCCAGGTGATGGGGAACGACGCCGCCGTCGCCGTGGCGGGCGCGGCCGGCAACTTCGAGCTCAACGTGATGCTCCCGGTGATGGCCCGCAACCTCCTCGAATCGATCCGCCTGCTCGGCAGCGCGAGCCGCCTGCTGGCCGACCGCACCATCGACGGGATCACCGCCAACACCGCCCGGGCCAGGGAGTACGCCGAGTCCTCGCCCTCCGTGGTGACCCCGCTCAACCGCTACATCGGCTACGAGGAGGCCGCCAAGGTGGCGAAGAAGGCCCTCGCGGAGCGCAGGACGATCCGCGAGGTCGTCCTGGAGTCCGGGTACGTGGAGCGGGGCCTGCTCACCCTGGAGCAGTTGGACGAGGCGCTCGACGTGCTGCGCATGACCCGCCCCTGATCCGCCCCGGCACCCCGCACCGCCCCCGCGCCGAGGGTCCGGATCCGGTCGATTCCCTTCCTCGATCACCTCCGTGACCTGCACCGCAGCGGGGGCCCGGGGTGCCGCCCTAAGATCTGCGCATGACAGGTACTTTCCGCCCGGGAGGCGGTGCGGCCCGCGACGGCTCGCTCCCCGCGCGCTGGGCGCCCGGGGAGCAGATCCTCTGGCGCTACCGCGACAACGCCCCGGGGCGGGGCGGCGGGGTGCACATCTGCCGCCCCGTCACCGTGGTGCGGGACACCGACGAGCTGCTGGCCGTCTGGATGGCCCCCGGCACCGAATGCGTCAAGCCGGTCCTCGCCGACGGCACCGCCGTGCACGCGGAGCCCCTCGCCACCCGCTACACCGCGCCGCGCACCACCGTGCGGTCGCGCTGGTTCGGCACCGGCGTGCTGAAGCTGGCCCGGCCGCGGGACCCGTGGTCGGTGTGGCTGTTCTGGGAGCGCGGCTGGCGGTTCAAGAACTGGTACGTGAACCTGGAGGAGCCCCGCGCCCGGTGGGCCGGCGGGGTCGACTCCGAGGACCACTTCCTCGACATCGCCGTGCACCCGGACCGCAGCTGGACGTGGCTGGACGAGGACGAGTTCGCGCAGGCCCAGCGGGCCGGGCTGATGGACCGTGAGCAGGCCCGGCGGGTGCGCGCGGCCGGGCGGGCCGCGGTGGAGCTGATCGCGGCCTGGGGGCCGCCGTTCTCGGAGGGCTGGCAGGACTGGCGTCCGGATCCCGCCTGGACGGTGCCGGCGCTGCCGGAGGACTGGGACCGCACTCCGGCGCACATGAGCTCATGAGACCCTTGATGCGCCCCCGGAGCACAACCGTAGGATCGTCCTCCGCAAGGTCGCGCGGACGGGCCGGCCGGACCGGGGCGCGGGTCCGCGAGTACCGTTCCGTACACGGAAGTTGACCGGAGGCCGGGGCAGGGCGAGAGCGAGCGACGACGGAGCGGGGTCCCACCGGACGCAGGGTGCCGGGGGTCCCCCCGGACGAAGTCTGGGGGAGGATGTCCGGGGCGATGGTGCCCCGGCCGCTGAGCGGGTATACCGCGACTGACCGAGTTGAGTGCAGCGCACATCCAGCGCAAACGGACGGAATTCCACGCGTGACGGAGTACCCCACCTCTCAGGAGGGCCCGCAGCCTGCCGCGGCCACCGCGACACCGGTCCCGGGCGGCTCCGCCGTGCCCTTCGCCTCCGGCGCGGCGGCGGTCCCCGCGCCCGGCGCACCCGCCGGGGCCGGCCCCGACCAGCCCGGCCGCCGCGCGGTCCCGGTGGCCGCGCCGCTGGTCGCCGCCGCCGCCACCGGCGGCGGGACCGACGAGCCCGGCCACGGCAAGGCCGCCGTACCGGCCGTGGAGGCCACCCGCCCCGGCATCCCGCCGGCCCGTGACCCGGACGGCGGCGCCGCGCGCAACGCCGCCGGCGCGGCGGACACGGCCGCGGGCCCGGGTGCCTTCCCCGCCGCCATGCCGGACCCGTACGGGACCGCGGGCTCCGCGGGCGACGGCGGGCCGGCGGGCGGGCAGCCGGCCGGGGACACCGCGGCCCGCCGCGAGGGCGACCGGCTGCGGTTCGTCGGCGCCGCCACCCGGCGCATCGCCCGCGGCATCGACCTCGACGAGATCGTGCTGGGCCTGTGCCGCGCGACCGTGCCGACCTTCTCCGACGCCATCCTGGTGTACCTGCGCGACCCGCTGCCGGTCGGCGACGAGCGGCCCGTGGGGCCCGTCGTCCTGAGGCTGCGGCGCACCGACCGGCTCCGGCCGATCGACGACCTCACGGACCTGGGCACGATCGGGGCGGGAATGGACCTCGCCGGGGCCGCGGGGGCCACCGGCGAGCTCGACTTCAGCCAGCTGCCGCTGCTCGGTCCGCAGGGCGACCTGCCCGCGGCGGAGCTGTGCGAGATCCGGCCCGGCGGCGCGCTCGCGGAGGTGCTGCGCGGCGTACGGCCGGTCTTCGGGTCCTCCGCCGCCGCCAAGGCCGCGCTGCCGGAGCTGCTCGGGGTGGACCATCCGCTGCCGCGCGGCAACCGGGCCGTGCTCGCGCCGCTGCGCGGCCGCCGCCGGGTGATCGGCGCCGCGGTGTTCCTGCGCAGCCCCGAGCGTCCCGCGTTCGAGCAGAACGACCTGCTGGTCGCCGCGCAGCTGGCCACCCACACGGCCCTCGGCATCGACAAGGCGGTGCTGTACGGCCGCGAGGCGTACATCGCCGACGAGCTCCAGCGCACGATGCTGCCCGACAGCCTGCCCCAGCCCACCGGGGTGCGACTCGCCTCGCGCTACCTGCCGGCCGCCGAGACGGCCCGGGTCGGCGGCGACTGGTACGACGCCATACCGCTGCCCGGGAGCCGGGTCGCGCTGGTCGTCGGCGACGTCATGGGGCACTCCATGACCTCCGCCGCGATCATGGGCCAGCTGCGCACCACCGCGCAGACCCTGGCCCAGCTCGACCTGCCGCCCGCCGAGGTCCTCCACCATCTGGACGAGCAGGCCCAGCGGCTCGGCTCGGACCGGATGGCCACCTGCCTGTACGCGGTCTACGACCCCGTCTCGCACCGGATCACCATCGCCAACGCCGGCCACCCGCCGCCCGTCCTGCTGCACCTGGGCGGCCGGGCCGAGGTGCTGCGCGTACCGCCCGGCGCCCCGATCGGGGTGGGCGGCGTGGACTTCGAGGCCGTGGAGCTGGACGCGCCCGCCGGGGCCACCCTGCTGCTGTACACCGACGGCCTGGTGGAGTCCCGGCTGCGGGACGTGTGGACGGGTATCGAACAGTTGCGCGAGCGGCTCGCGACGACCGCCCAACTGACCGGCCTGGACCACCCGCCGCCGCTGGAGGCCCTGTGCGACGACGTCCTGGACATGCTCGGGCCGGGCGACCGGGACGACGACATCGCGCTGCTCGCCGCCCGCTTCGACGGGATCGCGCCCAGTGACGTGGCGTACTGGTTCCTGGACCCGGAGGAGACCGCTCCGGGCCGGGCCCGTCGGTTCGCCCGCCGCGCCCTCACCCGTTGGGGCCTGGAGGAGCTGAGCGATTCGCTGGAGCTGCTGGTCAGCGAGGTGGTCACCAATGCCGTGCGGTACGCCGAGCGGCCGGTGACCCTGCGCCTGCTGCGGACGGACGTGCTGCGGTGCGAGGTGGGCGACGACTCGCCGCAGCTGCCCCGCCAGCGCCGGGCGCGGGACACCGACGAGGGCGGCCGCGGCCTGTTCCTGGTCAACCGGTTGACCCGCCGCTGGGGTGCCACCCGGCTGAGCAGCGGAAAGGTGGTCTGGTTCGAGCTCGCGTTGCCGGGTGCGCATGAGCGGCGTTGACTGGGCAGGCGGGGGGGTACCCCAGTGTTGGGCTGGGGCAGGAGATCCACCCCTACCGGAGGACACTCGTGAGCCAGGACGCGCAGAAGGTCCCGTACACCACCAACAACGCCGGGATCCCGGTGGAGAGCGACGAGCACTCGCTCACCGTGAGTCCGGACGGCCCGATCCTGCTCCAGGACCACTACCTGATCGAGAAGATGGCCCAGTTCAACCGGGAGCGGGTCCCCGAACGGGTGGTGCACGCCAAGGGAGCGGGCGCCTACGGCGTCTTCCAGGTGACGAACGACGTCAGCCAGTTCACCAAGGCCGACCTCTTCCAGCCGGGCCGCCGGACCGAGATGCTGGCCCGCTTCTCGACGGTCGCCGGTGAGCAGGGCTCCCCGGACACCTGGCGGGACCCGCGCGGTTTCGCCCTGAAGTTCTACACCGAGCACGGCAACTACGACATGGTCGGCAACAACACCCCGGTCTTCTTCGTCCGGGACCCGATCAAGTTCCAGGACTTCATCCGCTCGCAGAAGCGCCGCCTGGACAACGGGCTGCGCGACCACGACATGCAGTGGGACTTCTGGACGCTCTCCCCCGAGTCCGCGCACCAGGTGACCATCCTGATGGGCGACCGCGGCATCCCGAAGAACTACCGCACGATGGACGGCTTCAGCTCGCACACCTACCTGTGGGTGAACGCGGGCGGGGAGCGGTTCTGGGTGAAGTACCACTTCAAGACGGACCAGGGCAACGCGTTCCTGACGCAGGAGGAGGCGGACCGGATCGCGGGCGAGGACCCGGACTACCACCGGCGCGACCTGTTCGACGCGATCGCGGGCGGTCAGGCGCCGACCTGGACGATGCACGTCCAGGTGATGCCGTTCGATGACGCCCCGGACTACCGGTTCAACCCGTTCGACCTGACGAAGGTGTGGCCGCACGCGGACTACCCGCTGATCGAGGTCGGTCGGATGACGCTGGACAAGAACCCGGAGGACTACTTCATCCACATCGAGCAGGCCGCCTTCGAGCCGTCGAACCTGGTGCCGGGCATCGGCCCGTCGCCGGACAAGATGCTGCTCGGCCGGCTGTTCTCGTATCCGGACACGCACCGCTACCGGATCGGGGCGAACTACGCCCAGCTCCCGCCGAACCGCTCCCGCTCGCTGGTCTCCTCGTACGCGAAGGACGGCGCGATGCGTTTCGACGCGGCGGCCGTGGCCCGGCCGTACGCCCCCAACTCGTACGGCGGGCCGGCGGCGGACACGGCGCGCTTCGGCGAGCCGGCCGGCTGGGCGAGCTCGGGCGAGATGGTGCGCGAGGCGTACACGCTGCGCAGCCAGGACGACGACTGGGGCCAGCCGGGCACGATGGTCCGCGAGGTCTTCGACGACGCCGCGCGCGAGCGGCTGGTGTCGAACGTGGCGGGTCACCTGAAGGACGGGGTCAGCGCCCCGGTGCTGGCGCGCGCCCTCCAGTACTGGCGCAACGTGGACAAGGCGGTGGGCGACCGGATCGCCTCCGCCGTCTCGGGCGGCTGAGGGCGGGCCCCGGGCTGCCGGGGCCCCCGGACGGCACGACGCCGCCCCGCAGCCTTCGGGCTGCGGGGCGGCGTCGTGGTCTCACCGTTCGTTCGACTGCGGGAACAGCGGCGGGTCCGGGGGCTTCTGCGTCGGGTCGGGCGACTTGGTGGTGCTCTTCGTCGGATCCGGCGACTTGGTGGTGCTCTTGGTCGGGTCGGGCGACTTGGTGGTGCTCTTCGTCGGGTCCGGGCTGTTCGGCGGCGGGCCGCTGGTGGTCGCCGGGGGCGGGGCCGAGGACGTGGTGGGCGGGGGCGTCGGGGAGGTGGTGCGGGACGGCGCCTGGGAGGCACCCATCTCCGCGTCCGAGGTGTCGAACTCGGCGGTGTCCACGCCCTTGAGCGCGGCCAGGGTGTACGTCTTCCAGATCTCGGCGGGGAAGCTGGAGCCGCCCGCGCGGCCGCCGCCGGCGGTGCCGGTGAGGGTGACCTGGCGGTGGCTGCCGGGCTCCTCGCCGAACATGGCGACGACGGTGACGAGCTCCGGGGTGTAGCCGGTGAACCAGCCCGCGACGTTGGACTCGGTGGTGCCGGTCTTGCCGGCCGCCTCGTAGGCGGAGCTCTTGACCTTGCTGCCGGAGCCGTCGTTGACGACGCCGGTGAGCACCTTGGTCACGGTGTCGGCGGTCTGCCGGCTGATGGCCTGGCTGCCGACGGCCGGTTCGGGCGCGTACTCGCGGTCCTTGTGCTCGGCGCTCTTGACGATGGTCGGCGTGACCTTCTTGCCGTGGTTGTCGAGGGTGGCGTAGACGGCGGCCATCTCGACGGTGTTCGCGCTCATGGTGCCGAGCGACATGGCCGGCTTGTCCTCGGGCCAGCCGTCGCGGTCCTTCATGCCGAGGGCGAGCGCCGTCTTCTTCACGTTCTGCGGTTTGACGTCCACGATCATCTGCGCGTAGACGGAGTTCACCGAGTAGTTGGTGGCCTCCTGGACGGTGATCTCCTTGCCGAAGTCCTTGTCGTCCTGGTTCTGCGGGTTGAACGGGATCTTGCTGCCGACCACGGGGCGCTTGCTGGTGCCGTCGTAGAGGGCGTTCGGGGTGATCGGCTTGCCGCCCTGGGTGGTGGCGCCGGTCTCCAGTGCGGAGGCGAGCACGATCGGCTTGAAGGTCGAGCCCGGCTGGTAGTCGGTGCGCAGGGCGTTGCTCGCGGCCTTCTCGGCCAGGCCCTGGCCGCCGTACATCGCGACGATCTGGCCGGTCTTGGCGTCCACGGAGGTGGCGCCGGCCTGCACGCTCTGGTCCTGGGGGCGTTCCTTGGTGTTCTTGCGGTCGAGCTTGGACTCCAGCTCGTCCTGGACGGCCTGCTCCAGCGCCGCCTGCTTCTTCTTGTCGATGTTGAGCGTGATGTCCCAGCCGCCGGCCGCGATCTCGGCGTCCGTGACGTGCTGCCGGTTCATCTCGTCGTTGGCGGCCTGGACGAGGTAGCCCTTCTGGCCGTCCATGCCGGGGGTCGGCTTGGGCTTGACGGGCTCCTCGAACTTCAGTTCCTTGCGCTTGGCCGCGTCCAGCTTGCCCATCTCGACCATGTTGTCGAGGACGGCGTTGAAGCGGACCATGACCAGCGCCTTGCCGTTGGGGCCGGCGGTCGCCCAGTCGTACTGGCTGGGGGCCTGGATGACGGCGGCCAGGTAGGCGCCCTGCACCAGGGTCAGCTTGTCGGCGTCGACGCCGTAGTAGGCCTGGGCGGCGGCCTGGATGCCGTAGGCGTTGCGGCCGTAGAAGTTCGTGTTCAGGTAGCCGGCGAGGATGTCGTTCTTCTCCATGCGCTGGTCGACCTTGAGGGAGATGACGAGCTCCCGGATCTTGCGCGTCGGCGACTGGTCCTGCGTCAGGTAGTAGTTCTTGACGTACTGCTGGGTGATGGTCGATCCGCCGGCGGTGCCCTTGCCGCGCACCGTGTTGAACAGGCCGCGGGCCACGCCGACCACGTCGATGCCGCGGTCCTTGTAGAACGACTTGTTCTCGATGGCGATGAACGCGGTCCGGACGTCCTCGGGGATCTTGTCGATCGGCACGATGGACCGGTTCGTCTCGCCGACGCGGGCCATGACGGTGCCGTCGGACCACTTGTAGGTGTTGCTCTGCTGCGTGGCCAGCTTGTTGGGGTCGGAGGGCTCGTCCACGGAGAAGTAGAGAACGACCGCGGCGGCCATCAGGAGCAGGATCCCCCCGAGGAACGTGCCCAGGACCTTCTTCCAGGTGAAGAAGCGGCGTATGCCGGTGCGCTTGCCGGCGCCGCCCCCCTTGCCCTTGGCGCGTCCGCTCGGCGCCCGCCGCGCACCGCGCTGCTGCTGCGCCTTACGCGCTTCTGCTCGGCCCATCGCTCCCGCTCCGCTCGATTACCCCCCCGACGTCAGCTCAGAAAGCTAACACCGCAGGCTGTGACAAAGGTTGGCCAACCATGGCCAATACCGGCCAATTCGGACGTGAGAATCAGCACCCGCGTCAGTGGAACCGACGCGCGTGAGGCCGGAAGGGTTGCCGTGCGCAGAAAAAGTGATATCACTTTGCTAAGCAGCCCGACGGGCCGCCATCCAACGAAACGGGGCAGACCATGACGAAGACGGACGCCGCACCAGCCGACGTACGCGAATTCCCCGCGCACAGCGTGGGCGGCGGGCTGGCCCTGCTGCTCGGTCTGGCGGGCACGGCCGCGGGTACGAGCGCCATCGCGATCGGGGCCGTGACGGACCCGGGGGCCCTCAAGGGCGCGCTGATAGCCGCCGGCGTCCTGCTGGTCGTGGTCGCGTTCATCGGCACGCTGGGGCTGAACACGGTGGCCCCGGGCGAGGCCCGGGTGGTCCAGCTCTTCGGCCGCTACCGCGGCACGATCCGCACGGACGGCCTGCGCTGGGTCAACCCGTTCACCTCCCGCCGGAAGATCTCCACCCGGGCGCGCAACCACGAGACGGCCGTCCTGAAGGTCAACGACGCCTACGGCAACCCGATCGAGCTCGCGGCGGTCGTGGTGTGGCGCGTGCAGGACACCGCGCGGGCCGTCTTCGAGGTCGACGACTTCACCGAGTTCGTCGAGACGCAGACCGAGGCCGCCGTCCGGCACATCGCGATCGAGTACCCGTACGACGCCCACGAGGAGGGCGGCCTGTCGCTGCGCGGGAACGCCGAGGAGATCACCGAGAAGCTGGCGGTGGAACTGCACGCCCGGGTCGACGCGGCC
Source organism: Streptomyces subrutilus (assembly GCF_008704535.1). NCBI lineage: Bacteria > Bacillati > Actinomycetota > Actinomycetes > Kitasatosporales > Streptomycetaceae > Streptomyces > Streptomyces subrutilus. The sequence continues at coordinate 2,916,739 of NZ_CP023701.1, forward strand.
GGTGTGCAGATCATCGAGTCCCGCTTCACCCACCTCGCGTACGCTCCGGAGATCGCCTCGGCGATGCTCCAGCGCCAGCAGGCGGGGGCCGTGGTGGCCGCGCGCAAGCAGATCGTCGAAGGCGCGGTGGGCATGGTCGAGCTCGCCCTGACCCGCCTCCAGGAGGAGGACATCGTGGACCTGGACCCGGAACGCAAGGCCGCCATGGTCTCGAACCTGATGGTCGTCCTGTGCGGGGACCGCGCCGCCCAGCCGGTGCTCAACACGGGCACCCTCTACCAGTGACCCCGCCCGGCAGCACGCCGCCACCGGCCGGCCCGGTCCCCGGGCCCGGCTCCGACCCGGGGCCCGACCCGGGACCCGAGCCGGGACGGCCGCCCGCGGGCCGGCAGGCGCGCAAGCAGGTGCTGCTGCGCCTCGACCCCCAGGTGTACGAGGCGCTGGCCCGCTGGGCCGGCGACGAACTGCGCAGCGCGAACGCCCAGATCGAGTTCCTGCTGCGCCGCGCCCTCGCCGAGAGCGGCCGGCTGCCCCCGGCGCCCGCCCCCATCGCGCGCCGCGGCAGGCCGCCGAAACCGGCGGAGTGACGGCCGCCCCCGGTCCCCGGGGGCGGCCGCCGTGCGTCGCGCCGAGCTCCGTTCGGAATCGTGACAACCCGCTCCGGCCTGCGGAAAGGGGCGCCACGGAGCTCGGTATACACCCTGCGTATACAGCGAGGGTATACACCCGGTGTACAGTCCTCGGCATGTCCATCGGTCACACTCTGCTCGGCCTCCTGGAGGCCGGCCCGCGCCACGGCTACGACCTCAAGCGCGCCTTCGACGAGAAGTTCGGCCACGACCGGCCCCTCGCCTACGGACAGGTCTACTCGACCATGTCCCGCCTCCTGAAGAACGGCTTCGTGGAGGTCGAGGGCATAGAGAGCGGCGGCGGCCCGGACCGCAAGCGGTACGCCATCACCGACGCCGGCGTCACCGACGTCGACACGTGGCTCTCGCAGCCCGAGAAGCCCGAGCCGTACCTCCACTCGACCCTCTACACCAAGGTCGTCCTCGCCCTGCTCACCGGCCGCGGCGCGGCCGAGCTGCTGGACACCCAGCGCGCCGAGCACCTGCGCCTGATGCGCCTGCTCACCCAGCGCAAGCGCAAGGGCGACCTCGCCGACCAGCTCGTCTGCGACCACGCCCTGTTCCACCTCGAAGCGGACCTGCGGTGGCTCGAACTCACCGCCGCCCGCCTCGACCAGCTCGCCCGGGAGGTACGCCGATGACCCCCGCCGGCACCCTGCTCGCCGCCACCGACCTGCGCAAGGCGTACGGGCCCACCAGCGCCCTCGACGGCGCGGAGTTCTCCATCCACCCCGGCGAGGTCGTCGCCGTCATGGGCCCCTCCGGCTCGGGCAAGTCCACCCTGCTGCACTGCCTCGCCGGCATCGTCCCGCCCGACTCCGGCACCATCACGTACGCGGGCCGCGAACTGTCCGCGATGAACGACGCCCAGCGCAGCGCGCTGCGCCGCGGCGAGTTCGGCTTCGTCTTCCAGTTCGGCCAGCTCGTACCGGAGCTGACCTGCGTGGAGAACGTCGCCCTCCCGCTGCGCCTGGCCGGCGTCAAGCGCAAGGAGGCCGAGCGGACCGCGCTGGAGTGGATGGAGCGGCTGCGGGTCGAGGACCTCGGCCGCAAGCGCCCGGGCGAGATATCCGGCGGCCAGGGCCAGCGCGTGGCCATCGCCCGCGCCCTCGTCACCCGGCCCCGGGTCGTCTTCGCCGACGAGCCCACCGGAGCCCTGGACTCCCTCAACGGCGAACTCGTGATGCAACTGCTCACCGAGGCCGCCCGCTCCACCAACGCGGCCGTCGTGCTGGTCACCCACGAGACCCGCGTGGCCGCCTACTCCGACCGCGAGATCGTCGTGCGCGACGGCAGGTCCCGCGACATGGAGCGGATCGTATGAGCGCCCTGCGCACCTGGGCCCGCGACCTCGCCATGGGTGCCCGCTTCGCCTTCGGCGGCGGCCGCGAGGGCTGGACCCGCACCGTGCTCACCGGCGTCGGCGTCGGCCTCGGCGTCGCCCTGCTGCTGATCAGCACCGCGGTCCCCGGCGCCCTCGCCGCCCGCAACGAGCGCGGCGAGGCCCGCCTCCCGGTGACCGCGGAGGGCGACACGGGCCCCGGGCGCGACACGCTGCTCGTCGCCGACGCCAACCAGACGTACAAGAAGCGGGACGTCGACGGCAGGTTCCTGCGGGCCGAGGGCCCCGACGCGCCCGTGCCGCCCGGCCTGACCTCCGTCCCCGCCCCCGGGGAGATGGCCCTCTCCCCCGCCCTGAAGCGGCTGCTCGACTCCGAGGACGGCGCCCTGCTGCGCGAGCGGCTCGACGCGTGGAAGCCGACCCAGACCATCGGCGACTCCGGCCTGACCGGCCCCGGCGACCTCTACTTCTACGCCGGCAAGGGCGACCTCGCGCTCACCGGCCCCGGGGAGTACCGGGTCCAGCGCGTCACCGCGTTCGACCGGGCCGTCGAGCCTTCCCGGCTCGATCCGGTCCTCATGCTCCTGGTCGTGCTGACCTTCGTGGCGCTCCTGACGCCCGTCGCCGTCTTCATCGCCGCCGCCGTCCGCTTCGGCGGGGAGCGGCGCGACCGCCGGCTCGCCGCGCTGCGCCTGGTCGGCGCCGACGGCCGCATGGTCCGCCGGATCGCGGCCGGTGAGGCACTGGGCGGCTCCCTGGTCGGCCTCGCGCTGGGCGTCGGCTTCTTCTTCGGCGGCCGCGCGCTGGTCGGCGGCCTCACCCTCCAGCAGCGCAGCGTCTTCCCCGCGGACCTCAACCCCTCCGTGGCGCTGGCCGTCCTGGTGGCCCTCGCGGTGCCCGCCGCGGCGGTGGCCGTGACCCTGTTCGCGCTCCGCGGCGTCGTCATCGAACCGCTGGGCGTCGTACGCCAGAGCCGGCCGCGCAAGCGCCGCGTCTGGTGGCGGCTGCTGCTGCCGCTCGGCGGACTCGGGCTGCTCGCCCCCATGGCGGGCCGGGGCACGGAGCACGGTTACTTCAACCAGTGGCAGGTCAGCGCCGGCGTGGTGCTGCTGCTGGTCGGGATCACGGCGCTGCTGCCCTGGCTGCTGGAGCGCTTCGTCGGCCGGATGTCGGGCGGTCCGGTCTCCTGGCAGCTCGCCGTGCGCCGCCTCCAGGTCAACAGCGGCGCCGCCGCCCGTCTGGTCAACGGCATCGCGGTCGCGGTCGCCGGGGCCATCGCCCTCCAGATGCTCTTCGCGGGCATCGAGGGCGTCTACAGCAAGGACACGGGTCAGGACCCGGGCCGCGCCGGTGTCTCGATCCTGCTGCCCACCGGCACCGAGTCCCGGGTGGACGCCCTGGCCCGCGAGATCTCCGGCGGCAAGGGCATCTCCAAGACCGTCCCCCTCGCATCCGCCGACGCCTCCCCGCAGCCCTCCGCGGACGGCGAGTCGGTGCTGCTGACCATCGGCACCTGCGACGCGCTGCGCGAGGTCGCGGTCCTGCCCTCCTGCACGGAGGGCGACGCCTTCGTGCTCGCCGACGGCCCCGTCACCGCCAACACCGCCTACGGGGCCACGGCCGAGGCCGGCCAGCGGCTCTTCGTCGGCGACGTCCACGCCGCCGCGCGCGGGACGGTCACCGAGAAGCCCGTCCCGTGGACCGTTCCGGCGTCCGCCCGCACCGTCCCCGCCCGCCCCGACCCCACCGGCAACCTGCGCAACGGCCTGCTGCTCACCCCCTCGGCCACCCCCGCGGGCCTGGGCGAGGCCCGGTCCGCGCAGATCTACGTCCAGCTCGACGACACGGTGCCGGAGGCGATGGACCGGGTGCGCACGGCCGCCTTCAAGGCCGACCCGTTCGCCACCGCGATGACCCTGAAGGCCACCACCCGGGACTCCGGCCTCTCCTCGATCCGCACCGGCCTGTTCTTCGGCGCCACCGCCGTCCTGCTCCTGATCGGCGGGAGCCTGCTGGTCTCCCAGCTGGAGCAGCTGCGCGAGCGCAGGAAGCTGCTGTCGGCGCTGGTCGCCTTCGGGACCAGGCGGTCCACGCTCAGCATGTCGGTGCTGTGGCAGACGGCCCTGCCGATCGGCCTGGGTCTGGGCCTCGCGGCCGTCATCGGCATCGCCCTCGGCTCGGTCCTGCTGCGGCTGAGCGCGCGCCCCGTCCGGATCGACTGGACCTCGGTCGCCGCGATGACCGGCATCGGCGCGGGCGTGGTCGCCGTGGTGACCCTGCTCAGCCTGCCGCCGCTGCTGCGGCTGATGCGTCCGGACGGCCTGCGCACGGAGTGACCCCGCGCGCCGCGCGCACCCGTACGCCCGCTCACCCGGTGCGCCCGCTCAGTCGGTCGGCCAGACGGGGAGCGGGCGCACGGCTTCGCGCAGCGCGGCGGCGATGGTCCGGAACTCCTCCTGCCGTGCGGTCCCGGTCCGCATGGCCAGCGCGATCCGCCGCGAGGGCGCGGGCTCGGCGAAGTATCCGGTGGCCAGGTACTCGTTGCGGGCGGTCTCCAGCCGCAGCGCGGTCCGCGGCAACAGCGTCACGCCCAGTCCCCCGGCGACCAGCTGTACGAGGGTGGACAGTCCGGCGGCGGTGGTCGTGACGTCCGCGCCCGCCGTGCGGCCCGCCTCGCGGCAGATGTCCAGGGCCTGGTCGCGCAGGCAGTGGCCTTCGTCGAGCAACAGCAGCTGGAGGCCGCGCAGTTCCTCGCGCGGGATGTCGCGGCGCCCGGCCAGCGGGTGTTCGCGGGGGGCGAGGAGGACGAAGTCCTCGTCGAAGAGCGGCAGTTCGGTGACTCCGGGCACCCCGAGCGGCACCGCCAGCAGCAGCAGGTCGAGCCGCCCCCCGGCCAGCCCCTCCAGCAGCGGGGCGGTCTGCTCCTCGTGGACCTGGAGGTCCATGCCCGGGTAGCGCCGGTGGAAGAGCCCGAGCACGGTCGGCAGCAGGTAGGGGGCCACGGTCGGGATCACCCCGAGCCGCAGCACCCCGGTGAAGGGGGCCCGTACCGCCTCGGCCTCCTCCAGCAGCCCGCCCACCGCGTCGAGGACCGCGCCGGCCCGGGCCGCGATGCGCTCGCCGGCCGGGGAGAGCAGCACCTTGCGGGTGGTGCGCTCCAGCAGCCGCACGCCGAGGGCCTCCTCCAGCGCGGAGACGGCGCCGGACAGCGCGGGCTGACTCATGCCGATGGCCGCGGCGGCGTCCCGGAAGTGCAGGTGCTCGGCCACGGCCGCGAAGGCGCGCAGCTGCGCCAGGGTGGGCTGCTTCAGTCCCCTGTTACCGACAGCCACTGATAGGCACCTCCGATCACTCGACACAAGAGTAGCTATTTCCGTAATCAATGCAGCTGTGCCAGCATGTGAGATCCGTCCAAGCCCCTCGGAAAGCGCCCAAAAGGCTCACTTTCCCGTCCGCAAGGAGAGCACGTGCTCACTGTCGGCGACAAGTTCCCCACCTACGATCTGACCGCTTGCGTCTCGCTCGAAGCCGGCAGCGAGTTCGCCCAGATCGACCACAAGACCTACGAGGGCAAGTGGCGCGTGGTGTTCTTCTGGCCGAAGGACTTCACCTTCGTCTGCCCGACCGAGATCGCCGCGTTCGGCAAGCTGAACGAGGAGTTCCAGGACCGCGACGCCCAGGTCCTCGGCGTCTCCGGCGACTCCGAGTTCGTCCACCACGCCTGGCGCAAGGACCACGCCGACCTGCGTGACCTGCCCTTCCCGATGCTGGCCGACTCCAAGCACGAGCTCATGCAGGCCTGTGGCGTGCAGGGCGAGGACGGGTTCGCGCAGCGCGCGGTCTTCATCGTCGACCAGAACAACGAGATCCAGTTCACGATGGTGACCGCCGGGTCCGTGGGCCGCAACCCCAAGGAGGTCCTGCGGGTCCTCGACGCCCTGCAGACCGACGAGCTCTGCCCCTGCAACTGGAACAAGGGCGAGGGCACCCTGGACGCCGGCTCGCTGCTGGCCGGTGAGTGACGGATGTCCCTCGACTCCCTCAAGTCCGCCGTTCCGGACTTCGCCAAGGACCTGAAGCTGAACCTCGGTTCGGTCATCGGCAACAGCGGCCTGCCGCAGCAGCAGCTGTGGGGCACCGTCCTCGCCTGCGCGATCGCCGCCCGCTCCCCGCGCGTCCTGCGCGAGCTGGAGCCGGAGGCGAAGGAGAACCTGTCGGCCGAGGCCTACACCGCCGCCAAGTCCGCCGCCGCGATCATGGCGATGAACAACGTCTTCTACCGGACGCGCCACCTGCTCTCCGACCCGGAGTACGGCACCCTGCGCGCGGGCCTGCGGATGAACGTCATCGGCAACCCGGGCGTGGAGAAGGTCGACTTCGAGCTGTGGTCGCTCGCCGTCTCCGCGATCAACGGCTGCGGCCAGTGCCTGGACTCGCACGAGCAGGTGCTGCGCAAGGCCGGCGTCGACCGCGAGACGGTCCAGGAGGCCTTCAAGATCGCCTCGGTGATCCAGGCCGTCGCCGTCACCCTCGACGCCGAGGCCGCCCTGGCCACCGCCGCCGAGTAACGGCGCCTCTCGTACGCGTGCGGGGCCCCGCGGCCGGTTTTCCGGCCGCGGGGCCCCGCGCGCTAGCGCTTGAGCGCGGCCATCACCGCGCGCAGGTCCTCGACCGCCGCCGCCTTGAGGGCCGCCTCGTCGGCCTCGGTCTCCTCGTCGCCGCCGAACCACCGGACGGTGAGCGTGAAGACCGTGCCGCCGTCGAGCACCTGCAGCCGCGGACTGCCCACCCGGCCGTCGAACCGGGCCCGTCGGCCCAGTCCCGGGATCGGCTCCGGTTCGCCCGCCACGAGCATGTCCGAGTCCAGCCCCGGCCCGGCGCCGAACTCCGGCCCGGGGTCGGTGCGCTTGTGCCGTTCGACCAGCAGCTGGGCCTCGTAGGAGATCCGGCCCTCGGTCCAGTCCGTGCCGTACACGCAGAACGACCAGTCCAGCGCCGGGCCTTCGCGGTGCCGGGGCATGCCCGGCTCGAACCCTCCGGTCAGCGAGCCGAGCGCCCGCAGCGGCGCCTCCTCGCAGAGGTTCTCCGCCTGCCGGTACGCGTTCTGCGGCGACCCGCCGAACCGGTCCTGCACGGCCAGGGCGCCGCCCCACACCGCCGAGGCGAGCACGGCTCCGCCCAGCGCCCACCACCACGGCCCGCGGGGCGCGCGCGCCCCGCCGGTCCGCTCCGGTGTGCGCACCTCCTCGGGCGGCCCGGCCGCCTCCCAGGCCCCGTCGAGCTCCGGTTCGCCGATCATGCCCCGCCCCCCTCGCGCCGGTTACGCCGTGCCGGACCCCGCGCCCCGCCCCGTCCCGCCGTCCGCAGGGTCCTGCGGTCCGGCGCCCAGGGCCGTCGCCCCGTGCGGGGCCGGCCCGACCGTGGCCGCGCCGGGGTGCAGCTGCTCGCGCGAGTACGCCTTCAGGTATCCGACCACGGTGTTGGTGACCGCGACCAGGGGTACGGCCACCACCGCGCCGCCGATCCCCGCGACCATCCCGCCGGCGGCCACCGAGAGCACCACGGCGAGCGGGTGGACGCGCACGGCCCGGCCCAGGATGAACGGCTGGAGCACGTGCCCCTCGATCTGCTGCACCGCCAGCACCACGAGCAGCACCATCAGCGCGGTGAACACCCCCTGCGTCACCAGGGCCACGACCACCGCGAGGGCTCCCGAGACCACCGCGCCGACCAGCGGGATGAAGGCGAACAGGAAGATGAAGACGGCGAGCGGCACGGCCATGGTGACGTCGAGGAAGTACAGGCCGAGGCCGATGAAGAGGGCGTCGATGAGCGCCACGAGGACCGTGCCCCGCACGTACGCGGTCAGCGTGCGCCACGCGCGCGGTCCGGCTCCCGCCACCCCGGGGCGGGCGGCGGCGGGCACCAGGCCGAGGGTCCAGGTCCAGATGCGCTTGCCGTCGTAGAGCAGGAAGAGCGTCGAGAACATCGCGAGGAGCATGCCCGTCAGGACCTCGACGAGGACGGTGACGCCCTGGAGTCCGGCGGAGGTGATCTGCTCGGTGTTGGTGCCGATGGTCTCGCTGAGGTTCTTGGCGATGTCGTTGATCTGCTTCTCGGTCACGTGGAACGGACTGTCCAGTGCCCACAGCTTCAGCTCGTTGATGCCGTCGCGGACCCGGTCGGAGAGGTCGTCGAGGTTCTCCATGACCTGCCAGACCACGAACCAGCCGACGAGCCCGATGACCACGAAGCCGAGGATCGCGGTGACGGCGGTGGCCGGGCCGCGCGGCATGCCCAGTCGGCGCAGCCGGACGACGAAGGGCTGCAGCAGCGCGGTCACCAGCAGGGCGGCGGCGAAGGCGAGGACCACCAGGCGGACTTCGCTGATCACCTTCATCAGCACCCAGAGCATTCCGGCGAGCAGCAGCAGCCGCCAGCTGACCTCCGCGGCGACCCGCATGCCCCACGGGACGACGCTCACCGGGTCGGGGCGCACGCGCGCGGGCCGGACGGCGGTGCGGGCGGCGCCGGTCTCGGGGTCCGGGCCCCGCTCGGGCGCGGCGGGCCGCGCCAGGTCGTCGCCCCGGCCTTCGGCCTCGACTTCGGCGCGGCGCTCGTGGAGCCGCTCCTCCATCCGGTTCAGTCCGCTGCCGAGCCGGCCCAGCCAGCCTGCACTCTTCGCCATGTCGTTCCCTTACCCCGCCCCACCGGTCGATCCTCGCAAGACCGTACACGCGCAAAGCCCCGCACCGGAGGACGGTGCGGGGCTCCCGGCGGTCGAGCGGGTGCGGCGGGCTAGTACCAGCCGTTGGCCTGGTGGAAGCTCCAGGCTCCGCACGGGCTGCCGTACCGGTCTTCCATGTAGTTCAGGCCCCACTTGATCTGCGTGGCGGGGTTGGTGCGCCAGTCGGCTCCGGCGGAGGCCATCTTCGAGCCCGGGAGCGCCTGGACCAGACCGTAGGCTCCCGAGGAGGAGTTGACGGCCTTGTAGTTCCAGGTGGATTCCTGGTTGATGATCTTCGAGAAGCACTGGAACTGGCCGGCCGGGACCATCTGCTGCGCGATGGCCTTGACCTGGGCGACGGTGTAGGAGCCCTGGACCTCGAAGTCCCCGGCGTCGCGGGCGGCGGAGCGGCTGGCGACCTGCTCCTTCTCCTCGCGTTCCTTCTTGGCCTTGGCATCGGCCTCGGCCTTCTTGTCGGCCTCCGCCTTCTCCGCTTCGGCCTTCTTGGCCTTCGCGGTCTCGGCGGCCTGGAGGCGGGCCGACTCCTCGGCCGTGCGCTTGGCGTCGGCGTCGGCGGCGTGGACGATGGCGTCGGCCTGCTGCGTCAGGGACGCGCTCTGAACCTGCGCCTGGTCGCCGACCGGGATGTCAGTGAGGAGAGTCGCACCGGACGCGGTGGTCTCGATATCGTTCGAGGAGGGGTCGCCGGCGGCGACTCCGACGACTGCGCCGACGGTGGTGACCGCGGTGGCCGAAGCCACTGCGAACCCCCGGACCGAAATCCGGCTCACACGGTGTCCTTCCAGCAGCGTCCGCAGTGACCGGGCGGGCGCACGAGTGCCCCTCGACACTGGTCTCCGTGGTACGGCGGTCGCTGGAGACGCGGGCCCGTGGGCAACTCCCTCGCGGGGGCTGCCTCGTGAAGATCCGGGCGGCATACGGCCATCGGTTGTGGAGTTGTGGTGCTGCGCGTACCTCACGGGAGGTACAGGTGTGCCGTATGCGGGGCCTGACGGAAAACAGACTCTGCCGGACCTGGACGCCGCAAGGCAATTATCCGTTGCGTGGGAAAGGTCACACCGGCCGCGTCCCCGCCTGTTTCGGCAAAGGGCTGTGCGGCACGGCGCCGCCCGGCTAGGCTCCTGGGCCCTGCCGGGCGGCGCCAACTCGCCTTCCCGCTACGGGGTTCTCGACCTCTTCGGTCTTCCTTCCGGGGTCAGATGGTCTCCAGCATCTCGGTGACCAGGGCCGCGATCGGGGAGCGCTCCGAGCGCGTCAGCGTGATGTGCGCGAAGAGCGGATGCCCCTTCAGCTTCTCGACCACGGCGACCACTCCGTCGTACCGGCCGACCCTGAGGTTGTCCCGCTGGGCGACGTCGTGGGTGAGGACCACCCGCGAGTTGGCCCCGATCCGGGACAGGACGGTCAGCAGGACGTTGCGCTCCAGCGACTGCGCCTCGTCCACGATCACGAAGGCGTCGTGCAGCGAGCGGCCGCGGATGTGCGTGAGCGGCAGGACCTCCAGCATCCCGCGGTTGAGCACCTCCTCGATGACCTCGCGCCCGGCGACCGCCGAGAGGGTGTCGAAGACCGCCTGCGCCCAGGGGCTCATCTTCTCGGAGGCGTCCCCGGGCAGGTAGCCGAGCTCCTGGCCGCCCACCGCGTACAGCGGCCGGAAGACCATCACCTTCTGGTGCTGGCGCCGCTCCAGTACGGCTTCCAGGCCCGCGCACAGGGCGAGCGCGGACTTTCCGGTGCCGGCCCGGCCGCCCATCGAGAGGATGCCGATCTCCGGGTCCAGCAGGAGGTCGAGCGCGATGCGCTGCTCGGCGCTGCGGCCGTGCAGCCCGAAGGCCTCGCGGTCGCCGCGCACGAGCTTCACGTTGCCGTCCGCCGTGACCCGGCCCAGGGCCTTGCCGCGCTCGGACTGGAGCACCAGCCCGGTGTGCACGGGCAGTTCGGCGGCCTCCGGGACGTAGAGGCGCTCCTCGGAGAAGAGGAGGTCCACCTGCTCCCCGGAGAGGGCGATCTCGCTCATGCCGGTCCAGCCGGCATCGGTGATGGCGAGTTCCGCGCGGTACTCCTCGGCGATGAGGCCCACGGAGGAGGCCTTGATGCGCAGCGGGAGGTCCTTCGACACGACCGTGACGTCGAACCCCTCGGCCTGGAGGTTGCGGGCGACGGCGAGGATGCGCGAGTCGTTGTCCCCCAACCGGAAGCCGGCGGGCAGGACGCTGGGGTCGGAGTGGTTGAGTTCGACGCGCAGCGTGCCACCCAGATCGCCCAGCGGGATGGGGGCGTCGAGACGTCCGTACCGGACCCGGAAGTCGTCGAGCAGGCGCAGGGCCTGGCGCGCGAAGTAGCCGAGTTCGGGATGGTGCCTCTTTGCCTCCAGCTCGGTGATCACCACGATCGGGAGCACGACCTCGTGCTCGTCGAAGCGGGAGATCGCGTTGGGGTCTGCCAGCAGGACGCTGGTGTCGAGGACGTAGGTCCGCCTGTCGGGCAGGCGGCGCTTTGTGCTGGTCACCACGGAAGGACGTACCCCCTCGGAAGAGGTCGGGCCATGAAGACCGGACCGGTCATCGGCACCCATGCCAGGGCCGACTTCCGGCCCTCCACTCCGTCCGTGCGAACCGCACGTGCGTCCTGGTGCAAAGGGCCTCCCGGGCGGACGACCCCATGCCGTCCGCTGAGACTCGACACCCGTGGATCGGGCATCGACCTGAAAGTGATATTCCCCGATCAGGCCAGGCCATGCCATGGCATATGACGGACGCTCGGTGAATCCCTGGTGAAGGGTTCCCCGGGAGGGCGCGTCGCTGCGGGGGCGCGCCGCGAAAGCGTGCTGCGCCCCCCGCGCGGAATCAGCTGCCGTACCGCCGGTGACGTGCGGCGTAGTCGCGCAGGGCGCGCAGGAAGTCGACCTTGCGGAAGGCCGGCCAGAAGACCTCGCAGAAGTAGTACTCCGAATGGGCGCTCTGCCAGAGCATGAATCCGGACAGCCGCTGTTCGCCGCTGGTGCGGATCACGAGGTCGGGGTCGGGCTGGCCGCGCGTGTAGAGGTGCTCGGCGATGTGGTCGATGTCCAGGATCTCGGCGAGCTCCTCGAAGGAGGTGCCCTTGCGGGCGTGCTCCAGCAGCAGCGAGCGGACCGCGTCGGCGATCTCCTGGCGGCCCCCGTAGCCGACGGCGACGTTGACCAGTATCCCGTCGACGTCGTGGGTGGCCTCCTCGGCCTCCTTGAGCACCGTCTGCGTGCCGGCGGGCAGGATGTCGAGGTTGCCGACGTGGTGGACGCGCCAGCGGCCGTCCGCGGCGAGCCCCCGCACGGTGTTCTCGATGATGTTGAGCAGCGGCCGGAGCTCGACCTCCGGCCGGTCCAGGTTGTCCGTGGAGAGCATCCACAGGGTGACGACCTCGACGTCCGTCTCCGTGCACCAGCCCAGCATCTCGGAGATCTTGTCGGCCCCGGCCTGGTGGCCCTGCTCCGTCGTGCCTCCGGACGCCTTCGCCCAGCGCCTGTTCCCGTCCAGGATGACGCCGATGTGCTTCGGCGCCGCGTCGTGGTCGAGTCGGCCTTCCACCCGGCGTGCGTAGAGCCTGTACACCAGGTCGCGCAGCTTCACGATCTTCCAGCCCCTCCGTGCAATGCCCCCGTGCGAATTGCGGTCCCCCGAGTCGGCCACATTACTGCGCACGGGGAGGGGGGACCCAACTCGGTCTGTCACAACTCCGTGATAGGGAGGACAACGTGACTGATACCAATCCCTATCGGGCAGAGCCCTCGCGCTACGACTCCATGGAGTACCGGCGCACCGGCGACAGCGGCCTCAAGCTCCCCGCCATCTCCCTCGGACTGTGGCACAACTTCGGCGACGACACCTCCCTGGAGTCCCAGCGCGCGATCCTGCGCCGGGCCTTCGACCTCGGCGTCACCCACTTCGACCTGGCGAACAACTACGGCCCGCCCCCCGGCTCGGCCGAGCTGAACTTCGGCAAGCTCTTCGCCCAGGACTTCGCCACCCACCGCGAGGAGCTGGTCCTCTCCACCAAGGCCGGCTACTTCATGCATCCGGGTCCGTACGGGGAGTGGGGCAGCCGCAAGTACCTGCTCGGCTCGCTCGACGCCTCGCTGAAGCGGATGGGCGTGGACTACGTCGACATCTTCTACTCGCACCGCTTCGACCCGCACACCCCGCTGGAGGAGACCATGGGCGCCCTCGCGTCCGCGGTGCAGCAGGGCAAGGCGCTGTACGTCGGCGTCTCCTCCTACACCGCGGAGCAGACGGCCGAGGCCGCCCGCATCCTGCGCGGGATGGGGGTGCGGCCGCTGATCCACCAGCCCTCGTACTCCATGATCAACCGTTGGACGGAGGAGGACGGGCTGCTGGACACCCTGGCCGCGGCCGGCATGGGCTGCATCTCCTTCGCCCCGCTCGCCCAGGGGCTGCTGACCGGCAAGTACCTCAAGGGGATCCCGGAGGGCTCGCGCGCCTCCCAGGGCAAGTCCCTCGACCCGGGGCTGCTGTCGGACGACGTGCTCCGCCGGCTGAAGGGGCTGAACGAGGTCGCCGCGCGGCGCGGCCAGTCGCTGGCGCAGCTGGCGCTGACGTGGGTGCTGCGCGACGAGCGGATGACGTCGGCGCTGATCGGCGCCTCCAGCGTGAAGCAGCTGGAGGAGAACGTCGCCGCGCTGGCCGGAACACCGCTCTCGGAGGCCGAGCTGAAGGAGATCGACGCCCTCGCGGTCTCGACCCCCGGCACCAACATCTGGGCCCAGCGGGGCTGACCTGCACCTTTGCCGCGGACCGGGGGCCGCGGCGGGGAGAACGAAAAACGGGCCGGTCCGTGGGGGGGATACGGACCGGCCCGAGGGGGGGGTTCCACCATAACCCTTCGTAAAGCAGGAAGCGTGCACGGGCGCGCCGCGATTACGCTCCGAAACCGCCCAGCAGCACTCCGGTGAAGGCTCCGGCCGCCATGAAGGGGCCGAAGGCGAACCCCTGGTCACGGGTGGCGGAGCCGCGCAGGACCAGCGCGAGGCCGTACAGGGCCCCGTAGAGGAGGCCCAGGAAGGCTCCCGTGACCCATACCCCCCACCCGTACCACCCAAGAGCGACCCCCAGCGAGAGCGCCAGCTTGACGTCGCCGAAGCCCATGCCCGCCGGGTTGACGAGGTGGAGCACCAGGTACGCCCCGCCGAGCGCGGCCCCGCCGAGCAGGGCGAGCCGCCAGGAGCCCGCGGCGCCGGGCGCGAGGGCGGCGGCGCCGAGCAGGGCGCAGGCGGCCGCGGCGAGCGGCAGGGTCAGCGGGTCGGGCAGCCGGTGCACGGCCCGGTCGACGAGGGCGAGCAGGACGAGCACCGGGGCGAGCCCCACGTACGCGACGGCCTCGGGCCGCGCCCCGGCGGCCGCCCCGAGCGCACCGCAGACGGCGCCGGTCAGCAGGGCCGGCGGCAGCGCGCGCCGCCCGTACGCGTGCGGGACCGGACCCGTCCGGCAGCGGGCCGGCCCGAGCGGTGCGCCCAGCGGGTGCCCCTGCGGACAGCGCGCGCGCCAGGGCTCGCCCGGCTCGACGGAGAACCGGTACGCGGCGGCCGGCAGCAGCACCCCGGCGGCCACCCCGTACAGGGCGGCGAGCCCGCTCACGACCACGAAGACCCCCACCCCCCGCACGCTAGGCCCCCACCCCCACTCCCCACCACCCCCACCCGCCCACGCCCGCCGACGCCCGAGGCCCGCGCCCGCCCCCGCCCGCGCCGAGCCGCACCCCGTCCGGCCCCGCCGGCGCGTGAGGCGCGGGGGTCCGGGGGCGGGCCCCCGGCAGCGGCGCCGCGCGCACCGGCTCGGGCGCGGCCCGCGGGGGTCCGGGGGCGGGACGGCCCGTCGGGGGACGGCCTAGGGTGGCCGCATGGCGACTTGGCACGACGGCCCGGCCACCCTGACGATCGGCCCGCTGGCGGTCCCCCTGGAGATCGCCGCCTCCTACCGCGCCCGCACCCGCGGCCTGCTCGGGCGGGACGGGATCCGGGGGGCGCTGCTGCTGACCCCGGCGGGGAGCGTGCACACGTTCCGGATGCGGTTCGCGATCGACGTGGCCTACCTCGACCGCCGGCTGCGGGTCCTGACGGTCGTCACGATGGCCCCGGGCCGCCTCGGCCTCCCCCGGCCTCGTTCGCGGCACGTGCTGGAGGCGGAGGCGGGTGCGATGGCGGGCTGGGGGCTGGTGGCCGGTACCGCCGTGGAGGTGGACGTACCCGGGCGTCTCACGCGCGGCTAGGCGAGGCTCCGCCCCGGGGGTAGGTTGGGGCGGTTGAGCTGGGGCGTAGGGGAGCGGCATGACGGAGAACGCGCGCATCAAGGCGCTGGAGCAGATCATGCCGGCGACGCACGGCGCCGACGAGGACATCGACTGGCGGGCGGCCGAGACGACCTGGGGGACCGGGTTCCCGGCCGACTTCGTCGCCTTCATGGGCCGTTTCGGTGCGGGTTCCATCAACGGCGAGGCCAGCATCCTGCTGCCGCTGCCCAAGCCCGGGCTCCAGTGGGACCCGGCACAGATGTCCGAGGAGACCGCCAACGCGCGGCAGGCGTGGCAGGCGCAGGGCGGCCGGTCGGCCTTCGACGTGGATCCGGAGGCCATCATCGCCTGGGGCGTCACCGGCGGCTCCGACATCCTGTGCTGGCTCACCTCCGACCCCGATCCGGACCGCTGGCCCGTTCTGGTGTGCGGGCGGCACACGGCCGACGCCTTCGCCGTGTACCCGTACGGCATGGCCGAGTTCCTCTACCGGCTGTGCTCCGACGAGTTCGACGTGAGTCCGGTCAGCATCACCTTCTGGGACGGCGGCCACCTGAGCTTCGTGCACTGGCGCAAGGCCCAGCGGCGCTGGCAGGAGGGCCGCAACCCGGAGACGGGCGAGCCCGACCCGTACGCGGGCGAGTTCGCCGACTGACGGCACGTCGACCCGCGCCACCCCGCCGAGCCCGCCGAGCCCGCTCCGTTGCCGGAGACGGGCTCTTCGGCATGTCCGGGGGTCTACGCGCGTCGGAATTGTTGATCACATATCGGAAAACACCATCCGGAAAACCCGCAGTTGGAGCATTGCCCACAACTACACCCCCAAGGGAATCAACCACCCCTCTTACAGGAGAGAATTCCGGCCAACGGGCCAAGGAGGGGCACCCCGGCTCGGAGCGACCCATGAGCACTATCCGTATGCAAAAGAAATTCAGGGGAACACACCCGTGCGACGAAGAATATTCGGCGCGGCCGCCACCACGGTCGTACTCGGACTGCTGATGCCACTCGCCGGATGCGGCAGCTCCG
This sequence comes from Streptomyces subrutilus, assembly GCF_008704535.1. Classification (NCBI taxonomy): domain Bacteria; kingdom Bacillati; phylum Actinomycetota; class Actinomycetes; order Kitasatosporales; family Streptomycetaceae; genus Streptomyces; species Streptomyces subrutilus. The sequence continues at coordinate 2,932,769 of NZ_CP023701.1, forward strand.
GCGACGACGCGGGCGGGGACGGCACGCTGCACCTCGTGGCGGCCGAATACGGCGACACTCCGGCCACCAGCTCCAAGGCCTTCTGGGACAAGGTGACGGCCGATTTCACGGCCGCCCACCCCGGCATCGAGGTCGACGTGAAGCTCCTGCCGTGGAGCGACGTCGACCGCGAGGTCTCCCGCATGGTGAAGGAGGGCAAGGCCCCCGACATGGCCCTGATGGGCTCGTACTCGGACTTCGCGGCCCAGGGCAGGCTGTACGCGGCCGACGAGCTCCTGTCGGTCACCGCCGAGGCCAACTTCCTCCAGCCGCTCGCCGAGGCCGGCTCGGTCGGCAGCACCCTCTACGGGCTGCCGTTCGTGGCCAGCAGCCGCCTGCTCTTCTACAACGAGGCGCTCTTCACCAAGGCCGGCGTCAGCGCACCCAAGACCTGGTCCGACCTCAAGTCCGCGGCCAAGGCGCTGAAGGACAAGGGCGTGAAGTACCCGTACGCGCTGCCCCTCGGGCCCGAGGAGGCGCACGCGGAGGCGATGATCTGGGAGTTGAGCAACGGCGGCGGCTACGCCGACAACAGCGGCAACTACAGCCTGGCCTCCGACCTGAACATCCAGACCTGGCGCTGGGTCAAGGACAACCTGGTGACGCCCGGCCTGGTCGGTCCCACTCCGCCCGCGCAGCTCAACCGCGCCGACGCCTTCGCCGCCTTCCTGCGGGGCGAGGTCGGCATGGTCAACGGCTACCCGTCGCTCGCCTACGAGGCCCGCGACAAGGGCATCGGCGTCGGCACCGTCCCGATGCCGGTCTCGGACACCCTGGGCGCCGGCGAGAGCACCCCGGCCGTGGGCGTCGCGGACTGGATGACGGCGTTCAAGCAGAACGGCCACCGGGCGGAGATCGGTGCCTTCCTGGACTTCCTCTACCAGGACAAGAACCTGTCGGACTTCGCCGGCCGCTACCACCTGCTGCCGTCCACCGTCTCCGCGTCCCGCACCCCGGCCGGCGGCGGGCTGGACAAGAAGGACGAGCAGTTCCTCACCGCCCTGCGCGGGGCGCAGCTCTACCCGGTGAACGACCCGTCCTGGGTGACGGTCAGCGACATCATCAAGCGGAACATCGGGCGGGCCGTCGAGCCGAACGGCGACCCCAAGGCCGTCCTGGAGGAGATCGCCGCCCAGGCGAAAGAGGCGGACAAGAAGCACTGAACGGCCCGCCGGACGGGGACTTCCGGCCCGTGCCGCACTCCGACCCCGTGCGGCAGGACGGTGGGTGCGGCACTCGATCCGAGACCGCCCGCCGTCGCCCGCCGCACCCACGAGGTGCGCGGGGCGACCGGCCCCGCCGCGCACGGCGGCCGGCCCGGCCCCTCCCGGCCGCCCCGTGGCCGCCCCGTGGCCGCCCCGTGGCCGCCGGGCCGTCGTCGGGACCGGCCTCAGCCCTGCTTGCCGTGGTCGACGGAGAACGCCGTACGGTGCTGCTCGCAGCTGGAGTTCCAGCGCAGCGAGCCCTTGAGCGTCCCGTAGTGCGTGCGGGTGACCGACCACTCCACCGTGTACTCGCCGGTGTCGCACGCGATCCGCTTGCCGCCCGCGATCTTCTCCCGGCCCGTCGCCGGCTTCCCCGTCAGCTCCCGGTGCACCTCGGCGGCCTTGGCGCCCTTGGGGGTGCGCAGGACGGCGTGCACGACGATCGGGTGCGTGCCCTCCTTGGTCGTGATGGCCTTCTTCACCAGCGTCGAGTCGGACACGGACCAGGCGAACTCGTACGACGGCTCCCAGGCGAGCGTGTTCGGGTCCGGCGCCTCGCGCTCGAACTCCGGCGCCGCGGGCGGGCCGGGACGGGTGACCGTCTCGTACCGGATGCCGGGGTGGAAGCGGAACTGCGCCTCCACCTTGTGCATGTCGTCCTTGGTCCACATCGACTTCATGGTCTTGTCGCCACCGGCCGGGTCCTGGAGGAAGGCCCCTCCCCCCTCCGCTGCGGTGGCCGCCTGGCCGAGGGCGGGGGCGAGGGCCGCGGTGGCGGCGGCGAGGGCGAGAGCGGCGATGCGGGTGCGCTTCATGCCCGGCCCAACGGGCCCGCGCGGCGGGCCGGAACGACGCCGCGCCCGCTTTCACCCGTACGGGAGCGCCGCGCACGGCGCCGTGGACGGCCGCGCGGAGCGGCCCGGACGGCCTGCCGACGGCCCGTCGGGACGGGCGGGCGAGCGGGGCGGGGGCGGGGCGCGGGCGGGGCGCGGGCGGGGTCGTCGGCTCAGGCCTGGCCGGTCTCGAAGCGGCCGATCTGCCCGTCGGGGGTGACGGTGAACCGCCAGGCAGTGCGCATCTGCCCCCAGGTGTCGTTGCGGTAGTCGACGACGAGGGCTCGGCCGTCGTCGGACTGCGACGCGACGGCCATGTGGCCGCCGGAGGAGAAGATCTCCGCGTCGGCCCACCGGGCCGTGTCGCGCTCGGTGCCGTCGTCGGACATGGTGGCGCCGGGCGCGAGGACCGCGCCGAAGGCGTCCCGGTCGCCCGCGTTGACGGCGGTGACGAAGGCACGGACGGCGGGGTCGGCGAGCTGGTCCGGATCGATCACGGGGGCCTCCTGGGGCGGGCGCGGGCGGTGCGGCGGTCGGGTGCGCGACCAGGGAACACCGGGCGGCCCACGGGGGTGGAGACCGTCACCCGTTCGCCCGCCGACGGCGTGTCAGGAGGCTCCGGCCGGGGCGCCGGGCTCGGCGTGCGCGGCGGCGCCGGCCGCTTCGGGGGCGGTGCGGACGGGGAAGCCGGTGGGGCGGCCCTGGTCGCGCAGCCAGGCCAGGACCCGGCCGAGGGCGTCGACGGTCTGGGCGCGGTTGCCGCCGCCGTCGTGGAAGAGGACGGTCGGGCCGTTGCCGAGCCCGCGCTTGACGGCGTCGGCGATGGCGGCGGCGCCCGGCTTGTCGAAGTCCTTCGTGTCGACGTTCCAGCCGAGCGGGCGCATGCCCTGCGCGGCGGCGATGCGTCGGCTGTCGGGGGTGAACGCGCCGCCGGGGGCCCGGTAGTACTCCACCTTCGCGCCGCCGGCGGCGTCCTCGATCAGCTTCTTCGCGTCCAGGATCTGGCGTTCCTGGTAGGCGGCGGGCTTCTTGTCCATGGCGGTGTCGTGGTCCATCGTGTGGTCGCAGAGCCGGTGCCCTTCCGCGACGACCCGCTTGACGAGGTCCGGGTGGGCCTTGGCCTGCGGCCCGATCATGCAGAAGGTCGCCTTCACGTCGTACCGCTCCAGTACGTCGAGCACCTTCGGGGTCCAGCGGGGGTCGGGGCCGTCGTCGATGGTGATGTTGACGGCGTTCGCGCCGCCCTCCGACGCGTGGGCTATGCCCTCGGGTATGCCGGACGCCCCCTTGCCGTCACCGCCCGGGTGCGCGGGGCCGCCCGACTCGTGCGACGCGCTGCGGGCGGGCGTGTGGCCCGGGTCGACGAGGACGGTCACCCCCCAGACGGTCGCGGCCACCGCGAGCGCGGAGGCCGCGACGGCGGCCCGCGCTCCGAGACCGCGTCCCGGGCCGCGTCCCGGGCCGTGTGCCGGGCCGTGTGCCGGGCCGTGTGCCGGGCCGTGTGCCGTGCGGTGCCCTGCCGTTCGCGCCTTGAAGCCCATGTGCCGTCCACTCCCCATCCGCCGTGTGAGCGTTCTGTGGATCAGGACGTACGCCGCCGAGGAGGGGTTCCAGGTGATTGCCCCTTACGTGATGCGTCGGGAGGTTTACGGGACGTTGGTCCTTGATCGTCCCGAATTCCTGCCCAGGTGAAACCGGGCGAAACGGTGACCGAGCCCACCCTGTGGCGCGGGGCGGGGTGCGGGCACGGGAACGGCCCGGCCCCGGTGGACCGTTCGTCCACCGGGGCCGGGCCGTGCTGTCCGTAGTCGTTTCCTACGGTGTTGTACCGCGTGCTGCGTGGGGTGGGGTGTGCGGGTCGCTCAGTGCACGGGAGCGGTCTGCAGGGCCGCCGCCTCGTCGTCCGAGCCGGAGGCCGCCGCGGCGGGTCCGGCGCCGCGCAGCGGCACCTCCTTGACGAACCAGGCCGCGGCGAAGCCCAGTACGGCGATGACCGCGCCGAGCAGGAACGCCGAGTGCGTGCCGGCGGCCACCGCGTGCTGGTACGCGTCGCGCACCGCCTCCGGCAGCTTGGCCAGACTCGCGGCGTCGAGCTGGGCGGAGCCGGCGGCCGTCGCGGCGTCGGGGCCCAGTCGCTCGGACATGGTGTCGGTGACCCGGCTGGTGAAGAGGGAGCCCATCAGGGCCACGCCGAAGGAGCCGCCGAGCGTACGGAAGAGGGTGGCCGAGGAGGACGCGACGCCCATGTCCTTCATGTCGACGCTGTTCTGCGCGACCAGCATGGTGATCTGCATCAGGAAGCCGAGGCCGGCGCCGAGGACGGCCATGTAGACGCCGGACATCAGGCGGGTGGTGCCGGTGTCCATCGTCGCGAGCAGGAAGAGCCCGACGACCATCAGGGCGCCGCCGACGATCGGGAAGACCTTGTACTTGCCGCTGTTGGTGGTGATGCGGCCCGCGATCAGCGAGACGACCATCATCGAGAGCAGCATGGGCAGGAGCAGCAGGCCGGAGTTGGTGGCGGAGGCGCCCTGGACCGACTGCTGGAAGAGCGGGAGGTAGAGGACGCCGCCGAACATCGCGAAGCCGACCAGGAAGCCGATCACCGACATGAGGGTGAAGTTGCGGCTGCGGAAGATGTGCAGCGGCATGACGGGCTCGGCGGCCTTGGTCTCGGCGTAGAGGAACGCGGCGATGGAGACGACGCCGACGGCGATCAGGCCGATGATCTCGGCGGAGCCCCAGGCGTACTCGGTGCCGCCCCAGGTCGTGACGAGCACGGTGGAGGTGATCGCGACGGTCAGCAGGGCCGCGCCGAGGTAGTCGATCTTGGGCCGGGTGCCCTGTCCGGTCTTCTTGGGCAGGTGCAGCACGGCGGTGACCATGGCGAGGGCCACGGCGCCGAGCGGCAGGTTGATGTAGAAGGACCAGCGCCAGCCCATGTGGTCGGTGATGGTGCCGCCGACCAGCGGGCCGCCGATCATGGCGAGGGCCATGACGCCGGCCATCATGCCCTGGTACTTGCCGCGCTCACGGGGCGGGATCAGGTCGCCGATGATCGCCATGACGCCGACCATCAGGCCGCCGGCGCCGAGGCCCTGGATGGCCCGGAAGCCGATGAGCTGGCCCATGTCCTGGGCCATGCCGCTGAGGGCGGAACCGATCAGGAAGATGACGATCGAGACGAGGAAGGAGCCCTTCCGCCCGTACATGTCGCCGATCTTGCCCCAGATGGGGGTGGAGGCCGCGGTGGCCAGGGTGTAGGCGGTGACCACCCAGGACAGGTGCTCCAGGCCGCCGAGCTCGCCGACGATCGTGGGCATCGCGGTCCCGATGATCATGTTGTCGAGCATGGCCAGCAGCATCGCGATCATGAGCGCCATCAGGACGACCCGTACGCTGCGCGGTTTCACCTCCTTCGAGGTGTCCGCCGTCTTGACCGTCTCGCCGCTCATGTCCACTCCCCAGCACTTCTTGCCGCACCGGGAACTTACTTGTCGCCCGGCTAGTTCACTACACTGGTGAAGGTAGACCGGCCACTAGCCGGGCGTCAAGTAAGTAAATCGTCACGAGGAGAGCCATGCCCACCAGCTCCAGCAGCGGTCCGCAGCACCGGCGCGGGAACACGCGCCAGCGCATCCAGGACATCGCACTGGAGCTCTTCGCCGAACAGGGATACGAGAAGACCTCCCTGCGCGAGATCGCGGAGCGGCTCGACGTCACGAAGGCGGCGCTGTACTACCACTTCAAGACCAAGGAAGACATCATCATCAGCCTCTTCGAGGACGTGACCCGTCCCATAGACGAGCTGATCGCCTGGGCCGACGCCCAGCCCCGCACCCTGGAGACCAAGCGGGAGGTGCTGCGCCGCTACAGCGAGGCGATGGCGGCGGGCGCGCCGCTGTACCGCTTCATGCAGGAGAACCAGGCGACGACGCGCGAGCTGAGCATCGGCCACACGGTCAAGACGCGGCTGTTCCACCTGGTGGAACTGCTCCGCACGCAGGACGGGGCACTGGCGGACCAGGTGCGCTGCGTCAGCGCGCTGTTCACGCTGCACGCCGGGATGATGTTCCTCCAGCACATCGACGGCGACCCGGAGGAGACCCGCAGGGCCGCCCTGGAAGTGGCGACGGACCTGATCACGCAGGCGCACCACGACGCGTGAGGGGGCGGCGGGGGCGGACCGGGGTGCGGGCCACAGGGCCCGGGCCGGGGACCCAGGGCCTGGGGGCTCAGGGCTCGGGCCGGGGACCCAGGGCTCGGGGCTCAGGGCTCAGGGCTCGGGCCGGACCCGGCCGCCGGCGCCTCCCGTCCCGGGCCGCTCCCCGTCCCTAGCCGCTGCTGCGCGGGAAGGTGATCTCGACGCGGCGGTTCTTCTTGCGGCCTTCCTCGGTGCCGTTGTCGGCGATCGGATAGTCCTCGCTGTACCCGCGCACGTCGAAGACGACGTTCGGATCGGTCACGGTCTTGCCGAGCTCCGCCTGGACGGCGTCCGCGCGCTTCTTGGACAGCTCCTTGCCGTGCTCGTAGCTGCCCTGGTCGTCGGTGAAGCCGAAGACGCGGATGCGGGTGGCCTTCTGCTGGTTGATCTCGTTGCCGATGGCCTGGATGCGGGCGGCGGCCTGCGCGTTGAAGACGGCGCTGTCCTCGGGGAAGAGCACCTCGGACTGGAGCGCCATCATGACGGTCTGATTGGTCTCCTGCCGCCGCTGCTCCCCCCCGAGGTCCTCGACGACCTCGACCATGTCGAGCACCTTGGGCGCCGCGAGCGTCCCGCCTTGCGGCAGCTTGAGTCCGGAGGCGGAGGAGTCGATCGTCACGGGTGCCGATGCGGAGGGCTCGGTGCCCGGCGGCACGGAGGGCACGACGTCGTCGGCGTGGGCACTGGTCGCTCCGATCACCTGCGCGCCGGCCATGGCGAGGCCGGCGGCGAGGGTCGCGGCGTAGAGGCGGCGGTGTGTGGTCATGGCGTCACCCGGAAATCTTCAACGTGACCGAGGCGAAGGTGGGGAAGCTGAACTCCACCTCGCTGGTGGTCGCCGGTGGTGCGGGGAACTGGGCGAAGAACGGAACCGACTGGCCTGCTTCGATGATGACGACACCCGTGGTGCACAGGCACCTGCCGTCCGTGTCCCGAAGGACGTAGTACCGCTTCTTACCGGCCTTGTCGACCAGCGTGACGCCCGCCATGGAGACGCCGCTCGCCTTGAGTTCGTTCCCACGCCATGGCGCCGTGTTGCCGAACGGCTTGTCCCCGGTGTTCTTGATCTGGCCGCTCACCGTGACGAATCCCGCGGTGTCCCTGGCGGTGGAGTAGACGTCCAGGACGATGCCCGCTTCGCCCTTGCTGGTGGCGACCACCGTGGGCGGCTCGGACGACTGGGCACCGGACGGCTTGGGCTGAGCGGAGGGCGCGCTCGACGCTCCGTTCTTCGCGGCCGGAGTGCTCGGGGAGGACTTGGGGGTGCCGGCGTCGCCGCATCCGGTCAAGGCGACGAGCAACGCCGCCGACATCACAACGACCGCTCCCCCACGCAGTTTCACCTTGTACCGCACGCCCATCGAAGTCGCTTCCTTATCTCTCAGCATGGTCAGCCGGCCAAACGCACGTCGAAGAGGCTCCGTGCCAGCGTTCTCCAGCGACCCGGATCCAGGGGGTCGAACCTCACCGTCTCGCCACGGCAGTCGATGACCACGGGTCCGGGCGGGGGCGAGGGGCCGGGTGAGGGTGTTCCGGTCGGTGCACCCGAAGGCGTCGGAAGCGAGCCCAGCGTGCAGCGCGGAATGATCTCCGCCACGGCCTTGGCCCGGGCGTGCATGCCCCCGGTCCCGGGGACGACCGAGTCGCCGACCGTGCGGTCGGTCGTCGCCTCCACCGTGAAGCGGAGCGCCGCACGCGTGCAGGCCGCACCGGCATCGTTCCGCCGCGCGAACTCCTCGGCGGCCGCGCAGGCCCTCGGCCAGTCGAAGGACCGGCCCTCCAGGATCGCCTCCCAATCCCGGGGCTGAAGTTCGGCGAGATCCAGGGCCGGGTTCAGGTGGTCCCGGGCCTCACGCGCGGCCGCCAAGGCCGCGGCGTCCGCCGCGCCCTGGGCGTCGCTGCGCACCACTGCCGCCTGCCCGAAGACGAAGAAGGCGAGCACGGCGAACACCATGCCGACCACGACGACCGCGTACAGCGGAAAGACCTGTCCCCTGTCGTCGGGCTCGCCCGGCGTCACGAACCGGCAGTGAGGCTTGCGATCGCAGTCTGGATGCGGCCCACGATCGCCGTTCCGATGCCTGTGCCCACCATGGCCCCGATGATCACGACGATGACCAGGATGATCCCGAGGTATTCGAACGCGGTCTGGCCTCGGTCCTTCGCGCGGTGGGTGACGTACCACGCCGACATCCTCGCCAGGGTCTTCTGCAGCATGAGGGGTCCCTCCCGGGCCGGTACCGCTGTTGGTTTGCGGACCGTACGCTGCGTCACCGCGAATAACCAAGGGTCCCGGGGCCCAATTACGGACCCACTGCGCACTCCGTCTACCCATGGCCGGTCACTCCTGGACGGGCGGTTCCCAGCCAGAGGGCCATGGCTTCGCTGCGCGTGGTGATGCGGAGCTTGGCGAAGATGCGGTTGATGTGGTTCTTGACCGTCTTCTCGCTGATGAAGCAGGCGGCCGCGATCTGCTGGTTGCTCATCCCGGACGCGATCAAATCCATGATCTCCACCTCCCGGGAACTCAGCCCGAAGACAACGGAATTGGATACCCGCTCACCAGACTGTGCCACATTTCGTTGCGGATGCGAAGAGGCTCGGAGTTCCGCCAGGAGCGCGCTCGCCGCCGTCGTCGTGAACTGCGGGCGGCCCTCGCGGACGTCGCGGACGGCTCGGACCAGGTCGTCGGCCGTGAACTCGCCGTGGACCAGGTAGCCGCCCGCACCCAGCAGCAGCGCCTCCCGCACGATGTCGGCTTCCCGGCTGTACGTCAGCATCAGCACCGGGGCCATCCGCACCAGGTGCGGCAGCGCCGAGATGCCGTCCACCCCCGGCATGCGCACGTCCAGCAGCACCACGTCGGGTCCGTGACGGCGGGTCAGGCTCAGGGCCTCGCGGCCGTCCGCCGCCTGGGCGGTGGTCTCGATGTCCCCGGCGGTGGCCAGGAGCGCGGCGAGGCCGGCCCGGACGACGGGGTTGTCGTCGGCTATCAGGACGCGGATCGGGGCCGCGCTCACGGGGTCGCCTCCGGAACGGTGCCGAGGGTCGTCAGCGGCAGTTCCAGGCGGACCCGGGTGCCCGGGCCCGAGGGGCGGGCGCCGACCTCCAGGCGGGCGCCGACGGCCGCCGCGCGCTCCGCCATGCCGAGAAGGCCGAAGCGGCCCCGGCCGCTCAGCGCCGGGAGGTCGACGGGGGCCGCGAGGCCCCGGCCGTCGTCGTCGACGGTGAGGGTGAGGCGGGAGTCGTCGGCGGCGGCCTCGACCCGTACGCGCCCGGCGTGCGCGTGGCGCCGGGTGTTCTCCAGCGCCTCCGCGGCCACCGCCGCGAGCTGCCGGGCCACGGCGTGCGGCAGCGCCGGCAGGGGCGCGGCGAGGCGGAGCTCGGTGCCGGCCGGTGCCACCCGGCGCAGTGCGTCCGCCAGCGCGTCCGCCAGCGCGTCCGTCGGCGGGACTGCCGGCGGCAACGGGTCCCCCGGTCCGTCCGCGGCGCCCCGCAGGCCGGTCAGCAGGTCGCGGCACTCGGCTTCCGCGCGGCGCGCCGCGGTGGCGAGGAGGTCGGCCTGCCGGTGGAGCTCGGCCGGGTCCGTGGTCCGGGAGAGGGCGTCCGCGGTGAGGGCCAGTCCGTGCAGGGTCTTCGCGACAGAGTCGTGCATCTCCCGTGCCAGTCGGTCCCGTTCGCCGCGGACCGCCCCGGCCGCGGCCCGCCGGACCGCGGCCCGCGTCACGGTCCGGCCCGCCGCACCGACGCGGTGGAGCAGGTCGCGCAGGCAGGCACCGGCGGCTCCCGCCAGGAGGCAGAGCGCGGCCAGGGCCGGGGAGCCCGTCGCGAGGGCCGCGACGGCCGCTTGGAGAGCCGCGTAGGCCGCCGCCCCGCGCACGCCGTGCACCAGCCCGGCCAGCAGCGGGGTGAAGGCGCAGACGAGCCAGAGCGGGAGCAGGAGCGGCGACGCGGTCGTCGGCGTGGCCGTGGCCGTGGCCGCGAGCAGCAGGAGCGAGCCGAGGGCCAGGTCCGGTGCCAACAGCAGGCGGTGGCGCGGCAGCAGCGGCCCGAACCGCCCGCCGTCCCGGAAGAGTGCGCAGGACAGGAGCAGGGCGAGCAGGGCGGCCCCGGCGAGGAGGTACGCCTCACCTCCCGGCGCGGTCCGCCACAGCGCGAACGGCGTGCCAGCGGCGATCAGCGCCATGCGGACCGCGAGCACCCGCCGGCACAGCGCGCGCAGCGCGTTGACCGACAGCACGTCGCCCGACAGCGCGTCGGCCCGCGGCGCGTCGGCCCGCGGCCGGTTGCCCGGCCCGGCGTCGCCGTCGGGTGGCGCGGCCCGCGGCCCGTCACCCGCGTGCGTCCCGGCCGCCGGACCCTCGCTCCGGAGCGTGCCGGCATGCGGCGCCTCGGTCGTCGCCGGGGCCCCGCCCCGCGGTGCGGCGGGCGCGTTGCGTGCGGTTCGTCCGGCCGGCGTCATCATCCGCCCCCGAACAGCGCGTCGAAGTCGACGTTCGCCCCGTAGACGAAGCCGCAGACCAGGAGGATCAGGGTGCCCGGCAGCATGAACATGGTCACCGCGAAGGTGGCCTTGGGGACGGCGCGGGCCGCCCTGCGCCGGGCGTTCTGCGCGTCCGTGCGGCGCATGTCCTCGGCGATGGCGATGAGCGTGTCGACGATCGGTGAGCCGAGTTCCTCGCCCTGCTGGAGCGCCGTGACGAACTGGGCGACCTGCTCGGAGTCGTTGCGCCGGCGCAGTTCGTCGAAGGCGTGGCGGCGGCTCACTCCCATGTCCATCTGCTGGAGGGTGATGCGGATCTCGTCGGACCACGGCCCCTCGTATTTGCCCGCCACCCGCTCCAGGGCCTGCCGGAAGCCGAGGCCGGCGCTCACGACGACGGCGAGGACGTCGAGGAAGTCCGGCAGGGTGCGTTCGATGTGGTCGCGACGGACCCGGATCGCCGACCAGAGGCCCACCTCGATCCAGAACAGGCCGAAGGCCACCATCAGCAGGGCCGGTACGAGTTGGCCGTTGAGCAGCATGGAGAAGGCGCCGAGCGCGCCGAGGAGGCCGTAGACGGCGCGGCGCGCCGCGTAGCGGTCGATGGTCAGGCCGGCCGGATTGCCCGCGAGGTCGATCTGGCGGCGCTTGCGGGCCACCCGCTGGGGGCCCATCAGGCGCAGGACGAGCGGCGCCCAGCGGATGCCCATGCGGTCGACGGCCGAGCCGACCGCCGTGGTGCGGGTGGCGCCGACCTCCAGGGCCAGGGCCAGGTCGGTCGGCAGTTTGGTGTCGGCGCGGTAGAGGCGGATGCCGTGGAAGACGCCGAAGACGGAGATGCCCACGAGCACGGCCAGGAGCAGAGCGGTCACGACGGCCCCCTCATACGTCGATCTTGGACAGGCGGCGGATGAGGACGAAGCCGAGCGTGAAGAGGCCGAGGGAGACGAGGACGGCCGTCTGCCCCAGCAGCGCGCCCGTCATCCGGTCCAGTGCCCCGGGCATCATCATGTCGACCAGCAGCAGTGATCCGAGGCCGATCGCGGGGACCAGGTACGCGGTCACCGTCACCTGGGAGAGCTGGGTGCGGATCTCGCGCCGGGTCTCCTTGCGCTGCTCCAGGGTCACCGTCAGGTTGCGCAGGCTGTCGACGATCGCGCCGCCGGCCCGGGCCGACAGGACCAGGGTGGAGACCAGGACGACCAGTTCCCGCGAGGGGAGGCGCTCGGTGAGCTCGCCGAGGGACTCCTCGATGGAGTGCCCCACGGCGAGCCGGTCGGCGACGCGGCCGAGCTCCTCGCCGGCCGGCGCCTCCAGCTCCTCGGCCGCCATGCCGATGGCCGTGCGCAGGGCGAGGCCGGCCTGGGTGGCGTTGGCGAGGATGCGGGCCAGGTCCGGGAGCTGGCCGACGAACCGTTCCGTGCGCCGGGCCCGGTGCCAGTTGAGGAAGGCGTTGGCGGCCCAGAGGCCGATCAGGCCGACGACGGGGCCGAAGAAGGGTGCCAGGAAGCTCGCGGCGACGAGCCAGAGCCCCGCCACGCAGACGAACCCGTACGCGACGAACTCGCCCGGTGTGATCTCCAGGCCGGTGGTGGCCAGCTTCTGTTCGATCCGCCGTCCCGTCCGCGTCCGCCGCAGCCTGCGGTCCAGCCGGCGGAAGCGGCGCCCGCGGCCCGCCGGGGCGGGGGCGCCGGTGGCGGAGAGCCGCTCGATGAGCGCGGCGCGCTGGGCGCGGCCCGCGGCGTAGGTGTGCACGCCCCAGACGACGAGTACGGCGGCCAGCAGGGTGGCGCCGAGGGTGAGGGTGATCAGTGGGTTCACGGGGCGGTCCGGGTGACGCGTGCGGTGAGGGGGTCGTCGGGCAGGGCGACGCCGAAGGCCTGCGGGATCGGCTGGTTGCTCATGTACAGGCGGTCGGCGACGGCCCGCGGCAGCGGGTGGTACGCGAAGTAGCCGTGGACACGGCCGTCGCCGCCCATGGGCTGGGCCGCGAACCGGCACACGGTGGTGATCCGGAAGGGTTCGCGGCCGTGTGATTCCAGGACGGAGATCTCGGTGATGCGGCGCGAGCCGTCGCCGAAGCGGGTGAGCTGGACGACCACGTTGACGGCGCTGTTGATCTGGTCCTGGAGGGCCTCGAAGGGGATCTCCACCTCCGACATGGAGGCGAGGGTCTGCAGGCGCATCAGGGCGTCGGTGGAGCTGTTGGCGTGCACGGTGGCCAGGGAGCCGTCGTGGCCGGTGGACATGGCCTGGAGCATGTCGAGGGTCTCGCCGCCGCGGACCTCGCCGACGATGATGCGGTCGGGCCGCATGCGCAGGGAGTTGCGGACGAGGTCGCGGATGGTGATCTGGCCCTTGCCCTCGACGTTGGCCGGGCGGGATTCGAGGCGGATGACGTGGGCCTGCTGGAGCTGGAGTTCGGCCGAGTCCTCGATGGTGATGATGCGCTCGCCCTCGGGGATCAGGCCGGAGAGGGCGTTGAGCAGGGTGGTCTTGCCGGTGCCGGTGGCGCCCGAGACGATGACGTTCATCTTGGCCTGGACGAGGCCGGACAGGAGCAGCAGCATCTGCTCGTCCAGCGACCCCAGCGCGATCATCTCGTGGAGGGTGAAGGCGCGCGGGAAGCGGCGGATGGTGAGGGTGGCGCCGGTGAGGGAGAGCGGCGGGATGATGACGTTGACGCGCTCGCCGCTGGGCAGGCGGGCGTCGACCATCGGGTTGGCCTCGTCCACGCGCCGGTTGACGGTGGAGACGATGCGCTCGATGGTCTGCATGAGCTGTTCGTGCGAGGCGAAGCGCAGCGGGAGCTGCTCCACGCGGCCGGCCCGCTCGACGAAGATCTGGTCGGGGCCGTTGACCATGATCTCGGAGATGGAGGGGTCTTCGAGGAGCGGTTCGAGCACGCCGAGGCCGAGGGCCTCGTCGACGACCCGGCGGATCAGCTGGGCGCGTTCGACGGTGGACAGGACCGGGCCCTCGCGGCTGATGATGTGGCCCAGTACGCGTTCCAGGCGGGCCCGGCGCTCGGCGGGTGCGAGCGCCGACATCTCGGCGAGGTCGATCTCCTCCAGCAGTTTGGCCCGGTAGGACGAGACCAGCCGGCCGTCCTCGCGGGGGCCCTGCCGGTCGTCGGGGGTGTTGACCCGGGAACGCAGGCTCATGGTCCGGACACCTCGGGGTCGTCGTTGGGCATGACGGCGGTGGCCACCGCGTCTTCGAGGCTGAGCCCCGGCACGATGGAGTTGATCTTTATGCGGGCCACCGCGGTCACGGCGTCGGTGTCCTTGGTGACGTCGATCCGGGCGCCGAGGCCGGAGCCGACGGCCGCGGCGCCCGCCGCCGCGCCGCCGCTGCCCTTGCGGGCCTCGACGCGGGCGGCCGTACGGGCGGCCGTGTCGGCCTGCTCGTGGACGTAGGCGACCCAGCCGAGCTGGATGCCGCACAGGGCGACGAACAGCAGGATCGGCACGAAGCCGAGGTATTCGATGGCCACTTGGCCCCGGTCGCGGTGCACGCGCCGTTCCACGTCACTCGACCCCCTTCTCCATGGCCGCGCCGCCGGTGCCGGTGATCGCACCGAAGTTGAGCGAGGGGTGCAGGACGGGGATGCGGAGCGTGACGGTGACCTTGTAGATGTCGCCGGACCGGCCGCACGCCGTGCTGACGCCCCAGGCCCCCCCGATGTGCTCCCGCGCCGCCGCGTCGCACGACGCCGCGTCCCCGTGGACCGCTCCCGCGCGGGCCGCCTCGTCGGCCGCGTTGCCCGCCAGGGAGAACGCGTACCCGATCAGGACGCACTCCCACACCGCCGCGACGAGCAGCAGGATCAGCGGCACCGTGCCGAGGAACTCGATCGCCACCTGGCCCCGGTCCCGGACCCGCCCCCGGTGCACGACCCCGGCGGCGCCCCGGACCCGGCCGCGGTCGCTCCCGGTCCCCGCGCCGGCCCGCCCCCGGCGCCCGAGCCCGTGCCGGTGCGCGCGGTCCGTGTGTCCGTCCCCGGCCATTCCTCAGCCCTCCCGCCCGCGCCGCAGCCGGGCCACCGGGCCCGTGCCGCGGACCGCCAGGGCGGCGCCCGGGGGGGTGGGGGCGGCCGGGTCGTCGGGGGTGGCGAGGAGGCCGAGTTCGCCGGCCAGGGTCCACAGGGCCTGCTTGACGGTGGAGCGGTTGTCGAGGTCCTGGACGCGGCCGGCGTCCACCACCGCCTGGAGTTCCTTGAAGGCCGCCGGGACCGGGGTGCGGGTGGCGCGGGTCTTGGTGATCTTGCAGATGAGGGCGGGCTGGATCTCGGTGTGCCGGGTCCAGCGGTTGACGACGAGGGCGGTGTCCTCGGCCTTGCGCACCTGGAGCCGCTCCCACATCCGCACCATCCGCTTGGCGGCCCGTACGGCGACCACGTCCGGGGTGGTGACCAGGACCGCCACGTCCGCGCTCTCCACGGCGGCGGCGTTGGCGCCCGTGACCTGGGTCCCGCAGTCGATGACGACGAGCTCGTAGCGGCCGCGCAGGGCGGCGATGACGTGCCGGGCGGCCCGTTCGTCGACCTCCTCGCCGCGTTCGCCGTCGGCCGGGGCCAGCAGCAGCGCGAGGCCGGTGCGGTCCTCGTAGACGGCGTCCTGGAGCACTCGGGGCGAGATGTCCTGGATGCCGGCCAGGTCGGCGATGGAGCGGCGGAACTGCACGTCGAGGTACGAGCCCACGTCCCCGGCCTGGAGGTCCAGGTCGACCAGGGCCGTGCGGCGCCCCGACGCGGCCGCCGCCAGGGCGAACTGCACGGCGGTGAAGGTGGCGCCGACGCCGCCCTTGGCGCCGGTGACGGTGACCACCCGTCCGCCGGGTCCGGTCGGGGTGTCGGGGCCCCGGCCCAGGTGGCGGCGTACGCCCACGGACCACTGGGCGGCGGCCTGGACGCGGGCGGCGAGTTCCTCGTAGGCGAGCGGCAGTCCGGCCAGGCCCCGCGCACCGGAGTCCATGGCGGCGGAGAAGAGGCCGGGGCCGGTGTCGGAGGAGATCAGGACGACGCCCACCGCGGGGAAGCGCAGGGCGACGTCGCGGATGAGCTCCAGGGCGGGCTGCGGGCCGATCCGCTCGTGGACGAGGACGACCTCGGGCAGTTCGTCGATGGACTCGGCGGCGAGCCGGGCCAGGGTGTCCAGGAGGGTGGTGGAGTCGGGGACGGGGGCGGCCGGCTCGGCGGCGGGGAGCTGGCCGAGCAGGGTGGCGACGGCGCGCGCGGCGTCCGGGTCGCCGACCGCGGGGAGGATTCGGGTGGTCATCCGGGCCTCACTTGTCCCCGTCGAGGGTGTACGTGCGGTCGCCGGCGCTCGGCGCGGAGTCGGTGCCGGGGGCCACCAGGGCCAGGCGGACGTGTTCCGCGAAGGACTCGGCGTACGCGACGCGCTGGGTGTCCTTGGTGTTGAGGGCGAAGGTGATCGGGACGGCCTCGGCCGGACCCCGTTTGTCGCTGTCCTTGTCCAGGGCGGTCAGCTTGCCGACGCCCAGCACGCGGGCGTTGGCGACGATGATGACCGAGCGGGACGGGTCGGTGTCCTTGGCGCCCTTGAAGGTGGCGATGATGTTGACCTTCGCGCCCGAGGTGATCTTGCCGGCGACGCCGGTGGCCGCGTCGATCATGATGGCGATCTCCTGCTCGCCGGGCTGGAGCTGGGGCCGGTCGACGAACATGTCGGACTGGAGCAGCGAGCCCTTCTTCAGGGTGGTGAGCGCGATCTTGTTGTCGAGGGCGCCGAGGTCGGTGACGGCGGTCGCCGAGAGCCACCGCTTCGGGATGCTGACCTGTTCGAACTGGCCTGCGGTCAGCGGGCTGTACGGCGCTATGTCGCCCTTGGCGCGGTAGGCGACGACCTCGGCCCCGACCTTGGAGTTGACGTCGCCGATGACGACGAGGACCCCGGCGAAGGCCCCCAGCGCGCAGAGGACCGACAGGAGCAGCAGGATGACGCCGCGGCGCTGGCGTGAGTTCATGGGCCGTACTACCTCGCCGTTCTTCGTTCGTTCGTGTGGTCGGGTCGGTCAGCGTCTGGAACGGGCGGTGCTCGCCGGGCCGGCCTGCGGCGGCGGTGCGGTGAGCGGGGCGGCGCAGAAGCCGCACCGGTCGCCGATGAGTTCGAGGCCGCACCAGCGGCACTCCTCGCGGCGGACCGAGGCGACCAGTTGGTAGAGGACGGAGACGTCGGGGATGCCGGCGGCGAACTCGACCAGTTTGGGGGTGCCCCACCAGCCCGCCGAGTCGGCCGGCAGCGGGTTCTCCAGGACGCCCTGCACCTGCCAGGCGGGGGCCAGTTCGGCGGCGACCCAGTCGGAGGCGAGCTGGCCGCGGGCGAAGGTGAGGTGGGTGGCGAACTCGGGGCCGGGCGGCAGGTCGCCCGGGGTGCCCGCGCCCTTGGAGTGGCCGCCGCGGGAGCCGGAGCGGCCCCCGCCCGACGCGGTGGCGCCGAGCCGGGCCAGGTGCGGGGCGGGGTGGGCGAGGACGGCGAACTGGGCGCCGGGGGACCAGGAGCGGGCGTGCGCCTTGAGGCCGACGGGGACCCGGTCGAGCTTGGCCACGGAGCCGAGGAGGGCGCCCGCGTAGACGTAGTGGGAGAGCAGCCGGGCGGCGGAGGCGATGACTCCGGGGCTGAAGTCGCAGACGGTGAGCTGACGGAGCTGACGGACCAGCAGGGCGGTGGCCAGCGGGGGCAGGTCGGTGTCGAGCAGGGCGATCCGGTCGGTTTCCAGGATGGCCCGTACGGTGTGCAGCCGCTGGACGGTGGTGCGGGGCAGCCAGGACGGCACGACGGCCACGAGGTGGCCGTGGCGCTCCAGCAGGGCGCCGGTCTCGGCGACGGCGTCGTCCAGGCCGAGGGTCTGGGGCGGGTGGAGCAGCGCGGCCCCGGGCGTGTGCCGGTCGGGGGCCGGGAGCACCAGATCGGCGCTGGTGACAGCGATGGCGGTCGGCACGCGAATCCCCCTGTTCACCCCGTGCTGCGCGGACGTTCCCGCGTCCGTCGCGCGCGCGGGTCCCGCTCGTGGCCCGTGCGCTCGCCCTGCGCGACCGCGAACGATCGCCGGGCTTCCCCCTTGCCCCAGCACCATATCCGCGTCACCGCTGGCGGGGCAGGGCCTTGGGGATTCCCGTGGTCGGGCCGCGGGTGACAGGTGGCCGGATATCCGGACAACAGGGATCGTCGGGCCGTCCGTTTCAAGCCAGTCGGTGCAGACCCTTGACACGAGGATTGGTCTGGACCAACTTGGCTCCGCGGGCCCTCAGTTGCTCCTCCCCCACCGGGCCCGCACCCGCCCCACCCCATTCCTCCCCCCACCGGAGCCCTCGTGAACCGCATACGCTCCCTCGCCCTGCTGGGCGCCGCCACGCTCACCGTGGGCGGCCTGACCGCCCTCGCCACCGGAACCGCGCAAGCCGCGGACATCAACGTCGCCCGCAACGGGGGCTTCGAGTCCGGCCTCGCCAACTGGACCTGTGCCGGCGGCAGCGGCGCCGTCGTCTCCTCCCCGGTGTACGCCGGGGCCGGCGCGCTGAAGGCCACTCCGGCCGGGTCGGACAACGCCCGCTGCAGCCAGACCGTCACGGTCAAGCCGAACTCGACGTACACGCTGAGCACCCAGGTCCAGGGCAGCTACGTCTACCTCGGCGCGACCGGCACCGGCACCCAGGACGTCTCCACCTGGACCCCCGGCTCGGGCAGCGGCTGGCAGAAGCTCTCCACCACCTTCTCCACCGGCCCGAACACCACCCAGGTCACCGTGTACACGCACGGCTGGTACGGCCAGCCCGGCTACGTCGTCGACGAGTTCAGCGTCTTCGGCCCGGACGGCGGCGGCGGCACCGACCCGGGTCCGGGCATCCCGGGCGCGCCGGCCGGTACGGCCGTTTCCGGACAGAGCGCGAGCGGTCTCACCCTCGCGTGGAACGCGGTGGGCTCGGCCACCGGCTACTACGTCTACCAGGACGGGGTCCGCGTCCGCACCGTGACCGCCCCCAGCGCCCAGATCACCGGCCTGGCCGCCGGCACCTCGTACGCCTTCCAGGTGAGCGCCTACAACGCGGCGGGCGAGGGCCCGAAGTCGGCCCCGGTCACCGGCACCACCACGGGCGGCGACGGCCCGGGCCCCGGCCCGAACCCCGCGGTGCCCAAGCACGCGCTGACCGGCTACTGGCAGAACTTCAACAACGGCGCGACCGTCCAGAAGATCTCCGACGTCTCGGCGCAGTACGACATCATCGCCGTCTCCTTCGCCGACGCCACGACCACGCCCGGCGCCATCACCTTCAACCTGGACTCGGCCGGCCTGAACGGCTACACCGTCGCCCAGTTCAAGGCGGACATCGCCGCGAAGAAGGCGGCCGGGAAGTCGGTCATCCTCTCGATCGGCGGCGAGAAGGGCACCATCTCGGTCAACGACTCGGCCTCCGCGACCAACCTGGCGAACTCGGCCTGGGCACTGATGCAGGAGTACGGCTTCACCGGCATCGACATCGACCTGGAGAACGGGCTCAACCCGACCTACATGACGCAGGCGCTGCGCTCGCTGTCGCAGAAGGCCGGCCCCTCGCTCGTGCTCACCATGGCCCCGCAGACCATCGACATGCAGTCGACGCAGGGCGGCTACTTCAAGACGGCGCTGAACGTGAAGGACATCCTCACGGTCGTCAACATGCAGTACTACAACAGCGGCGCGATGAACGGCTGCGACGGCAAGGTCTACTCCCAGGGTTCGGTCGACTTCCTCACCGCGCTCGCCTGCATCCAGCTGGAGGGCGGGCTCGACCCCTCCCAGGTGGGCATCGGCGTCCCGGCCTCGCCGAGCGGCGCGGGCAGCGGCTACGTCTCCCCGACCGTCGTGAACAACGCCCTGGACTGCCTGGCCCGGGGCACGAACTGCGGGTCGTTCAAGCCGTCGAAGACCTACCCGGGGCTGCGCGGCGCGATGACCTGGTCCACCAACTGGGACGCCAAGGCCGGGAGCGCCTGGTCCAACGCGGTGGGTCCCAAGGTCCACGCCCTGCCGTAGGCGGTAGGTGTGGGGGTGGCCGGTTCGGGCCGCCGGACGCGAGGGCGTTCTTGACCCGGACATGCCAGCAGAGGACGCTGTGCGCGTCCGCACGGCTACCCCCACACTCCCCACCCAGGAGAACGCATGCGGCTCCACACCCGCCGGAGGGCCGCCGTCACGGCGGCCCTGCTGGCGCTCGCGCTCGGCGCACCCGCCTACGGCATGAGCGCCACGGCGTCCCCACCGCCCACCCCGTCCACCGCCACCCGGGACGAGGCGGTCACCCAGTACGAGATCCACGGCCCGTCCACGCCCGCCGACCGGACCGCCCTGCTGCGCACCGGGGTCTCGATCGACGAGGCGGACGAGCACGCGGTCGTCGTCAGCGCCGACCCGGACCAGGCCGAGGCGCTGCGCAGGAGCGGCTACCGGCTCACCCCCCTGCCCGGGCCGCCCGACCGCTCGCTGCCGGGGATCGCGGCCGGCACGATGGACTTCCCGTCGGCGGACTCGCGCTACCACAACTACGCCGAGGCCACCGCGGAGATCGACCAGCGCATCGCCCAGTACCCGTCGATCATGAGCAAGCGGGTCATCGGCAAGTCCTACGAGGGCCGCGACCTCTTCGCCATCAAGATCAGCGACAACGTCGGGACCGACGAGGCCGAGCCCGAGGTGCTCTTCACCGCGCACCAGCACGCCCGCGAGCACCTGACCGTCGAGATGGCCCTGTACCTGCTCAAGGAGCTCGGCTCGAAGTACGGCTCCGAGTCGCGGGTGACCAACGCGGTCGACGGCCGCGAGATCTGGATCATCCCGGACCTGAACCCGGACGGCGGCGAGTACGACATCGCCTCCGGCTCCTACCGGTCCTGGCGCAAGAACCGCCAGCCCAACGCCGGCTCCTCGTACGTCGGCACCGACCTGAACCGGAACTGGGACTACAAGTGGGGCTGCTGCGGCGGCTCCAGCACCAGCAAGAGCTCCGAGACCTACCGGGGCGCCTCCGCCGCGTCCGCGCCCGAGGTGAAGGTGGTCTCCGACTTCGTCCGCAGCCGGGTGGTCGGCGGCAAGCAGCAGATCAAGGCGTCCATCGACTTCCACACCTACAGCCAGCTGGTGCTCTGGCCCTTCGGCTGGACGTACAACGACACCGCTCCCGGTCTGACCGCCGACGACCTCGCCGTGTTCAAGAAGATCGGCACGAGCATGGCCGCGAGCAACGGCTACACGCCGGAGCAGTCGAGCGACCTGTACATCACGGACGGGACGATCGACGACTGGCTGTGGGGCAGCCAGAAGGTCTTCGCGTACACCTTCGAGATGTACCCCTCCAGCGCGGGCGCGGGCGGTTTCTACCCGCCCGACGAGGTGATCGACCGCGAGACCTCCCGCAACAAGGAGGCCGTGCTCCAGCTGCTGGAGAACGCGGACTGCATGTACCGCTCGATCGGCAAGGAGGCGCAGTACTGCGCCTAGGCCGCGCACGCCGCCGGGGGCGCCCCACCGCCAGGGGGGCGCCCCCGGCCCGTCGCGTACCGGGCCCGTCGCGGGCCGCCGGGTTCAGCCCAGGACGGCCAGCGCGTCGATCTCGATCAGCAGCCCGGCCGGCAGGCCCACGTAGACCGTGGTGCGGGCGGCGGGGGCCTCCTTCAGGCCCTGCTCGTCGAAGTAGGCGTTGTACAGCTCGTTCATCTCGGCGAAGTGGCCGGTGTCCGTCAGGTAGACGCGGATCATCAGCACGTCGTCCCAGCCCGCCCCGCCCGCCTCCAGGACCGAGCGGACGTTCTCCAGCGTCTGCAGGGTCTGCTCGCGCAGCGTGGGCCCGGCCGGGGTCGGCGCCTGCCCCTCCACGTGCGGGAGGAAGCCGACCTGGCCGGCGACCTGGAGGATGTTGCCCTTGCGCACGCCGTGCGAGAAGCGGGCGGGCGGGGTGGTGTGGGTGGCGGGGGTGACGGCGGTCTTCTCGGTCATGGAGCGTCCTTACTCTGCGGGGCCGGTGCCGGAGCCTGAGTACTCGCGGCTGATGGTGTCGGCGGTACGGAGGACCAGGGGCAGCAGTTCGAGGAGCCCCTCGGCGGCGACGACCACACCGGGCGCGGAGACCGACAGCGCGGCGACGACCCGCCCGCCCGGCCCGTGCACGGGCGCGCCCAGGCAGTTGATGGCCTCCTCGTGGCCCCCGAGGTCGGTGGCCCAGCCCTGTTCCCGTACGAGGTCCAGTTCGCGCAGGAAGGCCTGCGCGTCGGGGGTGGAGCGGGCGGTGTAGCGGGGGTACTCGATCCGGTGGGCCAGGGCCCGGCGCTCGGCCTCGGGGAGGTCGGCGAGGAGCAGCTTGGCCACGGCGGCGACGGTGAGGGCGACGGGCTTGCCGATGCGCGAGTACATCCGGACCGGGTAGCGGCTGTCGACCTTGTCGATGTAGACCACCTCGTCGTCCTGGTGCAGGGCGAGGTGGACGGTGTGCCCGGTGGCCCGGTTCAGCTCGACCAGGTGGGGGTGGGCGATCTCGCGGACGTCCACGTTCTCGATGGCCTCGGCGGCGAGCGCGAAGAGCTGGGCGCCGAGGCGGTAGCGCCCGTCGGGCTGGCGGTAGACGAAGCCGCCCTCGTGCAGGGTGCGCAGCAGCCGCAGCGCGGTGCTCTTGTGCACGGACAGGGCCTCGGCCACCGTGCCCAGCCCCGCGGGGCCGCGGGCGAGCAGGGGCAGGATCGCCAGTGCCCGTTCCACCGACTGGCTCATCCGGTCTCCCTGGGTGTCGTCCTGCGTGCGGTCGTCGGGTGCGTTTCGCCGGGTGCGGTGGCCGTATCCGGTCGCCGTGTGCGGGGCCCCGGCCGGGCGGCCGGACGTTGACCCGTCGTCATGCGGGATGTTAGACAGCATGCAGCGGTATCCGCAACGACAGTTGCGTCCGATGCAACACGACCCGGGAGGCATCCGCATGGCCAGCGCCAGCGACCCCGTCAAGGACCTCGCCGACGAGCCGGTGGACCACCGGTTCAAGGGCCTGCCCCCGGACGCCCAGGCCGCGGGCCTCACCGTGGGCGCGCTCGCCGCGCAGCGCCGCGACCTGTACTCGGGCGGTTTCACCACCCCGGTCCTGACCCTCGACGCCGGGGCGCTGGAGCACAACCTCGCCGCGCTCGGCGCCTACGCGGCGCGGCACGGCCTGGCCTTCGCGCCCCACGGCAAGACCTGCATGTCCCCGCAGCTCTTCCGCCGCCAGCTGGAGCACGGCGCCTGGGGCATCACCGCGGCCGTCCCGCACCAGGCCCGCGTCTACCGCGCCTTCGGCATCGGGCGGATCTTCCTCGCCAACGAGCTCGTCGACCCGGCCGCGCTGCGCTGGGTCGCCGCCGAGCTCGCCGCCGACCCCGGCTTCCGCTTCGTCTGCTACGTCGACTCGGTGCGCGGGGTCCGGCTGATGGACCGCGCGCTGCGGGACCAGCCGGCCGTGGTCGACGTGGTCGTGGAGCTCGGCGCGGGCGAGGGGGCCCGTACCGGCGCCCGGACCGAGGAGGAGTGCCGCGCCGTCGCCGACGCGGTGGCGGCCGCCGGCACCCTGCGGCTCGTCGGCGTCGCCGGCTACGAGGCCGAGGTCCCGGACGCCGACACCGCCTCCGTCACCGCCTACCTGCGCCGCCTCACCGGGCTGGCGGCCGAGTTCGACGCCGCCGGCCGCTTCCCGGCCGGCCTCGACGAGATCGTGGTCAGCGCCGGCGGCTCGGCCTGGTTCGACGCCGTCGCCGAGGTCTTCGCCGAGCTCCCCGAGCTCTCCCGGCCCGCCCTGCGGCTGCTGCGCTCCGGCGCCTACGTCTCGCACGACCACGGCTGGTACACCCGGCTGACCCCCTTCAACCGGCATCCGGACGAGGGCGGCCTGCGGCCCGCGTTCCGGCTGTGGACGCAGGTGGTCTCCCGGCCCTCCCCCACCCAGGCCTTCGTCAACGCGGGCAAGCGCGACGCCGCCTACGACCTGGGCCTGCCCGAGGCCGAGCTGGTCCGCGACGCCCTCGACGGCACCGAGCGGCCCGCCACCGGGGTCCGCGTGGTCAAGCTGTCCGACCAGCACGCCTGGCTGGAGACCGACGGGGCCGGCGACCTGGACGTGGGCGACTGGGTGGCCCTGGGCATGTCCCACCCGTGCACGATCTTCGAGAAGTGGCCGCTGATCCCGGTGGTGGAGGCGGACGGCGCCGTCACCGACTACGTCCGCACCTTCTTCTAAGCCGCGGCCCGATGGACCTGGTCATCCGCGGGGCCCGCGTCGTCGACGGCTCGGGCGGGCCCTCGTACACCGCCGACGTCGCCGTCCGCGACGGCCGGATCGCCGAGATCGCCACCCGGATCGCGGGCGGCGGCCGGCGGGTCCTGGACGCGGGGGGCCTCGCCCTGGCGCCCGGCTTCGTCGACATGCACGCCCACAGCGACCTCGCGCTGCTCCGCGACCCGGACCACGGCGCGAAGGCCGCCCAGGGCGTGACCCTCGAAGTCCTGGGCCAGGACGGCCTGTCCTACGCGCCCGCCGACGACCACACCCTGACCGCGGTCCGCTCCGCCATCGCCGGCTGGAACGGGCCGGGGGACGACGTCGACATCGACTGGCGCACCGTCGGCGGCTACCTGGACCGGCTCGACGGCGCCCACGGCGGCCGGGGCATCGCCGTCAACGCCGCCTACCTCGTGCCCCAGGGCACGGTGCGCGCCCACGCCGTCGGCTGGGACGACCGCCCCGCCACCCCCGCCGAGCTGGAGCGGATGCGGCGGCTGGTCGCGCAGGGGCTCGCGGAGGGCGCGGTCGGCATGTCCTCCGGGCTGACCTACACCCCCGGCATGTACGCCTCCGGCGCCGAACTGACCGAGCTGTGCCGGGTGGTGGCCCGCTACGGCGGCTACTACTGCCCGCACCACCGAAGTTACGGCCGCGACGCGCTCGGCGCCTACGCCGAGATGATCGCCCTGACCCGGGAGGCCGGCTGCGCGCTGCACCTCGCGCACGCCACCATGAACTTCGGCGAGAACCAGGGCCGGGCCCCCGAACTGCTGGCCCTCCTCGACCGGGCCCTGGCCGACGGCTGCGACATCACGCTCGACAGCTACCCGTACACCCCCGGCTGCACCACCCTGGCGGCCCTGCTGCCGAGCTGGGCGAACGAGGGCGGCCCGGAGGCGGTCCTGGCCCGGCTGCGCGACGACGCGACCGCCGAACGCGTCCGCCACGCCCTGGAGGTGGAGGGGGCGGACGGCTGCCACGGGGTGCCGGTCGACTGGTCGACGATCGAGGTCTCCGGGGTCGGCGACCCCGCCCTCGCGGCGCACGTCGGCACCCGCGTCGACGGCTGGGAGAGCGCCCGGCGGCTGCTGCTGGCCGACCGGCTCGCGCCGACGATCCTCCAGCACGTGGGCCACGAGGAGAACGTCCGGGCGATCATGCGCCACCGCGTGCACACGGGCGGCTCCGACGGCATCCTCCAGGGCGCGAAGCCGCACCCGCGCGCCTACGGCACCTTCCCGCACTACCTCGGCCGCTACGTCCGCGAGCTCGGCGTCCTGTCCCTGGAGGAGTGCGTCGCGCACCTCTCCGGCCGCCCCGCGGCCCGGCTGCGCCTGCCCGACCGCGGCCTGGTCCGCCCGGGCTTCCGCGCCGACCTGGTGCTCTTCGACCCGGGGACGGTCGCGGCCGGGTCCACGTACGAGCGGCCGCGCGCGCTGCCGACGGGCATCCCGTACGTCCTGATCGACGGCCGGTTCGTGATCCGCGACGGGGTGCGCACGGACGTCCTGGCGGGCCGGTCGGTGCGCCGCACCCCGCACGGCGCCGCGGGGCCCCGGCCGCGGGCGCGCTGAGCGGCCGGTCCGGAGGCGCGCGGGCGGCCGGTCCGGGGCCGCGGGCGGTCCGGGAGGCGGCCGCGGCTCCGTACGATGGCCGGTATGGCCGCCTTCGCCCTCACCGCCGTGCTGTTCGCGGCCTTCTGTCTCAGTGCCCGCAACGACCGCCGCCGGTTCCGCAACGCCGTCCTGCTCGGTCTGACCCTGATCTCCTTCTCGGGCGCCCTGCTCGTGCAGGCGGACCGGCTGCCCGGCTGGGCGGTCCCGTTCGTGCTGCTCGTCGTCTTCGGCCTGCCCGCCCTCGGCGTCCTGGCGATCGGGGTGTTCCTCGTCGCCAACGGCGTGACCATGGTCCGCCGGGAGGGCGCCTACCTCCCCAACCTGCTCTCGCTGCTGGCGGGGCTGGGGATCTTCGCGGTGATCGCGCTGGTGGTCGCGGCGGGGACGTTCGACTCGACGGCCGTCACGGGCGTCGCGGCGACGGTGACCGCGGTGGTCACCTACGTCTCGTTCATCTTCCTGTGCTTCCTCGGCTACGCCTTCCTCTACGGCCGGATCAAGGTCCGCGGGGACGTCGACCACGTGGTGATGCTCGGCTCGGGCCTGGTGGGCGGGGACCAGGTGCCGCCGCTGCTGGCCTCGCGGCTGCGCAAGGGCCAGCAGATCTACGCGGCCCAGGTGGCGCGCGGCGGGCGGCCGCCGGTGCTGCTGACCTCGGGCGGCAAGGGCACCGACGAGAAGGTGGCCGAGGCCCGGGCGATGGCGGACTGGCTGATCGCGCGGGGCGTCCCGGCGGAGCACGTGCGGGTGGAGGACCGGTCGACGACGACCGAGGAGAACATGCTGTTCAGCAAGGAGATCATGCGGGCGGACGATCCCGGCTACCGGTGCGTGGTCGTCACCAACAACTTCCACGCGTTCCGGGCCGCGATGATGGCCCGCAAGGCCGGGGTGAACGGACAGGTGGTGGGCTCGCCCACGGCGAAGTACTTCTGGCCGAGCGCGACCCTGCGCGAGTTCGTCGCCGTCTTCTGGGAGCACCGCACCGTGAACCTGGGGATCTGCGGGCTGCTCGCCGCCCTCGGGGTGGCGGCGGCGTTCGTCGGCTGACCCGGGAGCGGGGCGGGCGGTCGCGGGCGGGGACGCCGTGACTCCCCCCTTGGCAGTCACGGCGCCCCCTGTCCCCGGGCCGTCGGCGCGGGCGGGCCCGCGCACCGGTGTCAGAGGCGCTGCCAGAGCGCCGGCACGTTCGGCGGCTCCCAGCCCGGCTGGGCCTGGTGGCCCTGGAGGCAGCGGTAGTTCGCGCCGCCGTACGTCGCGGTGGCGCCGGCCGCGTAGACCGTGCCGGCCCGCCAGGTGCCGCCCGGCTCGGGCTCGCCGGGGCCCGGGCCGGGTCCCGGGTCGCCGCCGGTGGTCTTGAGGGTGAGTCCGTACGCGGACAGGATCGGGTTCAGCGGCTGGAAGAAGGTGGTGCCGCCGGCCGAGCAGTTGCCGGAGCCGCCCGAGGTGACGCCCTGCGCCTGGCTGCCGGAGAGGTAGGAGCCGCCCGAGTCTCCGGGCTCGGCGCAGACCGTCGTGCGGGTCACGCCCGAGATGGTGCCCTCGGGGTAGGTGACGCTGGTGTCGTGCTGCTGGATCGTCCCGCAGTGCCAGCCGGTGGTCGATCCGGAACGGCACACCGAGGCCCCGACGGGTTGCAACACCGAGCCGGTGACCTGCACGTTCGCCCCGCCGCTGCCCTTGACGTACGGGGTGGAGGCCCACTGCGCGTTCGCGGCGACCCAGGCCATGTCGTTGCCGGGGAAGACGGAGGCCTGGAAGGTGCCCTGGGCGACCTGGTTGAAGCCGCTGGTGGTGGTCCCGGCGCGGCCGCAGTGGCCGGCGGTGGCGAAGCCCTGGGTGGCGCCCCGGGTCACGGGGAAGCCGACCGAGCAGCGGCCGCCGTTCATGTAGTACGCGTCCCCGCCGCGCAGGTCGTACAGCGGGCGCGGGGCCTCGGCGGTGCGGACCACCCGGACGAGCGCCGGGTCGGTGCGGGTGGCGGCCAGCAGCCGGGCGGCCGCGCCCGGCGCCGTCTCCTCGACGACCACGGCATTGGTGCGCGGGTCGGCGTACCGGACGGGGGTGGTGGAGTCGGCCGCCCGGTCCAGGGCGGCCCGGGCGGTCTCCAGGCCGGCCAGGGTCCGGGGGACGACGGCGGCCCGGGCCCCGGCGCCGCGGATCGCGGCGGCGTCGGCGGGCCGGGTGGTGGCCACGGTGAGGGTGGCGGAGTCGGCTCCGTCCACCCAGGCCCCGGCGAAGGCGGCCCCGAGCCGGTCCCGCAGCCGGGCTGCGGTGGCCCCGGCCTCCGCTTCGTGGGCGAGACGCGCTTCGGCCTGCGTGGGGGTCAGGCCGAGGTCGCGGCCCAGGGCGGCGAGCAGCTCGGGGGGTGCGTCGGCGGTGCGCAGGGTGGCGGCGGCGGAGGGCGGCGGTGCGGCCGTCGCGGGGGCGCCGGCGGCGCCGCCCGCGACGGCCAGCAGCAGCCCGGCGGCCGCCAGGGCGGTACAGGCCGCGCGGGCCTGTCGCTGGAGCATGGGGGGTCTCCTCGGTTCGGTGGGGGTGAGCGACACCGTAGGAAGCCGAACCGCCGTGCGGGAGAGCCCGGTTGGCCCCTCCCCCGGCGTTATGCCCGCGCCCGGGGGCGGGCGCGGGGCGGGCCGGGGGCGGCGGCGGGGCCGCCCGAGGTGCGTTCACGGGGCGGGCACCGGAGGATGGGGGCCAGGGGGCATCGGAGGAGGTACGCGATGGACAGTGAATCGGACCAGCGGCCCACCCGGCCGGACCGGCTCTTCACGGGCGGTGAACGGCCGTACGACCCCGAGGACCTCGTGATGGCGACCGGCCACGACCCGACTCCGGAGCGGATCGAGCGGGCCCGCGCGCTCATGGAGGAGGAGGGCCCCCAGGTCATCGAGCGCTACCTCCCGTAGCCCCGCCCGCACCCCGGCCCCGGGCCGTCCCGCCCGGGGCGCCCCCTGAGGGCCTACGCCGGCTCCACCGCGGGCGCGGCCCCCTCCGGCCGCCCGTCCCGTGCGGCCGCGCGGGACGCCGACGCGGCCTGGGCCCGGGCGTGGGCGGTGCGGGCGTGCTCCAGCACCTCGGCGGCCCGGTCCGCGGCCGGGGCGGCCGGGTGCCAGCCCAGCAGGTGGCGCCAGACCAGCGGGGCCGCGGCCAGCGGCCGGACGGCCACCCCCGGGGTCACCGGGAAGGTGGCCCGGCACAGGCCGACGGCCCGCCCCACCTGCACCAGGTGCACGCAGGAGGCGGTGTCGGTCTCGTAGACGCAGGCGGGCGTGAACCCGGCCCGCACGCACGCCGCGGCGAAGCAGTCCCCGAAGCAGCCGTCGCCCGGCACGTCCGTCCAGGCCTCGGCGGCCAGCGCCGCCAGCTCGACCTCCCGGCGGCCGACCAGCGGATGGTCCTCGGCGAGCATCACGCACACCGGGTCGCGGGCCACCTCGCTCCAGGCGAGGCGCCCCGGTCCGGGCGGGGCGCTCTCCCCGCAGACCCCGACGAGCGCGAAGTCCAGCCGCCCGTCGGCGACGCCCGCGGCGATCTCGCGCTCGGACCAGGAGGTGTGGGTGGTCACCGGCACCCCCGGCTCCCGGCGGGCGAGGCGGTCCACGAGAGCGCCGAGCAGCGGCCCGTGCGTCCCGCCGAGCCGGTAGCCCTCCGCACCCTGCCGGGCGAACCGCACGGCCTCCTCCTGGAGTTCGCAGACGGCGGGCAGCAGCACGCGGGCCCGGTCCAGCACCAGTTCGCCGAGCGCCGTGGCCCGCACGCCCTCGCGGCCCCGGACGAACAGCGCCCCGCCGAGCGCCCGCTCGATCCGTTTCAGCTGGGCACTGAGGGCGGGCTGCGCGAGCCCGAGCGCGGTCGCGGCCCGGGTCAGGCTGCCGGCGTCCGCCACGGCCCTGACGATCTTGAGGTGCCTCAGCTCCAGGTCCATGCGACGAGCTTGGTCCAGACCTCCGCCGTGCGCTACGGGTCGGCCGCAACCAGAATTCTTAACGCTCGTTAACCTCCCGGGGGCCGCGACCCTAAGGACTGGTGAATGCACGCACTCGACGTCGACTGGGACCACCCCGCGGACCCGGGGCCCGGCCCCCGGCTGGACCACGTCCGCGCGTACGTCGCCTCCGCCGGCGTCGACGGGCACCTCTGGCACGGGGTCCGCACCCTCCTGCTGACCACGGTGGACCGCGCCACCGGCCGCACCGTCCGCACCCCGCTGATCTACGGCGAGGACGCGGACCGCGTGCTCCTGGTGGCCTCCGGCCACGGCGCCCCGGAGCACCCCCGCTGGTACCGCAACCTCACGACCCACCCCGAGGTCCGCTTCCAGGCGGGCGCCGCCGTCCACAAGGCCGCGGCCCGGACGGCCACACCGCAGGAGCGGGACGCGTACTGGCCCCTGATGACCGCCCTGTGGCCGCCGTACGACGACGACCAGGCGGGCACGGACCGGGAGATCCCCCTGGTCGTCCTGGAGCCCTGACGGCGGGTGGGCGACGGTCCCGGACGGCCGCGGCCTACGCGGCCGGCCGCCACTCCCGGGCGAGGAGGCCGAGCAGCACCTCGTCGAGGAACTCGCCCATCACCCAGGCCGAGGAGCGCAGCACGCCCTCGCGGACGAAGCCGTTGCGCTCGGCGGCGCGCAGCATGGCGGCGTTGTCCGACAGCGTCTCGATCTGCAGCCGGTGCAGGCCGCGCACCACGAACCCGTAGTGGCACAGGGTGGCCACCACGTCACCGGCGTAGCCCTTGCCGCGGGCGGCGGGCAGCAGGCCGAGCCCGATGTGCGCGGACCGGCTGTGGTCGTCGATGCCCCACAGCGTCGCGGTGCCGACCAGCGTGCCGCCGTCCAGCTCCACCACGGAGAACGGGACGTGGCCCTGCTCGGCGTCGTCCACCGCGAACTGCGATTGCTTCGAGCCGGGCGTGAGCGGCCGCCACGGCCGGCCCTGGGCCCGCGACGCGGTGACCACGTCGCCGTGCAGCTCGTCCTCCAGGATCGGTATGTCGTCCTCGTGCCGGGCCCTGAGCCCGACCAATGCGCCTCTCATCATGCGGGCTTCCTATCCGACCCGGCCCGCAGCGGGCAAACCGTTGTGGGCGCCCGCACGCGCCGCCCGGCACGGGTCCGGGGCGGCGCGCGCACCTCTACCGCGGGCGAGGGCGGCCCGGTCCGGGACTAGCCGCGGTCGGTGTGGAACCGCACCGAGCGGACCTGGAGGTCGTCACGGGCCGGCTTGCCCTTGGCCCGCAGCGTCCACTCGGGGCCCGAGCAGCCGACGCCGAGGTAGACCGTGACGGCGGCGTCGGTGTCGTTGTGCGGGCCGTAGCCGGGCTCTTCGTCGTCGTCGCCGACGCCGTACAGGTTGATGCACTTGCCGCTGTGCGGGTCGTGCAGGGTGATGTGCTGCTCCTGTCCGAAGCCGTCCACGAACTTGTAGTGGAAGTAGCCCTGGGCGGCGAAGGCCGAGGCGGGCAGCGACAGGACGAGCGCGAAGGCCGCGAGGGCGGCGCCGGCGGTGTTGCGGAGCTTCATGAGCGGGGTGGTTCCCTTCCGGGGGCGGGCGGGTGTGCGGAACCGACCCTAGGAAGGCCCCGGCGGGCGAATCGATCCTCCGGAATCGGTCGGCGTGGCGAGCTCGAACCAGACCGCCTTCCCGATCCCGCACTCCCGCGGGTACGCCCCCCAGCTCCCCGCCAGCGCCGCCACGATCGCCAGCCCCCGCCCCGACTCGGCCAGCGGCCGAGGCTCCCGCACGACGGGCATCTCGCGCCCGGCGTCGAGCACCTCCACCCGCAGCCGCTCCCCGTCGAGCAGGCACCGCACCCACACCTCCCGGCCGGGGACCCGGACGTGCCGGCAGGCGTTGGCCATGAGCTCGCCGAGCAGCAGTACCGCGGTCTCGGCGGTGTCCTCGGGCAGCTTCCACGCGCGGGCCTGCGCGGCGAGTCGTGCACGGGCGCGGGGGACGCTGATGGGCGCGCGGGGGTAGCGCCACTCGATGGGGTGATCCATGGTCCCCACGGTGGCGCGCGGGGTAGGGGCCGGGCGAGTAACAGCGCGTAGACGGGGATCGTTTGTACACGCGCGGTATCCGGACGGGGAGGGAGGGAGCACCGATGACGGAGGCATGGCGGTACGGCGGCAACCAGGTCAGGTTGTGGCGTACGGAGGCCGGGAAGTCCCGGGAGGAGCTCGGGGCCGAGTCGAACTACGACGCGGAGACGGTCAAGTCGATGGAACTGGGCCGCAGACGGCCCACGATGCAGTTGCTGCGGGCGGCGGACCAGATGTTCGGGGCGGCCGGGAAACTGCTGGCGGTGGCCGAGTACATGAAGCCGGAGCCGTTCCCGAAGCGGTCGGAGGAGTTCATGGCGGCGGAGGCGGAGTGCGTCGCCTTCAACAACTACGAGCCGCTGTTGATCCCGGGGCTGCTCCAGAGCCAGGAGTACATGGAGGCTCTGATGGGCGACAGCTCGCCTCCGGTGGACGCGGAGACGATCGCGGAACGCGTGGGAAGGCGCCTTACGCGCCAGGAAGCCATGGAGCGCCGAATCAAGACGGTCTACAGCTTCATCATCGGTGAAGCCGCCATGCGTACGGAGGTGGGAGGCAAAGAGGTCATGCGACGGCAGTTGCACCACCTCCTGAAACTCAGCGGTCTACGCAACGTCTTCATCCAAATTCTGCCCACCGGGCGAGCATGTGGCGCGGCTCTACGAGGGCCCCTCGTCCTCATGGAGACACCCGATCACCAACTGTGGGCCTGGGCGGATGGACAGAAGACGACGGCCATGTACTCGCACCGAGACAAGGTCAGCTCGCTCACCCAGACGCATGGCATGATCCGGATGAACGCCCTCGGCGCTGCGGAGTCGGCGGAATTCATCAAGAGGCTCGCGGAGGAGCTATGAGCAGCCGTCTTACCTGGTTCAAGTCCAGTTACAGCGACGCACAAGGCAGCGACTGCATCGAAGTCGCCCTGGACTGGCGGAAGTCCACGTACAGCGACGACGAAGGTGCCAACTGCGTCGAGGTGGCCGCGTGCCCCGACACCGTGCACGTCCGGGACTCCAAGCTCGGGGAGGCCGGGCCGCGGTTCTCCGTCCCGGCGGGGGTCTGGGGCGTGTTCCTCGGCGGGGTCGCCGCCCGTTGCGCCGACTGACCGTTCAGGCCGCCGCACCCCCGCTCGCGGCGGGGGCGGCGACGGCGGTGTAGGTGCGGCCGGCGGCCTCGTAGTCGCCGAGCGGGGTCATGCCGAAGGCGTCGACGTGCACGCGCCGCGACGGCTCGTTGCCCGCTTCGATGAAGGCGACCAGGGCCTCCGCGCGCCCCGCCGCCTCCGCGACGGCCCTCGCGTACAGCCCGCGGGCCACCCCGTGCCCGCGGAAGGCGGCGTCCACGACCACGGGCCCGTACAGCAGCCAGCGCACGTCCCTGAGCGGACGGCCCCGCCAGTGCAGAGCGTCCTGGGCGGCGAGGAGCGCGCGGACCGGCGGGGGCGGGTGCGGGAGGTCCGCGGCCACCGAGAGGGCGAGGAGGCCGGCGAGCCTCGACCCGTCCTCGGCGAGCAGCAGTTCACCGCCGTCCGCCATCGCGCGCAGCGCGTCCTCGCCGAAGGCGCCCTGGACGAACCCCTGCGCCCGGCGCCGGTCCGGGGTGAGGGCGTCGTGGTGGTTGGCGGCGAAGAGTGCGGCCATGGCGGGGGCGTCGGCCCCGGTCGCGTAGCGGTAGCGCATGGGGGCATCCTGCCCTCCCCACCTGATGTGCTGAAACGTCACACCGCACACTCCGGCCCACCGGCTCGGCTCTTCGACCGGCCCGTCCGCGTCCACAACGGCTTCTCGGGCCGCCCGGCCGGGGCGTCCTCAGGCGTGGTCGTAGACGGTGACCTGTACGTCCCGCGCGCCGAGCGCATCGTCGATCAGCGGCTCGACGCGCGTCCACGTGCCGCCGGCCAGCCCGGTGCCTATGCGCGGCATGTGCACGGTGGCGCCGAGCTCCAGGGCCCGGTCGCCCAGTGCGGCCAGGCAGTCGGCCAGGGCCTCGTAGCGGATCGGCGGGCCCGCGCTGCCGGTCCGCATGCCGCGCTGGCCGATCATGTTGGCCACCCACACGTCGGGCCGCACCCGCACCACTTGGACGGCGCCGAGCCCGAAGTCGTTGCCGCTGCGGCCGCGGTGCCAGGCGCGGTAGGCGGCCTCCGGTTCGGGCCAGCGGCGCGAGACGGCGACGACGAATCCCTTGCCCCAGCCGCCGAGGTCGTTGCAGACGTGCGCGATGACTTTGGGCCCTTCGGCCCGGGGGCTCGTCGCGTCCCCCGGGATGATCCTGATCGGCTTCACCCCGCCACGCTAAAGCGTCCCTCCGACAGCCCCGGGGTGACGAGCGCAACACCCGGCGCGGCCCGCTCCCCCCGCCCCACCCATTCCGCAGGCCCCGGCAGCGGCAGGGCCCCGGTTTCCAAGGGTGGGGCGCGCCGCGACCCACGCATTGCCCGAAACGGTACATTTCACCCGCCGGACTTCCGCTCGAATGCCCGGGACAGGGCCGCCGGGGGCCCGTAAGCTCCCGTCATGCAGGTGATCCAGTCAACGAAACTCGCCAATGTCTGCTACGAGATCCGCGGACCCGTCCTCGAAGAGGCGATGCGGCTCGAAGCGGCAGGTCATCGCATCCTCAAGCTCAACACCGGCAACCCCGCGGCCTTCGGCTTCGAGTGCCCGCCGGAGATCCTTGAGGACATGCTCCGCAACCTGGGCACGGCCCACGGGTACGGGGACGCGAAGGGGCTGCTCTCCGCGCGCCGCGCGGTCATGCAGCACTACCAGACCAAGGGCATCGCACTGGACGTCGAGGACATCTACCTCGGCAACGGCGTCTCCGAGCTGATCCAGATGTCGATGCAGGCGCTGCTCGACGACGGCGACGAGGTGCTGGTCCCGGCGCCGGACTACCCGCTGTGGACGGCCTCGGTCAGCCTGGCCGGCGGCACCGCCGTGCACTACCGCTGCGACGAGCAGTCCGACTGGATGCCGGACCTCGCGGACGTCGAGCGCAAGATCACCGACCGCACCCGCGCGATCGTGATCATCAATCCGAACAACCCCACCGGCGCCGTCTACGACGACGAGATGCTGCGCGGGCTGACGGACATCGCCCGGCGCCACGACCTGATCGTCTGCTCGGACGAGATCTACGACCGCATCCTGTACGACGGCGCCACGCACACCAACACCGCCGTCATCGCGCCGGACCTGCTGACGCTGACCTTCAACGGGCTCTCGAAGAACTACCGCGTCGCGGGCTACCGGGCCGGCTGGATGGCGGTCTGCGGCCCCAAGAAGCACGCCTCCTCCTACATCGAGGGGCTGACGATCCTGGCGAACATGCGGCTGTGCGCGAACATGCCGTCGCAGCACGCGGTGGCCACCGCGCTCGGCGGGCGGCAGTCGATCGAGGACCTTGTCCTGCCGGGCGGGCGCATCCTGGAGCAGCGCAACGTCGCCTACGACCTGCTGACCCGCATCCCCGGCGTCACCTGCGTGAAGCCCAAGGGCGCGCTGTACGCCTTCCCGCGCCTCGACCCGTCCGTCTACAAGATCAAGGACGACCGGCAGATGGTCCTGGACCTGCTGCGCGCCGAGAAGATCATGGTCGTGCACGGGACGGGCTTCAACTGGCCCGAGCCCGACCACTTCCGGATCGTGACGCTGCCGAACGCCAAGGACCTGGCCGACGCGGTGACCCGGATCGGGAACTTCCTG
This sequence comes from Streptomyces subrutilus, assembly GCF_008704535.1. Classification (NCBI taxonomy): domain Bacteria; kingdom Bacillati; phylum Actinomycetota; class Actinomycetes; order Kitasatosporales; family Streptomycetaceae; genus Streptomyces; species Streptomyces subrutilus. Next base: position 2,968,202 of record NZ_CP023701.1, read on the forward strand.
GAGGGCTACGGCCAGCACTGACAACGGGCCCGCGGGGGCGCCGGCCGGACCCGCTCGAAGAAGAATCGATCCAGCTCAACTTTAGACGCATTCCAATGTAAGATGGTCTCCTGACCCCGCAGGAGGCCACCTCATGTACGAGCCGAGCCGCAGCAAGTCGGTCGTCCACCGGACGGGCGGCCACCCGGACGACTACCCCCACAGCAGCCGTGCCGAGGCGCTGGACATCCAGCTCGCCGGGCACCTGTCCGCACTGCTCGCCGTGACCGACGAGCTCGGGCTGGCCGACGCGGCCACCGGGATCGCCGTCCAGGTGACGCGGCTGCGCGGAGCCGCGCCCGTACGGGCCGCTCAGGGCGGGCCCGGCGCCGACGGGGCCGCCCCGCTGCACCAGCGGGCGCACGACCTCGCCGCCCGCGCGCTGCTCGTCGCCGCGTCCCGCGCCGACACCACCGTCGCGATCCTCGCCGCCGAGCGCATGGACGCCCACGCCGCCGCCCTGGACTCCCTGGACCTGGCCGGCGCCCACTGACGGCCCCGGTCCGGGGCCGCGGAGGCTCCGGACCGGGCGCCACACTCCCCCGCGCGGGCGCGGGCCCCTCTCGCCCCTGCCCCCGGCGGTCCTCAGCGCCGCGGCTGCGGCGAGAGCGGCGTGAACGCCGCCGCCTCGGCCCCGCACCACGGGACCGTCGCCACCGGCCACACCGGACCCAGCGCCTCGGCCGACTCGGTCACCCCCACCGCCACCCCGGGGATGCGGACCAGCGACTGGGCGGTGCGCCCGCCCGGCTCCGCCCGCGCGGAGTCGCGGAACTCCACCGTCACCACGTAGGCGCCCGGCCCCTCGGGCCGCCCCGCCGCCTCCACCGTGGCCACCACCCGCCTGCTCGCCGGATCGATCCGGCACCCGGTGACCCGTACGCCCTCCAGCGCCGGCCGCGGCGCCGCAGCCGCGTCGGCGCCCCCGGCGCCGCCGCTGGCCCACACGTACAGCCCCAGCGGGGCGAACACCAGCAGGCCGGCCAGCGCCACCAGCCCGACCACCCAGCCCCGCCACTTCAACGCGCTCACGCCCATCCCCCGATCCTCCCCGGCCGCCGCTCCCGTCACCAGCACCAGCGGGCCCACACAGCATTTCGAAGTGGGACCGGCCGGACACCCGGCGTTCACGCGACTCCGCGCGGAATGTGGGTTTCCGCGAGCACGCTGCACCCGTGAGACGCATCCTGGGCATCCTCCTGGGCCTCCTCCTGATCGGCGGCGCGGCAGCCGTCGTCCTCCTCGGGGGGCAGAGCCCGCACACCACGGCAACGAAGACCGTGCGCGGCGTCATCGGTTCGGAGAAGTACGAGTTCTTCCGGGACCCCGACGTCGTCAAAGCCCTCGCCACGCGGGGCTACACCGTGAAGGCCGAGACGTCGGGCTCCTGGGCGATGGACCGACTCGCCCTGAAGGACTACGACTTCGCCTTTCCCGGCAGCAGCGAACCGGCCAAGGAGATCGAGGCCGCGGCCGGGGTGAAGGGCGCGCAGGAGACCAGGCCCTTCTACTCGCCGCTCGTCGTCATCGCCCGGACCAACGCCGCCGAGGTGCTCGCCGCCAACGGCCTCGCGAAGAAGGGCGGACCGCACACCGGAACCCTCCTCATGGGCCCGTTCCTGAAGGCCGCCGCCGACGACCGCACCTGGCAGCAGCTGTCCGGCGCGGCCGCGCACGGCGAACTGACCGGCACCGTGTTCGTCAAGACCACCGACCCGGCGACCTCCAACTCCGGCGCCCTCTTCCTGGCCGCCGCCTCCAACGTGGCGAACGGCGGCACGGTCGTCGCCGACGACGCCGCCCTCGCCCGCACCGCGCCCCTGATGCGCAAGCTCATCTCCGTCCAGGGCGCCCTGGAGCCCAGCAGCGACGACCCGTTCCGGGCGTTCATCAGCGGCGGCGGCGAACCGCTCATCCTGGTCTACGAGTCCCAGGTGGCCTCCCTCCTGCTCCAGCAGCAGGGCGGCGGCGACCTCGACAACATGGTGGTGCTCTACCCGGACACCACCGTCAACACCGCTCACACCTTCGTGCCGCTCACCGACGGGGCCCGGGAGCTCGGCACCCTCCTCGCCACCGACCCCGTCCTGCGCGACCTCGTCCTGCGGCACGGCTTCCGCCCGCAGGACGGCGTGCCCGCGTTCACCGCCGCCACCGCCCCGCACTCCGCCTACCTCAACCCGGCGCTGGCCGGCATCCGCCAGGTCGGCACGCCGACCGTCAAGAACCTGATGGCGCTGGCCGCCCGCGCCAAGGGCCAGGGGGACACACCGTGACACCGACACCTCCCGGGGACGACACCTTCGTCCTCACCGCACCCGAACCCGTCCCCCCGGTCCGCCGGGACCGGGCCGCGGGCCTCGTACCGCTCCAGGACGGCGTCCGCGACGAGATGGCCCGCCGGGCCGCCGAGTACGTCGGCTCGCTCGCCGGGACCGACGCCCGCTCCCCCGAGTTCGCCCGGCGCATCGACGAGATCACCGGGCTCGGCGCGGCCGACGTCCGCTCCGCCGCCCAGCAGTCCAACCGCATGCTGGAGCGGGCCGTACGGTCCCTCGGCGCGGACGGCGGCGGAGCGGCCCAGGCCCGGGTGGCCGGCTCCCTGGTCGAACTGCGGCGGACCGTACGGGACCTCGACCCCCGGGACACGCCCGCCCGCGGCGCCCGCAGGCTGCTCTCGCGGCTGCCGGGCGGCAACCGGCTGCGCGACCACGTGGCCCGCTACGCCTCCGCGCAGGCGACGCTCGACTCCCTCGTGGGCGCGCTCCGCGGCGGCCAGGACGAACTGCGCCGCGACAACGCCGCCCTGCACACCGAACGGGCCGGGCTGTGGGAGACCATGGGCCGGCTCCAGGAACACGCGGTCCTCACCGAGGCCCTGGACGCGGCCGTCGGACAGCGCGTCGCCGAGACGGAGGGCGCCGACCCGCGGCAGGCCGACGCCCTGCGCGCGGACGTGCTCTTCCCCGTCCGGCAGAAGCACCAGGACCTGCTGACCCAGCTGGCCGTCTGCGCCCAGGGCTACCTGGCGATGGACGTGGTCCGGCGCACCAACGACGAGCTGATCAAGGGCGTCGACCGGGCGGCCAGCACCACCGTCTCGGCGCTGCGGATCGCCGTGATGCTGGCCTCGGCCCTCGACCACCAGCGCCGGGTCGTCGCGCAGGTCGACGCCCTCAAGGGCACCACCGAGGAGCTGATCCGGGGCAACGCGCAGATGCTGGGCACGCAGAGCGGCGAGATCCAACGGCTCGCCGCCGACCCGGCGGTCGGCACGGAGACGCTGCGCACGGCCTTCGAGCAGATCCACCGCACCCTCGACGCGATCGACACGTTCAAGGCGCGGGCCACCGAGAACATGGCGGCCACCGTGGAGTCCCTGAGCGGCGAACTGCGCACCGCCTCGGCCTACCTGGAGCGCACCCGCACCGCCGGCGCGCCCGACGGGGAGACCCGGTGAGCGCGGCCCGCCGCACCCCGCGACCCGACGCGCCCGACGCGCCCGCGCGCTCGCGGGGGACGCGCCGCACCCCGCTCGCCGTGCTCGCCCTGTGCCTCGGCGTGCTGGCCGCGGCCACCGCCTGCACCGGCTCCTCCGCCGCCCCGGACCCGGCGAAGCCCACCGCCTACCGGGAGGGCACCCTGCGCGTCCTGGCCTCCAGCGAGCTCGCCGACATGGAGCCGGTGCTGGAGGCCGCCCGGGCCGCGACCGGGGTCACGGTGCGACTGACCTGGACCGGCACCCTCGACGCCGCCGAGCAGGTCGCCTCCGGGAAGGCGGACGGGGCGTACGACGCGATCTGGCTCTCCTCCGACGACTACCTGCGGCTGCGGCCCGGGGCGGCCGCGAAGCTCGCCGACGCGACCCCCGTGATGTCCTCTCCGGTCGCCCTCGGCGTACGGCCGCAGGCCCTGGCGCGGCTCGGCTGGAAGCCCGATGAGGTGACCTGGTCGGCGGTGCACGAGGCGGTGGCCGGCGGCCGGCTGACGTACGGGATGACCGATCCGGTGCGTTCCAACTCCGGTTTCTCCGCGCTGGTCTCGGTGGCCTCGGGGCTGTCGGGCGCGCAGTCGGCGCTCACCGACGCGGACGTGCGGACGGCGGCGCCCCGGCTGAAGGAGTTCTTCGCCGGGCAGAAGCTGACCTCGGGCTCCTCGGGCTGGCTGGCCGACGCGTACGCCCAGCGCGGGGACGTGGACGCGCTGGTCAACTACGAGTCCGTCCTGCTGTCGATGAACCGGGACGCGAAGAGCGGCCTGACGGTGGTCCGGCCGCGCGACGGCGTGGTGACGGCCCACTACCCGCTGACCCTGCTGACCTCGGCTCCGGCCGGGGCCCGCGAGTCGGGGCGCGTGCTGACCGACTGGCTGCGCGGCCCGGAGGCGCAGCGGTCGATCACCGAACGGACCTTCCGGCGGCCGGTCGCGGCCGGGGTCGCGCCGGCGGCCGGGCTGGAGGCCACGGTCCGCCGCGAGCTGCCCTTCCCGGGGTCGCTGTCGGTGGCCGACGGGCTGCTGGCCTCGTACGAGAACGAGCTGCGCAGGCCCTCGCGGACGGTGTACGTCCTGGACACCTCGGGCTCGATGGGCGAGGAGGACCGCATCGGACGGCTCAAGTCCGCGCTCACCGACCTCACGGGCAGCGGGGGTTCGGGCACCGGACGGCGCTTCCGCGACCGCGAGGAGGTGACGCTGCTGCCCTTCGGCGACCGGGTGAAGAAGGTGCTGACGCACGTGGTCGATCCGGGCGCCCCGGGGCCGGCCCTCGACGCGATCCGGCGGGACGTGGGCGCGCTGGAGCCGGCCGGGGGCACGGCCGTGTACGGCAGTCTGAAGGCGGCCTACCAGCACCTCGGGCGGGGTGGCGCGGACGCGTTCACGTCGATCGTGCTGATGACGGACGGACAGAGCGGGGACAAGGTGCAGGACTTCGACTCCTTCTACGCGGCGCTGCCGGAGGGTCAGCGGCACACCCCGGTCTTCGCGGTGCTGTTCGGCGACTCGGACCGCAGGGAGCTCACCCACATCACCGAACTGACCGGCGGACGGCTCTTCGACGCCACCGGCGGCAGCGGTGCGCTCGACGGGGCGTTCGAGGAGATCCGTGGCTACCAGTAGGGTCCTCGGCTACCTGGAGTCGAAGAAGAACCTGGCCGGCTCGGCCTGCGGGGTGGCCGGGGTGGCCCTCGCCCTGGCCGGGTCGGCGGGCCCGTACTGGCCGGCGGTGGTGGCCGGGCTGTACGGCGCGGGCGCGCTGATCGCCCCGCCGGAGCGGGTGGCGCCGCCGCGCTACCCGGACGCCGCCGAGCGGCTGGGCGCCGTACGGGAGGACCTCGGCCGGCTGCGCGCGTACGTGGCCCGGGCCGAGCTGCCGCCGACGGCGGCCGGGACGCTGGCCGGGCTGCTGGAGCGGTACGCGGCGCTGCTCGATCCGGGGTGGGCGGCCGACGTGCTGGGCGCCGAACCGGAGGCGGTGCACGTGCTGTCGCGGGCGATCCGCGCGGACGTGCCGGAGTGCGTGGACGCCTACCACCGGACGCGCTGGTGGACCCGGATCACCCCGGGCGGCGCATCGCCGGAACGCGAACTGGAGCGGCAGTTGGCGGCGCTGTACGAGGAGGCGGAGGGGGTGGCGGCGGCGCTGCGCGAGGCGGAGGCGCGCCGGCAGCGGACGCACACGACGTACCTGGAGGACCGGGGCCGCTCCTGACCGCGGCCCTGCTGCCGCGAAGGCACGGGGCCGCGGACCCGGCCGCGGCTCCGGCTGCCGCTTCGGCTTCGGAAGTGCCCGATGGCGGGCTCCCGTTCGCGCGGGGGCCCGCCATCGGCGGTCGCACGCGGTCCGTCCGGCGGGCGAGGACGCGCCTGCCGGGGGACCGGTGCTGCGGTGGGAACCGCTTGGTCGGGGGCTCCCACGTTCTCGGGCCCCGGTGACCGGGGCGGGCGGGTCAGCCCAGGCGCTCGACGAGCGCGTGGTACTGGTCCCACAGTTCCTTGGGCGTGTGGTCGCCGTAGGTGTTCAGGTGCTCGGGGACCAGGGCGGCCTCCTCGCGCCAGACCTCCTTGTCGACGGTGAGGAGGAAGTCGAGGTCGGCGGCGGACAGGTCCAGGCCGTCGGTGTCGAGGGACTCCGCGGTCGGCAGGACGCCGATGGGGGTCTCGACGCCGTCGGCGGTGCCGTCGAGGCGGCCGACGACCCACTTCAGGACGCGGCTGTTCTCGCCGAAGCCGGGCCACACGAACGCGCCCGCGTCGTTCTTGCGGAACCAGTTCACGTAGTAGATCTTCGGGAGCCTGGACTGGTCCTTGCCCTTGGCCACGTCGACCCAGTGGCCCATGTAGTCGCCCATGTTGTAGCCGCAGAACGGCAGCATGGCGAACGGGTCGCGGCGCAGCTCGCCGACCTTGCCCTCGGCGGCGGCGGTCTTCTCGGAGGCGATGTTCGAGCCGATGAAGACGCCGTGGTTCCAGTCGAAGGACTCGGTGACCAGGGGCACGGCGGAGGCGCGGCGGCCGCCGAAGAGGATCGCGGAGATCGGGACGCCCTCGGGGTCCTCCCACTCGGGGGCGATCGTCGGGCACTGCGAGGCCGGGACGGCGAAGCGGGCGTTCGGGTGGGCGGCCGGGGTGCCGGACTCCGGCGTCCAGTCGTTGCCCTTCCAGTCGGTGAGGTGGGCGGGCGACTGCTCGGTCATGCCCTCCCACCACACGTCGCCGTCGTCGGTGAGCGCGACGTTGGTGAAGACGGTGTTCGCGTACATCGTCTTCATGGCGTTGGCGTTGGTGTGCTCGCCGGTGCCGGGGGCGACGCCGAAGAAGCCGGCCTCGGGGTTGATCGCGTAGAGGCGGCCGTCCTCGCCGAAGCGCATCCAGGCGATGTCGTCACCGACGGTCTCGACGGTCCAGCCGGGGATGGTGGGCTCCAGCATCGCCAGGTTGGTCTTGCCGCAGGCGCTCGGGAACGCGGCGGCGATGTACCGGGCCTCGCCGGTGGGCGGGGTGAGCTTGAGGATCAGCATGTGCTCGGCGAGCCAGCCCTCGTCGCGGGCCATGACGGACGCGATGCGCAGGGCGTAGCACTTCTTGCCGAGCAGGGCGTTGCCGCCGTAGCCGGAACCGTAGGACCAGATCTCGCGGGTCTCGGGGAAGTGCGAGATGTACTTGGTGGTGTTGCAGGGCCACGGGACGTCGGCCTGGCCGTCGGCGAGCGGGGCGCCGAGGGTGTGGACGGCCTTGACGAAGAACCCGTCGGTGCCGAGTTCGTCGAGGACGGCCTTGCCCATGCGGGTCATGGTGCGCATGGCGACGGCGACGTAGGCGGAGTCGGTGATCTCGACGCCGATCGCGGAGAGCTCGGAGCCGAGGGGGCCCATGCAGAAGGGGACGACGTACATCGTCCGGCCCTTCATGGAGCCGCGGAAGATGCCGCCCTCCGCGCCCTTGCCGGCGAAGAGCTCCTTCATCTCGGCCGGGGCCTTCCAGTGGTTGGTCGGGCCCGCGTCCTCCTCCTTCTCGGAGCAGATGAAGGTCCGGTCCTCGACGCGCGCGACGTCGGAGGGGTCGGAGGCGGCGTAGTACGAGTTCGGGCGCTTGGTCTCGTCGAGCTTCCTGAACGTGCCCTGGGTGACGAGCTCCTCGCACAGGCGCTCGTACTCGGCCTCGGATCCGTCGCACCAGACGACGCGGTCGGGCTGGGTCAGGGCGGCGATCTCGTCCACCCAGGTGATCAGTTCCCGGTGGGTCGTCGGAATGGTGGGAGCCGCGTTGTCGCGCGCCACGATTGCTCCTTGTTGAGGGGTTTGTTTGGTGTTTGCCCCGTGGGGGCTGCGACCCGGACGCTTCGCGCTCCGCTCATCCGGTGCCGACCGCACTCATCTGATCATCCGGTGGATGTGCGCATATGTCCAGAGGGCCTCTCACGTGAGCATCGCCACGTCCGTCAATCTTCCGTAAAGAGGACTGACGGAAACCTACGGACCCGTAGGTAGCATGTGGGCCATGACTTCAGACGCTGCCGCCCGGGCCTCCGCGGCCGCCGAATCGGTCGCCGGGTCGGTGGCCCGGCCCGTCGCCGAGGCGGCGGAGGCCGTCGAGTCCGCTTTGGAGGCCAAACCGCTCCTGCGCGGCTGGCTCCACCTCGGCATGTTCCCGGCCGTGCTCGTCGCGGGCCTGGTCCTCATGGCCTTCACCGACTCGACCCGGGCGCGCGTGGCCTGCGGGGTCTACATCCTCACGGCCTGCCTGCTCTTCGGCGTGAGCGCGGTCTACCACCGCGGCACCTGGGGCCCGCGCGGCGAGGCCGTGCTGCGGCGGCTCGACCACGCCAACATCTTCCTGATCATCGCGGGCACGTACACCCCGCTGACCGTCCTGCTGCTCCCGCCGTCCACCGGGCGCACCCTGCTGTGGGCGGTGTGGATCGCCGCCGGGGCCGGCATCGCCTTCCGCGTCTTCTGGGTCGGCGCGCCGCGCTGGCTCTACACCCCCTGCTACATCGCCATGGGCTGGGCGGCGGTCTTCTTCCTGCCCGACTTCCTGCGCGCGGGCGGCATCGCCGTCCTCGTCCTGGTCGTCGTCGGCGGACTGCTCTACAGCGTGGGCGGGGTCGTCTACGGCATGAAGCGGCCCAACCCCTCCCCCCGCTTCTTCGGCTTCCACGAGGTCTTCCACTCGCTGACGCTGGCGGCCTTCGTGGCCCACTACGTCGGCATCTCGCTGGCCGCCTACTCCCACTGACCCCGGCCCGGCAGACCCGGGCCGAGAGAGCGCGGGCCTGCCGGGCGGGAGCTGCGCGGGCCCGGGTCGTCAGGGCCGGGGCCGGGCGGTCAAAGCTCGGGCCGCCGGGCGGGAGCTGCGCGGGCCCGGGTCGTCAGGGCCGGGGCCGGGCGGTCAAAGCTCGGGCCGCCGGGCGGGAGCTGTGCGGGCCCGGGTCGTCAGGGCCGGGTCGTCAGGCTCGGGTCGTGCCCACCTGCTCCGCCAGCTCGGCCGGGTCCGTCGTGGGCCGCGCGCACACGAAGTGCCGGCACACGTACGCCGTCGCCGCCCCGTCCACGAGCGTCCGCCCGGCCAGCAGCGGGAACTCGCCGCCGCTGCCGTCCTCGGCGCGCGGCATCCCCGCCGCGACCACCGCCCCGGGAGCCGTCCCGAGCAGCGCCACCCGGTGCAGCGCCGCCAGCTCCGGATCCTGCGGCGCGCCGACCACCGCGACCTCGCGCGGCCCGTCGAGCAGCGCCTCGGCCGCCGCCAGCCCGTGCCCGATGAACCGCGGGGCGCGCGGCCCCAGCGCCTGCACCACGCCGAGCGCCCGCTCCGCCGCCGTCCGGTGCGCCTCCGAGCCGGTGTGCGCCGCGTACGACAGCAGCGCTCCGGCCGCGGCCGTCCAGCCGGACGGCGCCGCCGTGTCGGTGGGGTCCTGCGGCCGCCTGATCAGCTGCTCCGCATCGTGCGCGGTGTCGTACAGGGAGCCGTCCGGTGCGGCGAACCGGTCCAGGACCAGGTCCAGGAGGAAGCCGGCGAACTCCAGCCAGACGCCCTCGCCCGTCACGGACGCCAGCGCGAGGAAGCCCTCCGCGACGTCGCCGTAGTCCTCCAACACCCCGGCGTTCGCGCCGACCTGCCCGTCCCGGCTGGTCCGCGCCAGGCGGGCCCGCCCGTCCATGTGCACCCGTACCAGCAAGTCCGCGGCCTCGGTCGCCCGTTCCACCAGGTCGGGGCGGTCGAAGTACGCCCCGCACTCGGCGAGCGCGGCGACGGCCAGCCCGTTCCAGGCCGCCACGACCTTGTCGTCCCGCCCGGGCGCGGGCCGTTCGGCGCGCGCGGCGAGCAGCCGCTCCCGGACGGACGCGATCCGTGCGGCGTCCGCCGCCGGCCCCTCCTGGGGCAGCTGGAGCACGGACTTCCCGTGCTCGAAGGTCCCCTCCTCGGTCACCCCGAAGTAGGCGACGGCCAGGTCTCCGTCCTCGTCCCCCAGCACCTCCCGCAGCTGCGCCGGGGTCCACGCGTAGTACGCGCCCTCCACGTGCGCGCCGGTGTCCGGGTCCGCGCTGTCGGCGTCGAGCGCGGAGGCGAAGCCGCCCTGGTCGGTGCGCAGTTCGCGGACGATGAAGTCGGCGGTCTCCAAGGCCACCCGGCGGGCGAGGTCGGAGCCGGTGGCCCGCCACAGGTGCGCGTAGACCCGGCAGAGCAGCGCGTTGTCGTACAGCATCTTCTCGAAGTGCGGGACCACCCAGGCGCGGTCCACGGCGTACCGGGCGAACCCGCCGCCGAGCTGGTCGTAGATGCCGCCGCGCGCCATGGCCTCGCAGGTGTCGGCGGCCATCTGCAGGGCGCCCTCGGAGCCGGTGCGCGCGTGGTGGCGCAGCAGGAACTCCAGCACCATGGACGGCGGGAACTTGGGCGCGCCGCCGAACCCGCCGTGCACGGAGTCGTACTCGCGGGTCAGCCCCAGCAGCGCCTGCGCCAGCTCCTCGGCGCCGGGCTCGCCGGCCTTGCCGTAGTCGAGCGTCCGCCCGGACAGGTCCCGTACGATCCGCCGCGCGACCTCGGCGACCTCCTCGGGACGGCCCACCCAGGCGGTCCGCACGCCTTCGAGGACCTGCATGAAGGAGGGCATGCCGTGCCGGGGCTCGGGCGGGAAGTAGGTCCCGAAGTAGAACGGCTCGGCCTCGGCGTTCAGGAACACCGTCATCGGCCAGCCGCCCTGGCCGGTGGCGGCCTGCACGGCCTCCATGTAGACGGCGTCGACGTCGGGCCTCTCCTCGCGGTCCACCTTGATGTTGACGAAGTGCTCGTTCATGTAGGCGGCGCACAGCTCGTCCTCGAAGGACTCGTGCGCCATCACGTGGCACCAGTGGCACGCCGAGTAGCCGACCGACAGCAGCACGGGCACCTTGCGCCGCCGCGCCTCCTCGAAGGCCTCCGGCGACCAGGGCCACCAGTCGACGGGGTTGTCGGCGTGCTGCTGGAGGTACGGGGAGGTCTCGTTCACAAGGCGGTTCGGCATGGGCCCATCCTCGCGCACGAGGGCGACGGGGCCCGCCTACGGCACAGACGAGCCGGTCCGGGCAGGACCGGGACCGCCCAGGAAGGCCGTCCCCCTCATTCCCCGGCGCCACGGGAGGATCTCTGTGATGATCGGACCCTTCTGGGGTGGGAACGGTTTGGAGGGGGAGCCATCAATGACGGATTCCACGGTGGACGACGGTGCGGAGGATTCCTCCGGGCGGGCCTCCTACTTGTTCGGGGGACGACGGGTACGGATCTCGGACCTGATCGACGCGGGACTGCTGGCACCAGAGTCTCCGCTCATCTTCCGGCGCAAGCGGTCGGGGCATCAACATCACGCCCGGGTGACTGCGGACGGCAGGATTGCACTGAGCAACGGGCGACAGTTCAGGACCCCTTCCCAGGCTGCCGCCGCGGCAACGGGACGGGGACCCTTCGACGGGTGGACCGCCTGGGAATTGGCCGACGGCACCCCGCTGGACGAGTTGCGCCAGAACCTGCTGGACACGGTCGCGGAGCAGCCGTCCTCCGGCGACTCGACGGCGGACGCCTCGGCTGGTCGGCACGACCGCCTGAAGGACGCTCGGAGGCAGGCCGACGCGGGCACTCCAGTCACCGTCACCGTTCGTGACCTGTTGGGCTGGTGGGGAGCGGCCAGGCGCGGCTACTTGGTCAGTGCGCGGGTCGCTGCCGAGCTGGCCAACCACGGTCTCTCGACGCTGCCCGACTTCGCGGACGTGGGTTTCGACGATCGGGTGACCCTGACTGGGCCGACCGTGGACGCCGAGGAAGAGCAGGGGGCGCCCACCGAGCCAGAGCCGGAGAGCGCGCAAGAAGCAGCGACGCGGGAACCGGAGGGCTCGTTGCCCACCGAGATGCGACTGACCGGCGCACCGCCGCCTGTCCTCGACGGCGAAGGGGACGAGGAAGAGGACGAGGACGACGAGCCGGTCCAGCGGCAGACGGTGGGCAATCTGCCCTCGGCACTCAAGGGGGTGGAGTCGCTCACCTCCTCGGCGAGCTTCGAAGAGGCATTCACCAAGATGCAGCTCAACGGGTTCTCCCAACTGCCGGTGCTGGATGGGCCGCGTAATCTCCGCGGGGCCGTCACCTGGGAGTCCATCGCGCTTGCCCGCCACACCGATCCCCACGCCCCCTTCTCGAAGGCCGTCGTCAAAGCGCACGCCGTCAGCTATGCCGACCACCTGATCGACGCCCTGCCCTTGCTCGAACAGTTCGGGTTTCTCCTGGTCAAGGATCAGACGAACAAGATCGCTGGAATCATCACCGTCGCCGACGTTGCCGCCGAATACGGTGCCACGGCCAGGCCGTTCCTCCTCATCGGCGATCTCGACCGGCAGCTGCGTCGGATCATCGCGCGGGAGCTGAACCTGGCAGAGGTGATCGCTCTCTGTGACCCGGACGGACGACGCAAGCTCACCTCCTACGACCAACTGGGTTACGGCGACTACCAGACGGTGCTGAGCAATCAGCAGCAGTGGGACCGGCTGGGCTGGCCGCTCGACCGCAAGTCCTTCGCGGCCCACCTCAACGGACTCCGCGAGATCCGCAACGAACTGATGCACTTCAACGACAAGGACAAGGCCGGCGACGCGGCGATACCGCTGATCCGCAACATGGTGGACCTGCTGCGCCAGTACGGAAGCTGAGTACGGGAGAGCCACGGCCCGGCGGTGCCGAGGGAGGGCGCTCTCCGGGCCTCCGGACCGACCGGCTGCCCGGTGAACTGCTCCCGCCTGCCACGGAGCCCCCGCTCGTGGAAGCCGCGTCACTGCGGCGTCTACCCTGCACACAGGCAGTCCACGACCCGTGTCACGGCCAGCAGCACGGCGCGCTCACATAGCAGGGGATCGACGCCAGTCGTCGGGAACTGCTCGGAGAAAGAGAACGCCCTGTACACCGAACGGGACTCTGTCGAAAGGAACAGCCGGTCCGCTCCTGGTGCTCGACTTCCCCGTGATCTACCTGATCCTGGCCTGGACCTACCTGGTCAACGACGAGAAGATCTCGTCGATCGGCTGCTACGTTCGCGACCAACTGGGACCACGCCTGGGGGAACTCGTCTGGATCCACAGCATGGTGGTCTCCTGGGAGGTCTGCCAGCGCAACGTCCCGGGCCGCACCATGCGCAAGCAGCTCCGGACCACGGTGGACCTGATCACGTACCTGGTTCTGCCAATGGTCGGCACGACCGCGTCCTGGTGCTCTCCGACCGTTCAGTCCCTGTTCGCGCTTGCCTCTCTGACACAGACGCTAGCCCTGGGCGTACTGAGCTGGCAGTTCCTGCGCCATGCGGGGCGTGGGGAACCCGCCGGAGCCGTTCCACGCGCGTAAGACGCCTTCGATGAGCCGAGGCACGTGCCGGGCTCAGCTATTCGGTCAGCGGACGTCCGTCTCAGGCCGGGGCAGCTCGTCCAGGTCGAGGGTGTAGGTCCGCCCGTCGGCCAGCTCGACGGGAAGCTTGCCCGAGCCGTACTTGTGCGTATGGGCGGCGATGTAGCCGGAGCCGGTGGGCTGGGTGTGGACGACGACCTCAGCGGCGTATGGGTCGACCACCACGTAGACCGGGATGCCGTAGCGGCCGTACTTCGCGGTGCAGTCGTCGTAGTCCTTGCGCGCGGAGGAAACCGACACCACCTCAGCGATCAACAGCACGTCCTCGAAGCCGTAGCGCTTGCCCTGCCGCTGCGCGTCCTCCCGCAGGATCGCGAAGTCCGGGGCCGAGTTCTCGTCGGCCGGGAAGTCCAGCTACACCTCAGAGGCAGTCTTCGCATGTCGGCCGAGCGAGAGCGAGTCGATCTGCATCGACTTGATCGTGCTGGAGTGCTCAAAGCTCTGCGGAGTCATGATCACCTTTCGGTCAGTACCGAAGAAGACCACGTACCCGGCGGGGAACTCGGTGTGCATGACCGCATCGACGCTCATCAACGGCTCCTTCCTGTCGCATCTCAGGATATGGGCCACGGTCCCGCACGGGCCCACTGCGAGAGTGCCGACTCGGCAAATGCGGCGGGGGGTGCACTGATCTTCGGTCCCAGCGTTGACGCCTTGCCCGGCCGTACACCATACGCATCCACGTCAGTGCTCTCCGGAAAAACCCCAGGTCAGGACTGTCTGGTTGTGTTAAGTCATTGGCACCAGTGGCACGCCGAGTGGCCGACCGACAGCAGCACGGGCACCTCGCGCCGCCGCGCCTCCTCGAAGGCCTCCGGCGACCGGGGCCACCAGTCGACGGGGTTGTCGGCATGCTGAAGCAGATACGGCGAGGTCACACCAGCCAACCGGTTCGTGCGGCCCAGCCTCTCACAGCGTCCGGCGCGACCGGCGGAACCTCACAGGGCCGCCGCTCGACTGAACCGCCCGTGCGGGCCCGCACGTGGTGGGGGCCCTTCTCCGAAGAGTTGGCATCACCCCCTTCCCGACGCTTCCGCGGGGTCGGGCGGCCCCGCACCTCTAAACAGTAGGCTGGGCCCAGCAGCGCCGGACCTGCCGATGCCTCTCGAAGGAGGTACACCATGACCGCCGAGATGGTGGCGCCCGCGTGGATGCATGCGCAGATCAGCGCGGAGCAGTACGACTCCTGGTCCGAGGAGCAGTGCGCCGGCATCGAGATCGTGGACGGGATGGTCGTCGTGAGCCCGAGTGCCTCCAAGCGGCACAACCGGCTGGCTCGGCTCTTGGCCAACGCCCTGGACGCCGCTGCGGGCCCGGACTGGAACGCCGACACGGACTTCGACGTCCGCCTGCAGGACCTTCCGCTCACCAACCGCCGTCCGGACGTCACCGTCTACCGGGCGGAGACCATCGACCTCACGCCCACCCGTCCCGAGCACGTGCTCCTGGTCGTCGAGGTCGTGTCGCCCGGTTCGGAGACCACGGACCGGATCGTGAAGGTGGACCAGTACGCCAAGGCCGGCATCGCCTTCTACTGGCGGGTCGAGCAGGCCGCCACCGGTGTCCCGATCGTCTACACCCACGTCCTCGACCCCGCCACCAGGGCCTACCGGGACGGCGAGACGTTCACCGGCACGGTGAAGGCCGTCGCGCCCTTCTCCGTCACGGTGGACCTCGGGGTCCTGTAGGGACCTGAGAAGTCACCCCGCCGGGCGGCCTTCGGCAAGCACGGCCGCGGCCGCGGCGCCGGCCGGACCGGGGCGGAGCCGTGGTTCCGGGGGTGCTCAGCGGCGGAGCAGCGGGGTCATGGCCTGGGTCCAGGTCGTGCGGGTGTGGGTCCAGGCGGCCGTGCAGGGGGCGCGGGACGGGGTCGCGAGGTCGGGGTGGCGGTCGGGAGCGGCGGCGAGGACCGCGCAGCGGTGGGCTTCGGCCCGGGCGGCGGGCGGGGCGTGCTCGTCGGCGGGGTCGGGGGCGCCGTCCTCGGCGGCGGTCAGTTCGTGGGCGCGGGCCGCCGTCAGGAGGGCGGCCTCGCCCCGGGGGCCGGCGCGGAGCAGCATGAGCCGGGCGAAGTCGTCGGCGGAGTCCTCCTCGGCGCGGTCGCCCCCGGCCGGGAGGCCCAGGGCGTCGAGGAGGGCGTGGCCGGCTTCGTGGTGGACCGTTTCGCCGACCACGTCGGCGAGCGCGCCGTCCGGGTCCGGATGGCCGGTGCGGACGAACGGGTCGCGTTCCTCGGGGAGGTCGTCGTAGCAGAGCTCGATGCGGCGGGTCCGCGGGTCGTAGCCGCTGCCTTCGCCGGCGCAGGAGCGGGCGACGACGGCGACCTCGTACGGGAGGGAGAGGAGGGCGTCGAGTTCGGCGAGGGCGTGTTCGGCGGTCCGCCGGTCGCGCAGGAAGCGGTGGCTCGCGCGGTCGGGGGCGGCGGGCCGCTCGTAGCGCAGGGTGAACCCGGCGGCCGGCCGCGGGACCGGTGCGGTGCACGCGGTCAGTGCCGCGGCGGTCGTCGCGACCAGGGTCGCGATCAGTGCCGCGACCAGCGGTGCGGCCCGTGCCGCGGCGCGCGGCGTGGCGGCCGGAGCGGAGGGCGCCTGCGGTCGGCTCATGGGGGCAGCCTAGGTCGTCTCTTTCGGATCTTGTCGGCCGAGCCCGCGGCGTCTGGTGCCGTGGCTGGGCGTGCTGCCGGGGCGCTCGCGTACTGCACGTACGTGATCGCCTCGGCAGTGCGGCCAGGCACGGTGCCAGGCGTCGCGGGCCCGGCACGATCCGAAAGAGACGGCCTAGGCGTCGGGTGGTCGGGCGGCGCGGCCAACGGGCTTGGTGCGGGGTCCGGTTGGCTCTGAACTTGCTCAGATTTCGCGCGTCTGTGTTCCGTGCGCACGACACGGGGAATCCACTCCACCGGAACTCTCTGAGGGGGACACCGATGCGGGACAGCCATCGTGTGGAAGCCGAAAGGCTGTGGGAGCGGGCCGTGGACGAGGAGGTCCGGCGGGGCTCGGGGTCGGCGGGCGGGGCGCCGGCCGACCGGGCGGCCCTGCTGGCGCGGGGCCGGGAGGCGCTGGACGGGCTGGCCGCGAGCGCGGCGGCGGAGTACGGGGCGTACGTACGGGCGTTGGACGAGGCGGCGGCCGGGGGCGAGTCGCTGGGCGAGGCCTTCCGCCGGGGCAACACGTCGACGGCGCTGCTGGTGACGGCGGTCGGGGCGGCGGCGGCGCTGGGAGCGGACCTGGCGCTCGGGGTCGCGGCCGGTACGGCGCTGGCCGCGGGAGCGGTGGTGGGGGTCGCGGGCGCCGCGACGACGGTGGCGAAGGTGACGGCGCTGCACCTGCCGGCCGCGAACCGGCGGGCGGGCGAGCTGGGCCGGCCGGGCGGTGTGGAGCAGCTGCGGTTGCAGTGGCTGACGGCGCTGGAGGTGCGCGGGGTACGCCCTTACCTGGAGCAGCAGCGCGCCGTGGCCGCGGCGGCCCGGGCGGCGCGGCCCGCGGCCCGGCCGGTGGCGGCGCCGCTGCGCGGGACGGACCGCAGCGCGGAGGCCCGGCGGCGCAGTGTGCTGGAGCAGTCCTTCGGGCAACTCCCGGAATCGGGCGGCTTCTTCACCGGGCGGCAGGCGGAGCTGACGCGGGTCGCCCGGTGGGTGCGGGCGGCGCGGGCCAGCACGGAGACCCGCCCGGTGGTCGTGGTGCTGCACGGCGAGCCGGGGGTGGGGCGTACGGCGCTGGCGCTGCGGGCGGCGCACGCGCTGCGGGACCAGTTCCGGGGCGCGTGCGTGGTGGACCTGCGGGGCGGGGGCGCGGGGGCTCCGCTGTCGACGCGGGAGGCGCTGCTGCACCTGCTGAACCGGCTGGGCGCTCCGCGCGAGCAGTTGCTGTTCCGCGAGGGGGCCTCGGCCGAGCAGCAGGTACGGCGGCTCGGCGAGCTGTACCACCAGCACCTGCGGGGGCTGCCGGTGACGGTGGTGCTGGACGACGCGGTGGACCCGGAGCAGGTGCGGCTGCTGGTGCCGGAGCGGTCGGACAGCCTGGTCCTGGTGACGGCGCGCGGGCCGCTGGAGCTGCCGGAGCCGTCGGCGGCCTGGGTGTACCAGTTGCCGGTGGAGCCGCTGGCGGACGCGGAGGCGGCGGAACTCCTGCGCCGGGCCGCTCCCGCGCAGCCGCAGCCCCCGGGCACGGCGGGTACGGCCGGGTCGGCGGGTACGGCCCGTACGACCCACGCGGCCGACCCGGCCGACCCGGCCTCGGCCGCCGCCGCGGTCCGGCTGGGCGGCGGTCTGCCGCTGGCCCTGCGCATGCTGGCCCCCCTGGCCCGCGCGGGCGCGGTCCCGCCCGACGGGGCGTACGGCCCCGGCCCCGGCCGGGACCCGGGCGACGGCCCGGGCACGGCCCCGACCCCGGAAACCGCGACGGGCACGGGGCCGGACCGTACGGCGGGCACGAGCGCCGGGTCGCGCCACACGGCGGGCACGGGCACGGAGCCCGATCCCACGACGGGCACGGGCCCGGAGCCCGGCCGCGCGGTCGGCACCGGCGGTCCGGACCGCACGACGGGCACCGGCACCGGCACAGACACAGGCGCGGGCACCGGCACCGGCACGGACACAGGCGCGGGCACCGGCACCGGCACCGGCACCGGCACGACCACGGACACAAGCACCGGCACCCGCACCGGACGCCCGGTGGGCGGCGGCGGGCCGGGTGGCGGGCATGCCGTGGAGCGGGCGGTGCGGGCCGCCGAGGCGGGGCTCGCGGAGCCGGCCCGGGAGTTGCTGCGGCTGCTGCCGCTGGCCGGGCGGGCCTCGCTCGGCGGGGCCGCGGCGGCGGCGCTGGCGGACGTACCGGAGCAGGCGGCGCTGCGCACGCTGGAGGAGCTGTGGGAGGCGGGGCTCGTGGAGCGGGTGCGCGGGCAGCGGTTCCGGATGCACGACGCGGTGCGCGCCCACCAGGCGTCCCGGCCCGCGTCGGAGGAGGACCGGGCGCGGGCCGCGGCCGCGCAGGAGCGGCTGATCCGCGACTACGCGCAGCTCGCGGACGCGGTGATCCGCATGGTCGACGGGAAGATGTCCACCCGGGCGAACCACTTCGGCGGCCACGGCTTCACCTCGCTGGACGCGGCCCTGCGCTGGCTGGACGACGAGTCGAGCGTGATCACGGCCGCGCTGCGGCACACGGAGGGCGTGGACCAGCGGGCGGTGCTGGACCTGCTGGGCGCGCTGTGCGACTTCTGCCTGCTGCGCGGTGACCTCTACCGGCTCGGGGAGATCGACGAGCTGTCCCGGGCGGTGGCGGCCCGGCAGCCGGGGGACGGCGGGGGCCAGCCGGGGCGGCTGGTGCGGTCGGTGCAGTGGCGCACCGGTATCGCGGCCCGCCAGCTGGGCGAGCTCGACAGGGCGCGGACCACGCTGACCTCGGTGGTGGACCAGTACATGGAGGCCCGGCAGGAGGCGGGCGCGGCGATGGCGCTGGTCTCGCTCGGGATCACCCTGCACCACCAGGGGAACCTGCCGGAGGCGGCGGTGCGGCTGCGGGAGGCGCTGGTGCTCCAGGAGCCCGCCGAGCTGGCGGGGGACCGGGCGTGGGGGCTGCACGCGCTGGCGGCGGTGGAGCGGGACCGGGCGCACCTGGGCGAGGCGATGGCGCTGTTGGAGCGGTCGCTCGCGCTGCACCGGGAGAGCGAGAGCGTGCACGGGGAGGCGTGGGCCCACCTCCAGCTGGGCCAGGTGTTCCTGCGCCTGGGCGAGGTGCCGCGGGCGGAGGAGGAGCTGCGGTCGGCCCTCGACCTGTACGGGCGCACCCGCGACGACCGCGGCGAGGCGTGGGCGCTGACCCAGCTGGGCCGGGCCCGGGTGGTGGCCGGAGATCCGGATCGGGCGGTGGAGCGGCTGGGCGAGGCCCTGGCCCGGCACCGGGACGCGGAGGACGCGCGCGGCGAGGCCTGGACGCTGTACTACCTGGGGCAGGCGCTGGAGGGGGCCGGCGAGCGGGACCGGGCGGTGCGGGAGCTGGAGCGGGCCCGGACGATGTTCTCGCGGATGCGGGACGTGTACGGGCTGGCGCACGCCCGGCACCACTCGGGGCGGGTGACGCGCGACCAGCGGGCGGCCCGGACGGGCAACCTGCGCAATTCCGGCTTCGCCCGGCAGCTGCTGGTGGACGCGCGGGCCGACTTCCGGCGGATCGGGCTGGAGCACGGGGAGGCGTGGACCTGCCTGGAGCTGGCGGTGGTGGACGCGGGCAACGGTCGGCTCGCGCAGGCGCTGGGGCTGTGCGAGGAGGCGGTGCGGCTGTTCATCGCGTACGGGGACCGGCGCGGGGAGGACTGGGCCCGTTTCCTGCGGTGCACGATGCTGCCGTACGCGGTGCCGGGCGCCCCGGAGGAGGCGGGGGCGGAGCTGGACCGGCTCTCGGCGGCCCCGCACCCGGCGCGGGACGGCCGGCTGGCCGACTTCCTGGAGACGTACGCGGTGGTCTTGGGCCGGGGCGCCGATCCCGCGGAGGGCTGGCAGGGGTGGCGGCTCGGCATGGTGCCGGACCTGCACGCGCGGGAGGTCATGGGCGTCCCGCTGACCGCGCCCCCGGCGTAGTCCCGGGCGCGCGCGGGCGCCGCCGCCCGGCCTGGGGTGCGCGGGGGCGGCGGATCAGGTGCGGGGGATCAGCCGGTCCGCTCCGGTGCGGGCGCCGCCTTCGCCGCGCCCGTGCCGGCCGGCTCGGGGGCCTCCTGGAAGTCGACCCGGCCCATGTGCCGGCTCATCGACTTCATCAGGCCCCACACCCCGAGGGCGAGGGCCGCGAACACGATGAACCCCAGGATTCCGGGGGTCACCTTGTTCTTGTCGAAGGTGTCCCCCGCCAGCGGAAGGAGCTCGTTCAGTGCTGCCTGCGTAGCGCTCATAGCTACGCATTCTCCCGGATGCCCGCGAAGAGGTCGGACTCGGGGAGGGTGGTGTCCACGAGCGACTTCGCCAGCTCGTACTCCTCGGTCGGCCAGACCTCCTTCTGGAGGTCCATCGGGACGCGGAACCAGCCGCCGTCCGGATCGATCTGCGTGGCGTGCGCGATGAGGGCCTTGTCACGGATCTCGAAGAAGTCCGCGCAGGGCACGTGCGTGGTCAGGTTCCGCTCGGTGCGCTCGAACTCCTTCCAGCGCTCCAGCCACTCCCCGTACGGGGACTCCATGCCGCGCGCGAGCAGCGCCTCGTGCAGGGCGACGGTGCGCGGCTTGTTGAAGCCCTGGTTGTAGTAGAGCTTCTGCGGCTGGTAGGCCGGGCCGAACTCGGCCTCCGGGTACTTCTCGGTGTCGGCCGCGCCCTCGAAGGCCACCATGGAGATCGTGTGGGTCATGATGTGGTCGGGGTGCGGGTAGCCGCCGTTCTCGTCGTAGGTCGTGACGACCTGCGGACGGAAGGAACGGATCTTCTTCACCAGGCGTCCGGCCGCCTCGTCCACGTCCTCCAGGGCGAAGCAGCCCTCGGGGAGCGGGGGCAGCGGGTCGCCCTCGGGGAGCCCGGAGTCGACGTAGCCGAGCCACTCCTGCTCGATGCCGAGGATCTCGCGCGCCTCGTCCATCTCCTTGGCGCGCACCTCGTGGATGTTCTCCTCGATGTACTTGTCGCCCTGGAGCTTGGGGTTCAGGACGGAGCCGCGCTCGCCTCCGGTGCAGGTCACCACCAGCACGGGCACCCCCTCGGACACGTACTTGGCCATGGTGGCCGCGCCCTTGCTCGACTCGTCGTCGGGGTGGGCGTGAACGGCCATCAGTCGAAGCTGCTCGGTCAAGACGGGATCCTCTGCGATTCGGCGCGACGGGCGACTCCTATAGTGACCGAATCGGGGGACGGAAAATTCCGGGGGTGGGTCCGCACGGGCCCGGCCCCGCCCTGTCGGAAGGAACGACCGATGAGTACGGTGCGCGAAGGGCTGCCCGAGGGCCGGTACGGCCGCTCGGCGGACGAGCGGGCGGACCGGAAGCTCAAGATCGTCGGTTCGGCGCTGGGCGTCGTGCTGCTCGGCGTGGTCGGCTGGCTCGGCTGGGGCTACATCGCGGGCAAGAGCGTCAGCGCCGAGGTGATCAAGTTCCAGGTGGTGTCCGCCTCCGAGGTGAAGGTGCACCTGGAGGTGCGCAAGGACGCCTCGGTCACCGGGGTGTGCACCCTGAGCTCGCAGGACGAGAGCCACGGCGAGGTGGGCCGCGCCGACTTCGCCTTCGCCCAGCAGCAGTCGCGGGTGGACGAGGTGGTGTCGCTGAAGACGACCGGCCGCGCCACGATGATCGAGCTGATCGGCTGCCAGCCGGCGGCCGGGGCCTCCGGGCACTGACGCGCGGGCCCCTCGGGCCGGCGTCCGGCGCGCCCGGGCGGCGGCCGGAGAGGTTTTCCGGCGGACCGGGGCGGCGGGGGCGGGCGGCCCGTTTGGACAGGCCCCGCGCGGGCAATGAGCCTCGGAGGTCCTCCCCCTTTTCTTCCCGAATTGTTAGGCTCGTGGTTTCGTCCGCCGCTGGCGGCTTTGTAGTCCCCTGTACCGACGAGGAGCACCCGTGACCCAGACGAGCGAAAGCGTCACCTGGCTGACCCAGGCGGCGTACGACCAGCTGAAGGCGGAGCTGGACTACCTCTCTGGTCCCGCCCGCACGGAGATCGCGACGAAGATCGCAGCCGCCCGCGAGGAGGGCGACCTGCGCGAGAACGGCGGTTACCACGCGGCCAAGGAGGAGCAGGGCAAGCAGGAGCTGCGCGTGCGCCAGCTGACCCAGCTCCTGGAGAACGCCAAGGTCGGCACCGCTCCCGCCTCGGACGGCGTGGTCGCCCCCGGCACCCTCGTCAAGATCGCCTTCGACGGCGACGAGAGCGACACCATGGAGTTCCTGCTGGCCTCGCGCGAGTACGCGTCCGGGGACTTCGAGACGTACTCCCCGCAGTCCCCGCTGGGCACCGGTGTGATGGGCAAGGGCATCGGCGACGACGCCCAGTACGAGCTGCCGAACGGCAAGAAGGCCTCGGTGAAGATCCTCGACGTCAAGCCGTTCACGGGCTGACCTGCCCCACGCCCCACCTCGTGCGCGCGCACGCGCGTGACTGCGACGATGCCCGGCCGGTCCTCCCGGCCGGGCATCGTCGGGTACGGGACCGGCCCGCCGCGGGGGTTACGCGGTCGCCGAGCGGTACTTGCGGACCGCGAGGGTCCGGAAGACCAGGATGATCAGCACCGACCAGAGCACGGACGCGAGCACCGGGTGCTGCATCGGCCAGGCCGCCGGCGCCTCGTACCCGGGAGGGAAGTTGCCGAACAGCTCGCGGGAGGCCTGGACGGTGGCGCTGAAGGGGTTCCACTCCGCGATGTGCCGCAGGAAGGTCGGCATGTTGTCGGAGGGGACGAAGGCGTTCGAGATGAACGTCAGCGGGAAGAGCCAGATCAGCCCGCCCGAGGTGGCCGCCTCCGGGGTGCGCACGGACAGCCCGATCAGGGCGCCGATCCAGGAGAAGGCGTAGCCGAGCAGGAGCAGCAGGGCGAAGCCGCCGAGGACCTCGGCGATGTTGGTGTGGGTGCGCCAGCCGACGAGCAGCGCGACCACCGCCAGGACGATCAGGGTGAGCGTGGTCTGGACGAGGTCGGCGAGGGTCCGGCCGGTCAGCACCGCGCCGCGGGCCATGGGCAGCGAGCGGAACCGGTCGATCAGGCCCTTGTGCATGTCGTCCGCGATGCCCGCGCCGGCTCCGGCGGTGGCGAAGGTGACGGTCTGGGCGAAGATGCCGGCCATCAGGAACTCGCGGTAGGCGGCGGGCGAGGTGTTGCCGCCGACGCTGATCGAGCCGCCGAAGACGTAGCTGAACAGGACGACGAACATCACCGGCTGGATCACGCCGAAGATGATCATCTCGGGTATCCGGGCCATGCGGATGAGGTTGCGCTTGGCTATGACCAGGGAGTCGTTGACGCCCTGGACGATCCCGCCGCGCGGGCGCGGCGCGGCCAGTTCCGGGGTCGGGGAGGTGAGGGTCACCGGGCCGTCTCCTTCCGTGCCGCCTCGCGGCCCTCGGCGGCGCGGGAGCGTGCCGCTGCGGCGCCCGCGTGCCCGCCGTCGCCGTCGTGCGGCGCCGCGTCCTGCTCGGCGTCCCGCTCCGCGCCGTGGCCGGTCAGGGAGATGAACACGTCGTCGAGGGTGGGGCGGCGCAGTCCGATGTCGTCGATCTCGATGCCCCGGCCGTCCAGCTCGCGGATGACCTCGGCGAGCAGTTTGGCGCCGCCGGAGACCGGCACGGTCAGCTTGCGGGTGTGCTCCTCCACGCTGGTCTCGCCCTTGCCGAAGCCTGCCAGGACCTCGCGGGCGCTCGCGATGCGGTCCCGCTCGTGGACCACGACCTCCACGCGCTCGCCGCCGGTACGGGCCTTGAGCTGGTCGGAGGTGCCGCGCGCGATGACCTTGCCGTGGTCGACGACCGCGATGTCGTGGGCGAGGTGGTCGGCCTCCTCCAGGTACTGGGTGGTGAGCAGCAGGGTCGTGCCGCCCGCCACCAGCTCCTGGATGATCCCCCACAGCTGCTGGCGGTTGCGCGGGTCGAGCCCGGTGGTCGGCTCGTCCATGAACATCACGGGCGGGCTGACGACGAGCGCGGCCGCGAGGTCGAGGCGCCTGCGCATGCCGCCCGAGTAGGTCTTGGCGGGGCGGTCGGCGGCGTCGGCGAGGTTGAAGCGTTCGAGGAGTTCGGCGGTGCGGGCCTTCGCGGCCCTGGCCTTCATCTGGTAGAGCCGGCCGACCATCTGGAGGTTCTCGCGGCCGGTGAGGTACTCGTCGACGGCGGCGAACTGGCCGGAGAGGCCGATGGAGCGCCGGACCTCGTTGGGGTGCTTGAGCACGTCGATGCCCGCGACGACGGCGCGGCCGCGGTCGGGCTGGAGGAGGGTGGTCAGGACGCGCACGGTCGTGGTCTTGCCCGCGCCGTTGGGGCCGAGCAGGCCCAGTACGGTGCCTTCGGGGACATCGAGGTCCACGCCGTCCAGTGCCCGTACGTCGCCGAAGGTCTTGACCAGACCTTCGGCGTAGATGGCGCCTGGCATAGGGATTCTCCCAGTGCGGTTCGGAAGTTCGAGATCGAGGTGTTTCCGGGTGCTCACGGGTGTTTCCTAGGCAAAGCCTAGGGTCGCCGGGCAGGGTGCGCCCGGCCGGGCGGGGGGGTGCGCGGCGGCCTGTGGAGGCTTCCGCGGGCCACCGCCCCGGCGCACACTATCGCGTTATATCGCGTGGGGCCATACGTTTTCCCTCCACCGCTCCCGAGCCGCCCCGGGCCGCTCCCACGCCGGCTCCGTGCGGGTCCCGGCCGCGGGCCGCCGTCAGCCGATCACCGTGTACCCGGCGCCGTGCAGCCACCGGGCCACCTCGGCGCAGTGCTCCGGGCCCTTCGTCTCCAGGTGCAGCTCGACCTCGACCTCGGTGAGCCCGAGCCGCGGGTCGGTCCGCACGTGACTGACGTCGAGCACGTTCGCGTCGACCTCCGTCAGCACCCCCAGCAGCCCGGCCAGGGCCCCGGGCCGGTCGGTCACGCGCAGCCGCAGCGACAGGTAGCGGCCGGCCGCCACCATGCCGTGGCGCAGGATCCGCTGGAGCAGCAGCGGATCGACGTTCCCGCCGGACAGCACGGCCACCACCGGTCCGCCGCCGTACAGTTCGGGCTCGCCGAGCAGGGCCGCGACCGGGCTGCACCCGGCCGGCTCCACCACGAGCTTGGCCCGCTCCAGGCAGAGCAGCAGCGCGCTGGAGAGCGCGTCCTCGGAGACCGTGCGCACGTCGTCGAGGAGCTCGCCGATGATGCGGAAGGGCACGTCGCCGGGGCGGCCGACCTTGATGCCGTCGGCCATCGTGCTCGGGTTGTCGATCGACACCGGGTGCCCGGCCTTCAGCGACGGCGGGTAGGCGGCCGCGCCCGCCGCCTGCACCCCGACGACCCGCACGTCGGGCCGCAGCGCCTTCACCGCGACCGCGATCCCGGCCGCGAGCCCGCCGCCGCCGATGCCGACGAGGATCGTGCGCACCTCGGGGCACTGCTCCAGGATCTCCAGCCCGACCGTGCCCTGGCCGGCGATGATGTCGCGGTGGTCGAAGGGGTGGATGAACACCGCCCCGGTGCGGTCCGCGTGCTCCTGGGCCGCGGCGAGCGTCTCGTCGACCACCTGCCCGTGCATCCGCACCTCGGCCCCGTACTCCTGCGTCGCGGCCACCTTCGGCAGCGGCGCCCCGACCGGCATGAACACGGTGGAGCGGACCCCGAGGAGGGACGACGCCAGGGCCACGCCCTGCGCGTGGTTGCCGGCGCTGGCCGCCACCACGCCCGCCGCCCGCTGCTCGGGGCGCAGTCCCGCGATGCGCACGTACGCGCCGCGCAGCTTGAAGGAGCCGGTGCGCTGGAGGTTCTCGCACTTGAGGTGCACCGGGGAGCCGGTGAGCGCGGACAGGTGCCGGCTGCCTTCCATCGCGGTGACCCGGGAGACGCCGGAGAGCATCTTCTGGGCCCCCCGGACGTCGTCGAGGATGACCTGCGGGACGGGCTGGGGCACGCGGTAGTTCATGCCGCCAGTCTCGCAGCCCGCGCGCGGTGCGGCGCAGGACGAGCCCTCCGTCCCCCGCGGGTGCCGGCCGGGCCCCGGTCGGCACCCGCGGGGGCGAAATCGCGCCATCCGCGGCGGGTGCGGGGCCGGGCCGCGGACGGCCCGTATCAGTTCTCGTACGCGGCGTACGAGCCGCGGCACGGCCGCGTACTCTGTCCCCCAACCTTGTCGGACCACGCGAAGAGAGCCCACGGCCATGCCCTCCACCCCGGCCAATTCCGACCTGCCCGCGGCGGCCGAAGCGCCTGCCGGAGCCGGTCTCCTCGACGCGCTCCAGCACCAGGTGGCGGTCTTCGCCCGCCGCGCCGAGCAGACCCGCCTGGGCGGGGTCGGGCAGGCGCGCAACTCGATGGACCGCGCCGCGTACCTGCTGCTGAACCGGCTCGACCTGGAGGGGCCGATGGGCGTGAAGGCGCTCGCCGGCGGCATGGGCATCGACTCCTCGACGGTCACCCGGCAGGTCGCGCCGCTGGTCGACAGCGGTCTGGTCAAGCGGACCTCGCACCCCGAGGACGGCCGGGCCGTGGTCCTCGCGCTGTCCCCGCGCGGGCTGGCGCGGCTGGAGGAGGTCCGCTCCTCGCGGCGCGAGCTGATGGCACGGGTGACGGAGGACTGGACCGAGGAGGAGCGCGAGTCCTTCACCGGGCTGCTGACCC
Organism: Streptomyces subrutilus; assembly: GCF_008704535.1. Taxonomy (NCBI): domain Bacteria; kingdom Bacillati; phylum Actinomycetota; class Actinomycetes; order Kitasatosporales; family Streptomycetaceae; genus Streptomyces; species Streptomyces subrutilus. The sequence continues at coordinate 2,994,903 of NZ_CP023701.1, forward strand.
GCTTCAACCTGTCGCTGTCGGAGCTGATGGCCGCCGTCGCCGAGGCCGGCCCGGCCTCCTGAGCCCGATCCGCCCGGCCGCTTCGGCCCCCGCCCGACCCCTTGACCGGGGTGGTCCCGGTGGCCGCACCATGGGCCCATGCGGTCGGCGGACCAACGGGGGGACCCCTACGCGGAGTTCGAGGCCTTCGTCGCGGGCGCGGCGGGGCGGCTGCTCCATGCCGCGACCCTGCTGACGGGCGATCCGCAGACGGCCCGGCGGCTGCTGGCGGGCGCGCTGGCCCGCACGTACGCGGACTGGCGCCGGCTGCGCGGGGACGACCCGTACGACTTCACCCGCCAGGAGCTGTGCGCGGCCTTCGCGCGCACGGCCTGGCGCCACCACGGCGGCACCGGCCTGCTGGCCCGGCTGACCCCGTTGCAGCGGCTGGTGCTGGTGCTGCGGCTGTACGAGGGGGTCGCGGAGGAGGTCGCGGCGGCGCAGCTGGGGCTGCCGGCGGAGCGGGTGCGGGTGCTGTGCGACCGGGCGGTGGCCGCGATGTGGACCCGGGAGGCGGAGTGAGCGCGATCCCCGGCCGCCGCGAGGCCGAGGTGCGACGGGCCATGGACGGCCCGTACCCGGTGGTCCCGGCGGACCTGGCGGCGGCCGCGGCGGCCCGCGGGGCCCGGCTGCTGCGCCGCAGGCGGACGCTGCGCCGGCTCGGCTGGGTCCTGCTCCTGGCCGCGGCGGCGGCCTTCACCGTCTGGGCCGCCCTGACCCGCCCCTGGGCCGCCCCGCCGAGCGGCGTCTCCCCGCCGCTGGAGGTCTGGTGACCCGGTGACGGGCGCCGTGCGCCGCCGGGCGGAGGGTGCCGGCGGGGACGGCGGGGACGGCGGGGTGGTGCGGGACGCCGGGGCGCGGTGGGGCGGGACGCGGTGACGCCGCGTGCGTCACCGCGCCTTCCGCGTCACCGCGCCCGGGCGTCCGCGCCCTTCGCGTCCTAGCCGAGTGCCTGGGCCAGGTCGGCCACGAGGTCGTCGGCGTTCTCGATGCCCACCGACAGCCGCACCAGGTCCGCCGGGACCTCCAGCGCCGACCCGACCACCGACGCGTGCGTCATCCGGCCCGGGTGCTCGATCAGGGACTCGACGCCGCCCAGGGACTCGCCCAGGGTGAACAGCTTGGCGCGGTTGCAGACCTCGACCGCCGCCTCCTCGCCGCCCGCGACCCGGAAGGAGACCATGCCGCCGAAGTTGCGCATCTGCTTCGCGGCGACCTCGTGGCCCGGGTGCTCGGGCAGGCCCGGGTAGAGGACCTGGGTGACCTTGGGGTGGCGGGTCAGGAGCTCGACGACCTTCGCCGCGTTCTCCGCGTGCCGGTCCATGCGCACGGCCAGCGTCTTGATGCCGCGCAGCACGATCCACGAGTCGAACGGCCCGGCCACCGCGCCCATGGCGTTCTGGTGGTAGGCCAGCTCCTCGCCCAGCGCCGCGTCGGCGGTGACCAGGGCCCCGCCGACCACGTCGGAGTGGCCGCCCATGTACTTGGTCAGCGAGTGCAGGACCACGTCGGCGCCCAGCGCCAGCGGCTGCTGGAGGTAGGGCGAGGCGAAGGTGTTGTCCACGACCAGCCGGGCGCCGGCCGACCGCGCGATGTCGGCGACGACGGCGATGTCGGTGATGCCGAGCAGCGGGTTGGAGGGGGTCTCGACCCAGATGGCCTTGGTCTTCGGGGTCAGCGCCGCCCGCACCGAGGCCGGGTCGGAGGTGTCGGCCACCGACCATTCGACGCCCCAGCGGGAGACGACCTTCGCGAAGAGGCGGAAGGTGCCGCCGTACGCGTCGTTCGGAATGACCACGTGGTCGCCCGGGGAGAGCAGCGTACGGAGCAGGCAGTCCTCGGCGGCGAGCCCGGACGCGAAGGCGAGGCCGCGCCGGCCGCCCTCCAGCGCCGCGAGGTTCTCCTCCAGCGCGGTGCGGGTCGGATTGGCGCTGCGGCTGTACTCGTATCCGCCGCGCAGTCCGCCCACGCCGTCCTGCTTGTACGTGGACACCTGGTAGATCGGGGGCACGACCGCGCCGGTCAGGGGGTCCGCCGTGTTGCCCGCGTGGATGGCACGGGTCTCGAAGCTCTGGTGCTCGTGGCTGTCGTCACTCATGGGCCGATGCTATGCCCCGCGCGGGCCCCGCCCCTATTGGCCCGTTCGGCCGCGCGTCTGGTTCGCTTGAGGCATGGAGATTCTGTGGTTCCTGTTCGCGATCGGCCTGCTGGCGGCCGTCATCGCCCCGTACGTACGGCGCCGGCGCGGCGGCATCCGGCAGGTGGCGCCGGGCAGCCCGGACGCCGCCGACCCCGAGAACTACGGGTTCGCCCGGCAGGAGCTGCTCGACATCCGCCTGCCCGGGCCGGACCAGGACCTGCTGGACGCCCTCGGCAACGTGCAGCGCAGCGGGACCTGGCAGGCCGCGTCGGGTCTGCTGGCCGGCACCCCGCGGGAGGGCGAGCGGCGCTGGCAGCGCGTGCAGGCCTTCGGCGGGGCGGCGGCGCTGGAGCTCGTCCGGCAGCCGGGCGCGGGCGCGCAGTGGCTGAAGGCGTGGCGCCTGGAGGCGGAGAAGGACGCGGGCGGTGCGCAGGTCCACGCGGAGCTGCTGGTGCAGCAGGCGTGGCGGCACTCGGGCGGGGTCGGCTCCGACGACCACCGGATCATCCTGGAGGAGGCGCGGGAGGCCTGCCGCAGGGCCGCGCTGCTGGCGCCGGGCGACCCGGTCCCGTACATCACGGAGCTGGCGATCGGGCGCGGGCTGGCCTACTCGGAGGCGGAGTTCGACGCGCTGTGGGCGAAGGTCATCGACCGGGCGCCGGAGCACATGGGCGCGCACATCGCGGCGCTGCACTACTGGGGCGAGAAGTGGCACGGCTCGCGGGAGAAGGCCGACGCGTTCTCCCACGCGGCGGCCGCGCGCGCCCCGCACGGCTCGCTGCTGGCGGCGCTGCCGCTGTTCGCGCTGTACGAGAACCTGCCGGACGTGGTGCTGGTGGGCAGCTTCTACCGGAGCGCGGTCGTGACGCGGGCGGTGGAGGGCGCGCTGTACGCGGTGCACACGGCGCGGCCGGACGACCCGGTGCTGGCGCACGTACGGCACCTGCTGCTGCTGTTCCTGGTGAACATGGAGCGCTGGGCGGAGGCGATGGAACAGGTCCGGCACGTGGACGGCTACGTGGGCGCCCTGCCGTGGTCGGCGTCGGGGGACCCGGCGGCGACGTACGCGGTGCACCGGGCGCTGGCGGTGGCGGGCTACGAGGCGAACGGCGGCTCGCCGGCGACGCTCCCGCGCTGACGGCGGACCGGGGGTACGCACGGCGCGGTGCGGGCGGGGCGGGCGGGGGGAATCCCGGCCCGCCCCCGCCCGTTGTACCGGGTACCCAAGGAGGGAATCCATGTTCTCGTACCGCCGCACGCCCGAGCTCCCCACCCGCGAGGAGGCCCTGACGGGCCGCGCCGAGCCGCTCTTCTCCGTACCCGAGCGCCACACGGTCCTCGGCCGTCCGCTCACCGGCCCGTACCCGGACGGCCTGGAGGTCGCCGACTTCGCGCTGGGCTGCTTCTGGGGCGCGGAGCGCACGTTCTGGCAGACCGAGGGGGTGTGGACGACCCTGGTCGGCTACCAGGGCGGCTTCACGCAGAATCCGACGTACGAAGAGGTCTGCTCGGGCCGGACCGGCCACACGGAGGCCGTCCGCGTGGTCTTCGACCCGTCGGTGGTCTCCTACGCCGCCCTGCTGAAGCGGTTCTGGGAGTCCCACGACCCCACCCAGGGCTTCCGCCAGGGCAACGACGTCGGGACCCAGTACCGCTCCGCGCTCTACACCCACTCCCCCGCCCACCAGGCGGCGGCCGAGGCCTCCCGCGCCGGCTACCAGCGGGTCCTGACGGCCTCGGGCCACGGCGAGATCACCACGACGGTCCTCCCGGCCGCGGACCGGCCGTTCTGGCCGGCCGAGGCCCACCACCAGCAGTACCTGGACAAGAACCCGGGCGGCTACTGCGGCATCGGCGGCACGGGCGTCTCCTGCCCGATCGGCGTGGCGGCGGCCCCGGGCGAATGACGGCCCCCGGGCCCGGTGACCCGGCCCGGTGACCCCGCCGGGGGCCGGGCCCTCAGACCACGGTGACGCGGGCGCGGGCCCAGGAGGTGTGGTCGAAGGAGGTGGTGGCGTTGGCGTCCTGGACCACCAGGTGCAGGAGGCGGACGCCGCGCACGTCGAGGTCGACGGCGACCGGGCCCCCGGCCGCCGTCAGCACCGGGGTGGTGAGCAGGGTGCGGCCGTCGGCGCGGACGACGGCGCGGGTCGCGCCGGCCGCGGACTGGTTCTTCGAGAAGTCGTCGATGCCCACCAGCGCCGTGAACCGGTCCGCGCGCCCGCCCAGGTGGTAGACGACCTCCGACGGGGCGTGGACGCCCAGGCCCTTGGGGTACGTGACGCCGCCGAAGGAGATCGGCGTGCCGTCGCCCGCCTCCTTGCGGCCGTTGGAGCGGTCGATCTCCACGGGGCCCCAGCCGTTGGCCGCCGACACCCACGGCAGGTCGCTGAGCCAGCCGTCGCGGGCGGGCGGCGCCGGCAGCGGGGTCAGCCGCAGCGGGGCCGTGAACCGGTACGCGGAGGTCGTGGCGGCGGCCGTCAACAGGGTGGCGGCGGGCGCCGGCGACGGCGCGGTCACCTTCCAGGTGGTGGTCAGGGCCGCGCCCGGGGCCAGTGAGGCGGTGGCCGCGGGGCCCGCCGGGGTCGCCGTCCAGCCGGCCGGGACCGGGAGGGTGACGCGGGCGTCCGGCCAGGCACGGGCGGTGCCGTTGGCCAGCCGGGTGGTGACGGTCGTCGCGTCGGCGGAGACGGCCGCGGTCAGGCCCCACGGGCGGCGCGGGTAGGTGTCCGCCCAGGACGCCCGCAGCCGGGCCGTCAGGTCGGCGACCACGGCCGGGTTGGCGGCGGCCAGGTCGCGCTGCTCGCCGGGGTCCGCGGCCAGGTCGTAGAGCTCGAACCGCCACTGCGCGTCGGGGGCCGTGCGGTCGCGCGCCGGGGCGAACCGCACCGCCTTCCAGCGGTCCTTGCGGACCGCCTCCGCGACCCGCTTGGCGCGCCCGCCGTCGGCCGCGTCGGCGCGGCCGGTGACGCCCTGCTCGTCCCGGTACCAGTACAGGTGGTCGTGGAGCGGGGCGAGGGCGGCGGCGCCGCCCAGCACGGCCGCGGCCGAGAGGCCGTCCACGTCGGCGGGCGCCGGGGCCCCGGCCAGTTCGGCGAGGGTGGGCAGGACGTCGTAGAGGGGGGTGGGGCGGGTGCTGGTGGTGCCGGGGGCGATGCGGCCGGGGGCCCAGGCGATCAACGGGACGCGGACGCCGCCCTCGTAGAGGTTGCGCTTGTAGCCGCGCAGCGGGCCGTTGGCGTCGAAGAGGTCCGGGTTGACCCCGCCCTCCTCGTGCGGGCCGTTGTCGGAGGCGAACAGGACGACGGTGCGCTCCGCGACGCCGTGCGCGGCCAGCCGGTCCACCACCGCGCCCACCTGGGCGTCGAGGAGGCTGATCTGCGCGGCGTGCGCCTTGTTCGCCTGCGTCCAGGACGTCGAGGCGTACGCGCCGACGTCGGGGACCTCGCTCGGCGCGTGCGGCAGGGTCGGGGTCAGGAAGAGGAGGAACGGGTCCGGGCCGGCCGCGTGCGCGTCGATGAACCCGAGGGCGCGCCGCACGATCTCGTCGGGGGCGAAGGTGCCCGCGGCCACGGGTTCCCTGGCGCCGTTGTGCCACAGGTAGGCCGGGTAGTACTGGTGGGCGTGGCCGTGGTCGATGTACCCGTAGAACTCCTCGAAGCCGCGCGCGCCCGGGTGGCTCGGCTGGTCCCCGGCCTCGGGGCCGAAGCCCCACTTGCCGAACAGGCCCGTACGGTAGCCGCGCGCCCGGAGCACCTCGGCGAAGGTGGTGTCCCCGGCGCCGAGACCGCCCTGGCCGCCGCTGTCCGGGTTGGCGCGGACGGCCGCGTGGCCGGTGTGCAGGCCGGTCAGCAGGGCGGCGCGGGACGGGGCGCAGACGGCGGCGGCCGCGTAGGCGTCGGTGAAGCGCAGGCCCTCGGCGGCCAGCCGGTCCAGGCGCGGGGTGGTGATCTGCTTCTGGCCGTACGCGCCGAGGTCGCCGTAGCCGAGGTCGTCGGCCAGGATCACCACCAGGTGGGGCGGCCCGGCCGGGGCGGCCGCGGCGGGACCGTTCGCGCCGGCCGCCGCCGCCGGGGGCTGCGGCACGGCTGCGGCCAGGCCGGCGGCGGCCGCGGCCGATCCGGCGAGGAAGTGACGGCGGCTGGGCATCGCGGACTCCTGGGCTGCGGCGGCGGGCGGACGATGTGCAGATCATCCGCGCCGTGTCCGGGCCGAAGCCATGCACGGGGCATGAAGAACACGTGACAGCGGGTCCGGGGCCGTCGAGGCCCCGGACCCGCTGTCACGGCCGCGCGGCGCCGGGCCCGCCGGGTCCGGTGCGCGCCGCTCGGGTCAGATCGTCGCGGTGTCGATCACGAAGCGGTAGCGCACGTCGCTGGAGAGCACCCGCTCGTAGGCCTCGTTGATCTGCCCGGCGTCGATCAGCTCGATCTCCGCGCCCAGGCCGTGCTCGGCGCAGAAGTCCAGCATCTCCTGCGTCTCCGGGATGCCGCCGATGGACGATCCGGCGAGCGTCTTGCGGCCGGCTATGACGGAGAAGAGGTTCAGCGAGACCGGCTCCTCGGGGGCGCCGACGTTGACGAAGGCCCCGTCCACCTTCAGCAGCGACAGGTAGGCGTCCAGCGGCAGCGGGGCCGACACGGTCGAGACGATCAGGTCGAAGGTGCCGGCCAGCTTCTCGAAGGTGGTCTCGTCGTTGGTGGCGTAGTAGTGGGAGGCGCCCAGCTTCAGGCCGTCCTCCTTCTTGCGCAGGGACTGCGACAGCACGGTGACCTCGGCGCCCAGCGCGGCGGCGATCTTCACGCCCATGTGGCCGAGGCCGCCGAGGCCGACGATGGCGACCTTCTTGCCCGGGCCGGCCTCCCAGTGCTTCAGCGGCGAGTACAGGGTGATGCCCGCGCACAGCAGCGGGGCCGCGATGTCGAGGGCGAGGCCCTCGGGGATGCGGACGGCGTAGTTCTCGTCGACGACGACGTGCGTGGAGTAGCCGCCGTAGGTGGGCTCGCCCTCCTTGTCGCGGCCGTTGTAGGTGGGGGTCATGCCCTTGACGCAGTACTGCTCCTGGCCGCGCCGGCAGTACTCGCAAGCGCGGCAGGAGTCGACGAAGCAGCCGACGCCCACCCGGTCGCCGACCGCGTACCTGGTGACGCCGGGGCCGACCTCGGCGACGACGCCCGCGATCTCGTGGCCCGGGACCATCGGGAAGATGCCCTCGCCCCAGCCGTCGCGGGCCTGGTGGATGTCGGAGTGGCAGATGCCGGCGTACTTGATGTCGATGAGGACGTCGTGCTCGCCGACCGGGCGGCGCGGGACGGTGGTGCGCTCCAGCGGGGCCTTCGCGGCGGGGGCGGCGTAGGCGGCGACCTGGGTGACGGACATGGGGGATGCTCCTCGGCGGTACGCGGTCGGAAGGTGTGCGGTGGGCGGCGCGCTCCGCACCGCGCGGAGGCGGGGTGCGGGACCGTCGGCGACGGTGCTGCACCCTCCGTGGCGGTGCGACACCGTACGTGACGGTGCTGACGTGACGCCCGAGGTACCTGTGGCACATGGGGCTCGTGCCGTACACCTCCACCCTGCCCCGCTCAGCCGTTCCCACCCAGCCCCCTGTCCTGCCTAGGACTGCCGGACCTACCCTTGTCGGGGTCAGGCTGGGCCCGGCGCCGCACACGGGCGGCCGGAGATACTTGCGGTATGGACCAGCTTGATCAGCGAGCCGAACTGGGCGAGTTCCTGCGCTCCCGCCGGGCGCGGCTGCGCCCCGAGGACGTGGGCCTGCCCGACTACGGGCGCCACCGCAGGGTGCCCGGGCTGCGCCGGGAGGAGCTGGCGCAGCTGGCGGGGGTGTCCGTCGCGTACTACACCCGGCTGGAACAGGGCAACGGCCACAACGTCTCGGCGGAGGTGCTGGACGCCATCGCCCGGGCCCTGCGGCTGGACGACACGGAGTGCACCCACCTCACGCACCTGGCCCGGCCCCGCACCCGCAAGCAGCGCAGCCGCCCGCACCGTCCGCAGCAGGTGCGGCCGGCGCTGCGGACGCTGATGGACGCGATGGACGGCGTACCGGCGTACCTCGTGGGGCACCGGCAGGACGTGATCGGCTGGAACCGGCTGGCGGCGGCCGTCTTCGGGGACTTCGGGGCGCTGCCGGCCTCCGAGCGGAACCTGGTGCGGCTGGTGTTCCTGGACCCGGCGACGGCGGAGCTGTACCAGGACTGGGAGTGCCGGGCGTGCGAGGTGGTCAGCAACCTGCGGATGTACGCGGGCGAGCACCCGGAGGACGAGCAGCTGTCCGCGCTGGTCGGTGAGCTGTCGGTGAAGAACGAGGAGTTCCGGCAGCTGTGGGCGGCGCACACCGTGGCGGACAAGACGCACGGCGTGAAGCGGCTGCGGCACCCGCTGGTGGGCGAGCTGAGCCTGGCGTTCGAGACCCTGCGGCTGCCGGACGACGGGGAACAGGCGCTGGTGGTCTTCCACGCGGCCCCCGGCTCGCCGTCCTCCGACGCCCTCGCCCTGCTGTCGTCGTGGTCCACGCCCGCGGATCCGGCGGCCGGGGCGGCGGGCGGGACGGGACCGGAGCCGGAGACCGCGTCGGCGCCGGCCCCGAAGCCCTCCTAGGCCGGCTCCGCGCGCGGCCCCGGGGCGGCGGGGCCGCCCCCCGCCTCAGGGGTCCTCCGTCACGGGTTCTCGGTCACGGTGACCTTGCCCCGCCGGATGGTCGCCACCCTCGGCGCCCGCTTCGCCAGGGCGCTGTCGTGGGTGACCATGACGAAGGTCAGGCCGTGCTCCTTCCACAGCCCCTCCAGCAGCTCCATGACCTCGTCCCGCATGGACTCGTCGAGGTTGCCGGTCGGCTCGTCGGCCAGCAGCACCTTCGGCCGCTTCACCAGCGCCCGGGCGATGGCGACGCGCTGCTGCTGGCCCCCGGACATCTCGCCCGGCACGTGCCCCATCCGTTCGGCCAGACCCACCGACTCCAGGGCTTCGGCGGCCCGTTCGCGCCGCTCGCGGGCCTTGAGGCCGAGCGGGACCAGGGCCGTCTCGACGTTCTCCCGGGCCGTCAGGGTGGGGATCAGGTTGAAGGACTGGAAGACGAAGCCGATGTTCTCGGCGCGGACCCGGGTGAGGCGGGCCTCGGAGACCGTGGCCAGGTCCAGGCCGTCGAGGACGACCTGGCCGGCGGTGGGCCGGTCCAGCGCGCCCAGCATCTGGAGCAGGGTGGACTTGCCGCCGCCCGTGGGGCCCTGGATGACGAGCCGGCCGCCGTCCTCGATGGTCAGGTCGACGCCGGCGAGCGCGTCGATGGTCTCCTTGCCGCGCCGGTAGCGCTTGGTGACCGCGGTGAGTTGGTACATCTCGTTCCTCGCTTGCTCGGATCGGTACGTGCGGACGCGCGTGCGGGCGTACGCGGGCTGCGGGGCCCGCGGGGCCTACTCGACCCGGCGCAGGGCGTCGGCCGGCCGCAGCCGGGAGGCCCGCCAGCCGCCGAAGCCGCCCGCGACCAGGCCGCCCAGCACGGCGAGGCCGACGGCCAGGCCGATGGTGGCGAGCGAGACGGGCGCGGTGAGGGCCACGTCCAGGGCCTTGCCGGCGGACTCGCGGGCACCGCGGCCGAACCCGGCCCCGCCGCGCCCGGCCGCGCGCATCGCGCCGCCGCCCCCGCCGGCCAGGTGGGCGGTGAGGGTGGGGCTGATCGCGGTGATCAGCCGGGCCGCCGCAAGGCCCAGCGCGATGCCGAGGGCGCCGCCGATCAGGCCGTTGACCAGGGCTTCGCCGGCGACCTGGCGGGTGACGCGACCGCTCTTCCAGCCGAGGGCCTTGAGCGTGCCGAACTCGCGGACGCGCCGGCTGACGGCCGCGGAGGTGAGGAGCCCGGCGACGAGGAAGGCGGCGGCGAGCACGGCGTACGAGAGCCAGGTGCCGACGGTGTCGGCGAGCGAGGCGGCCGTGGACAGCGAGCCGGAGACGGTGTCGGCCAGGTCGGCGGAGGTGGTGACGGTGGTGTCGGGGACGTTCTTCTGGATGGCCTGCTTGACCGGGCCGATGTTCTGCGAGTCCGCGGCCCGCACGTACACCGTGGTGATCTTGTCGGGGGTCCCGGCGAGGGTCTGGGCCTGCTTCAGGGGGAGGTAGACGTTGGCCGCGGCGTCCCCGCTGTCGGCGGTGGCGATGCCGACGACCTTGAACTTGGCGCCCTTGACGGTGAGTTCGGAGTCCACGGCCAGCTTGTTCTGCCGTGCGTAGGCGCTGTCGACGACGGCGACGGCCGTGTCGGCGTCGGCGGCCGCGAAGCCGCGCCCCGAGGTGATCTTCGAGGTGGTGAGCGGGCCGAGGCCGGCCCGGGTGACGTCCGCGCCGTAGACGGAGAAGGAGTTGACGTCGAAGTCGGCCCCGCCGCCCTCGACCGTGCCGGCCGCCGGGCCCCCGCCACCGCCGCCGGTGGCGCCCGGTTTGGCCGCGCCGCCGCCCTCGGCCCGCCGGAACTCACCGCGCTTGAACTGGCCGTTCACCTTCATCACCTGGAGGCTGAGGCCGCCGGCCGCCTGGGCGACGCCGTCCTGGCCGGCCACCTGGCTGACGGTGGCCGCGTCCAGGGTCTGGAAGCCCTGCGGCATCACGAGGTCGCTGCTCTGCTCGGGCGCGGCCGTCCCGTCGGCGCCCTCCCCCTCGGGCTTGGCGTCGAACCTGAAGCGCGGGCGGGCCGCGGCGCCGCCCTCCCCCGGCGGGGCCTGGGCCTTGGTGACGGTCATGTCCGTGCCCAGCCCGTAGAGCGACTGGAGGACGGTGCCCTGCGCCCGTGTCATGCCCGCGGAGACGGAGGTGACGACGATGACCAGGGCGATGCCCAGGGCGAGCCCGGAGGCGACCACGAGCGCCGCCTTGCGGCGGCGGCGCAACTCGCGCCGGAGGTAGGTGAAGAACATGCGGCCGAAGCTAGGCGGCACCCCTGATCGCGGGATAAGGCCCGGGTGAGAGTCCCATGAAAAGGACGAGGGCGGGGGACCCTTCCGGGTCCCCCGCCCTCGTCCGCCTTCGTCCGTGCGGGTCGTGCGGGTCGTGCGTGCTACGCGGCCGTACGGGGCGTCAGGACGCCGCGCCGGCCTTCCACTCGGCCCAGCTCATGTTCCAGCCGTTGAGCCCGTTGTCCGGCTTGATGGTCTTGTCCGGGGAGTTCACCACGGTGACCACGTCGCCGATCAGCGAGTTGTCGAAGAACCACGCGCCGGGCTGGTTCGGGTCGCCGGCGCCCTTGGCGTCGTTCAGGCCGACACAGCCGTGGCTGGTGTTGACGCTGCCGAAGATCGAGTCGGAGCCCCAGTAGTTGCCGTGGATGAAGGTGCCGGAGTTCGACAGCCGCATCGCGTGGGGCACGTCCTTGATGTCGTACTCGCCCTTGCCGTCGTCGTCGGTGAAGCCGACGGTGGCGCCGTTCATCCGGGTCTCCTTGAACTTCTCGGAGATCACCATCTGGCCGTTGTACGTCGGGTTCTCCGGGGAGCCCGCCGAGATCGGGATGGTCTTGAGGACCGCGCCGTCCCGGGTGACCGTCATCTTCTTCGTCTTCGCGTCGACCGTGGAGACCTGGCTGCGGCCCACCTTGAAGGTGACGGTCTTGCTCTGGACGCCCTGGACGCCCGGGGCCCCCTGCACGCCCTCCAGCTCCAGCTTCAGCGTGACGGTGGAGTTCGCCTGCCAGTACTGCTCGGGGCGGAAGTCCAGCCGCTGCGAGCCGAACCAGTGGCCGACGACCTCCTGGCCGCTGCTGGACGAGACGTTGATGGCCGCCTGCACGGCCTTCTGGTCCTTGATCGGCTTGTTGAAGGTGATCGAGACCGGCATGCCCACGCCGACCGTCTGTCCCTGGTCCGGGATGAACGAGCCGACGAAGCTGTTCTCCGGGGAGACGGTGGTGAAGGAGGCGTTCTCGTGCGCCTCGCGGCCGTCGGCGTCCTTCGCCGTCGCCGAGACCGCGTACTTGGTGGAGCGCTTCAGCGCGGTGTCGGGCTTCCAGCTCTTGCCGTCGGCGGCTATCTTGCCCGCCACGACGGTTCCCTCGGAGGACTTGAGCTCCACCTGGGTGAGCGTGCCGTCACTGACCGCGACGTTGGCCGAGTCGTTGAGGCCGACGTTGCCGGCCCCGTCCTTCGGGGTGATGGCTATTTTGGCCTTGGAGGTGTCCTTGGCCGCCGCGGCGTCGACGTCCGCCTGGGACTTGCTGGCCTCGCCGTTGCCCTTCGGCGAACCGCCGCCCCCGTCGCTGCACGCCGAGAGCACCAGTACGCCGCCGAGCACGGCGGATATGGCCGTCAAAGACCTTCTCCGCCGCTTGCTGTCCGTCCTCACACGCCACTCCATCGTTGCCGGATAACGCCGGGGCTGCCGTCCCGGGGTCGGGCCGGGCAGGGGGACAGACCCCCTGCCTGGTCCTGACAACGCGTTAACGCCGGGGTTCGGTTCCACATCCCGTTCGGATGTGGGCCACCCCACGGTCAGGCGTTGTCGTCTTCTTGGTCGAAGTCCCCATCTTCCTCGTCGAGGTCCCACTCCATCGACTCGGGGTCGTATTCCACGGGCTCGCTGCTCCACGAGGCCTGCGCCAGCTCGACCCCCGGGATGTCGACGACCAGGTCAGTGGGGTCGACGAGGTAGGCGAGGGCCTCCGACTCGTCCTCGCGGACGGCGGCCTCCGCGTGCCCGCGCTCCTCGTCGGGCATGAACTCGTCGGCCTTGATGTGGGCGAGCGCGGCTCCGGTGAGTGCATCCGGATCGGGTACCTCCAGTACCAAATCGACCCGAAGCCGTACGTAACGTGATGTCTCAGAGGGGTTCATACGACGGAGCGTAAGCCCGCGGGAACCCCCGACTTTCCCACGACCCGCCCCTTTCCGTAGCATCACCGCACACGGCCAATTCGCTGCTGCCACAAGGGGGATCGCACCGTGTCCGCACGTCGACCGCTGCTCACCGCTCTCGGAGCGACCACCCTCCTCGGCGCCCTGTGGTTCGTGCCCTCCGCGGGCGCCACCGCTCCGGGCGCCGGTCCGGGGGATTCCGGCGTACCCGCCCCCGCGAACCACGCGGTCCGCGCGAACGCCGCCGCGGCGGCCTCCACGACCGTCACCACCACGCGGACGGCCGGGCAGCCGCCCGCCCCGCTCCTGCTCGCCGACACGGGCTCCGTGGACACCGCCCCCTACCTGCTGGGCGGTGCGCTCTGCCTGGGCGTCGGGGCCGGCTTCGTGACCTTCTCGGTGCGCCGCTCCCGCACCCCCTGAGGGCGGCGCGGCGCGGCGCGCCGAAGGGGCCGCCCCGAAGACCGGGGCGGCCCCTTCGGCGGGTCCGCGGGGCGCCGTGGAGCGGGCCGTCAGGCCAGCGGGCCCGTGACCGGCTCCACCGCGGCGACGAGGCCGCCACTGCGGACGAACGCGTCGGCGGCGGCCAGGTCGGGGGCGAGGAAACGATCCGGCCCGGGGCCCTGCACGCCGGCCGCGCGGGCGGCGGCGATGGCGGCCCGGCTGGCCGGGGCCGGGGTCAGGCCGTGCCGCAGCTCGATGGCGCGGGTGGCCGCGTACAGCTCGATCGCGATGATCCGGGTCAGGTTGTCGACCGCGGTACGGAGCTTGCGCGCCGCCGACCACCCCATGGAGACGTGGTCCTCCTGCATGGCTGAGGAGGGGATCGAGTCGGCGGAGGCCGGTACGGCGAGCCGCTTCATCTCGCTGACCAGGGCGGCCTGCGTGTACTGGGCGATCATGAGACCGGAGTCCACGCCGGCGTCGTCCGCGAGGAACGGCGGCAGGCCGTGGCTGCGGTTCTTGTCGAGCAGCCGGTCGGTGCGGCGCTCGGCGATGGAGCCGAGGTCGGCGGCGGCGACGGCCAGGAAGTCCAGCACGTAGGCGACCGGGGCGCCGTGGAAGTTGCCGTTGGACTCGACCCGGCCGTCGGGCAGCACCACGGGGTTGTCGACGGCCGCGGCCAGCTCGCGGGAGGCCACCAGGGCGGCGTGCGCCATGGTGTCGCGGCCGGCGCCCGCCACCTGCGGGGCGCAGCGCACCGAGTAGGCGTCCTGCACGCGCGGGGCGGACTCCTCCTGGAAGTGCCCGGTGAGCCCGGAGCCGCGGAGCACGGCGGCCATGTTGGCGGCGGAGGCGCTCTGGCCGGGGTGCGGGCGGATGGCGTGCAGCTCGGGCTGGAGGACCTTCTCGGTGCCGAGCAGGGCCTCCAGGGTGAGGGCGGCGGTGATGTCGGCGGAGGTGTAGAGCCGGCCGAGGTCGGCGAGCGCCATGACCAGCATGCCGAGCATGCCGTCGGTGCCGTTGAGGAGGGCCAGGCCCTCCTTCTCGCGGAGCTCCACCGGCTCGATCCCGGCCTCGGCGAGCAGTTCGCCGGCGGGCCGGACGGTCCCGTCGGGGCCCTCGGCGTCGCCCTCGCCCATCAGCGCGAGCGCGCAGTGGGACAGCGGTGCGAGGTCGCCGGAGCAGCCGAGGGAGCCGTACTCGTGGACGACGGGGGTGATCCCGGCGTTGAGCACGTCGGCCATGGTCTGCGCGACGGAGGGCCGTACGCCGGTGTGGCCGGAGGCGACGGTCTTGAGCCGCAGGAACATCAGCGCGCGGACGACCTCCCGCTCGACGCGCGGGCCCATGCCGGCGGCGTGCGAGCGGACGATGTTGCGCTGGAGCTGGGCGCGCAGCTCGGGGCTGATGTGGCGGGAGGCAAGGGCGCCGAAGCCGGTGGACACCCCGTAGACGGGCTCGGGCTTGGCGGCGAGCGCGTCGACGATCCGGCGGGCGCGGGCGAGCGCGTCGAGCGCCTCGCCGGACAGCTCGACCCGGGCGTTGCCGCGGGCGACGGCGATGACGTCCTCGGCGGTGACCCCGGACGTCCCCACCACGACAGTGTGCATATCCATATTCAGCACCCTACGGATTGAATCCCTTCATGTCACTAGCGGGACGGGCACGGACCCCTTGCCGACCGCGGCGCCGTACGGGCCCCGTGCGGGCCCCCGTACGGGCCGACCGGGACGCGGCGCGACCGGCCCGGCGGCCCGGCGGCCCGGCCGCCGGGGCCCGTCCATCGCGGCCCGTCCTGAGCGGCCGTCATTCCCGGCCGCGGAAGCGGCGGCGGTCGCCCGGGGCCTGCGGCGGAGCGTCCGCGAGGCGGACCACGGCGGTGTCCCGGCCCGCGACCACCGGCTTCGCCGAGCGCGCCGCCTTCGCCTTGTACTGGGCCGCGTCCGCGAGCCGGAACAGCCGCCGCGAGGACTGCACCGGCCCGATCGGGTCCCCGGTGGAGGCCACCCCGCAGGCCACCCCCTCGCCCAGTTCCAGTCCGGCGGCGCGCGCGCACAGCTCCTCGGTGACCCGCACCACCTCGTCCGCCGTGGGACCGGAGGTCACCAGGCAGAACTCGTCCCCGCCCAGCCGCGCCACGAGCGCGCCCGGCAGCATGGCGCCGCACAGGCTCAGGACCGACCCGAACCGCTCCAGCAGCCGGTCGCCCATCGCGTGGCCCAGGGTGTCGTTGACCCGCTTCAGCCCGTTGAGGTCGCAGACCACCAGGCTCACCACCGCCCCGGCCCGCCGGTGCTCCTCCAGCGCCTCGTCGAGCCGCATGTCCACGGCCCGGCGGTTGGCGAGGCCGGTCAGCGGGTCGGTGAAGGCGAGCCGCCGGGCTTCCTCCAGCCGCTCGTTCTGGGCGAGGCCGGCCGCGACCACGGCCGCCAGGACGGTCGCGAACTCCGCGTCGTCCTCGTCGAAGTCCGCGAGCCCCTCGTCCCGGGCCACGTACAGCTCGCCCCACGCCCGCCCGCTGAGCACGATCGGCGCCACCACGCAGCTCCCGCGCCCGCGCCGGCGCAGGGACTCCCCGCGCCGCCCCGGGCGGCTGCCCAGCGCGCTCTCGACCCAGGCGTGCGGCCCGCCGCCGCCGGCCCACCGCTCGTGCAGGAACTCGGTGATCTCCGGGAAGTCGTGCACCGGGTACGACTCGTCCTCGGGGAACTCCTCCTCCCCCGACCTCCGCTCCCCCTCGTTCACCAGCACCCGCAGCCGCCCCCGCTCCCGCTCCCACGCGGAGATGGCGGCGAAGGACCCGTCCAGCGCGACCCGCGCCCCCCGCGCGGCCGCCTTGACACTGTCCCGAGGCGCGCACGCCGCGGCCATCGCCTGCGCGAGTCCCACCACGGCCCGGAGCCGCCCGTCCAATCCCATCGCCCCAGATTAGGCGTTTTGTCCCATTCGGCAGGCCGGGCGCGTCCTTCGGTGGCCGGGCGGGGCGGCGGCCCGCGACCGCGCTACCGGCCCGGCCAGTTCGGCCTGCGCTTCTCGTTGAAGGCCGCCACGCCCTCCGCGCGGTCCCCGGAGAAGGCCACCGTCCGCCAGGCCGCGTCCTCGATCTCCAGCCCCGCCGCCAGGTCCATCCCGTGCCCCAGCCGCAGCGCCCGCTTGGCCGCCCGCAGGCCGACCGGCGAGTTCGCCGCCATCCGGGCCGCCAGCGCCAGCGCCTCGGCCGTGTCCGTGCCCGCCGGGACCAGCGAGTCCACCAGGCCCAGGGAGAGCGCCTCGGCCGCCTCCACCCGCCGCGCCGTGAAGATCAGCTCGGCCGCCCGGGCCGCGCCCACCCGGCGCGGCAGCAGCTGCGTGCCCCCGCCGCCCGGGATCACGCCCACCGAGACCTCCGGCAGCCCGACCACGGCCGTCTCGTCGGCCACGATCACGTCGCAGGCCAGCGCCAGCTCGAAGCCGCCGCCCAGGGCGAACCCGTGCACCGCCGCGATCGTGGGCACCGGCAGCTCCAGCACGCCCCCGTAGGCCCCGCGCGTGGTCGGCCGCTGCCGCACCAGCTCGGCGTCGGAGAGGGTGTTGCGCTCCTTGAGATCGGCCCCGACGCAGAAGGCCCGCTCGGCGGCGGAGGAGACCACGACCACGCGCACGGAGGGGTCGGCCGCCAGCGCGGCGCACGCGGTCCCGATGGCGCGGGCCATCGCGGTGGACACGGCGTTCATGGCCCCGGGCCGGTCCAGGACCAGCTCCACGACCCCGTCGTCGCCGTGCCGGCGCACCGTGACGAACTCCGACTCCGACTCCGACTGCGACTTCGACTCCGGCTCGACTGCCGACGACTCGACTGGCACAGGACCCTCCCGGTTAACGGACGTTATCCGGGGATCTTAAGCTTCCGCCTCGTCAGCGACCAGGGCTCCACGACCCCCAGCCCGCGCACCGGCCGCTGCCACATCGGCTGGAGCGCGAAGCGGTACCCGCCGCCGCCCTCCTCCGCCTCGGCCTCCTTCTCGGAGACCGGCGCGGCCCCGGTGCGGCCCAGCTCCTGCGCCATCGCGCCGTCGACCAGCACCGCGTCCTTGGGCGCTATCGACGTCAGCCGACTGGCCAGGTTCACCGTGGTCCCGAAGACGTCGCCCATCCGGGTCGTCACGGTGCCGAAGGCGATCCCGACGCGCAGCTCGGGCATCTGCGGGTCCGCCTCCATGGTCTCGATGAGCCGCAGCGCGATCTCCGCCGCGGTCGCCGCGTCGTCGGCGCAGTAGAGCACCTCGTCGCCGAGGGTCTTGATCAGCCGGCCGCCGTGCGCGGCCACCAGGTCCGCCGCCGTCGTCTCGAAGGCCTCGACCAGCTCGCCGAGCTCCTCCTCCTCCAGCCGCCGCGTCAGCCGCGTGAAGCCCACCAGGTCGGCGAAGCCGACCGCCAGGCGCCGGTCGACCATCTCCTCGTCGTCCGCCACCTGCACCACGCGTCCGGTCGCGGCCGCCAGCTGGCGCCGCCACACGTAGACGAGGAACTCCTCCAGCTCCGGCAGCAGCAGCTCCACCAGGGGGTACGTGACCTCGGTACGGGTCATGCCCGGCTCCGGCGGCTCCGTCAGCCCCTCCAGGAAGGAATCGATCTGCCACTCGGCCAGCCGCGCCGTGGTCTGCCCGGTGGACCGGGCCACCTGCACCGCCATCGGCTCGGACAGCAGGCCGGCCTCCACCAGGCCGGCGAGGCGGCGCAGCGCGAGCACGTCGGCCTCGGTCAGGGCCTTGGCCTGGCCGATGTCGGCGAAGCCCATGGCCCGCCAGAAGCGCGAGGCCAGCTCCATCGAGACGCCGGCGCTCCGGGCGGCCTGGAAGGGGGTGTAGCGGCGCTCGGCGCCCAGGATCAGCTGCTCCAGCCGGATGGCGAGCGGATCCGCCGTCGGCTGGGCCGTGTGGTCGACCTCGTGGTGGGGCGTGTGCTGGTCCCGCCCGATCGGGGTCGCGGGACCGCTGCCGCCGCTGCCGCCGCTGCCGGCGCCGCCGCCGGACCCGTGGGACGCGGACGCGCCGGACGCAGAGTCGTCGACGGTCAAGGGCCGCCTCCTGTCCATTTCCGTGCGCAATGCCCTGCGAACCGGTGGATCACCACGAGCACCGGGATCGCCTAAACCATACGGCAGGTGTGCCGTAGCTCACTCCCCCTCCCCGGCATCGGGGGCCCGGTCCGCCCGCGGCCCGGGCTGGGCCGAACGGGGGACGGCGCGAGCACCCGGCAGCGGCTGCGCCTGCCCCGTCCGCGCGGCGGGAAACCGCGCCGGGGCCGCGGGTCAGTGGACGGAGCGCAGGTGCACGACGTCGCCGGCGCCCACCGCCTCGTGCTCGCCCGCGGGCGTGCGCACGAGCAGCCGGCCCTCGGCGTCGACCGCTTCGGCCGTTCCGGTGAGGGTGCGCCCGCCCGGGAGCTCCGCGCGGACGTGCCGGCCCAGGGTGGCGCAGCCGGCCGCGTAGGTCTCCTGCAGGCCGCTGGCCGCGGGGTCGCCGCCGGCCGCGCGCCAGTTCCCGTACCACTGCTCCAGGGAGCGCAGGACGGCCTTGAGCACCGGGTCCCGGTCGGTGACGGAGGCCCCGGCCAGGGCGAGGGAGCCGGCGGTGGGCACGGGCAGCTCGTCCTCGGTCAGGGTGACGTTGAGCCCGATGCCGAGGACCACCCCGTCGGCGACCCGCTCGGCGAGGATGCCGCCGGTCTTGCGCTCGTCGCCGTCGACGCCGACCAGCAGGTCGTTGGGCCACTTCAGAGCGGTGTCCACGCCCGCCCCCCGGGACAGGCCGGTCGCGGCGGCCACCCCGGCGAGCAGCGTCAGCCATCCCCAGCGCTCCTGGGGCACCGCGTCGCCGGGCTTGAGGAGGACGGAGAAGAACAGCCCCGACCGGGCCGGCGCCACCCAGCTGCGGTCGAGCCGGCCGCGCCCGGCGGTCTGCTCCTCGGCGACGAGCACCGCCCCTTCGGGCAGCCGTGCGGCCCGGGCGGCGAGGTCGCTGTTGGTGGAGCCGGTGGCGGCCACCACCTCCAGGGAGGTCCACAGGCCGTCGCCGGTGACCAGGGCCCGGCGCAGGGCGTTGGCGTTCAGGGGCGGGCGGTCCAGGTTCGACCAGCGGCCGGCGGAAGCACCTGCTGAGGGATGTGAGGGCGTCATGCAACCCACAGTAGGTGTGGCAAACGCCGCACTGCCGAGCGCCATGCCCGCCGTTACGCTACGCACCAGTAGCCAGCAGTAGCCAGTGAATTGACCAGGCCGTTGACACCACGCAGGGAGCCGCGACCCCGATGTCACAACCGTCAGAGCCGATCGACACGCACACCACCGCGGGCAAGATCGCGGACCTGCAGCGCCGCGTCGAGGAGGCCACCCACGCCGGATCCGCGCGGGCCGTGGAGAAGCAGCACGCCAAGGGCAAGCTGACGGCGCGTGAGCGGGTGGCCCTCCTCCTGGACGAGGGGTCGTTCGTCGAGCTCGACGAGTTCGCCCGGCACCGCTCCACCAACTTCGGGCTGGAGAGGACCCGCCCCTACGGCGACGGCGTCGTGACGGGCTACGGCACCGTCGACGGCCGGCCGGTCGCCGTCTTCTCGCAGGACTTCACGGTCTTCGGCGGAGCCCTCGGCGAGGTCTACGGCCAGAAGATCATGAAGGTGATGGACTTCGCGCTGAAGACGGGCTGCCCGCTCGTCGGCATCAACGACTCCGGCGGCGCCCGCATCCAGGAGGGGGTCAGCGCGCTGGGCATGTACGGCGAGATCTTCCGCCGCAACGTGCACGCCTCGGGCGTGATCCCGCAGATCTCGCTGGTCGTCGGGCCCTGCGCGGGCGGCGCCGTCTACTCGCCCGCCATCACCGACTTCACGGTGATGGTCGACCAGACCTCGCACATGTTCATCACCGGCCCCGACGTCATCAAGACGGTCACCGGCGAGGACGTCGGCTTCGAGGAGCTGGGCGGCGCCCGGACGCACAACGCGACCTCCGGCGTGGCCCACCACATGGCCGGGGACGAGAAGGACGCGATCGAGTACGTCAAGTCGCTGCTGTCGTTCCTGCCGTCGAACAACCTCTCCGAGCCCCCCGCGTTCCCGGAGGAGGCGGACACGGAGGTCTCCGACGCCGACCGCGAGCTCGACGTCCTGATCCCGGACAGCGCGAACCAGCCGTACGACATGCACACGGTGATCGAGCACGTGCTGGACGACGCCGAGTTCCTGGAGACGCAGTCCCTCTTCGCGCCGAACATCCTCACCGGCTTCGGCCGCGTCGAGGGCCACCCGGTCGGCATCGTCGCCAACCAGCCGATGCAGTTCGCCGGCTGCCTGGACATCGACGCCTCGGAGAAGGCCGCGCGGTTCGTCCGCACCTGCGACGCCTTCAACGTGCCGGTGCTGACCTTCGTCGACGTACCCGGCTTCCTGCCGGGCACCGACCAGGAGTACAACGGGATCATCCGGCGCGGCGCCAAGCTGATCTACGCCTACGCCGAGGCCACCGTCCCGCTGATCACCGTCATCACCCGCAAGGCCTTCGGCGGCGCGTACGACGTCATGGGCTCCAAGCACCTCGGCGCGGACCTCAACCTCGCCTGGCCCACCGCCCAGATCGCCGTCATGGGCGCGCAGGGGGCGGTGAACATCCTGCACCGGCGGACGATCGCCGAGGCGGAGGCCGCCGGCGAGGGCGAGGCGACCCGGGCGCGGCTGATCGCCGAGTACGAGGACGCGCTGCTCAACCCGTACACGGCGGCCGAGCGCGGC
Organism: Streptomyces subrutilus; assembly: GCF_008704535.1. Taxonomy (NCBI): domain Bacteria; kingdom Bacillati; phylum Actinomycetota; class Actinomycetes; order Kitasatosporales; family Streptomycetaceae; genus Streptomyces; species Streptomyces subrutilus. Next base: position 3,016,143 of record NZ_CP023701.1, read on the forward strand.
TACGTCGACGCGGTGGTGATGCCCTCCGACACGCGGGCGCACGTGGTCAAGGGGCTGCGGCAGCTGCGCACCAAGCGGGAGTCCCTGCCGCCGAAGAAGCACGGGAACATCCCCCTCTAGCCCCGAGGAGCTCGCAGTGGTGATCAAGGTCGTCAAGGGCAATCCCACCCCCGAGGAGCTGGCCGCAGCCCTGGCCGTGGTCCGGGCGCGCGCGGCCGCGGCCGCGGCCGCCCCGCCGTCGGCCGCGCCCCGGGCGCCCGCCGCCTGGTCGGCGCCGTCCCGGGTGGCGGCGCGCCGGCTCCCGCGGCCGGGGCCGGGCGCGTGGGGGCGTACGTACTGGCCCGGCTAGACCGGGGCTCCGAAGATGGGGCCGGACGAGGGCGGCGCCTGAGTACGGGTACTCAGGCGCCCCACCCGCCCCGGCGTCAGGATCGGAGCATGCTCTGGTCCGATCCGAAGAACGAGCCGCCCCGGGAGCTGCGCGACGCGCAGGCGATGATCCGGCGGCTGACCGTGGTGCTCGCGCTGGCCATGCTGGTCGTGGTGTACGTCCTGGGCGTGGGCTTCTAGCGCCCCTCCAGCGGCTCCGGCCCACCGCCCTCGGTAAGTCGCGGCGGCGCCCCTACGATGGCGGGCATGACTGTCGAACCCCGCCCGCTCGTCCTCGCCTCCGCCTCGCCCGCCCGGCTGAACCTGCTGCGGCAGGCCGGGCTCGCCCCGCACGTGATCGTCAGCGGTTTCGACGAGGACGCGCTGCGGGCGGACTCCCCGGCCGAGCTGGCGCTGGCCCTGGCCGAGGCGAAGGCGGGCGTGGTGGCGGCCCTGGACGAGGCCGCGGGCGCGCTGGTGATCGGCTGCGACTCCGTACTGGAGCTGGACGGCGAGGCCCTGGGCAAGCCCGCGGACGCGGAGGAGGCCACGGCGCGCTGGAAGGCGATGCGGGGGCGGGCGGGCGTACTGCGCACCGGGCACTGCGTGATCGACACGGTGAGCGGCCGTCAGGTTTCGGCGACGGCGTCCACGACGGTGCGGTTCGGCGAGCCGACCGACGCGGAGGTGGCGCGCTACGTGGCCAGCGGCGAGCCGCTGCACGTGGCGGGGGCGTTCACGCTGGACGGGCTGTCGGCGCCGTTCGTCGACGGCATCGACGGGGACCCGGGGAACGTGATCGGACTGTCGCTGCCGCTGCTGCGCTCCCTGCTGGGGGAACTGGGCGTGTCCATCACGGATTTGTGGGCGTGAGCCCTCCGCGCGGCGGAGCCGGCGGGGCGTCCCGGACAGCGGGGTGCTCCCCGGACCCCTCGGGGCCGGTGGGACCGGCCGGGGCCGCGGGCTCCGCGGCGTAGAGCGTCAGGGTCAGCACGAGCAGGCACAGGATCAGCATCATCGTCGCGAAGGCGGCCCAGCCGACCACGGCGACGGCGAGGATGCCCAGGACGGCGTGGACGGCGGCGGCGGTGACGAGGACGATGCGGGCGAAGCGGCCGGGCGGCCGGTCGCGCAGGGCGACGAGGGCGATGAGGACGGCGCACAGCAGGAGGAACGCCCCCGTGCCGGCGCCCAGTCCGTACGTCGCCCTGGACATGACGTCCGGGTCGCTGCCCGCGATGGACATCGACTGGTTCGCCGTGGTCGCGCCGAGCACGAGGTGGACGAGGACGAGCACCGCCGCCTCCGCCACGAGCACGACCGCGGCCACAGCGGCCACGAGCCTGCGCAGCACGACCCCACCCCCCACACGTCACAAGCGTGTTCGACGCCTGGAGGCTACTAACGGGTAAACGTGCGGACAAGGGGTCCGGGCCGCTTCGTTACGGGCGGTCGCCGTCGCGGCCGTCACGCAAAGAATGCGTGGGCCGTTCGTAGGGAGTCCACAAAGAATCACCCGGGGCCGCTGACCCGCCGAACAGAGACCCGAGCCGCGTGCCGGGGTTACTGTGCAGTCGGGGATCCCCCTGACCTGGGGCGCCACAAGGGTTTCCCAGTCGGACGGGCCGCGCTTCACACTCCGTGTGGGCAAGGTCACCACTGGGGAAGGGTCGAAAGGCCGTGTGGGCTGTCCCTAAACTCAGCTTGTTTTCAAGGAGGGAGCCATCGTGCGCAAGGTGCTCATCGCCAACCGTGGCGAAATCGCTGTCCGCGTTGCTCGGGCCTGCCGGGACGCCGGAATCGCGAGCGTAGCCGTCTACGCCGATCCGGACCGGGACGCCCTGCACGTCCGCGCGGCCGACGAGGCGTTCGCGTTGGGCGGTGACACGCCGGCGACCAGCTACCTGGACATCGGCAAGGTCCTCCAGGCCGCGGCCGACTCGGGCGCGGACGCCATCCACCCCGGGTACGGCTTCCTCTCCGAGAACGCCGACTTCGCCCAGGCCGTCCTGGACGCCGGTCTGACCTGGATCGGTCCCCCGCCGCAGGCGATCCGCGACCTCGGCGACAAGGTCGCCGCCCGCCACATCGCGCAGCGCGCCGGAGCGCCCCTGGTCGCGGGCACCCCCGACCCGGTCTCCGGGGCGGACGAGGTCGTCGACTTCGCCCGGGAGCACGGCCTGCCCATCGCCATCAAGGCGGCCTTCGGCGGCGGCGGCCGCGGCCTCAAGGTCGCCCGCACCCTCGAAGAGGTCCCGGAGCTCTACGAGTCGGCCGTCCGCGAGGCCGTCGCCGCCTTCGGCCGCGGCGAGTGCTTCGTCGAGCGCTACCTCGACAAGCCGCGGCACGTCGAGACCCAGTGCCTGGCCGACACCCACGGCAACGTCGTGGTCGTCTCCACCCGTGACTGCTCGCTCCAGCGCCGCCACCAGAAGCTGGTCGAGGAGGCCCCGGCGCCGTTCCTGAGCGACGCCCAGAACGCCGAGCTCTACGCCGCCTCCAAGGCCATCCTCAAGGAGGCCGGCTACGTCGGCGCGGGCACCGTCGAGTTCCTCGTCTCCGCCGACGGCCTGATCTCCTTCCTGGAGGTCAACACCCGCCTCCAGGTCGAGCACCCGGTCACCGAAGAGGTCTCCGGCATCGACCTGGTCCGCGAGATGTTCCGCATCGCCGACGGCGAGGAGCTCGGCTACGGCGACCCCGTCCTGCGCGGGCACTCCTTCGAGTTCCGCATCAACGGCGAGGACCCGGGCCGCGGCTTCCTGCCCGCCCCCGGCACCGTGACCCGCTTCGCGCCGCCGACCGGCCCGGGCGTCCGGCTCGACGCGGGCGTCGAGTCCGGCTCCGTCATCGGCCCCGCCTGGGACTCCCTGCTGGCCAAGCTCATCGTCACGGGTGCCACGCGCGAGCAGGCCCTGCAGCGGGCGGCGCGCGCGCTGGCCGAGTTCGAGGTGGAGGGCATGGCCACGGCCATCCCGTTCCACCGCGCGGTCGTCGCCGACCCCGCCTTCACCGCCGACCCGTTCACGATCCACACCCGCTGGATCGAGACCGAGTTCGCCAACGAGATCCCGGCCTTCGTCGCCCCGGCCGCCGAGGACGTGGAGGACGAGCCGGGCCGCGAGACCGTGGTCGTCGAGGTCGGCGGCAAGCGCCTGGAGGTCTCGCTGCCCTCCTCGCTGGGCATGACCCTGGCCCGCACGGCCGCCGCCGGCGGCGCCAAGCCGAAGCGCCGCGCCGCCAAGAAGTCCGGCCCGGCCGCCTCCGGCGACACCCTGGCCTCCCCGATGCAGGGCACGATCGTCAAGGTCGCGGTCGAGGAGGGCCAGCGCGTCGAGGAGGGCGAGCTCATCGTGGTCCTGGAGGCCATGAAGATGGAGCAGCCGCTGAACGCGCACCGCGCCGGCACCATCGTCGGCCTGACCGCCGAGGTCGGCGCCTCGCTCACCTCCGGCGCCACCATCTGCGAGATCAAGGACTGATCCGCGGGGCCGCCGGCCGCGGCACTGATCGGCCCCCGGGACCCGAACGGGTCCCGGGGGCCGACGTCTTGTCGCGTGCGGGCCGAACGTCCGGCTACCAGGTGCCGGCCGGCGCCTGCCAGCTCTTCAGGGGGCTGTCGAACCCGCCGTCCGCGCGCGACCTGAAGGTGTGCGCCATGCTGGATCCGGCAGCGTGGTTGTACACGACGGCGAGGTCGTCGCGGCCGTCCCTGTCCGTGTCGCCGGACACCGGCCTCCCGAGCGAGCCGGCGTACCACTGGCCCTCCTGGGCCTCCCAGCCCCTGACGTCCTCGGCGCTCCCGCCGTCGGGCTTGCCGGCCAGGGTGAACAGGGCCGAGGTCTGGCCGCCGTAGTCGTAGACGGTGGCCAGGTCGGCCCGGCCGTCGCCGTTGAAGTCGCCCGCCAGCTCGGTGCGCAGGTGGGCGGTGCCGTCGGTCGGCCTGCGGCTGTGCCGGATGTAGCCGCCCGAGAAGTCCTCGCGGGGGCCGCCCGCGACGTCGTCCTCGTCCGACTGCGGATAGCCGAGGCAGCTCCTCTCGGCTCCGAGCTCGAACCACTTCTGCCGGATGCCGTCAGGACCGTCCGGGCACCGGTGCTCGGGTGCAAGTGGATGCCGGTGCCGATGGCCGTCGTCCGGACGGCCGGGGAGCGATCCGTCCGTCCTTCAGCTTCCGCAGGCCGGTGTCGACCGGGACGGGCATGCCGCCCCGGCGGACGCGCGTGGTCTCACTGACTGAGTCCTCGGGGTCGGGTCCGGCGGCTCCCGGGGAGCCGCCGGAATCGGTGGGGACGCCCTGCCGATGAGCCAATTTTTGGCCATTCTTGACGAGAGATCGACGGTGTTCGAATCATTTCTAGCAGCCCCTACGACAAAAGGGCCAAGGGGAGCCTCTTTCGACACGCCGCGAGGGCTGTGTGCGCCGTGCGATATGGAATGCAATATTCCGAATAAATCATTCCGCTGAGCGCCCTGACCTGCCCTGATACCGAACCTCCCCCGACATCCGGAACCTCCTCTCCGATCTTTCCTGGACCCGCACTTCCACTGTTAGGTTCAGCCCGATCGCCCTTAGCGCAGGAATCTGTGAACCTGCGCGTCCAGACTGGAGTGTTCGAATTTTGAGACGATCCCAGGCGCACGGCATGCGTGCGCCTTCGAGGCGTGTCTGGCGGTGGCCGATACCCGTTCTGGCCCTCGCCCTGATGACCACGGGCCTGACGGCCCTCGACTCGGCGGCGGCCTCCGGACCCGCCCTGCCCGGCAAGCAGAAACTGACCAAGGTCACCGGTGAGCCCGTCACGGGCAAGCCGGCACCCGGACCCGCCGAATCCCAGACGAAGGCGTGGAAGAGCGCGCCGCGGATCGCGTGGCCCGCGGCCGGCTCGGCCGAGATCACGCTGCCGGACACCGCGACGGCCGCGTCGCCCGGCCCCGCTTCACCCGCTTCACCCGCTCCGGCCGCATCATCCGCATCATCCGCTTCGGGGAAGCGGGCCGCCGCGGGCGCCTTCGCGCTCCCGGCGGACGCGGCCGGCGCCCCCGGCCGGTCCGTCAAGGCCGGCAGGCTCCCCGTGTCGGTCGCGGCCGCGGGCCGCGCGGACGCGGCCGCGGGCGCCGCCCGGCAGTCCGCACCCGCGACCGCGGCGGCCGCCGCGGACCCGACCGGTGTCAAGCTGCAGGTCGCCCTGCAGGACAAGGCCACGGCCGAGCGCGCCGGACTGGCCAACAGCCTGCTCCTGTCGGTCAACCGCACCGACACGGGCACCGCGGCCGCTCCCGTCTCGGTGGAGCTGGACTACGCGGCCTTCAAGAACGCCTACGGCGGCGGCTGGGGCTCCCGCCTGCGCTTCACCGCGATCCCGACCTGCGCGCTGACCACCCCGGACCGCCCGGAGTGCCGGGGCAGCACCCCGGTCACCACGGTGAACGACCCGCGCAGCGGCAAGCTCGTCGCCACCTTCGACGCCGCGCCCGCGTCCGCCCCCGCCAGGGCCGCGGGCAGCGGTTTCCTGCGCGCCCCGGCGACCGGGCCGGCCGCCGCGCCCGCGGCCGGCAGCGCCGTGACGCTGGCCGCCTCCGCCGGCGCCGACGGCGCGAACGGCACGTACAAGGCCACCTCGCTGAACCCCTCGGGTTCCTGGCAGGCCGGCGGCTCGGCGGGCGACTTCTCCTGGTCGTACCCGCTGGACATCCCCGCCTCCCTGGGCGGTCCGAGCCCGTCGCTGTCGCTGGGCTACTCCAGCGCGCAGATCGACGGCCGTACCTCGGCCTCCGCGCAGCAGACCTCCTGGGTCGGCGACGGCTGGGACCTGGCCTCGAACTTCATCGAGCGGTCCTACGTCCCCTGCAGCCAGGACAAGCGCAAGGGCTCCGGGTTCAACAACCCGAAGGACGACACCGGCGACCTGTGCCACGGCGCCCCGATGGTCACCCTGTCGCTCAACGGCGGCTCGACGCAGCTGGTCCTGGACGACACCACCGGGAAGTGGCGTCCGGCCAAGGACGACGGCTCCCGCGTCGAGCTGCTCCAGGGCGCCCAGAACGGCGACAAGGAGGGCGACCACTGGAGGTTCACCAACCCCCAGGGCATCCAGTTCTACTTCGGCCTGAACAAGCTCTCCGGCTGGACCGACGGCAAACCCGTCACCCACTCGGCCTGGACCGTCCCGGTCTACGCCAACCACCCGGGCGAGCCCTGCTACACCGCGGTGTTCGCCGACGCGGTCTGCGACCAGGCGTACCGCTGGAACCTCGACTACGTCGTGGACCCGCGCGGCAACGCGATGACCTACTGGTACGACAAGGAGGTCAACCACTACGGCTCGAACTACAAGATCGCCGGTGGTTCGACCGCCCGCTCGTACGACCGCTCCGGCTGGCTCGACCACATCTCGTACGGCCTGCGCAGCGACAACCTGTTCGCCAGTGCCCCGGCCCAGGTCGACTTCACCGTCGCCGAGCGCTGCCTGACGACGAAGGACTTCGACTGCGCCGAGGCCAAGCTCAAGCCCGAGGTCGACTGGAACATCGCCAAGATGTGGCCGGACACCCCCGGTGACCAGCTCTGCGCCGCGGGCGAGGAGTGCAAGGCCCGCTTCACGCCGACCTTCTTCTCCCGCAAGCGCCTGACCGAGGTCACCACCAAGGTCTGGAACGGCACCAAGCACACCCCGGTCGACACCTGGAAGCTGACCCAGGACTTCCCGCAGACCGGTGACGGCACCGACTACCCGCTGTGGCTCTCCGCGATCGAGCACACCGGCCGCAACGGCGACGCGGTGACGCTGCCGCCCGTGAAGTTCCGCGGCAAGCAGCTCCCCAACCGCGTCGACGGCATGGGCGACGGCAAGCCGCCCTACCTGCGCTACCGCATCGAGGCCATCGACACCGAGACCGGCTCCACGATCCTGGCGCACTACAAGGACCCGGAGTGCCGCGCGGCCGACCCGCGCGTCATGCCGGCCTCGCCGGAGTCGAACACGCTGCGCTGCTACCCGGTGGTCTCCGAGATCCCGGACCCCTCCGACCCCAAGCGCGAGAAGAAGCTCTACGTCACGGACTGGTTCCACAAGCACGTCGTGGACTGGGTCCAGGAGGAGGACCGCAACGGCAACTCGCCGACGCGGCGCACCGAGTACGAGTTCGTCGGCAGCCCCGCGTGGGCGTTCGACGACGAGACCGAGATGATGCGTCCCAAGACGCGCACCTGGTCCCAGTGGCGCGGCTACGAACGGGTCCGCACCCGTATCGGCTCGGCGCCGGACAAGCGCTCGAAGACGGAGACGCTGTTCTTCCGCGGCCTCGACGGCGACCGGGCGGGCCCCTCCGGGGGCACCCGGTCCGTCAAGGTCAGGGACTCCGAGGGCAACGAGATCGCCGACCACCGCCTCTACGCCGGCCAGACCCGCGAGGTCCTGGCGTACAACGGCGAGGCCGGCGCCCTGGAGGCGGCCACCACCTACACCCCGTGGCTGCACGGCCCGACCGCGACCCGGCTGCGCAAGGGCGAGGTGCCCGAGGAGGACATCGAGCCGCAGCAGGCCTACGTGCAGCAGACCACGGGGGTCGACTCCCGCATCCTGCTGTCGGACGGCCGCGGCTGGCGGCGGACGGCGATGGCCACCACCTACGACGCCCGCGGCTTCGCCCAATCGGTGTCGAACCGCGGTGACGTGGCCGATCCGACGGACGACAGCTGCACCCGCTACGAGTACGACGCGGACGAGACCCGCTGGATCATCGCCCGCCAGAAGCGGGTGGAGACGGTCGCCAAGGCCTGCGACGCCACCGGCGTCCAGCGTCCGGCGGACGTGACCTCGGACTCGCGGATGTCCTACGACGCGGCGGGCAACCTCAAGTCGACCGAATCGCTCTCGGGTTATTCCGGCGGCACGCCGGTCTACCAGACGGACGGCAGCGCGACCTTCGACGCCTACGGCCGGATGAAGACCAGCACCGACGTGTTCGGCCAGGTCTCCAGGGTCGACTACACGCCCGCTTCGGGTCAGATCGTCACGAAGGTGGTGACCACCAACTCCGCCGGCCACACCGAGACCACGGAGACCGACCAGGGCCGCGGCTCGGTGCTGGCGAAACAGGACACCAACGGCCGACGCCAGGTGCTCCGGTACGACGGCCTCGGCCGGCTGCTGAAGGTCTGGTCCCCGGACCGCGATCCGCTCAGCCACTCGCCCGACGGCGAGTTCGCCTACGACGTCCGCACCGACGGCCCCGTCGTCATCACCAACAAGAGCCTGCTGGACGACGGCACCTACCGCACCAGCTACGACCTGTACGACAGCAGCCTGCGCATCCGCCAGACCCAGATGGAGGCGCTCGGCGGCGGCCGGGTCATCAGCGACACCTTCTACAACAGCCTCGGCCAGGTGTGGAAGAGCAACGGCGCCTACTACACGGGCGGCGCTCCCTCGAAGGTCCAGTGGGCCCCGAAGGACAACGAGGTCCCGTCGTCGACGATGACCGAGTACGACGGCTCCGGTCGCTCGGTCGCGCAGATCTCGCGGAAGTTCGGCGAGGAGACCTCCCGTACGACCACCTCGTACGGCGGCGACAACATCACCGTCGACCCGCCCAAGGGCGAGACCCCGACCCGGGCCTTCCTGGACGGTCAGGGACGCAAGACCGAGCTGCGGTTCTTCCGCTCCGATTCGCCGACCGGTGCCTACGACAAGACCACGTACGCGTACAACCGGCGCGGCCGGCTGGAGTCCGTCGTCAGCCAGGCGGGCGACAGGTGGGCCTTCGAGTACGACATCCGAGGCCGCCAGATCAAGCAGACGGACCCCGACAAGGGCACGTCGACCATGGCGTACGGCCAGGGTGACCGGATGGCGACCGTCACGGACGCCCGAGGCAAGGTCATCGCTCCCGAGTACGACGCCCTGGGCCGGGTCGTCGCCACCCACGAGGGCTCGGTGACGGGCCCGAAGCTGACCTCGACCACCTTCGACACCCTGCCGGGTGCGATCGGCCTTCCGGTCGCCTCGACGCGGTACGTGGACGGCAATGCCTACACGCAGGAGGTGACCGGCTACGACAGCGAGTACCGGCCGACCGGGACGAAGACCACCATCCCGGCGTCGGAAGGCGATCTGGCCGGGACGTACTCCTTCTCCACCGGGTACCGGCCCAACACCGGGCTGACGGCGTGGACGAACCTGCCCGCGGCGGGCGGCCTGCCCGCCGAGCGCACCACCCTGGCGTACAACCACTACGAGCTGCCCACCCTCATGGGTGTCCAGGGCAAGACCTTCGTCGGCAAGGTCGACTACTCGCCCATGGGCGACGTGCTCCGCACCGAGACCGGCGCGGCCGGCTCCCAGGTCTACGCGACGCACTTCTACGACGAGCAGACGCGCAGGCTCACGCGCACGGTCAACGACCGGGAAAGGTCGCCCGGCCGGATCAACGACACGTCGTTCGACTACGACGCCGTCGGCAACGTCCTGAAGGTCACCGACAAGGAGGGGCCCGACGCGCTCACCGACGTCCAGTGCTTCGCCTACGACTACCTGCGCCGCATGAACGACGCCTGGACCGCGACGGACGACTGCGCGGCCCAGCCGGGCGCGGCGGGCCCCGACGCGAAGCCCCGGGTCGGCGGACCGAACGCGTACTGGAGCTCGTACAGCTTCGACGCGGCCGGCAACCGGACCAAGGAGGTCCAGCACTCCCCGACCGGTGACCTCACCAAGGACGTCACCCGCAGCTACACCTACGGGACGCCGGGCCAGGCCGCCGCCAACAGGCTCCAGAAGGTCGACACCGCCGGTCCCGGCGGCTCCCGCACCGAGTCGTACACGTACGACGAGACGGGCAACACCAAGACCCGCACGCTCCAGGGCGACACCCAGACCCTGGACTGGGACGCCTCGGGCCGGCTGACGAAGGTCAGCAAGGGCGCCGAGACGACCGGGTTCGTCTACGACTCCGGCGGCAAGCGCCTCATCAAGCGGGATCCGTCCGGCACCACGCTGTACCTGCCGGGTACCGAGATCAAGCTCACGGCCGCCGGAAAGGTCGAGGGCACGCGCTACTACGCCCACCCGGCTGGTCCGATGATGGTCAAGACGGCCAAGGACGGCGTGATCTCCACGTCGTACCTGATGGGCGACAAGAACGGCACCTCGTCCACCGCCGTGGACGCCGCCACGTCGGCGATCACCCGCAGGAAGTTCACCCCCTACGGTGACGCGCGCGGGCCGGCGCCGACCGTGTGGCCCGGCAAGAAGGGCTTCGTCGGCGGAGAGATCGACGAGTCCATCGGCACGGTCCACCTGGGGGCGCGGGAGTACGACCCCACGACGGGCCGGTTCCTGTCGGTCGACCCGGTGGTCGACTACAACGAGCCCAGGCAGATGAACCCGTACGCCTACGCGAACAATTCGCCGGTGACGTACAGCGATCCGAGCGGCCTGTCGATCGCGCCCCCCACGATGCCGATCAAGGACTTCTCGGACGCCGAGGCCGCCTGGGCCAACATGATCCAGGGCAAGAGCGCCTTGGACATCGCCCTCGAAGTCGCCATGGGCATCCTGAAGGACGCCTCGGGCTACAACGACATCCGCGACTGCCTCGGCGGATCGTGGGGCGCCTGCGCAGGTCTGGCCCTGGACGCGGCACTGCCCTTCGCGGGCCGTGCCAAGCGCATCCTGAAGGCCCTGGACCGTGCGTGGGACGCCTTCAACAGCTGGTCGCACAAGCTCGCCCTGGCACGGGACATCCTCGCGCGCGTCGAACGCTTCCAGCAGGCGATGGCCAAGTACGCCGAGGACCTGGCCGAGTGGAAACGGCAGATAGAGGAGGCCGCCGAACGGGCGAGAAAGCTGGAGGAGGAAGCGGCCGCGGCCCGGAGAGCCGCCCAGGAGGCGGCCGCCGCGGCCGCCAAGAAGGCCGACGAGGCCAAGGCGACGGCGGCGCGGCAGGGCAAGTCCTCGGCGACCAAGGCCAAGAAGGCCGACGGCGACGGCAAGGCGTCCAAGTCCGCGGAGACGAAGAAGTCCGACGGCCCGAAGAAGTCCACGGCGAAGGACAGCGACGGCGGCAGCCCGGGCTGCGAGACCGGCAACAGCTTCGTCCCGGGCACCAAGGTGCTGATGGCCGACGGTTCGTCCAAGCCGATCGAGGAGGTCGAGCTCGGTGACGAGGTCGTGGCCACGAACGCCGAGTCCGGGGCCACCTCCGCCCAGCCCGTCGCCGCGAAGATTGTCGGCGAGGGCGAGAAGCACCTCGTCGAGATCACCATCGACACCGACGGTGGCGCCGGCGATGTCTCGCAGACGCTGACCGCGACCGACGGCCACCCCTTCTGGGTCCCGTCGCTGGGCACCTGGCTGAAGGCCACGGGTCTGACGGCCGGCCAGTGGCTCCAGACCTCGGGGGGCACCTGGGTCCAGGTCACCGAGGTCAAGCGGTGGACCCAGCAGAAGCGGGTCCACAACCTCACGGTGGCCAACGAGCACACCTACCACGTGCTCGCGGGCGCCGCCCCGGTCCTGGTCCACAACTGCGGTGTCGCTCTGGGTTACCAGAAGAGCGGTACGGCCAAGTGGGCCGACGGCAAGAAGCTCACGCACTACATGAAGGAAGAGTTCCAGGAAAGCTGGAGCATGCACGTGCGCAACGCCATCGACGACCCCAACAAGGCCATCCACGTGTACACCGAGGAATTCGACGGTGGATTCGAGGGAATGGCGACGGCGGGTCTGAAGGGCGGCGCAGGTGTCCACGCGACGCAGCAGGAGATGGCCTGGCTCGCCCGGTCCGTCATCGGCGGTCGGAGATCTTGGGATACGATCACGTTCTATGACAAGAACGGCCTGGTAGACATTCCGGAACCGAAGTGGCAAGAAGGCAAGTGGTATACCGCTTGGACCTTCGAGTGGGCTCCGTAGTTCCAATCCACCGGTGGGCGGGCTCCTGTCAGGGGCCCGCCCACCGGGCTGTCCGCACCGAGGAGATCTCGATGAACCCTTCCGTCCCCCCCGGACCGGCCGACGACCCGCGCACCGCCCCCTACCCGGACCTCGTCGCCTCGGGTGGGCTGCGGCCGGCCCTCGCTTCGACCGCCCGCGAGCTGCACGTCGACCTCGGCCTCGCCGGGGACGGCTCCGAGTCGGATGCGCAGGACTGGTCAACGGCCCGCATCGCCTCGCCGCGCGGCGAGGTCCGGGTGAACCTCGGACTCGGGGTGCGCCGGTTCTCCCTCACGATGGATAGCGGCCGCGGGTACGTCTGGGCCTCCGGAAGCACCACGGAACTATCCGAGGCGGTCGGTGCGATCGCCTTCTGGAGGGAGGGCGCCACCTTGGTCGAACTCGGCGCGCGTTTCCCCTTCATGGAATTCAGCAGGATGAGCCGGGCATACGAGGACGGGAACCCGATCGAAACCCAGTGGGCCATCCTCATGGAAAGCGATGAATTCCCGGCGTACCGGGAATTGCTGCCGGCGCTGCACGCCGACCCCGGCCTGCGCCGGCTCTTTCCGTTCTTCTCCCACTGGACCTTGAGGATGACGGCGGACCACCCCGACGCGGGCGCGGGCGAGATCGTGGTCCGTCGGCGCGCGGGCGAGGACTACGTCCTGTGGTCCTCCGCCGCCCCCGATCGGAAGGTCGGGTTCCGACGGGTGGAGGACGTGGTGCGCGCCGCGGCGGCCCTTCGCCCCACCCCGTAGCCCCCCGCCCTCACCGCCGCCGCATGTCCGCCACCCTCGCGCGTTCCCGCTCCCCCGTCTCCGGCAGCATGCCCGCGCTGCGCAGCTGCGCCGTCGGGCCGCCGCGGCGCTGGACCGGGAGGGGGGACTCGCGGCGCTGACGGCGGCCCTGCATGCCGTCCACCTGGCCGCCGCCCGGGGCGGCCGAGCCCGCCACCGTGATCTGGACGCCCTGGTCGGCCAGGGCCTGGAGCTCCGTCGCCGCCCGGTCGTCGTGTGCCGGGGGCTCGTCGGTCACCAGTCGGGTCATCACGTCCGCGGGGACGGTCTGGAACATGGTGTCGGTGCCGATCTTCGTGTGGTCGGCCAGCACCACCACCTCCGCGGCCGCCTGCACCAGTGCCCGGTCCACGCTCGCGGAGAGCATGTTGGAGGTGGACAGGCCGCGCTCGGCGGTCAGGCCGCTGCCCGAGATGAAGGCCCGGGAGACCCGCAGCCCCTGGAGGGACTGCTCGGCCCCGCTGCCGACCAGCGCGTAGTTGGAGCCGCGCAGGGTGCCGCCGGTCATGACGACCTCGACCCGGTTGGCGTGGGCCAGCGCCTGGGCGACGAGCAGCGAGTTGGTGACGACGGTCAGTCCGGGCACCCGGGCGAGCCGGCGGGCCAGCTCCTGGGTCGTGGTGCCCGCGCCGACGACGATGGCCTCGCCCTCTTCCACGAGGGAGGCCGCGACATCGGCGATGGCGGTCTTCTCCGCCGTCGCGAGATGGGACTTTTGCGGAAAGCCGGACTCCCGCGTGAAACCGCCCGGCAGTACCGCACCGCCGTGCCGGCGGTCGAGGAGTCCTTCTGCCTCCAGCGCCCGCACGTCCCGCCGTACGGTCACTTCGGAGGTCTGGACGACGCGGGCGAGCTCCCGGAGCGATACCGCTCCGTTGGCCCGCACCATTTCGAGGATCAATTGGCGACGTTCTGCAGCGAACACGAAACTGACAGTAACCCCAGCGACCGTCTGCGTTCAGCTCCTTGCGCCGGAATACCGAAGTTGTCCGTATGGCGGGGCGACGAGTGGTATACGCGGCCCGAGGCGCGGGGGGACCTTGGGCACCACCCCGGCGCCCCGCCTCAAAGCCCTTACGGTGCGGGGCGGTTGGGGCGGATCAGACCTCTCCGGCGGCCTTGCGGGTGTGCAGCTGCCGTGCCACTTCGGCGATCGATCCCGACAGGGAGGGGTACACGGTGAACGCGTTTGCGATCTGCTCGACCGTCAGGTTGTTGTCGACCGCGATCGAGATCGGGTGGATGAGCTCGCTGGCGCGCGGCGAGACCACCACGCCGCCGACCACGATGCCCGTGCCCGGACGGCAGAACATCTTCACGAAGCCGTCCCGGATGCCCTGCATCTTGGCGCGCGGGTTGCGCAGCAGCGGCAGCTTCACCACGCGGGCGTCGATCTTCCCCGAGTCCACGTCGGCCTGGGTGTAGCCGACGGTCGCGATCTCCGGGTCGGTGAAGACGTTCGAGGAGACCGTCTTGAGGTTCAGCGGGGCCACCGCGTCGCCGAGGAAGTGGTACATCGCGATGCGGCCCTGCATGGCGGCCACCGAGGCCAGCGCGAAGACGCCGGTCACGTCGCCGGCCGCGTAGACGCCCGGCGAGGAGGTGCGCGAGACCTTGTCGGTCCAGATGTGGCCCGAGTCCTTGAGCCGGACCCCGGACTCCTCCAGGTTCATGTGCGAGGTGTTGGGGACCGCGCCGACCGCCATCAGGCAGTGCGAGCCGGTCAGCACGCGGCCGTCGGAGAGGGTGACCTCGACCCGGTCGCCGACGCGCTTGACGGACTCGGCGCGCGAGCGCCCCACCACGTTCATGCCGCGGCGGCGGAAGACGTCCTCCAGCACGGCGGCCGCGTCCGGGTCCTCGCCCGGCAGCACCCGGTCGCGCGAGGAGACCAGCGTCACCCGGGAGCCGAGGGCCTGGTACGCACCGGCGAACTCGGCGCCGGTGACGCCGGAGCCGACCACGATGAGCTCCTCGGGGAGCTCCTCCAGGTCGTAGACCTGGGTCCAGTTCAGGATGCGCTCCCCGTCGGGCATCGCGTCCGGGATCTCGCGCGGGGTGCCGCCGGTCGCGATCAGGACGGCGTCGGCGGTCAGGATCGTCTCCGTGCCGTCGGCGGCCGTGACGATGACGTCCCGGGTGCCGTCGATGCCCTGCGGCCCGCCGAGCTTGCCGCGGCCGCGCACCACGCGGGCACCGGCCCGGGTGACGGAGGCGGTGATGTCGTGGGACTGGGCGAGCGCGAGGCGCTTGACGCGCCGGTTCACCTTGCCGAGGTCCACGCCGACGACGCGCGCGGCCTGCTCTATGTGCGGGGTGTCGTCCGCGACGACGATGCCGAGCTCCTCGTACGACGAGTCGAAGGTCGTCATGACCTCGGCGGTCGCGATGAGGGTCTTCGAGGGGACGCAGTCGGTGAGCACCGACGCCCCGCCCAGACCGTCGCAGTCGACGACGGTCACCTCCGCGCCGAGCTGCGCCCCCACCAGGGCCGCCTCATAGCCGCCGGGTCCACCGCCGATGATCACGATCCGGGTCACGAAAAGTCCACCTCACGTCTACCCGGTCGGCTGCGCCCCGGCCGGTGTTCCGGGGGGTCTCCCCGGGGGATGCATTCCGTGCCCCATTGTCCCGCACGCATCAAGGTGCTTCGCGCCCGGTCCCGCCATCCGGGCACGCGGCCACCGCCGCCCCTCCCGTACCCTCGACCTCATGTCGCTCTACGCCGCGTACGCCGGCAACCTCGACCCGCGGCTGATGACGCGCCGCGCCCCCCATTCGCCGCTGCGCGGCACGGGCTGGATCAACGACTGGCGGCTGACCTTCGGCGGCGAGCAGATGGGCTGGGAGGGCGCGCTGGCCACGGTCGTCGAAGCCCCGCGCCACCAGGTCTTCGTCGCCCTGTACGACATCGCGCCGCTGGACGAGGACTCGATGGACCGGTGGGAGGGCGTCGGGCTCGACATCTACCGCCGCATGCGGGTGCGCGTGCACACCCTGGACGGCGAGGAGGCCGCCTGGGTGTACGTGCTCAACGGCTACGAGGGCGGCCTGCCCTCCGCCCGCTACCTGGGCGAGCTCGCCGACGCGGCCGAGTCGGCCGGCGCCCCGCACGACTACGTGATGGAACTGCGCAAGCGCCCCTGCTGACGCCGCCTCCCGGCGCCCCGCCCGCAGCCTCCCGGGGCGTGCGCGGAGCCGACCGGCCCGTTCGGCGGAAACGACAAGACAACGATCCGAACACCGTGAGCTGCGCCATCTACGCGCGTAGGGATCGAGCGGTTACGCTCGTCCGCGTGAACGCATCTGTAACCGACCCCTTCGCCGCCGCCGACGCCGCAGCCGCCCGTCTGCGCGAGCTGACCGGCGCCGAGACCCACGATGTCGCCCTCGTGATGGGCTCCGGCTGGGCCCCCGCCGCAGAGGCGCTGGGCGCCCCCGAGGCCGAATTCCCGGTCACCGAGCTCCCCGGCTTCCCGCCCCCCGCCGTCGAGGGCCACGGCGGCAAGATCCGCTCGTACAAGATCGGCGACAAGCGCGCGCTGCTCTTCCTCGGCCGGACCCACTACTACGAGGGCCGCGGCGTCGCCGCCGTCGCCCACGGCGTCCGCACCGCCGTCGCCGCCGGCTGCAAGACCGTCGTCCTGACCAACGGCTGCGGCGGCCTGCGCGAGGGCATGAAGCCCGGCCAGCCGGTCCTGATCAGCGACCACCTGAACCTCACCGCCACCTCGCCGATCGTCGGCGCGAACTTCGTGGACCTCACCGACCTCTACTCGCCGCGCCTGCGCGCGCTGTGCAAGGAGATCGACGAGACCCTCGAAGAGGGCGTCTACGTGCAGTTCCCCGGCCCGCACTACGAGACCCCGGCCGAGATCAACATGATCCGCGTCCTGGGCGCCGACCTGGTCGGCATGTCCACCGTGCTGGAGGCCATCGCGGCCCGCGAGGCCGGCGCCGAGGTCCTCGGCATCTCCCTGGTCACGAACCTGGCGGCGGGCCTGTCCGGCGAGCCGCTCAACCACGAAGAGGTGCTCCAGGCCGGCCGCGACTCGGCCGCGCGCATGGGCACGCTGCTGACCCGGGTCCTCGACCGCATCTGAGCGGCCCGAGCGATCGCAGGCGAGGCACCAGAGGTACGAGAGACAAGGCGGAATCAGTGGCGGAAGCAGTGCAGGAACAGGACGACCTGATCACCCGGGCCGAGGCCTGGCTGGCGGAGGACCCGGACCCGGAGACCGCGGCCGAGCTGCGCGCCCTCCTCGCGTCCGGGGACACCGCGGAGCTCGCGGACCGTTTCTCCGGCACCCTCCAGTTCGGCACCGCCGGACTGCGCGGCGAGCTGGGCGCGGGCCCGATGCGGATGAACCGCGGCGTGGTCATCCGGGCCGCGGCGGGCCTCGCGGCCTACCTGAAGGCCCAGGGCCACGCGGGCGGCCTGGTCGTCGTCGGCTACGACGCGCGCTACAAGTCCGCGGACTTCGCCCGCGACACCGCGGCCGTGATGACCGGCGCCGGGCTGCGCGCGGCCGTCCTGCCCCGCCCGCTGCCGACGCCGGTGCTGGCCTTCGCCATACGGCACCTGGGCGCCGTCGCCGGCGTCGAGGTGACCGCGAGCCACAACCCGCCCCGGGACAACGGCTACAAGGTCTACCTCGGCGACGGCTCGCAGATCGTCTCCCCGGCGGACACCGGGATCGCGGCGGAGATCGCGGCCGTGGCCTCCCTCGCCTCCGTCCCCCGCCCGGAGTCCGGCTGGGAGGACCTCGGCGACGAGGTCCTGGCGGCCTACCTGGCGCGTACGGACGCCGTCCTGACCCCCGGGTCCCCCCGGAGCGTACGGACCGTCTACACGGCCATGCACGGCGTCGGCAAGGACGTCGTGACGGCGGCCTTCGCCCGGCACGGCTTCCCCGAGCCGGTCCTGGTCGCCGAGCAGGCCGAGCCCGACCCGGCCTTCCCGACCGTGGCCTTCCCCAACCCGGAGGAGCCCGGCGCCATGGACCTGGCCTTCGCGAAGGCCGCCGAGGTCCGCCCCGACATCGTGATCGCCAACGACCCGGACGCCGACCGCTGCGCGGTGGCCGTCCCGGACGCCTCCGCCGCGGCGGGCTGGCGGATGCTGCGCGGCGACGAGGTCGGCGCGCTGCTGGCCGCCCACCTGGTGGCCAAGGGCGCGACGGGCGTCTTCGCCGAGTCCATCGTCTCCTCCAGCCTCCTGGGCCGGATCGCGGAGGCGGCGGGCGTCGGCTACGAGGAGACCCTGACGGGCTTCAAGTGGATCGCCCGCGTCGAGGGCCTGCGCTACGGCTACGAGGAGGCGCTCGGCTACTGCGTGGACCCCGAGGGGGTCCGCGACAAGGACGGCGTGACGGCGGCGCTGCTGGTCGCCGAGCTGGCCTCGGAGCTGAAGGAGCAGGGCCGCGGCCTGACCGACCTGCTGGACGACCTGGCGCTGGCCCACGGGCTGCACGCCACCGACCAGCTGTCGGTCCGCGTCTCGGACCTGTCGGTGATCGCCTCGGCGATGGCCGCCCTGCGGGCCGAGCCGCCGGTGTCGCTGGCTGGGCTGCGGGTCGTCTCGGCGGAGGACCTGGCGCAGGGCACGGACGCCCTCCCGCCCACCGACGGCCTGCGCTACCACCTGGACGGCGCCCACCAGGCCCGCGTGATCGTCCGCCCGTCCGGCACCGAGCCCAAGCTGAAGTGCTACCTGGAGGTGGTGGTCCCGGTGGCGGGCGCCGCCGACCTCGCCCCGGCCCGCGGCCGCGGCCAGGAGGTCCTGGACGCGATCAAGAAGGACCTGTCGGCCGCGGCCGGCATCTGACCCTTCCGGCGCCACCCCCGCGTCCCGGCCCGCCGGCCCGTCCGGCCCGGCCCGGCCGGGACCCCGCCACCGACGGCCCCCCGAGCTCCGGCCCGGGGGGCCGTCGGCGTGCGGGGGCCGCGGGCCCGCCTCGCGCCCCCGCTCAGGAGCGGGACGGCGAGGGGGCCGGGGTCGCCGAGGGGCGGACCAGTTCGCCCAGGGTCGGGACCGACTCCGGGCGCGAGCGCACGGCGTCCGTGCACTCCCAGGCCCGCGGCGGGTCGGCGTCCGGGCCGCCCAGCACCACCGGGCCGGGGCCCGCGGAGACGGCCTCGCTGCCCGCGAGCGTGCACACGATCTGCGACAGGGCCACCGGCGGCAGGTCCTCCGGCTTGCGGCTCAGGCGCACCGCCCCCGCCGGGTCGCCGGGGCGCGGCGCGCCCGCGGTCAGCCCGGCCGGAACGCCCGTGCTGAAGCCGGCGTCCCGCTCCTCCCCGGCTGGCGCCTTCTGCAGGGCCTCCAGCAGCGCCTGCGCGACCAGGGCGACGGGATCGCGCAGGGCCCGCTTCTCGGGGACGGGGACCAGCCGCTCGACCCCCACCAGCTGCGATCCGCAGACCAGTTCCACGGTGGCCCTGAAGCCCTGGACCCCGCTCTGCGCCGGCTGGTCCGGGGTGTCGCACGACACCCGCGAGGGCGCCGGGCCCACGTCGACGGGCACCGTCGTCGCCCGGATGCCGCACCCGGACACCAGCAGCACCGCCAGGCACGGCAGCACCGCCAGCGCGGCCCGGTGCGTCCGGTGCGCCCGGTGTCGGGGCCTACGCGTCGCCATCCTCGATCACCCTCCCCACGTCCACCGGCAGCCGCAG
This sequence comes from Streptomyces subrutilus, assembly GCF_008704535.1. Lineage (NCBI taxonomy): Bacteria > Bacillati > Actinomycetota > Actinomycetes > Kitasatosporales > Streptomycetaceae > Streptomyces > Streptomyces subrutilus. The sequence goes on from NZ_CP023701.1 coordinate 3,035,929, forward strand.
CGTGAACAGCGCGCCGCCGTCGGCCCCGTTGGCGGCGGTGATGTCACCGCCGTGGATGTGCGCGTTCTCCATCGCGATCGACAGGCCCAGGCCGCTGCCGTCGGACTTGGGCCGGGAGGCGCTCGCCTTGTAGAAGCGGTCGAAGACGTGCGGGAGCACCTCCTGCGGGATGCCGGGCCCGTTGTCGCGGACCACGATCACCAGCCACTCGCCGTCCACGGAGACCGAGACCCGCACCGGCGAGCCGCCGTGCTTGAGCGCGTTGCCGATCAGGTTCGCCAGGATCACGTCCAGGCGGCGCGGGTCGAGGCGCGCCACGATCCCGCGCTCCGCGTCGAGTTCGACCGCGTCGAGCCAGGCCCGGGCGTCGATGCAGGCGGTGACCTGGTCGGCGACGTTCACGTCGTCCAGCACCAGACGGGCCGTGCCCGCGTCGAAGCGGGTGACCTCCATGAGGTTCTCCACCAGGTCGTTGAGCCGCCGCGTCTCGCTGACGACCAGCGCCACCGCCGGTGCGATCATCGGGTCGAGGTCGTCGACCTCCTCCTCCAGCACCTCGGCCACCGCCGTCAGCGCGGTCAGCGGCGTGCGCAGCTCGTGCGACATGTCCGCGACGAAGCGACGGCTGGACTCCTCCCGCGCGCTCATGTCGGCGACCTTCTTCTCCAGCGCCTCGGCCGTCTTGTTGAACGTGTGCGACAGGTCGGCGAGTTCGTCCGTGCCCGACACCGCGAGCCGGTGGTCGAGCTCGCCCTCGCCGAGCCGCCGCGCCGCCTCGCCCAGCCGCTGCACGGGCCGGAGCACCGTGCGGGCCGCGGCCTGCGCCAGCAGCGCGGACCCGAGCAGCGCGAGCCCGGTCGCGATGGTCAGCGACCAGCCCAGCGCGTTCAGGTCGTCGCGCTCCTGCGCCAGCGACTTGTACATGTAGCCCGTCGGCCCGCCGCCCACGATCCGCGTCCCGCCGACCAGGTACGGATTGCCGTGCGGCTTCGTCCGCTGCCAGTACACGTGGTACTCGGAGTCGTTGGCGGAGGTCGTCTTCTGCCGGTCGTCCACCGCGTGCTGGAGGGACTGCGGTACGTCGTGCAGCCCGAAGGCGTCGGGCCCCGCGGCGCCGAAGACCCGGCCGTCCTTGCCGTCGCGCACCAGCAGCACGCTGTAGCCGGGGCTGCTGCCCGCCATCAGCTCGGCGGTGCGCTGCATCTCCTGCGCCGTCGGGTCCGTGGGCAGCGCGGCGGCACGGTTCTGCATCTCCTGCCGGAAGTCGCCGAGGGCGGCGTCCTGGGTGCGGGTGAGCACGGCCTCGCGGTTGAGCCAGTACGCGATGCCCGACGCGGAGACGGCGGCGGTCAGCGCGACCAGCGCGAAGACGACGATGAGTCGCAGCCGCAGGCTGGTCCAGCGCCGGCCCGCGAGCAGCGACGGGATCACAGGGGGGAGTCCAGGCGGTAGCCGACGCCCCGGACGGTGCGGATCAGGGTGGGCGAGGACGGGACGTCCTCCACCTTGGCCCGCAGCCGCTGCACGCAGGCGTCGACGAGCCGGGAGTCGCCGAGGTAGTCGTGCTCCCAGACCAGGCGCAGCAACTGCTGGCGGGAGAGGGCCTGGCCGGGCCGGCGGCTCAGTTCGAGGAGCAGCCGCAGCTCGGTCGGGGTCAGCTGGAGGTCCTCGCCGTTCTTCGTGACCGTCATGGCGGCGCGGTCGATGACCAGCGTGCCGAAGGCGGCCGAGTCGCTGGACTCGCGCTCGCCGCGGCGCAGCACGGCCCGGATGCGGGCGTCGAGGACCCGGCCCTGGACGGGCTTGACCACGTAGTCGTCGGCACCGGACTCCAGGCCGACGACCACGTCGATGTCGTCGTTGCGCGCGGTGAGCAGGATGATCGGCAACTGGTCGGTGCGGCGGATGCGGCGGCACACTTCGAAGCCGTCGATCCCGGGCAGCATCACGTCCAGCACGATCAGGTCGGGCCGCTGCTCGCGCAGCAGTTTCAGGCCGTCCTCGCCCGTCGCCGCGGTGGCCACTCGGTGGCCCTGGCGTGACAGGGAGAGTTCGAGGGCCGTGCGGATGGCGTCGTCGTCCTCGATCAGCAACAGGAAAGGCACGGCCTCATTCTGTCCCATGCTCCGTCGGTAGTTCGACCGCCGGGGCTCACGGAATCGCGGTGCGGGCGGCTGTGACAGGCCTGTGACAGTCGAAGGACACCCCGGTTATGTCGGCCCGGCAGGCTTCACTCATCGAACGGAGCACGGACCCAGGCAGACTCCACGACGGGGGGCGCGAGATGAACACGCTGCACAGCACCACGAAGAGCACGGTCGTCACGCGGCTGCACGATGTGAACCGTCGGGTGGGTGTCCGTACGGTCGCGGTCCCCCGGACCCGGCCGGCGCACGTGACGGCCATCGACGCGAACACCTACCGGTCCTCGGCGGTCGCCCCGGCGCTGCCGGCGGCTCCGTCCAGCGCCTCGGAGGCGGAGTTCACGGCGTACGTCCGGGAGCGGCGCGCCGCCCTGTACGCGACGGCCTTCCACCTCACCGGCGACCGGCACGAGGCCGAGGACCTGCTGCAGAGCGCGCTGTTCTCCACGTACCGCGCCTGGGACCGGATCAGCGACAAGGCGGCCGTCGGCGGCTACCTGCGGCGCACGATGACGAACCTGCACATCAGCGCGTGGCGGCGGCGCAAGCTCAGCGAGTACCCGACGGAGGAGCTGCCGGAGACGGCCTCGGACACGGACGCGATGCGCGGCACCGAGCTGCGCGCGGTCCTGTGGCAGGCGCTGTCCCGGATCCCGGAGCCGCAGCGCACGATGCTGGTGCTGCGGTACTACGAGGGCCGTACGGACCCGGAGATCGCGGAGATCCTCGGGATCAGCGTCGGCACGGTGAAGTCGAGCATCTGGCGCTCGCTGCGGCGGATGCGCGACGACGAGGCGCTGAGCTTCGGCACCGACGAGGCCGAGTCCTTCGAGGAGCTGGTGGCGTAACGCGCCGCCCACGAACCATCGGGCCGGGGGGCCCGTCCTACGGGGGTGGGACGGGGGTCACGGGGGGAAAAGGCGGGATCATGCGGCCGGGGGTCCGCACGGTCCCGCCTTTTCGCGTGCCCCGGTCCGGCGCCCCCGGGCGTACCGTGCGCGGCGTGGGCGCTACGCGGGGGCGGCGGTGCGGTGGCGGCCCGCGGCCGCGGCGGCCAGCCGGCCGAGCGCCTCGTCGCGGCCGCAGGGGTGCGCGCCGAGGGCGCAGTGGCGGGCCACGATGCCGCGCTCGGCCCGCATCAGCCGCCAGCCCCTGCGCAGCAGGAACGGCACGGACTTGCGCCCCTCGCGCAGGTCGCGGGCGAGCCGGCGGCGGAAGGTGGTCGCGGGGCGCCCGCGCAGGCACAGGGCGTCCGCGAGGACGCCGCGCTCCTGGCAGCGGGCCACGATGTCGGCGGCGAAGATGCCCTCCGCGATGAACAGCGGCGTCCGCGGGGAGCGGGCGATGTCCAGGGTCTCGCTCCCGGTGCGCGAGCTGGTAGCGATGTCGTAGACGGGCACCTCGGTCCGGCCCGCCGCGCACAGTTCGGCGATCGCGGCGACGGCCGCGTCGGCGTCCCAGGACAGCGGGGAGTCCCAGTCGATGTCGGAACTGCCGTCGACGAGCGGGAGGCCGGGGTCGCCGGCCTCCTTGTAGAAGTCGTCGAGGCGCAGCACGGGCAGGCCCGAACGGGCGGCCAGCACGGATTTTCCGGAGCCCGACGGACCGGTCAGCAGGACGACGCGGGTCGGCGAAGGAGAGGAGCAGCTCACGGGACACCAGTGTGAACCATTCCCCCGGGTAGGGGACCCTCCCGGTGGCCGGTTGGTATCCAGGATCACACCTCCACTACGCTGCGTGCGCACGCGACTACGACCACAGGCGGGAATCCCATGGCACGTCACGCAGCCCCCTCCACCCCCGGCCGGCTCCGCGCGGCGGGCCTGACGGTCTCGATGGCCGGCGCCGCCTTGGCGATGGCCGCCGGGGGCGCCCAGGCCGGCGAGCTGTCCGTGCCGGCGGCCCTGGCCGGGGTGGCCGACCCGGTGGCGAACCTGAAGGTGAACCCGCTGGCGCACACGGGCGTTGACCCGCTGGACAACGGCGTCGCCACGAAGATCGCGGACTTCCCGCCGGTCGGCACCGGGATGGTCACCGGCGTGCTGACGCAGGGCCCCTCGGTCGGCGAACTGCCCACGGCCGCCGTCTCCTCGCTGCTCGGCCCGGCACTGCCCCGGACGTAGCCGTACAGCCCGTACGGGCCCCGCGCACGCGAAGGCCCCGGCAGCGCGGGGGACGCTGCCGGGGCCGGTCTCGGTGGGGAGCTCGCGTACGGACTAGTACGAGGAGCCGCCCGCGCCCAGCGAACCCGTCGGGTGCCAGACGGTCTTGGTCTCCAGGAACGGCGTCAGGCGCGCCGTGCCCGGGTCGGCGCTCCAGTCGTCCACAGGCTGTGGACGCAGGACGCGCTTGAGGTTGTCGGCCGCGGCGATCTCCAGCTCCCTGGCGAGGGCCGCGTCGGCGCCCGCCAGGTCGATCGCGTTGACGTCCTGGTGGGACGCGAGGTGCGGGCCCATCTCGGCCGCCTTGCCGGACAGGATGTTGACCACGCCGCCGGGCAGGTCGGAGGTGGCCAGCACCTCGCCCAGGGAGAGGGCGGGCAGCGGGGACGCCTCCGAGGCGATGACCACGGCGGTGTTGCCGGTCGCGATGACCGGGGCGATCACCGAGACCAGGCCCAGGAAGGACGAGTCCTGCGGGGCCACGACCGCGACCACGCCGGTCGGCTCGGGGGTGGAGAGGTTGAAGTACGGGCCCGCGACCGGGTTGGCCCCGCCCACGATCTGGCCGATCTTGTCGGTCCAGCCCGCGTACCAGACCCAGCGGTCGACGGCCGCGTCCACGACGGCAGCCGCCTTGGACTTGGACAGGCCCTCGGCCTCGCCGACCTCGCGGACGAACTGCTCGCGGCGGCCCTCCAGCATCTCGGCGACGCGGTAGAGGATCTGGCCGCGGTTGTAGGCGGTCGCGCCGGACCAGCCGCCGAAGGCCTTGCGGGCCGCGACGACCGCGTCACGGGCGTCCTTGCGGGACGACAGCGGGGCGTTGGCCAGCCACTTTCCCTTGGCGTCAGTCACCTCGTACACCCGGCCGCTCTCGGAACGCGGGAACTTCCCGCCCACGTACAGCTTGTAGGTCTTGAAGACGCTCAGCCGCGTCACGGAAGACTCAGACATCGAGGTAACCCTCCAGGCCATGGCGGCCGCCTTCGCGCCCGAAGCCCGACTCCTTGTAGCCGCCGAACGGCGAGGTCGGGTCGAACTTGTTGAACGTGTTGGCCCACACCACGCCCGCGCGGAGCTTGCCCGCGACCGCGAGGATGCGGGAGCCCTTCTCGGTCCAGATGCCGGCGGACAGGCCGTACTGGCTGTTGTTGGCCTTCGCGACGGCCTCGTCGGGCGTACGGAAGGTCAGCACGGACAGCACCGGTCCGAAGATCTCGTCGCGGGCGACGGTGTGCGCCTGGGTGACGTTCGTGAAGAGCGTCGGCGCGAACCAGTAGCCGACCGACGGCAGCTCGCACGCCGGGGACCAGCGCTCGGCGCCCTCGGCCTCGCCGGTCTCGGCGAGCGCGGTGATCCGGGCCAGCTGGGCGGCGGAGTTGATCGCACCGATGTCGGTGTTCTTGTCGAGCGGGTCGCCCAGGCGCAGCGTGGACAGGCGGCGCTTGAGGGAGTCCAGCAGCTCGTCGTGGATCGACTCCTGGACCAGCAGGCGCGAGCCCGCGCAGCAGACCTGGCCCTGGTTGAAGAAGACGCCGTTGACGATGCCCTCGACGGCCTGGTCGATCGGGGCGTCGTCGAAGACGATGTTGGCGCCCTTGCCGCCCAGCTCCAGGGTGACCTTCTTGTCCGTACCGGCGATCTGGCGGGCGATGGCCTTGCCGACCGCGGTCGAACCGGTGAAGGCGACCTTGTTCACGTCCGGGTGCTCGACGAGGGCGGCGCCCGCGTCGCCGTGCCCGGTGAGGATGTTGACGACGCCCTTGGGCAGGCCCGCCTGACGGCAGATGTCCGCGAAGAACAGCGCCGACAGCGGCGTGGTCTCGGCGGGCTTGAGGACGACCGTGTTGCCGGTGGCGAGCGCCGGGGCGATCTTCCACGCGAGCATCAGGAGCGGGAAGTTCCACGGGATGACCTGGCCGGCCACGCCGAGCGGGCGCGGGTTCGCGCCGTAGCCCGCGTGGTCGAGCTTGTCGGCCCAGCCCGCGTAGTAGAAGAAGTGCGCGGCGACCAGCGGGAGGTCCGCGTCGCGGGTCTCCTTGATCGGCTTGCCGTTGTCCAGGGTCTCCAGGACGGCCAGCTCGCGGCTGCGCTCCTGGATGATCCGGGCGATGCGGAAGAGGTACTTGGCGCGCTCGGAGCCCGGCAGCGCGGACCACTTCTCGAAGGCCTTGCGGGCGGCCTTCACGGCGCGGTCCACGTCGGCGGCGCCGGCCCGGGCGACCTCGGCCAGGACCTCCTCGGAGGACGGCAAGAGCGTCTTGAAGACCTTGCCGTCGGCGGCCTCGGTGAACTCGCCGTCGATGAAGAGCCCGTAGGACGGCGCGATGTCGACGACGGACCGCGACTCGGGAGCGGGTGCGTACTCGAAAAGGGATGCCATGGTGATCAGTCCACCGTCACGTAGTCGGGACCGGAGTAACGGCCGGTGCTCAGCTTCTGCCGCTGCATCAGCAGGTCGTTGAGCAGGCTGGAGGCGCCGAAGCGGAACCAGTGGTTGCTCAGCCAGTCCTCGCCCACGGTCTCGTTGACCAGGACCAGGAACTTGATCGCGTCCTTGGTGGTGCGGATGCCGCCGGCCGGCTTCACGCCGATCTGGACACCGGTCTGCGCGCGGAAGTCGCGGACGGCTTCGAGCATGAGCAGGGTGTTGGCCGGAGTGGCGTTCACCCCGACCTTGCCGGTCGACGTCTTGATGAAGTCGGCGCCGGCCATCATGCCGATCCAGGAGGCGCGGCGGATGTTGTCGTACGTCGACAGCTCGCCGGTCTCGAAGATGACCTTGAGCCGGGCCGAGGTGCCGTCCTCGCGGACGCACGCCTCCTTGACGGCCGTGATCAGTTCGAAGGTGTCGAGGTAGCGGCCGGCGAGGAAGGCGCCACGGTCGATGACCATGTCGATCTCGTCGGCGCCGGCGGCGACGGCGTCACGGGTGTCGGCGAGCTTGACCGGCAGGGCCGCACGACCTGCCGGGAAGGCCGTGGCCACGGAGGCGATCTTGACGTCGGCGCCGTTCAGGGCGGCCTTCGCGGTGGCCACCATGTCGGGATAGACGCAGACCGCGGCCGTGGTGGGGGTCGTACGGTCGGTCGGGTCGGGGTGGACGGCCTTCGCGGAGAGCGCCCGGACCTTGCCCGGGGTGTCCGCACCCTCGAGCGTCGTCAGGTCGATCATCGAGATGGCCAGGTCGATGGCGTACGCCTTGGCCGTCGTCTTGATCGAGCGGGTGCCGAGCGCGGCCGCGCGCGCCTCCAGGCCCACGGCGTCGACGCCGGGGAGCCCGTGGAGGAAGCGGCGCAGCGCGCTGTCGGACGTCGTCACGTCAGCGAATGCGGGGAGGGTGATGGGCATGGTCACCAGATGAGCATATCTACGCGCGTAGCGACATGTCACCCCCCTCCCTCGTTCCGGTGCGGAATCGACACCTCCGCTCACTGTCGCGCGGATGCGGACTCCGGCGGCCGGCGTGGACGCCCCGCGGACGGGCACCGGGGACGGGACCACCGTCACCCCGGGTGGACGGCGCCGCCGCGGTCCTCCGCATCGCGAGCCGGAGCAGGTCGACAGGGCCCGCCTCCCCACCGCCGAGGTCCGCGGGGACACGGCCCGCCCCGAGCCGCGCGCCGTCGCCTGCGGCGGCGAGACCACCGCGGGCCGCCGGCCCGGCGGCGCCCTCCTGTACGCCGATCTCGTGGGCCGGGACGGCGTGGGGCAGAATCGACCGCATGAGCAGCCAGCAGCAGCCGACCGACGAGCCTGTCTACGCCGACCGGACCTACCGGTCCTCCATGGCCGTCGTGACCGGCGTACTGCTCCTCGCGCTCACCGCCTGGCTGTGCGGGGACGCCGTGGTGCGGGGTTCGGGCAGCACGCCGTGGATCGCGCTGGCCGTCGCGCTGTGCGCGGCGCCCCTGATCGTCGCCTTCACCCTCCGCCCGGCCGTCTTCGCCAACGACGACCGGCTGCGCGTACGGAACCCGTTCCGTCTGATCGAGCTGCCCTGGGGGGCCGTGGACGCGGTGCGCGCCCGCTACTCGGCCGAGGTGCTGGCCGGCGGGAAGACGTACCAGCTGTGGTCCGTGCCCGTCTCCCTGCGCGAGCGCAAGAAGGCCACCCGGCCGCAGGGTGGCCGCTTCGGCGGCCTGATGGGCCGCGGCACGGCCGCGCCCGTGGCGCGGGGCCCCGCCGCGAAGCCCGCCGCGCGGCCGCGGGCCGCCGCCGACCAGGTGGTGGACGAGCTGCGCGACCTCGCCGAGCGCGGTGCCGCGCGGCCGGGCGCGCAGGGCGGCGTGCACGTGCGGTGGGCGTACGAGGTCGTCGTCCCCGCCGTCGCCGGCGTGGTGCTGCTGGTCGCCCTGCTCGCCGCCGGCTGACGGCCGCAGCGGCCCGGCCCGGCCGTGGTCCGCGCCACACCTCGGGCCCGGCGGAACCGGTGCTACCGGCCGACGCGTCCTCGCAGGTGTGCAGCGCCTTGAGGCCGGCGACACCGCCGCCACCGCCATCCGATTCCGGCTCCGACTCGCGTCCGGGGCCGTCCTCGCCGCCCACCTCCTGCTCGTCGGCTGGCTGACCCTGCGGCCCCTGGACGTGCCCTGGGCCGCGGCCGCGAATCTGAGCCCGCTCGCGGGCATCAGGGCCGACCTCGCCGCCGGGCCGCTGGAGGCCGCCCGGCGGATCGGGGAGGGGCTGGCGCTGCTGGCTCCGCTCGGCGTGCTGCTGCCGCTGGCCGGCGGGCGGCTCGCGCCGTCGCGGCTGTCCGCGTGGTCCTCACTGGCCCGGACGGCGGCCGCGGGCGCGCTGGTCTCCGTGTGCATCGAGATGCTCCAGACCGCGGTCCCCGGCCAGGTGGTCGACGTGGACTCGGTCCTGCTGAACACGGTGGGCGTCCTGCTCGCGCACCTGGCCGTCGTACCGGTGCTGCGCGCGCGGCTGCGCCGTTCGCGGGCCGTCTGTCAGGGGGCTACCCCGAGAATTACCAGGGTCGGACTCGGCCCCTGGACCGAGGTCCTGTCGGCCGTCCAGCGGGAGTATTGAGGCATCGCACGAAGCCGATCCCGACGAAGGAGAAACCATGAGCGCCCTGGCCCGCCCCCGTGACGGACGATGGATCGGCGGAGTCTGCGCCGGTCTGGCGCGGCGTTTCGGAACGTCCGCGAACACGATGCGCGTCATCTTCGTCGTCTCGTGCCTGCTGCCCGGGCCCCAGTTCCTGGTCTACCTGGCGCTGTGGCTGCTCCTGCCGAACGACAAGCCCGCCACCGGCGCCTGGTAGCCGCCGGCGCGCCCGCGGCGCGCCCGCACGCACGGCCGCCGGGCGGGTCAGCCGGCCGCGCGGACCTTCTCCAGCTGCTTGTCCGCCACTTCCTGCGGCACCTGCGCCTTCTGCTGGGCCGCGGTCACGTTCAGGGCCATCAGCCGCACGATGGTGTCGCCCTGGCGCACGACGACCAGGTGGACTTCGGCCGAGACGCCCTGGGCGGCCGCGGTGGTGGTCCAGCTGACGCTCTCGTCGCCGGTGGTCCGGTACGCCGTGGCCCGTACCTCGCGGTAGCTGCCGCTCTGCTTCTGGACGGTGGCGGTGAAGCCGGTGCCGCAGGCGGCGACGGCGGTCCTGAGGCGGGCGACGAGGGCCTTGGCGTCGCTCTCGGCGTACGAGCTGACGGAGGCGGAGACGGCGAGTCCGACCTGCTTCTGGGAGCCGACGCCCCGGTTGACGGTCTCGCGCGCGGCCGGGTCGGGCTTGTCGCCCATGACGTCGGCCAGCGGCTGGCAGGCCGTGCGGTCGGCCTGGGGCTGCCCGTCGGGGGCGTTGGGGTTCTTGCCCTGCGCGGAGATCTGGTAGCCGGTCAGGTCGCCCTGTTCGAGCGCGGACCGCTCCAGCCTGCTGCCGCCGGTCTTCGGTGCGGCGCCCGGGGCGGAGGAGGCGGCGGACGGGGCCGGGGCGCCGGGCGCGCCGGAGGCGGCGCCGGGGGACCCCTTGGGGTCGGGGCCCTTGCCCGTCGCGGTGCCCGCGCCGCTGCAACCGACCGCCGCGCAGAGCAGGGCCGGGAGCAGGGCGACCAACGTCGTTCGTGCCTTCATGCGCATGACCGGAACCTCATACCCCGTGAGTCGGCGGGCAGTTGGTGGTGATCGTGGCACACGGCACGGCGGGGCACACACCCCTTCGAAGGGGCGTGCGCCCGCCGCACACGCGTACGCGTCGCGGCAGGATCAGCCGCCGAGGCCGTTCAGGCCGCCGGTGAGCGGGTTCAGCAGGCCGGTGACCTGGGAGGTGGGGTCGCTGGACTGGTGGCCTTCCTCCGCGCCGACCTGCTGCTGGCTGGTGACGCCCTGGAGGGCGCCGGTGGCGCTGCCGAGCGCGTCGGTGAGACCGACGGCGGGGACGGCGGCCGAGGCGGTACCGGCGGCGACGACGGCGAAGGCGGCACCGAGAGCGGCGGCACCGATGGTCTGGGCTGCTGACTTCTTCATGAAAGATCGTCCTTGCGACGGGGAATTGAGCGGCTCCGCAAACTAGTCACTTCAAACCCGGTCCCGCAAACATCCTTAAATACGAGAAAGCGCCCGGGAATTGCTCCTCCCGGGCGCTTTCGGTCCGTCATGCCGTGGCCTAGGCCGAGACGGAACCCCTGGTGGAAGCGGTCTGCTGGAACAGCCATTCCGACTTCAGCTCCGCGTAACCGGGCTTGATGACCTCGTTGATCATGGCCAGTCGTTCATCGAAAGGAATGAACGCGGACTTCATCGCATTGACGGTGAACCACTGCATGTCGTCCAGCGTGTAGCCGAAGGTGTCGACCAGGTGCTCGAACTCGCGGCTCATGCTGGTGCCGCTCATCAGCCGGTTGTCGGTGTTGACGGTGAGCCTGAAGTGCAGCTTCCGCAGCAGTCCGATCGGGTGCTCGGCGTAGGAGGCGGCCGCGGCCGTCTGCAGGTTCGAGGTCGGGCACATCTCCAGGGGGATGCGCTTGTCCCGTACGTACGAGGCCAGGCGGCCCAGCGTGACGGTGCCGTCCTCGGCGACCTCGATGTCGTCGATGATCTTCACACCGTGGCCGAGGCGGTCCGCGCCGCACCACTGCAGGGCCTGCCAGATCGACGGCAGGCCGAAGGCCTCGCCCGCGTGGATGGTGAAGTGGTTGTTCTCGCGCTTGAGGTACTCGAAGGCGTCGAGGTGGCGGGTGGGGGGGAACCCGGCCTCGGCGCCGGCGATGTCGAAACCGACCACGCCGTTGTCGCGGTAGCGGTTGGCCAGCTCGGCGATCTCCAGCGCGCGGGCCGCGTGGCGCATCGCCGTCAGCAGGGCGCCGACGCGGATGCGGTGGCCGGCGGCCCTGGCGCGGCGCTCGCCCTCGCGGAAGCCGTCGTTCACGGCCTCGACGACCTCTTCGAGGGTCAGGCCGGCTTCCAGGTGCTGCTCGGGGGCGTACCGGATCTCGGCGTACACGACGCCGTCCTCGGCCAGGTCCTCGGCGCACTCGGCGGCGACCCGGAAGAGGGCCTCCTTCGTCTGCATGACCGCGCAGGTGTGCGCGAAGGTCTCCAGGTAGCGCGGGAGGGAGCCGGAGTCGGCGGCTTCCCGGAACCAGACGCCGAGCTTGTCGGCGTCGGTCTCGGGGAGGTTCTCGTAGCCGGCCTCGCGGGCCAGCTCGATGATGGTCCCGGGGCGCAGGCCACCGTCGAGGTGATCGTGCAGGAGCACCTTCGGGGCGCGGCGGATCTGGTCCGGGGTCGGCAGGTTGAGGGTCTCGCTCGTCATCTGCGCACTCTAGCTCCTACGCGCGTAGAGCGGTGCCCCGGCGGCCTGCCTTGATATGTAACAGTGACCGTGCGGACGGGTTGCGTACACCTCGGGGTCTGAGACTGTTCCGCCATGGCACAGCATGCGCCGCCGGCGCGCGGGGCCCGCCTGGGGCGGGCGGCCGGCGCGAACGGCCCGGCAGAGACGGTCAGTGGTGTGGTGCTCCTGCTTCCCGGGGCCTCCCGCTTCTCCCCCGGTCCGCTGCGTCCGCTGGCCCGGGCCCTGGCCCGGGCGGGCGGCCCGCAGGGGCTGGTCGCGCACCCGGTCCTGCACGGCGGGGGCTCACCGCGCGAGGAGCAGGCGCGGTGGTCGGCGGACGAGGTGGTCCGGCGCTACGGCGACGTGCCGGTGTGCCTGGCCGGCTACGGCGCGGGGGGCCGGGCGGCGCTGCTGGCGGCCGGGCACGAGGCGGTGGGCTCCGTGCTGGCGCTGGCGCCCTGCCTGCCGGAGGGGCCGGCCGCGGCGGACGCGCCGGACCCGGTGAAACAGCTGTCGGGCCGGCAGGTGCTGATCGTGCACGGCACGAACGACGCGCGCAGCGACCCGGAGGCCTCGTTCCTCCTGGCGGCGCGGGCCAAGAAGGCGAACCGCTCGACCTGCCGGTTCGAGGTGCACTCGGACGGCCACGGGCTGCGCGAGCACCAGGCGGAAGTGGTGGCGCTGGCGGTGGACTTCGTCCTGGGCTCGGTGTTCTCGGGCCGGTACGCGCGCCCGCTGACCGACGCCCTGGCGGCGCCGCCGCCGCTGGGCCTGCGCATGCCGCTGGCCTCCGGCTTCGGCCGCCCCCCGCGCCGCTGAGCGCGCCGCGGCCCGGCGCCCTACGCCTCCGGCCGGGCCTGCCCGAGCAGTCCGGTGGCCCGGTCCAGGGTGCGGGTCAGGGAGCCGGGGGTGGGGGCGGTGGCCAGGACGTACGCGTGGTGCAGCGCGCCCGTCGGGGCGCTGCGGACGGTGGAGCCCGGCGGTACCTCCAGCTGGACCCGGACCACGCCCGGCACGGCGCGGGCGGCGGCGACGGCGGGCCGGACGCCGTCGAGGCGGCGGCCGGGCGGGAAGTCGACGTAGCGCAGGCCGGCGTAGGCGGTGCGCGGCCGGCGCACGGGCTCGGGCAGGCCCAGGCCGGCGGCGAGCGCGAGGCCCAGCACGTCGGTGCCGTGGGCGAGCCGGAGCAGCCGGGCGAACTCCTCGCCGCCCGGGCGGGCGTGGCACTCGACGAGGCGGGGGCCGCGCGGGGTGAGGATGACCTCGGTGTGGGAGGGGCCGTCGCGGTGGCCGGCGAGGTCGAGGACGCCGCGGACCAGGGCCCGTACGGCCGCGGCGGTCTCGGCGGGCAGGGCCACGGGCAGTTCGTGGCCGGCGGCGGTCAGCTCCGGACCCCGGCGTCTGCGGGCCCAGCCGAGGACGCGGTGGCGGCCGGCGCGGGAGAGGGCCTCGACGGCGAGCTCGGGGCCTTCGAGGAACTCCTCGACGAGCAGGTCGGTGACCTCGGGGTAGGCGCGGGCGGCGGCCCGGGCCCCGTGCGCGTCGCGGACGAGGCGCAGGCCTTCGCCGTCGGCTCCGGCGCGGGGCTTGACGACGCAGGGGTAGCCGATGAGGGCGGCGAGGAAGGGGAGGGTCGCCGCGCGTCCGCAGCGGGCGAAGGATACGGGCCGGCCGGGGTGCAGGGCGTTGGAGCGGGCGCGCAGGGCGGCCTTGTCCATGAGGGCCCCGACGGCGGCCGCGGGAGTGCCGGGCAGGCCGAGTTCCTCGTTGGCCCGGGCGGCGGACAGGGCTCCGGCGGCGTCGAAGCCGAAGACGGCGGCCCGGCCCCGGCGGACCTCTTCCATCCGGGCGACGGCCCCGACGAGACGGCGGTGGTCGCGCCAGTCCGTCCGTACCTGCCGCTCCGCCCCCTCACGGTCGGATGACACCGATGGATCCGGCGCGACCACCACGATGCGCGCGCCCGCGCGGCGGGCGGCCGCCACCACGGCGGGTCGCGGGCTCAGCAGCACGGCCACGGGCCCACGCGCCTCCACGGGTGTCCCCTGCCGCATCCCGCGCTCCCCCCTCACGCCGTGCTGCCACTGTGCCGGTTCGGCATATGCCGAGGGCCGCGGGGCAGGCATCGTCTTGCCGCCTTGCGGGAACACGAGGGGTTTACGAACAGACACAGTCCGGGACGAATACGCCTATGCCAGCCGATCACCGCACCGGAGAATCCGCCGAGCTCAGCCCGGCGGCCAGGCGCCTGTACGCGTACGCCGTCGAGCGGCACTCCTTCGACGCGGGCGAGGCCACCGGCGCCCTGGGGGTCCGTGCGGCCGCCGCGATCACCGAGCTGTCCGCCGCGCACCTGCTCCAGCGGGCGCCGGGCGGCGGGCCGGACCGGTGGAGCGCCGTCGCGCCGCGGGCGGCGGCGGCGCGGGCGCTGGCTCCGCTGGCCCTGCTCGTCCGGGAGACGCACGACGAGATGGACCGGCTGCGGGGGCGGCTGGAGGAGCTGGTCCCGGCGTACGAGGCGGGGACGGCGCACCGGGACCTGAGCGGGTCGGGCCGCCTGGAGCTGGTCACGGACCTGGGCGCGGTACGGGGGCTGATCGCGCAGCTGGTCGCGTCCTGCGAGCGGGAGCTGCTGACCTCGCAGCCGGGCGGGGGCCGGCCGCTGGAGACGCTGGAGGAGTCGATCGGCCGCGACGAGTCGCTGCTGGCGCGCGGGGTCCGGATGCGGACGATCTACCAGCACACGGCGCGCTACTCGCGGCCCACGGCGGCGTACGTGGAGCGGGTGACGGCGCTGGGGGCGCAGGTGCGGACACTGGGCGACGGGCTGATGCGGATGCTGGTCTTCGACGAGCACACGGGGCTGATGGCGGTGCCGGACCGCAGCGGGGCGGCGCTGGTGGTGCGGGAGCCGAGCGTCGTGCACTTCATGACGTCGGCGTTCGAGCGGTCCTGGCTCGGGGCGCGGCCGTTCCCGTTGACGGTGAGTCCGGACGCGGCCCGGTCGATCTCGGACGAGCTGCGGCAGACGATCGTGCGGCTGCTGTCGGAGGGGCTGGAGGACAAGGTGATCGCGCGCCGGCTGGGCATGTCGGAGCGGACCTGCCAGCGCCACATCGCGGAGATCATGCGGGCGGTGGGTGCCAAGTCCCGCTTCCAGGCCGGGTTCCTGCTGTCCTCGTATCCGGCGCCCGGGTCCCCGTAGGCCGCTCAGCCCTGCGGCTCCAGTTCGGGGATGAGGCGGCCGCGGCGGGAGAGCAGGAAGCGCTTGAACTCGGCGACGGGCGGGGTGTCGGGGTGGCCGTCGAGCCAGGCGACGCCGATCTCGCGCACGGCGCGCGGGGCGGTGACGGTCAGCTCGACCACGCCGGGCCGGGCCACGGCCGGGGGCGGCAGCAGGGCCACCCCGAGCCCGGCGGCGACCAGGCCGCGCAGGGTCTCGGCCTCTTCTCCCTCGAAGGCGACGCGGGGGGTGAATCCGGCCTCCGCGCACAGGTCGTCGGTGATGCGGCGCAGGCCGTAGCCCGGTTCCAGGGTGACGAAGGTTTCGTCGGCGGCTTCGGCGAGGCGGATCCGCTTGCGGCCGGCGAGGCGGTGGTCGTCCGGGACGACCAGGCGCAGCCGCTGTTCGTCGAGCCGGCGGGCCACGAGGTCGGGGGCGTCGGGCAGCGGCGAGGTCAGGCAGAGGTCGAGCTCGCCGGCGCGCAGCCGCTCCAGCATGGCCTCGCCGTAGTTCTGGACGAGGGAGAAGCGGATGCGGGGGTGGTCGGCGCGGAAGGCGCGGATGAGGCCGGGCACGGTTTCGGAGCCGAGGGTGTGCAGGAAGCCGAAGGCGACCTTGCCGGCGGCGGGGTCGGCGTCCTGCTGGACGGATTCGGCGGCGCGGGCGATCTCGGTGAGGGCCCGCTCGGTGGAGGCGAGGAAGGCGTGGCCCGCCGTGGTGAGGGCGACGGTGCGGCCCTTGCGGGCGAACAGCGTGACGCCGAGGTCCTGTTCGAGCCGGACCATGGCGCGGGAGAGGGTGGACTGCGGGACCCCCAGCTCGTGCGCGGCGCGGGTGACGTGCTCGTGCCGGGCCACGGCCGCGAAGTACGCGAGGCGCGGGGCCAGCAGACGTGTCACCGCCATGTCTTCTTCGTAACGGTTCATCGACATGCACCCTCTTGAGCTGTACTGATGCGCGAGTGGATCGATTATTGCGAATCCGTGCATTGGACGCATGAAAAAGACGTGCCTACCGTCGACGTATGCCTCCCGCTCATACCGGGGCGCCCGTCATCGCGGGTGCCTCCACCTCGCCGTTCCCGGACCCGACCCGGGTCCCGTCCTCCCCCGGCACTTCCGCGGCCCCCGCGGCCCCCGAGGCCCGCGAGCCCGGCCGTCCCGGTTACCGCCGCATGAGCCTCGCGCTCTTCGCCGCCGGCCTCGCGACCTTCGCCCTCCTCTACTCCACGCAGGCACTGCTGCCCGCGATCTCCGACGGGTTCGGCGTGACGGCCGGTCAGGCCAGCTGGACGGTGTCGGCGGCCACGGGTGCGCTCGCGCTGTTCGTGCTGCCGCTGAGCGCGCTGTCCGAGCGGTTCGGGCGCACCCGGATGATGACCTGGTCGATGGCGGTGGCCGTGGGCGTCTCCCTGCTGGTGCCGTTCGCTCCGAGCCTGGAGTGGCTGGTGGTGCTGCGGGCCGTCCAGGGCGCGGCGATCGCCGGCATCCCGGCCTCCGCGATGGCGTACCTCGCGGAAGAGGTGAAGCCGAAGGCGCTGATCGGGGCGATCGGCCTGTTCGTGGCGGGCAACTCCATCGGCGGCATGAGCGGCCGGCTGGTCACGGGCTGGGCGGCGCAGCTGGGCGGCTGGCGGGTGGGCCTGCTGACCGTGGGGCTGATGTCGCTGGTGTGCGCGGTGGCCTTCCTGGCGCTGCTGCCCCGGGCCCGCTTCTTCCGGCCGGCGTCGCTCAACCCGCGCGCGGTGGGCCGTACCGTCGCCGGTCACCTGCGCGATCCGCTGCTGCTGCGGCTGTACGGGATCGGCGCGCTGTTCATGACGGTGTTCGGCGCCGTGTACACGGTGATCGGCTACCGCCTGGTGGACGAGCCGTTCTCGCTGGGGCAGGGCGTGGTCGGCTCGATCTTCCTGGTCTACCTGGTCGGTACGGTCTCCTCCGCGGCGGCGGGCCGGCTGGTGGGCAGGACCGGGCGCCGGGGCGCGCTGTACCTGGCGGTGACCACGACGGCGCTGGGCCTGCTGTGCTCGCTGGCCGACTCGCTGCCGCTGATCCTGGCGGGGCTGGTCCTGATCACCGCGGGCTTCTTCGCGGGGCACGCGGTGGCCTCGGCCGCCGTGAGCCGCACCGCGCGCACCGGCCGGGCGCAGGCCTCCGCGCTCTACCAGTCCGCCTACTACCTCGGCTCCAGCGCCGGCGGCACGCTGGGCGCGCTCGCCTACCACGCGGCGGGGTGGGAGGCGACGGTGGGCATCGCGCTGCTGGCGGTCCTCGGCGTCGTGTCGATCACCCTGTACGGCTCGCACGCGGCCCGCGCCGAGCGGCGCACGGGGGTCCCGGCGGCCGTGGCGCGCTGACCCGGCGGGGGGCGGTCGGCAGTCGCGCCGGCCGGCGTTCGCGTCGGCCGGGGTTCGCGTCGGCCGGCGTTCGCCCCGGCCGGCGTTCGTGCAGGTCGGCGACCGTCACCGGTGCTTCCGGCTGCCGTTGTCAGAGCCCTCGGGTAGGTTCCCAAGGAGTAGGAACTTACCTGGGGGCGACAGCCATGAGTGACCTCGCGACGACGCCGGCGGACCTGGACCTGGACGCGGCGATGGACCGGTACCGGACGGAGCTGACCGGCTACTGCTACCGGATGCTCGGCTCCGCCTTCGACGCCGAGGACGCGGTGCAGGACACCTACATCCGCGCCTGGCGCAGCCACTCCGCGTTCGAGGGGCGCTCCTCGCTGCGCTCGTGGCTGTACCGGATCGCCACCAACGTCTGCCTGGACCTGCTGAAGGCCGGGAACCGGCGCGCACGGCCCATGGACCTCACCGCTCCGCAGCACCAGGCCTCCGCCGTGCTCAACGAGCGGTCCGAGGTGACCTGGCTGGAGCCGGTGCCGGACGGCCGGGTGCTCCCGCAGCACGCGGACCCCGCCGAGACGGCGCTGGCGAAGGAGTCGGTGCGGCTGGCGTTCGTCGCGGCGCTGCAGCACCTGCCCGCGAAGCAGCGGGCGGTGCTGATCCTGCGCGAGGTGCTGGCCTGGAAGGCGGACGAGGTCGCGAAGCTGCTCGACACCACGGTGGCGTCGGTGAACAGCGCGCTCCAGCGGGCCCGGGCGACCATGGCCGGCCAGGCGCTGCGCGAGAGCGACCCGGCGGACCCGCTGGACGCGGAACAGGCGAAGCTGCTGGAGCAGTACCTGGCCGCCTTCGAGGCGTACGACATCTCCCGGCTCACCACGCTGCTGCACGAGGACGCGGTGCTGTCGATGCCGCCGTTCGACCTGTGGCTCCGGGGGCACGAGGACATCGCCGCCTGGCACCTGAACCAGGGCATCGGCTGCAAGGGTTCGCGGCTGGTCCCGACCACGGCGAACGGGATGCCGGCCTTCGGGCAGTACCGGCCGCGCGAGGACGGGACGCCCGGTCACACGCCGTGGGCGCTCCAGGTGCTGGAGGTGTCAGGGGGGAAGATCGTCGGCCTCAACGCCTTCCTGGACACGGCCCGGTGGTTCCCGCTCTTCGGCCTCCCCGAGCAGCTCGACGAGTCCGACGAGGTGCAGCAGACCGCGTAGGGCGGGCCCGGCCCCGGTGACGGTGAGGGTCCCGCGGCCGTGCGCGGCCAGCCGGAGCCGGGCCAGGGCCTGTACGGCGCCCAGGTCGGGCGCGGTGACGGCGGCGGCGTCGCACACCACCGCGCCCGCACCGCCGTCGTACAGCCGGGCCAGGCGTGCGCAGAGCCGGGCCGCGTCCAGGGCGGTGGGGGTCGGTCCGGGCAGGACGAGTCGCGTGATCTCCACGTGGGGGTGACTCCCCCGGCGGCCCGAACTCATCGACGGGCGGGCCGGGGCGTCGGATCGACGGGAACGCCGAGGTGTCGGTGGTGATGTCGAAGGGCGGGGGAAGCCGGAACGCGTCGCCGAACCTGCCCGCTGCCGGAGCCCGGTGGACGCCTCGGCGCGGTTCGCCGTAGAGCGTCGGCGTCGGTCCACCGGGCGCGTGCGCGTCGATGAGCAGGTACGGCGGAACGCCCGCCTGCGCATATCCCGCCGCCTTCGCCATGCGGTCGTGCGAAGCGTTCGACGGGGACGTGACCTCGGCGACCAGCTCGCCCGCCGCGGCGGGCACGTGACTGCCGCGTCCTCCCGCACGTCGCCGGCGAGGACCAGCAGGTCCGGCATCCCGGCGTGCCGAACGGGACCGGTGGGCGTCCACCGGTCCCGTTCGGCCGTACGAGGGAGCGCGCGGTCCTAGGCGATGCGGTCCAGCACGATCGGCGTCGCGGAGAAGGCCGTGCCGGCCGGGGCGACGTCGTAGGAGCCCTCCAGCGCGGACAGGGCGTAGTCGAACTTCTCCGGGGTGTCCGTGTGCAGGGTCATCAGCGGCTGGCCGGCCGTGACGGTGTCGCCCGGCTTGGCGTGCAGCTCGATGCCCGCGCCCGCCTGCACCGGGTCCTCCTTGCGGGCGCGGCCCGCGCCCAGGCGCCATGCGCCGACGCCCACCGCGTACGCGTCGAGGCGGGTCAGCACGCCCGAGGCGGGGGCGGTGACGACGTGGTGCTCGCGGGCCACGGGCAGGGCCGCGTCCGGGTCGCCGCCCTGGGCCGCGATCATCCGGCGCCACACGTCCATCGCGGAGCCGTCGGCCAGCGCCTTCGCCGGGTCGGCGTCCTTGATGCCCGCCGCGTCCAGCATCTCCCGGGCCAGGGCCAGGGTCAGCTCCACGACGTCGGAGGGGCCGCCGCCGGCCAGGACCTCGACGGACTCGCGGATCTCCAGCGCGTTGCCGGCAGTGAGGCCGAGCGGGGTGGACATGTCGGTGAGCAGCGCGATCGTCTTGACGCCGCTGTCGGTGCCGAGGGCGACCATGGTCGAGGCGAGCTCGCGGGCGTCCTCGATGTTCTTCATGAAGGCGCCGGTGCCGACCTTGACGTCGAGCACCAGGGAGCCCGTGCCCTCGGCGATCTTCTTCGACATGATCGAGGAGGCGATCAGCGGGATGGCCTCGACGGTGCCGGTGACGTCGCGCAGCGCGTAGAGCTTCTTGTCCGCGGGGGCGAGGCCGTCGCCCGCCGCGCAGATGACCGCGCCGGTGGTGTCCAGGACGTGCAGCATCTCCTCGTTGGAGAGCAGCGCGCGCCAGCCCGGGATGGACTCCAGCTTGTCGAGGGTGCCGCCGGTGTGGCCCAGTCCCCGGCCGGACAGCTGCGGGACGGCCGCGCCGCAGGCCGCGACGAGCGGGGCCAGCGGCAGGGTGATCTTGTCGCCGACGCCGCCGGTGGAGTGCTTGTCGGCGGTGGGGCGGGAGAGGGAGTCGAAGTTCATGCGCTCGCCGGAGGCGATCATCGCGGCGGTCCAGCGGGCGATCTCGGTGCGGTTCATCCCGTTCAGCAGGATGGCCATCGCCAGCGCCGACATCTGCTCGTCGGCGACGACACCGCGCGTGTACGCGTCGATGACCCAGTCGATCTGCTCGGGGCTCAGCTCACCGCGGTCCCGCTTGGTCCGGATGACGGAGATGACGTCCATGAGGTGACTTCCTTCTACGCGCATAGAGAGAGGGGTGTACGGAAGGGGGAGGAGGAGGGAAGACGACGGCCCTCCGCCCGGGAGGGGGCGGAGGGCCGTCGGCACGGCTATCTCAGGTGGTCGGGCCCGAAGGCCTGGGGCAGCATCGCGCTCAGCGGGACGATGCCCTCCGGCGTGTCCACCTGGAGCTCCGGGCCGCCGAACTCGTACAGCAGCTGGCGGCAGCGCCCGCACGGGACGAGGGCGCCGCCCTTGCCGTCCACGCAGGTGAAGTGCGTGAGCCGGCCGCCGCCGGTGGCCTGGAGCGAGGAGACCAGCCCGCACTCGGCGCACAGGCCCAGGCCGTAGCTCGCGTTCTCGACGTTGCAGCCGGTCACGACCCGGCCGTCGTCCACGCGGGCGGCGACCCCGACCGGGAAGCCCGAGTACGGGGCGTACGCGCGGGACATGGCGTCCCGGGCCGCGGCCCGCAGGGCCTCCCAGTCGACGGCGGCCTGGGCCGGTACCGGCGCCGGGCTCGTCACTTGCCCTGGCCCTTGCGGTACGGCAGTCCGTCCGCCTTGGGCATGCGCAGCCGCTGCGCCGACAGTGCGAGCACCAGCAGGGTGGTGACGTACGGGGCCGCGTCCACGAACTGGCTCGGCACCGAGTCGGTCAGCGCGTACCAGACGAAGAGCAGCACGCCGAAGAGGGCGGAGACGCCGGCCTGGACGTACTTCTTCTTGTACAGCTGCCAGGCGCAGACGAGCAGCAGCAGGATCGCGATCAGCAGCAGCAGCGCGTGGACGTTGGTGGCGCCGCCGCGCAGCTTGAGGCTGTCGATGAAGCCGAACAGGCCCGCGCCCATCGCCATGCCGCCCGGCATCCAGTTGCCGAAGATCATCGCGGCGAGGCCGATGTAGCCGCGGCCGCCGGTCTGGCCCTCCTGGTAGATCGGGCTGGCGACGATCGACAGGAACGCGCCGCCGAGGCCGGCCAGGGCGCCCGAGACGATCACGGCGATGTACTTGTACTTGTAGACGTTGACGCCGAGGGACTCGGCGGCGGTCGGGTTCTCCCCGCAGGAGCGCAGGCGCAGGCCGAAGGTGGTGCGCCACAGCACCCACCAGGTGCCGGGGATCAGCAGCAGGGCGACGACGGTCAGCAGCGACAGCTCGGTGACCAGGCCGCCGATGACGCCGGCCAGGTCCGAGACGAAGAACCAGTGCCTGCCCTGGAGGTCGGCCATCCAGTCGGACAACCCCGGCACGGTGATCTTGTAGATCGGTTCGACCTGCGGCGACTGCTTGGAGGAGCCGCCGGGGGCGTCGGCGAAGGTGAAGTTCGACAGGTACTGGGTGAAGCCCAGCGCCAGGATGTTGATGGCCACACCGGAGACGATGTGGTTGACGTTGAAGGTCACCGTGATGATCGCGTGCAGCAGGCCGCCGATGGCGCCGCCGATGAGACCGGCCATGACGCCCGTCCACGGGCCCCACTGGTAGCCGGCCCAGGCACCGAACCAGGTGCCGAGGATCATCATGCCTTCGAGGCCGATGTTGACGACGCCCGCGCGCTCGGCCCACAGGCCGCCGAGGCCGGCGAGGCCGATCGGGACGGCGAGCGACAGCGCGCCGGATACCTGGCCGACGGAGGTCAGGTCGTCCGCGCCGCTGATCACGCGGACCAGCGAGACCAGCGCGAGGCCGCCCGCGATGATCAGCATGATCCACGGCAGGGTGAGCTTGTTGCGGCCGGCCTTCTTGGGGGCGGCGGCCGTCGCGGAAACGGTGCTGGTGCTCACGCCGCGACCTCCTTGTCGGTCTTGATGGCGTGCCCGGCGGCCAGCTCCTCGCCGACCTTCTGCTGCTGGCGTCGGATGCCGTAGCGGCGGACGAGTTCGTACGAGACGACGACCGCGATCACGATCAGGCCCTTCATGATCGTGCCGATCTCCTTCGCGTACCCGGCCTGGTCGAGCGAGGCCGAGGCCTTGTCGATGAAGGCCATCAGGAAGGCGGCGAAGAGGATGCCGACCGGGCTGTTGCGGCCGAGCAGCGCGATGGTGATGCCGGTGAAGCCGACGCCGACCGGGAAGGCCAGGTTGTAGGTGTGCGTCTCGCCGAGCAGCTGCGGCATGCCGGCGAGGCCGGCGACCGCGCCGGAGATGAGCATCGAGGTGACGATCATCTTCTTGGCGTCGACGCCCGAGGCCTGGGCGGCGGACTCGCTGGCGCCGGTGGCGCGCAGGTCGAAGCCGAAGCGGGTGCGGTTGAGGGTGAACCAGTAGACGACGCCGAGGGCGAAGGCCACGAAGGTGAACCCGTAGATCTCCAGCCCGTCGCCGAGGGAGACGGCCGGGAACCAGCCCGACGCCGGGATGTCGCCGGTGGTGAGGTCGTTGGAGCCCTCCACCTGGACGCCGAGGTTCTTCGTCAGCATCAGCCAGGCGATCAGGCTGGTCGCGATGGCGTTCAGCATGATCGTCGAGACGACCTCGCTGACTCCGCGCCGGGCCTTGAGGACACCGGCGATGCCGGACCAGAAGGCACCGACGAGCATGGCGACGAGGACGATCAGCAGCAGGTGCAGCGGGCCGGGCAGGGCCACGGCCGCACCGACCACGGCGGAGAGCATCGCCGCGAGGCGGTACTGGCCGTCGACGCCGATGTTGAAGAGGTTCATCCGGAAGCCGATGGCCACGGCCAGGGCTGCCAGGTAGTACGTGCCGGCCTGGTTCACGATGAGGACCTGGACGTCCTCGTAGCCGGCGTTCTCGACCATGAGGCGCAGCGGCTCGATCGGGTCGATGCCCGTCGCCGCCAGCACGATCATGGTCAGCAGGAAGGCGCTGACCAGTGCGAGCACCGGCCCGGCGAAGCCGAGGAGCAGCCGGTCCTTGTCGATTTTCTTCATCGGACCTCGTCCTCCGTGGAGCCGGTACCGGCGTCGGTACCGTCGGCGGAGTGGTTGTCGGTGGCGTCCAGGTGCCCGGAGGCGGCGCCCGTCATGGCGGTGCCGAGCTCCTCGGGGGTGACGGTCGCGGGGTCGGCGTCCGCGACGAGGCGGCCGCGGTAGATGACGCGCAGGGTGTCGGACAGGCCGATGAGCTCGTCCAGGTCGGCCGAGATCAGGAGCACGGCCAGGCCCTCGCGGCGGGCCTCGCGGATCGCGTCCCAGATCTGCGCCTGCGCGCCGACGTCCACACCGCGGGTGGGGTGGGCGGCGATCAGGAACTTGGGGTTGTGGCTCATCTCGCGGCCGACGATCAGCTTCTGCTGGTTGCCGCCGGAGAGCGAGGACGCGGTGACCTCGATGCCGGGCGTGCGGACGTCGTACTCGCGCACGATCCGCTCGGTGTCCTTGCGGGCCGCCTTCGGGTCGAGGATGCCGCGCTTGGAGTTGGGCGCCTCGGTGACGTGGCCCAGGATGCGGTTCTCCCACAGCGGGGACTCCAGCAGCAGGCCGTGCCGGTGGCGGTCCTCGGGGATGTACCCGATGCCGCCCTCGCGGCGCTTGCGCACCGGGGCCTTGGTGATGTCCAGGCCGTCCAGCGTGATCACGCCCGTGTCGGCGGGGTTCATGCCCATGAGGGCTTCGATCAGCTCGGTCTGGCCGTTGCCCTCGACGCCCGCGATGCCGAGGATCTCGCCCTTGTGGATGGTGAAGGTGACGTCGTCGAGCAGCAGTCGGCCGGCTTCGGCCTTCCGGTGCACCGGGGAGTCCTCCAGCGCGGCGTGCGCCAGGACCTCCGGCTCGGCGGTGACGGCGCCGGCGGCGGCGAGGGTCAGGCCCTTGACCGCCAGCATCGGGACGTCCGTCACGGTCGACTCGCGGGTCTCCGGCGAGGGCAGCTCCGCGCCGACCATCAGCTCGGCGAGCTGCTTGGTGGTGGCGGTCTTCGGGTCGGCGGTGCCGACCGTGGTGCCGCGGCGGATGACGGTGATGTCGTCGGCGACCTTCAGCACCTCGCCGAGCTTGTGCGAGATGAAGATGACGGTGAGGCCCTCGGCCTTGAGCTCGCGCAGGTTGTCGAAGAGGGCGTCCACCTCCTGCGGCACGAGCACGGCGGTCGGCTCGTCGAGGATGAGGATCTTCGCACCGCGGTAGAGGACCTTGAGGATCTCCACGCGCTGCCGGTCGGCGACGCCGAGGTCCTCGACCAGGGCGTCGGGGCGGACCCCGAGGCCGTACGCGTCCGAGATCTCCTTGATCTTCCGGCGGGCCTTGGCACCGATGCCGTACAGCTTCTCGCCGCCGAGGACCACGTTCTCCAGGACGGTGAGGTTGTCGGCGAGCATGAAGTGCTGGTGCACCATGCCGATGCCGCGGACGATCGCTTCGCCGGGGCTGCTGAAGGAGACCTGCTCGCCGTCGATGGCGATGGTGCCCTCGTCCGGCTTCTGCATGCCGTAGAGGATCTTCATCAGGGTCGACTTGCCGGCGCCGTTCTCGCCGATCAAGGCATGGACCGTGCCCTTGCGGACGGTGATCGCGATGTCCTTGTTGGCGACGACGCCGGGGAAGCGCTTGGTGATGCCGTGCAGTTCTACGGCGGGGGGCGGGCTGGACGCGTTGATGACGCACTCTCCTTGGCGCGGAAGGAGCGGAAGGCAGGGGAGGACAGGGCGGGGAGAGAAAGTATCGCGTCCACGATGCTTCTACGCGCGTAGCACTGTCGGAAGTGAAATCTGGTGACCATCAGGCCACTTGGGTCACGGACCGCTGGTACGGGATGCGGCGCGGGGCCCGGGAGCGGCAGAGACCGCTTCCCGAACCCCGGAGACCGCGACTACATGTCAGAGACTGCCTTACGGGGCGGTCTTGACCGTGATCTTCTTGGCGATGATCTCGGCCTTGGCCTTGTCCACCGCGGCGATGACGTCGGTCATCTTCTTGTACTCGGGGTTGGAGTCGGCCAGGCCGACGCCGTCCTTGTCCAGGCCGTAACGGATCTCACCGGTGGTCGGCTTGCCGTCCTTGACCGACTTGATCAGGTCGAAGACGGAGTCCGAGACGTCCTTGGTGACCGAGGTCAGGATGTGGTCCTTGTACTTGACCAGACCCGCCTGGTTGTACTGGTCGGAGTCGACGCCGATGGCCCACTTGCCCTTGGTCGAGGCGGCCTCGATGGCGCCCGAACCGGCCAGACCGGCGGCCGCGTAGATCACGTCGGCACCCTGGTCGAGCTGGCCCTGCGCGGCGGCCTTGCCGAGGTCGGGCTTGGCGAAGCCGTCGAAGTTCGGCGGCTGGGTCAGGTACTGGGTGAGCACCGTGGCGTTCGGGTTGGTGTCCTTGACGCCCTGGGCGAAGCCCGCCTCGAACTTCTTGATCAGCGGGACCTCGACACCGCCGATGAAGCCGACCTTGCCGGTCTTGGACACCTTGGCGGCGGCGACGCCGGCCAGGTAGGAGCCCTGCTCCTCGTTGAAGACGAGGTTGGCGATGTTCGGGCCGGTGACCGAGGTGTCGTCGATGATGCCGAACGTGGTGTCCGGGAACTTCGGCGCGACCTTCTTGATGGCCGGGGCGTAGGCGAAACCGACGCCGATGACCGGGTTGTTGCCCTTGCGGGCCAGCTCGGTGAGGCGCTGGACCTTGTCGGCCTCGCCCTCGCCGTCCGTGGGCTCCGCCTCGGCGCCCTTGATCTTGAGGTCGGACTCGGCCTTCTGGAGACCGGCGTAGGCGGCGTCGTTGAACGACTGGTCGCCGCGGCCACCGATGTCGTACGCGATGGCGGCGCCGGCCTCCTTCTTCGAGTCCGATCCGGTGTCCGACGACTGCTTTCCGCCACAGGCGGTGGCCGAGAGGGCCAGCGCCGCGGACGCGATGCCCACGGTGGCGATCCTGGTGATCCGGCGCAAGGGGAGGCTCCTTCAAAACCTGACCGAAGCGCCACGACCGGCGCTGGTTTCGCGGCGATCGTAACGCGCGTAGATGTCAGTTAAAGGCCCGTTCATGAGTCGTTATCGGATCGTCGCGAACCGGACAGTGACCGATCGGTAACTGGTTCTGTGCCCAGCCCTTGCGTACCAAGGGCTGGGCACCTCCTTCGGAGACCGGGCGTACGGAAAAGGGTGCGCGGCCGGGAGGTCCTACGGGGCGGGCTCGCCGCGTACGGCGTCGAGCAGGGCCGCGGCCGTGAAGAACTCCACGCCGACCCCGATCGCGGCCTCGTCCACGTCGAAGTCGCCCCGGTGCAGGTCCCGCTTGGCGGTGTCGCCGGGAGCCCGGACGCCCAGGCGGGCCATGGCGCCGGGCACGTGCTCCAGGTACCAGGAGAAGTCCTCCCCGCCCAGGCTCTGCTCGGTGTCCTCGACGGAGTCGGCGCCGCGGCGGGCCGCCATCGCCTCGCGGAGCAGTTCGGTGACCACCGGGTCGTTGACCACGGGCGGCACCCCGCGGACCTGGTTGACCTCGAACTTGGCCCCGTGCAGGGTGGCGACCTCGTCGACGGCCGCGTGGATCATGTCGGGCGCCTCGTGCCAGGCCCTGAGGTCCAGGCAGCGAACGGTTCCGGACAGTTCGGCGTGCATCGGGATCACGTTGCAGGCGTGCCCGGACTCGATCCGGCCCCAGGTCACGGACATTCCCGAGCGGGCGTCCATCCGGCGGGCCAGGAGCGCCGGAACGTCGACGGCCACCCGGGCCGCCGCCGTCACCAGGTCGGTGGTCAGGTGCGGCCGCGCGGTGTGCCCGCCGGCGCCGGAGAGGGTGACTTCCAGCCGGTCGCAGGCCGAGGTGATGGCGCCGGCCCGCAGCCCGATCCGCCCCGCGTCGACCCGGGGGTCGCAGTGCACCGCGATGATCTTTCCGACCCCGTCCAGCACCCCGGAGTCGATGGCCTCGGTGGCGCCGCCCGGCAGCACCTCCTCGGCGGGCTGGAACAGCAGCCTGACCGGCCGGGGCAGCAGGCCCTGCCGGTCGAGCTCGGCCAGGACCAGGCCGGCGCCCAGGACCACGGTGGTGTGGACGTCGTGGCCGCAGGCGTGCGCCCGGTCGGGGAACGTCGAGCGGTAGGCGACGTGCGTCTTGGCGTCCGGGATGGGCAGGGCGTCGATGTCCGCGCGCAGGGCCAGCATCGGCCGGCCACCGTCCCGGGTGCCCACGTCGCAGATCAGCCCCGTACCGGACTTCAGCACCCGTGGTCGCAGGCCGGCCTTCTCCAGCCGGGCCTTGATCGCGGCCGTGGTGCGGAACTCCTGGTGCCCGAGCTCGGGATGCATGTGCAAGTCCCGGCGGAAGGCGATCAGTTCGGCACGCAGGTCGTCCGGCAGCTTGCCGGGCAGCTCGGACCGGGCGGACGCGGCGGGCTGGGCGGTCTGGGACTCGCGGGACATCAACTGGTTCACCCGTTCAAGGGTAGGCGTACGCACCGCCCAACTGGCCGGGGATCACGAAAAGTTCATGCCGTTAGGGGAAAGAAACCCGGCCTCTGGACGCATGACCGCTTGCGCCCGGGGGTAAACTCGCGCGCTCATCCGGCCGCCGGAGCCGTCTGGGCTGGGAGTCTGTGCACATCACGGGCGCTGTCGGTGACCCCGGCGAGGAAGCCGCGGGCCCGGGGCGAGGCGGTCCCGGTCAGCCAGGCGGGATCGACGTCGCATACGGCCACGGTCACCCCGGTGCCGGCCAGGGCGTACGGCAGGGTGTGCACGACCGTGGAGGGGAAGCTCACGATCGTGCGGCCCACCGGACCGCGCCGGGCGATCAGCTCCAGCGGCAGGTCCGGGCGGACGATCTCCAGACCCGTGGTCTCGCTCAGCAGCCGCAGCTTCTCCGGGGACTCCCGGCGGTGCGCGAAGTAGCGGGTGGCCCCGTGGTCCAGGGTCAGGGCGCGGACCGCGTCCAGGTAGCGGTCCGGATCGACCACCCCGGTCTCCACCAGGGAGGTGCCGACGAGGTCGGTGCCCCGGGTCGGGCGGGGCGGGCCGAAGCGGGCGCGGGTCCAGGCGAAGTCGTTGACCCGCAGCGTCGTCCCGCCGTGGACGGTGACCGGCATGGAGCTGAACACCTCGACCGCGCGGCCCCGGCCCGCGTCGGGGGTGAAGCGGCGCCGCGCGGTCGCCGAGACCGGCGCGTAGGCCAGCTCGCGCAACCGGCCGGCCGGTCCCCCGCCGCCGACCCGGTGCCAGCGCACGAGGCGCTCGCCGCGGGCGGTCTGGGCGACGAACTCCATGGTCGCGGTGCCGTCGTCGACCACCACCAGCCGCTCGGCCCGGACCAGGGTGAGCAGCAGTTGCACGTAGCGGGAGAAGGGGTCGCCGACGACGACGGTCCGGGCCGCGCGGACGTCCCGGGCCAGTGCGGCGAGGGCCTTGAGCGGGGCCAGCCGGCCGCCGCGCGCCTCCTGCCAGCGCACCTCGTGGCCCTCGTCCCGCGCCAGCCCGGCCATCCGGCGCAGCTGGCCCCGGGACATGGGGTCGGTCGGGGGCAGGACGACGATCCGCAGGAGCGGGGCCCCGTCGGCCGCGTACCCGTCGCCCGGCGGGACGGGGGCGGCGGGCGCGTCCGGTGCGGCGCCGGGCGGGCGGCCGGGGCCGCGGCCCTGGGCCGGGATGCCGTCGAGCAGCGGGCCGCGGGCGGCCGGGGCGGGCGCGTGCGCGTACGCCCATTCCAGGACGTTCAGGAGCTGGACCGGGCTCTCGACGAACGCCAGGGTGGGGACGGAGGGGACAGAAGGGGACACCACGTACTCCTCGTCGGGGGGCGGGACGCGTGCGCGCCGGACCTCGGGTCAGACGGCTACCGGCTCGCCCTGCACGCGGCGGAGCTTCTTCATGGGGCCGAGCTCGGAGGCGTAGACGCGCTTGACGCCGTCGCCGAGCGCGGTCTCGATGGTGCGGATGTCGCGGACCAGCCGGGTCAGGCCGCCGGGCTCGACGGACGCGGCCTGGTCGGAGCCCCACATGGCGCGGTCGAGGGTGATGTGGCGCTCGACGAAGGATGCGCCGAGGGCGACGGCGGCGAGGGTGGTCTGCAGGCCCGTCTCGTGGCCGGAGTAGCCGATCGGGACGTTGGGGTACTCCTCCCGGAGGGTGTTGATCACCCGCAGGTTGAGCTCCTCGGCCTTGGCCGGGTACGTGGAGGTGGCGTGGCAGAGCAGGATGTTCGCGCTGCCGAGCACCTCCACCGCGTGCCGGATCTGCTGCGGGGTGGACATGCCGGTGGACAGGACGACGGTGCGGCCGGTGGCGCGCAGGGCGCGCAGCAGTTCGTCGTCGGTGAGGGAGGCGGAGGCCACCTTGTGGGCGGGTACGTCGAACTCCTCCAGGAAGGCGACGGCCTCGGTGTCCCACGGGGAGGCGAACCAGTCGATGCCGCGCTGGGCGCAGTGCGCGTCGATGGCGCGGTACTCCCGCTCGCCGAACTCGACGCGGTGGCGGTAGTCGATGTAGGTCATCCGGCCCCAGGGGGTGTCGCGCTCGACGTCCCACTGGTCGCGGGGGGTGCAGATCTCCGGGGTGCGCTTCTGGAACTTCACGGCGTCGCAGCCGGCCTCGGCCGCGGCGTCGATCAGGGCGAGGGCGGTGGCGAGGTCGCCGTTGTGGTTGATGCCGATCTCGCCGACGACGTAGACGGGGCGGCCGGGTCCGGCGGTGCGCGAGCCGAAGGTGCGCAGGCGGTCGTCGGCGTGC
The DNA here is from genome assembly GCF_008704535.1 of Streptomyces subrutilus. Lineage (NCBI taxonomy): Bacteria > Bacillati > Actinomycetota > Actinomycetes > Kitasatosporales > Streptomycetaceae > Streptomyces > Streptomyces subrutilus. The sequence continues at coordinate 3,066,369 of NZ_CP023701.1, forward strand.
GGGGTGGCGGTCATGGCGGGGGACGTCCTTCGCGTGGGTGCGTGCGGTGCGTGCGGTGCGGGGTCCGGGGCCGGTGCGGGGCCGGTGGCCGGTGCGGGGCCGGGGCCGGCCGGGGGTGCGGGCCGGGCGGGGGCCGGGTCCAGCAGCGGGGCCAGCAGGCGGGCCCGGGCCAGGTCGTGCGGGTCGTCGACCTCCAGGACCCGGGCGGGGTCGGTGGTGACGGGCAGGGTCCGGCCGAAGAAGCGGTGCCGGGCGGCGCGGAAGCCGGCGGCGTCCATGGCGTAGGCGGCGCCGGTCTCCAGCAGGTCCCGGGGGCGGTCTTGGCGCCGGGGGCGGTGCGCGGTGTGGTGGTTGACGCCCGCGCCGGAGCCGTCGGGCGCCTCCCGCCAGAGGAAGCCGTGGAACGGGGCCACGGTCAGCGCGGCGTCGGCGGCGCCGGACGCGACGGCGGCGGCCACCGATTCCACGTCGGAGGCGGACAGGAAGGGGCTGGTGCACTGGACGAGGAGGACCACGTCCACGGAGCGGGCGCCGTCCTCCTCGGCGGCGTCGAGCGCGTGCAGGACGGCGGCTTCGCTGGAGGCGGTGTCGCCGGAGAGGGCCGCGGGCCGGGCGACGACGTCCGCGCCCGCCGCGCGGGCGGCGGCGGCGATCTCGCCGGAGTCGGTGGAGACGACCACGTCGGTCACGGTGGGCGCGGCGCGGCAGGCCCGTACGGCGCGGGCGACCAGCGGGGTCCCCGCGACCTCGGCGAGGTTCTTGCCCGGGACCCCCTTGGAGCCGCCGCGGGCCGGGATCACGGCGAGGACCCTCACAGCTCCCCCAGCCTGCGGATCACCGGGGCCACGCGCTGCACCCCGTGCCGGTACGCCCCGCGGGCGGCCTCGCGCAGGTGGCCGCGCAGCCGCCGGCGCAGCCGGGACCCCTCCTCGGGGGCGCGGTCGGCGCCGGGGAGCGGGGTGCCGTCGGGGGCCAGGCGCTGGCGGGCGAGGATGCCGGGGAGGTAGCCGGGGGCGGTGGTGAGCGTGTAGTAGGGCGCGGGGGCGGGCAGTTCGGGTGCGGCCAGCAGGGCGGCGACCTTGGCCCGGGCGGCGGCGTAGGCATCGGCCCCGCCGGGCGCGACGGCGGCGGCCGGGGCGGGCACGCCGTCGAGGCGGGTGGCCGGTGCCCGGGCGGCCGGGCGGACGCCCTGGGCCGCGAGCCAGCGGGGGTCGGCCCGCGGGATGAGCCCGGCGTCGAGCTGGTCCCAGGAGGCCAGGCAGCCCGAGCCGAGGAAGTGGTGGTTGCCGAGTGCTTCGCGGATGCCGAGGTCGGTGAGGACCGCCGTGGGGATGGAGCGGTGCAGCGACTCCAGCGCGGCCGTGGACGAGACGGTGACCAGCAGGTCGGTGCCGTCGAGGATCTCGCCCATGTTCCCGTACACCAGACGGCAGTTGGACGGCAGTCCGCCCGGGATGCGCTCGGCGAGCCGCTGGTACGGCTGCTCCTCCAGGTGCGTGGTGTGCTCCCCCGGCCGGCTGCGCAGCTTGACCAGCACCTGCCGCCCGGGGTGCAGCCGGGCGTGCCCGGCCGCCCGCTCCAGCAGGTAGGCCCGGTCGGCGCGGCCGTCGGGGACGGAGGGCTGGACGGCGAAGACGACGGTCGGGGCCCCGCCCCCGGTGGGTTCGTACGGCGCCCCGCCCAGGAAGGGCAGCGCGGTCTCGGTGACGGCGCCCGCGTCGGCGCCCACCCCCTCGTAGACGGCGCGGAACCGCTCGGCGTCGTGGCGGGAGTTGGCGAGGACGAGGTCGGCCCCGTGCCGCAGCAGCAGCCCGTCGGCGAGCTTCTCGTACACGACGCCCACGTAGCCGGTGACGAGCACGGGCCGCTCGGAGGGGACGGGCCACAGGGCGCGGGCCCCGTGCAGGACGGCCTGGACGGCCCCGCCGACGAGCGCGAGGACGACCACGTCGTAGCGCTCGCGCTCCAGCTCCGCGAGGAACCGCGCGCAGGTCACCTCGGTGAGCCGGTCGGCGTCGACGCCCACCTCGCCGAGTTGGCGGGCGGTGGGCGTGGCGCGGCCGCGCAACAGGTGGCCGGTGAGCTGGTGGTGGTCGGGCACGAGACGGCGGGCGGTGAGTGCGCCCCATTTCCATCGCGTATCGGAATCGGCGAGCACGGCGACGCGCAGCTTGCGTTCTGGCACGCCGCAGAAACTATGGGGCCATTCCGGTGAACGGCCCAACGACCGCACAACAGCGGGTTAACAAGCCGTCGACGAAATGCGAAAGCGCACGGGTTAACGCGGCCGCCCCGCGCCGTTCACATGAAATCCCCGCACGGGACACGGTGAATGCCGGGCGGCGCCCTAATGTCACGCGGGTGCTCAAGCTCTCTGTTGTCGTGCCGTTCTACAACGTGCAGACCTACGCGCCGGACGCCCTGCGGAGCCTGCGGCTCAACGCCCGGGACGACTTCGAGTTCCTGCTCGTCGACGACTGCTCGACGGACGGGACCCCCGACCTGCTGGAACGGGCCGCGCGCGAGCTGCCCGGGGCGGTGCACCTCAGACACGGGCGCAACGGCGGACTGGCCACCGCGCGCAACACCGGGCTGGACGCGGCCCGCGGCGAGTACCTCGCCTTCCTGGACGGGGACGACTGGCTGGCGCCGGGTCACCTGGCGCGGGTCTTGGCCGCCATCGAGGCTCTGAACTGCGACTTCGTCCGGACCGACCATGTCCGGTGCACCGGTCGGACGCGGAGCGTGGAGCGGGTGCCCTACGGGCCGCAGGCGGTCGTCGGCGATCCGCGCGGCGCGATCCTGCCCGTCGACCGGGCGAGTGCGGTCGACTATCCGTACGCCTGGGCCGGGATGTACCACCGCAGGCTGCTGGACAGCGGGGTGCTGCGCTTCACGGACGGGCTGCGGACGGCGGAGGACCGGCCGTGGATCTGGCGGCTGCACCGGGAGGCGCGGTCCTTCGCGGCGGTCGCGATGCCCGGAATCTTCTACCGTCGCGGGATTTCCACCTCGTTGACGCAAATCGGTGACGAACGGCAGCTCGATTTCATTCGCGCATTTGATCAGGTACTCGCCGACACGGCGGCCGACCCGGAATCGGACCGATTGCTGCCGAAAGCGGTGCGCACGTATTGCGCGATCATCGCGCATCATTTCGGCTCGATCGAAAGGTACGAACCTGCCGTGGCCAGGAAACTCCGTTCGATGGGCGCGGACGCGCTCGGGCGCATGCCGCAGGACGTGTTGGACGGCGCCCTCGACGCGATGGACCTGGAGCGCGCCACTCTGCTGCGCCGAATCCGCCGCCGCGGCTCCGGCCGCCGCGTCCTGTCGGGAGCGGGTGCCTGATGACCACGAGCAGGAGTGCGAGCACGAGCACGGGCGCGCATGCGGCCGCGGGCACGGCCGCGACCGCCGCCCCGCCCACGCAGGTCTTCCTGGTCTCCACCCTCTACGGCGCGGCCTCGCTGGCCGCCGGTGTCGACGCCGGGCTCTTCCCGCCGGCCCGCCGCCGCATCCTGCTGACCAGCAACCACGCCGTCACCGCCGAAGTCGCCCCCGGAGTGGCGCGGGTGCCCGGCTTCGCGGCCCTGCGCACCAGGTTCGACGAGGTGCTCGACTGGAACGCCGTCATCGCCCCGCAGCACCCGAGCACCTGGGCCCCGCGCGCGGAGGACGTCCCGCTCTGGGAACGGCAGTTGCGCACCCTGTGGGGCCTCGGCGAGGACCGCGTCGAGCTGGTCGTGGAGTCCCTCCAGGTGCCCCCGGCCCAGAGCCTGTGCCGGCTCTTCCCCGGCGCCGCCGTGGACGTCTACGCGGACGGGCTGATGAGCTACGGACCCACCCGCTTCCGCCTCGACCCGCAGCTCGGGATGCGGGTGCGCCGGGTGCTCCACCCGGACCTGGTGCCGGGTCTGGAGCCGCTGCTGCTGACCGAGTTCGGCGTACGGGCCGAGGTGCTGCCGGCGGAGGCCCTGCTGAAGGTCTTCGCCGAACTGGCCGACCTGGCCGATCCGGCCGAGCTCGCGGAGCTCCCCGGACGCGCGGAGCTCCCCGAGCCCGGCGCGGGCGAAGGGCCCGCCCTGCTGCTCGGCCAGTACCTCTCGGCGCTGGACCTGATGACCCCCGAGGAGGAGGAGCGGCTGCACGTCTCGATGGTCCGCGGGGCCCACGCGCTGGGCCACCGGGAACTGGTCTTCAAACCGCACCCCGGCGCCCCGCTCGTCTCCTCGCGCCGCGCCGAGCTGGAGGCCGAGCGGCTCGGCGCCCGGCTGACCGTGGTGGCCGCACCGGTGCCGGCCGAGACGCTGTACCGGCGGCTGCGCCCGGCGCTCGTCGTCGGCTGCTTCTCCACCGGCCTGCTGACCGCCGCCACCCTGTACGGGCTCCCCGTGGCCCGGACCGGCACGGAGGCGGTGCTGGCCCGCCTGACCCCGTACCCGAACAGCAACCGGGTGCCGCTGGCCCTGGTCGACGCCCTGCTCCCGGACCTGGCGGACGCGGACGCGGTCCGCGCCTGGCGCGCCCCGGGCCCCGAGCGGGTCCGGGCCGAACTGGCCGGCCTGCTCACCGCGGTCGGCTACACCATGCAGCCGCGGATCCTGGCGGCCCACCGGGACCGGGCCGAGGCCTACCTGGCGGCCCTCCCGGCGCCGGGGGTCTGGCCGTACGCGACCCGCCGCCGGCTGACCGCGCTGGGCCTGCCCGGCGGCGTCCCGGCCCGGCTGGCGTTCCTGCCCCGGAGCCGGAGCGTGCGGCGGGCGGTGCGCCGGCTCGGGCGGCTGCGGCGTTCGCTCAGCTGACGGCGAGCTTGGCGGCGAAGCCCAGGAACAGCACGCCCGCCGCCGTGGTGGCCCCGGCCGAGAGCCGCTTGCGGCGCCGGAAGGCCGCGGACAGCCGGGTTCCGGTGAGGATCAGCATCGACAGGTAGAGGCAGCTGACCAGTTGGGAGAGCGTGCCGAGCAGCAGGAACGACAGCGCGGGGTAGGCGTACCCGGGGTCGACGAACTGCACGAAGAAGGACAGCAGGAACAGGATGGCCTTCGGGTTGAACAGGCTGACCAGCAGCGCCCGCCGGTAGGGCCGCTCGGCGCCGCCCTCCGGTTCCGCGCCGGTCAGCAGCGCCTCCTTGTGCGCCGTGCGGTCGCGCCACAGGGCGACGGCCGCCCGCATCATGCCCACGGCCAGCCACGCCAGGTAGCCGGCGCCGAGGAACTTCACCACGGTGAACAGCAGCGGGCTCCCCTGGAGCAGCGCGCCCGCGCCGACCGCCGTGAGCAGCATCAGCACCGCGTCGCCGGTGAACACTCCGGCGGCGGCCTTGTAGCCCTCCGCGACGCCGTTGCGGGCGGCGACGGAGAGCACGTAGAGGGAGTTGGGCCCGGGGAGCAGCACGATGAGCACCAGGCCGGCGAGGTAGGTAGGAAGGTCTGTCACACCCAGCATGGGCAGGAGTGTCCCACAGGGACGCACCTGTCCCGCCAGCCGTTTCCGGGGTGACGACGGTCACCCGTCCGGGCGAACCTCCGCACGCCCCCGCGCACGCCCTTCACCCGTCCGCGTCGACCGGCCGGTACGTCCCCCAGACCTCGCGCAGCACCCCGCACACCTCGCCCACCGTCGCCCGGGCGCGCAGGGCCTCCTTCATCGGCGGCAGCACGTCGGCCGTCCCGGCCGCGGCCCGCCGCAGCCCGCCGAGCGCCGCCGCGACCGCGGCCCCGTCGCGCTCCGCCCGCCGCCGGACCAGCGCCGCGCGCTGGCGGGCCTCGGTCTCCGGGTCCACGCGCAGCGGCGCGTACGGCTCCTCCCGTTCCAGGGCGAAGCGGTTGACCCCGACCACCACCCGCTCGCCGGAGTCGGTCTCGCGCGCGATGCGGTAGGCGTTGCGTTCGATCTCGGCCTTCTGGAACCCGGCCTCGATCGCGGCGACCGCCCCGCCCCGGTCCTCGACCCGCCGCATCAGCTCCAGCGCCGCGGCCTCCAGGTCGTCCGTCATCCGCTCCACCGCGTACGAACCGGCGAAGGGGTCCACGGTGTGCGGCACGTCCGTCTCGTGGGCCAGCACCTGCTGGGTGCGCAGCGCGAGCCGGGCCGCCTTCTCCGTGGGCAGCGCGATGGCCTCGTCGAAGGAGTTGGTGTGCAGCGACTGCGTGCCGCCCAGTACGGCGGCGAGCGCCTGCACGGTCACCCGTACCAGATTGAGCTCGGGCTGCTGCGCCGTCAGCTGGACCCCGGCGGTCTGGGTGTGGAAGCGCAGCATCAGGGACCTGGGGTCGCGCGCCCCGAACTCCTCGCGCATGGTCCGGGCCCAGATCCGCCGGGCCGCGCGGAACTTCGCGACCTCCTCCAGCAGCGTGGTGCGGGCGACGAAGAAGAACGAGAGCCGGGGTCCGAACGCGTCCGCGTCCAGGCCCGCGGCCAGGGCGGTGCGGACGTAGGCGACGGCGTTGGCCAGGGTGAAGGCCACCTCCTGCACGGGCGAGGCCCCCGCCTCGGCCATGTGGTAGCCGGAGACGGAGATGGCGTTGAAGCGGGGCAGTTCGCTCCGGCAGTGGCGGAGGGTCTCCGCCGTCAGCCGCAGGGAGGGTGCGGGCGGAAAGATGTAGGTGCCGCGCGCGATGTACTCCTTCAGGACGTCGTTCTGCACGGTCCCGGTCAGCAGCGCGCCGGGGACGCCCCGCTCCTCGGCGACGAGCTGGTAGAGCAGCAGGAGCACGGCGGCGGGCGCGTTGATGGTCATCGAGGTGGAGACCCGGTCGAGCGGGATGCCGTCGAAGAGGGCCCGCACGTCCTCGATGGAGTCGACGGCGACGCCGACCCGGCCGACCTCGCCGCGCGCGAGCGGTGCGTCGGAGTCGTGGCCCATCTGGGTGGGCAGGTCGAAGGCGACGGACAGGCCGGTGCCGCCGGCCGCGATGAGCTGCCGGTAGCGGGCGTTGGACTCGGCGGCCGAGCCGAAGCCGGCGTACTGCCGCACGGTCCACGGGCGGGAGGTGTACATACCGGGGTGGATCCCCCGGGTGTACGGGAAACCGCCCGGCTCGCCGAGCGCGACGGCCGGGTCCCACCCCGTCAGGTCCCCCGGCCCGTAGACCGGTTCGATCGGGATTCCGCTCTCGGTGCGCGACATCGACCAATCCTCCGTAGAGCGAACGGGCCCCGGGCTGATACAACCGTCCCCGCGCACGCCGGTGAACGGCGGCGGGCGGCCCCTGGTCACAATGGCGCAACATCCGGGGTCCCCGTGCAACTCTCCGCGAGCGACAGGCATCACCTACATACACGACGCAGAAATCGGGGGACAGCAATGCAACGCCAGAGAGCCATAATCCGCACGCTCGGGGTGGTCACCGCCGTCGCGCTCGCCGCGACCGCCTGCGGTCCGCAGAAGTCGGAGTCCGCCGGCCCCGCTTCCCCGGTCTCCGCCTCGCCCACGGCGGGCACCTCCCCCGAAGCCTCCCCGACCACCGACGACAAGCCGGGCGGGGCCTCCCCCTCGCCTTCGGCGTCGGCCTCCGCGTCGGCCTCCCCGTCCGCCTCCGCCTCGCCCTCTCCGACGGTGAAGCAGATCATGGCGAACGGCGACGACTCCGACCAGGTGCGCGAGCTCCAGGCGCGCCTGAAGCAGCTCAAGCTGATGTCGGTGGCGCCGACCGGCTTCTACGGTTCGAAGACGACCGCCGCGGTCAAGTCCTTCCAGTCGAAGAACGGGCTGCCCGGCACCGGTTCGGTCGACGCGGCCACCTGGAAGAAGATCCAGGGCGCCAGCAAGAAGCCCACCGCCGACGAGCTGCGTCCGCCGGAGGTCATCGAGGCCGACGCGCCGGACCCGCGCTGCATGCAGGGCCGGGTCATGTGCATCAGCAAGGAGAGCCGCACGCTCGCCTGGATGATCGACGGCAAGACGGTCTCCACGATGGACGTGCGCTTCGGCTCGGAGAACACCCCGACCCGCGAGGGCGTCTTCAACGTGGGGTGGAAGGCCAAGGACTGGACGTCGACGATCTACCACACGCCCATGCCGTACGCGATGTTCTTCAGCGGCGGCCAGGCGGTGCACTACTCGGCCGACTTCGCGGCCCGCGGCTACGCCGGCGCCTCGCACGGCTGCGTCAACGTGCGGGACAAGGGCAAGCTGTCGGCCCTGTTCGACCAGGTGCAGGTCGGCGACAAGGTCGTCGTCTACTGGTAGGCCGCGGTCCGGGGGCCGCGGGTGCGCGGCGTCCGGCAGGGACCGGAGCGGCGGGCCGGAGGGTGAGGGGCGCGGGCAGGGCCGGGGGAACGTGCCCCGCCCGCGCCGGTTGCGCAGAGCCCAGGGGTACGGGGGGAACCCCGGCTCATGCGCGGCCGATGACCAGTCGGCTCGATATGTACTGCGCCGTGGATTCGAAAAGTGTTACAGGCGGGTCAGCGGATGTTCGAGGGCGGCTTCGGGAGGCGTCAGCCGCGGCCCGTCAGCGCCGGGCCGCCCGGTCGCGCCGGGCCGAGCGTGGGCGCCTTGAGCAGGTCGCGGCCGCCGAAGCCGCCCGCGGACGCGCCGGAGCGGGGCGGTGCTCCGGGCGGGCCGGGTGAGCCCGGCCTGTCGCCGTCGCCGCGCTGGCCGGCGACCGCGCCGGCCAGCAGGGCGTCGCAGTAGCGTTTGATGCGGTTGAGACCGCTGGCCAGGTGCGTGAGCTTCTCCCGGCGGTCCTCGTCGAGCCGGCCCTCGCGGTAGGCCCGGCACAGCTCCGGGGCCCGCTGCCGGGCCTCCCGGTCGCGGTCCCGGTCCTTGGCGCCGCCGTTGGCGAAGGTGTCCCGGTTGCCCTCCGTGCCGCCGCCCGCGTCGTCCGCGCCGCCGCCCTCCGTGGCGCCCTGCCGCTCGCGGTCCGGGCCGCCGCCGTCCGTCCCGCCCGCGGAGACCCCGCCGAGGATGCCGTCCCCGGTGCCGCCGTCGGGCCGGGCGGGTGCGTACGGGTCCGGGGCGCGGGTCGCCCCGCCCGGGCCCGGCGAGGGGGCCGGGTCACCGCGCTGCGGGGTGGGCCGCGGCTGCGGGTCGAGGGTGGCGGGGCCGGCGTCCGGGGAGTCGTTCCCGTCGGCGCTGACCGACGCGGCCGGCGCCGGACCCGCGCCGTCGTACCGGTCCCCGTCCAGCAGCCCGGCCCCGGCCGCGGCGGCCAGACCGCCCACGGCGACGCTGGCGAGGGCGGCCGCGAGCCCGAAGCGCACCGGCCGGCGGGAGCGGGAGCGCGAGGGGGCGACCGGCGTCAGCCGGCCGAGGTCGAGCAGGGTGACGCCGGGCTCGGCTCCGGGCCCGGACCCCGCGGCGCGGGCCGCACCGGCGCTCCGTACCGCACCGGCGGGCTTCGCGCCGCGCGCCGCGCGGGCCACCCGGAAGGCGGCCAGGGCCGCGGCCTCGCCGGGGAGTTCATCGGGGGCGGGGGGCCGCGGGGCCAGTGCGTCGAGGGCGGCGCGCAGTCGGGCGGCTTCGGCCGGGGCGCGGGTACCGGCGACCGGACCCACCGGCTCCGCGGGTTCTCCGCGCAGCAGTCGGTCCGCGGCGGCTTCGTCCAGCCACCTGTCGCGCTCGTCGGCCATCACATGTCCTTCTGCGTCCGCCAACGTGAATGCGTCACACCGGTTTGTTCTACGAGGCCCCCGCCGTGGCCGCGCTGCGCGGGTACGGCGTCGAGATCCCTCCCGCCCCCGCCGTCCCATGCCTGGCCACCGGCATTATGGCCGACCCCGGCCCGCACGACCGAGTCCGTTTCGGCCCCCGCCGCCCGGCCCGGCCCGAAGTCGCCGCTCACGCCTTCGGCGCCCAGCAGCTCCGCCAGCTTCTTCAGGCCGCGGTGCGCGGCGGTGCGCACCGCGCCGGGGCGCTTGCCGAGGGTCTCGGCGGCGCTCTTGGCGTCGAGGCCGACGACCACGCGCAGGACGACGGCCTCGGCCTGGTCCTGGGGGAGCTGGGCGATCAGCGCCATGGTCAGCCCGGTGGAGAGGGACTCCATGGCGGCGCCCGCGGTGTCGCACTCGGCGGCCCACCCGGTGAGTTCGGTGTCGTCGCCGCCGATGGCGGGGCGGCGGCCGCGCATCCGGATGTGGTCGAGGGCCCGGTTGCGGGCGATGCGGGCGGCCCAGCCGCGGAAGCGGTCGGCGTCACCGGTGAAGGAGTCGACGTCGCGGGCGATCTGGAGCCAGGCCTCGGAGGCCACGTCCTCCGCGTCGCCCTCGCCGACGAGGGTGCGCACGTATCCGAGCAGGCGCGGGTGCACGGCGCGGTACACAGCACGGAACGCGTCCTCGTCGCCGTCCTGTGCCGCGAGCACCGCGGCGGTCAGCTCCGCGTCGTCCCCCAGCAAAGTCCCCAACCCGTTCACTGTCCTGTACGTCTGGCGCAAATCAGCACGTTACGGCTTTCGCGCACCGCCGTCCACGAGTTGTACAACGAGCAACCAACCCTGCGCGGAGCGAGGTGTGACACAAAACGCACTCGGGGCGCTGACAGGGGTACGGGCTTGTCGCACGAGCCCGTGACGGACGGCGACCGGGGCCTCTCCTGTGGGGGGTGGCGGCCTCGGTCGTCGTCCCCTTTCCGGGCCCGTCGCGCCCGCCGGCCCGGGGCCGGCCCGTCATCCTTTCGGTTCGCTTCCGGGCACCGCGCCCGCCCGGACCCGCCGCTCGCCGGCCCCGCGCGCCCGGCCCGGCCCGGCCCGATGCGGGCGCCGGGCTCCGCCGATGGGCCGACTGCGGAGGAATTCGGGCTATTTGCCCCTGTGGGATAGTCCGTCCGTGCCTGTTTGATCACACCGATGACCCCCGCGCAAGGGAACCGACAAAGCGTCGCTACGATGTCCGGGGCCGGTGGACCGTACCCGGCCGGGCCCGACCGACAAAGAAGCCGGCTGGCCCCCGCCCCGCTTCCGGAGGGTTTTCCGTGCCGGCTGGAACGTTGTACCGCGGCCGGGAAGGAATGTGGTCCTGGGTGGCTCATCGAGTCACCGGCGTCCTCATTTTCTTCTTCCTGTTCGTACACGTCCTCGACACCGCACTCGTCCGCGTCTCTCCCGAGGCGTACGACGATGTAGTGGCTACCTACAAGACCCCGATCGTCGCGCTGCTGGAGTACGGCCTCGTCGCCGCCATCCTCTTCCACGCGCTCAACGGTCTCCGTGTCATCGCCGTGGACTTCTGGTCCAAGGGCCCGCGCTACCAGAAGCAGATGCTCTGGACCGTCGTGGGCATCTGGATCGTGCTGATGGTCGGGGCTCTCTACCCCGTCCTGGGCCACGCCTACCTCGAACTGTTCGGGAAGTGACACGCATGTCCTCTGACACTTCTTCCGCCAAGGTCATCGGCGACGTCGAGGGCGCGAGCCTGTACGACGTCGATCACCCAGCGCCGTACATCGAGGCCCCGCGCAAGCGCACCGCCAAGACCCCGCGCTCGACCCGCGGCAACTTCGAGATGGCCGCGTGGCTCTTCATGCGCCTGTCGGGCGTCGTGCTGGTCGTGCTCGTCATCGGCCACCTCGTCATCCAGCTGGTGCTGGACGGCGGCGTCTCCAAGATCGGCTTCGCCTTCGTGGCCGGCCGCTGGGCGTCCCCGTTCTGGCAGGTCTGGGACCTGCTGATGCTGTGGCTGGCCATGCTGCACGGCTCCAACGGCCTGCGCACCGTCATCAACGACTACGCGGAGCGCGCCAACACGCGGCTGTGGCTGAAGGGCCTGCTCTACACCGCCACGGTGTTCACCATCCTTCTGGGCACGCTGGTGATCTTCACCTTCGACCCGAACATCCGCTAGGCAACGGGGCTGAGGCGAAACCAATGAAGATCCACAAGTACGACACCGTCATCGTCGGCGCGGGCGGCGCGGGCATGCGCGCCGCCATCGAGTCGACGAAGCGCAGCCGCACCGCGGTGCTGACGAAGCTCTACCCCACCCGCTCCCACACGGGCGCCGCGCAGGGCGGCATGGCCGCCGCGCTGGCCAACGTGGAGGAGGACAACTGGGAGTGGCACACCTTCGACACGGTCAAGGGCGGCGACTACCTGGTCGACCAGGACGCCGCCGAGATCCTCGCGAAGGAGGCCATCGACGCGGTCCTCGACCTGGAGAAGATGGGCCTGCCGTTCAACCGCACCCCGGACGGCACCATCGACCAGCGCCGTTTCGGCGGCCACTCCCGCAACCACGGCGAGGCCCCGGTCCGCCGGTCCTGCTACGCCGCGGACCGCACCGGCCACATGATCCTCCAGACGCTCTACCAGAACTGCGTCAAGGAGGGCGTGGAGTTCTTCAACGAGTTCTACGTCCTGGACCAGCTCCTGGTCGAGGAGGACGGCGTCAAGAAGTCGGCCGGCGTGGTCGCGTACGAGCTCGCCACCGGCGAGATCCACGTGTTCCACGCGAAGTCCGTCATCTACGCCTCCGGCGGCACCGGCAAGTTCTTCAAGGTGACCTCCAACGCGCACACCCTCACCGGTGACGGCCAGGCGGCCTGCTACCGGCGCGGTCTGCCGCTGGAGGACATGGAGTTCTTCCAGTTCCACCCGACGGGCATCTGGCGCATGGGCATCCTGCTGACGGAGGGCGCCCGCGGTGAGGGCGGCATCCTCCGCAACAAGGACGGCGAGCGCTTCATGGAGAAGTACGCGCCGGTCATGAAGGACCTCGCGTCCCGTGACGTCGTCTCGCGCTCCATCTACACCGAGATCCGCGAGGGCCGCGGCTGCGGCCCGGCCGGCGACCACGTGTACTTGGACCTGACGCACCTCCCGCCGGAGCAGCTCGACGCGAAGCTCCCGGACATCACCGAGTTCGCGCGCACGTACCTGGGCATCGAGCCGTACACGGACCCGATCCCGATCCAGCCCACCGCGCACTACGCCATGGGCGGCATCCCGACGAACGTCGAGGGCGAGGTCCTGGCGGACAACACCACCGTCGTCCCGGGCCTGTACGCGGCCGGCGAGGTCGCGTGCGTGTCGGTGCACGGCGCGAACCGCCTGGGCACCAACTCGCTGCTGGACATCAACGTCTTCGGCAAGCGCTCGGGCATCGCGGCCGCGGCCTACGCCCACGCCCACGACTACGTCGAGCTCCCGGAGAACCCGGCGCAGCAGGTCGTCGACCTCGTCGAGCAGCTGCGCAACTCCACGGGCCACGAGCGGGTCGCCGACCTGCGTCTGGAGCTCCAGGAGACGATGGACGCGTGCGTGATGGTCTTCCGTACGGAGCAGACCATCAAGACCGCGGTCGACAAGATCGCGGAGCTGCGCGAGCGCTACCGGAACGTGTCCGTCCAGGACAAGGGCAAGCGCTTCAACACGGACCTGCTGGAGGCCATCGAGCTGGGCAACCTGCTCGACCTGGCCGAGGTCATGGCCGTGTCCGCGCTGGCGCGCAAGGAGTCCCGCGGCGGCCACTACCGCGAGGACTACCCGAACCGCGACGACGTCAACTTCATGCGCCACACCATGGCGTACCGCGAGGTCGGCGACGACGGCAGGGACTCCGTCCGGCTGGACTACAAGCCCGTCGTCGTCACCCGCTACCAGCCGATGGAGCGTAAGTACTGATGGCCACCCCGACCCTGTCCAAGACGGACGCGATGGAGGCGGCGGCCGCCGCCTCGCCGTTCATCACGGTCACCTTCCGGATCCGCCGCTTCAACCCCGAGATCTCCGACGAGTCTCAGTGGCAGGACTTCCAGATCGAGATCGACCCGAAGGAGCGCGTGCTCGACGGTCTCCACAAGATCAAGTGGGACCTCGACGGCACGCTCACCTTCCGCCGCTCGTGCGCGCACGGCATCTGCGGCTCCGACGCGATGCGGATCAACGGCAAGAACAGGCTCGCCTGCAAGACGCTGATCAAGGACATCAACCCGGAGAAGCCGATCACCGTCGAGGCCATCAAGGGCCTCACGGTGATGAAGGACCTCGTGGTCGACATGGAGCCCTTCTTCCAGGCCTACCGCGACGTCATGCCGTTCCTGGTCACCAAGGGCAACGAGCCGACGCGCGAGCGCCTGCAGTCCGCCGAGGACCGCGAGCGCTTCGACGACACCACCAAGTGCATCCTGTGCGCCGCGTGCACCTCCTCGTGCCCGGTGTTCTGGAACGACGGCCAGTACTTCGGCCCGGCGGCGATCGTCAACGCGCACCGCTTCATCTTCGACTCGCGCGACGAGGCCGGAGAGCAGCGGCTGGAGATCCTCAACGACAAGGACGGCGTGTGGCGTTGCCGCACGACCTTCAACTGCACCGACGCGTGCCCCCGCGGCATCGAGGTCACCAAGGCGATCCAGGAAGTCAAGCGCGCCCTGATCACACGCCGCTTCTGATCCGCCGGCGGGCCCCCGCGGCGGCTGCCGCCCGGACCGCCACCGCCGTACGAGGCCCCGTGCCCCGGACCACCGTCCGGGGCACGGGGCCCCGGCGCGTTCCGGGCCGCGCGCGCCGCCCCGCGCCGCGGTCCGCTCACGGGGGGGTACGCGGGGGCGGGGGCTGTGGAAGGATCGGCCGCATGAGCGACCAGCAGCCGAACCCCTACGCGAGCGACCCGGGCCGGGGAGGCCCGCAGCCCGGTCCCGCGGGCCCGGAGGACTACCGCTGGGGCCCGGGCGAGTCGGGCTACGGCTACCCGCACGCTCCCGGCGGGGCGGGTTACGGCTACCCGCACCCCCATCCGGCGGCCCCCGCCCATCAGCCGACCCTCGCCGGCCCCGGCTTCTCCGCGCCCCCCTACGGCCCGTTCCCGGGCGGTGGCGGGATGCTCTCGCTGGGCGACATCAGCGTCGTCGGCGACCAGATCGTCACCCCGTCGGGGACGATGCCGCTGCGGGGCTCGATCTGGAACGCCACGGACTTCTCGCGCACCGAGGAGAGGATCCCGACCCACGCCATCGTGCTGGCGGTCGTCTTCGCGGTGTTCTGCCTGCTCGGCCTGCTCTTCCTGCTGATGAAGGAGAAGGTCACCACCGGCTACGTCCAGGTGACCGTCTCCGGCGGCGGCCGCCACCACGCCACGATGATCCCGGCGGTGGACGCGCACACGTACGCCTGGGTGATGTCACAGGTCAACCAGGCCCGCGCGCTCGGTTTCTGAGGGTCCGCCGGGGGCCTGCCCCGGTCCCGGTCCCCGCCCCGGTCCCCGCAAACCCGCTGGCGGCGCACGGCCGGGCGCACGGCCTCGCGGACGTCCGCGCGGTCGCGGCCGGCCTGCCCGCGCTCGTCCCGGGCGCGGTCCACCTCGAACTGCCGTGGGCGGGGCACCTGCCGTCGCTGGAGCGGCCGGCGGAGACGAGGGGGCTGCTGCTGGAGTTTCTGGCTCCGCTGCGCTGAAGCACGGGGGGCGGACTTCGCTTGAACCTGTTCAAAAAAGGCCCTACAGTGATCACCGTCGGGTTTATTGAACACGTTCAAGGGGGCTGAGGACTATGGACCTCACCGTGGTCGCGTACGTCGTCTACCTGCTCATCAGCATCGGCCTCACCGTCTGGGTGGCCCGCACCCTCAGCCGCAACGGCCGGGTCTTCATCGGGGACGTGCTCGCCGGGAACGAGAAGCTCGCCGACGCCGTCAACCAACTGCTGGTCGTCGGCTTCTACCTGGTGAACATCGGCTTCGTGACCCTCTACCTGCGCCAGACCGACGAGGTCCGCAGCGCCCGCGAGCTCTTCGAGGCGCTCTCGGTCAAGCTCGGCGTCGTCCTGCTGGTCCTCGGGGTCATGCACCTGGGCAACGTGTGGGTGCTCAACAGGATGCGCCGCCGGGGGATCGCGGAGCGCCGGCACACCCCGCCGGTCGCCCCCCAGGGGTGGACCGCACCGGCCGGGGCCTGAGCCGTGGCCGCCCCGGAAGCGGTCCGCGCTCTGACCGTCCTGTACGACGCCGGCTGTCCGCTCTGCGTGCACATCCGGCACTGGCTGCTCGCGCAGCCGCAGCTGGTCCCCCTCGCCCTGGTCCCCGCCGCGTCGTACGAGGCGCGGCGCCGGTTCCCCGGTCTCGACCACGCGTCGACGCTGAAGGAGATCACCGTGGTCGGGGACGCGGGGCAGGTGTGGAGGGGGACGGACGCCTTCGTCGTCTGCCTCTGGGCGCTGGCCGAGCACCGTCCGAAGGCCGACTGGCTGGCCACCGCCGCGGGCCGGCCCTTCGCCCGGGCCGCCATGTACACGGCGTCGAAGTGGCGGGCGGCGCTGCGGACCGAGGGGCCGCCCGGCGGGACGGACCCGCCGGGCGGCGCGGCGGACCCGGCGGATCCGGCGGCCTGTGACGACCGGTGTTCCGTCCCCCGATAGGCTCGTGCACCGTGACTGATCAGAAGGCTCCCAAGAGCGAGCAGACCCGCACGCTCATCCTCGAAACCGCGCTCCGGCTCTTCCAGGAGCGCGGCTTCGACAAGACGACGATGCGGGGTATCGCGAAGGAGGCCGGTGTCTCGGTCGGCAACGCCTACTACTACTTCGAGTCGAAGGAACACCTGGTCCAGGGGTTCTACGACCGGATCGGCGCCGCCCACCAGGCCGCGGTGCGGCCCGTCCTGGACCACGAGACCGACCTGCAGAAGCGGCTCGCCGGTGTGCTGACCAGCTGGATGGACATCGCCGCCCCGTACCACGAGTTCGCCTCGCAGTTCTTCAAGAACGCGGCGGACCCGGAGAGTCCGCTCAGTCCCTTCTCCCCCGAGTCGGAGCCGGCCCGCAAGGCCGCGATCGACATCCACCGCGAGGTGCTGGCCGGGGCGAAGACCAAGGTGCCGGCCGAACTGGCCGACGTACTGCCCGAGCTGATGTGGCTCTCGCAGATGGGCCTGGTCCTGTACTGGGTCTTCGACCGCTCGCCGAACAGCGAGAAGACGCGCCGGCTGGCCGAGCGCGGCGCGCAGCTGACCACGCGGGGCATCGTCCTGGCCCGGTTCCGGGTGCTGCGGCCGCTGGTGCGGGAGGTCCACGAGCTGTTCGCGGACTTCCTGCCCGGCATGGCGCAGACGGTGGCGTCGAAGAAGCGCGCCTCGGACCCGGACCCGGACCCGGACCTCGCGACCGTGACCGCGGCAGCGCCGGGCGCCGGTGCGGCCGGGGCCTCCTGACCGTTGCGGCCGGGTCGGCGCCCCCGCGGCCGGACCGTACGGAGGGCCGTCAGGCCGTGACGGCCGCGGCCGCGGGCTCGACCGTGCGGCGCTTGACGAGCAGCACGACGATCAGAACGGCCTGGAGCAGGACGATCAGCACCATGCCGACGGAGCCCTGGGGCTCGTCGCCCACGAGGTTCGAGAACAGGCTGGTGTCCCAGAGGCCGTGGACGAGCATCGGCAGCAGGAGGGTGGCGCCGGCGCGCAGGCACAGGTAGAAGAAGTAGCCCGAGGTCGAGACGACGAGGGCCTGGTAGACGGCCTGCACCCCCGAGCCGAGGGCGTTGCTGAGGTGCACCAGGCCGAAGACGACCGAGGAGCAGAGGGCGACCTTGCCCTCGGTGAACCCGGCCCGGCGGAAGACCTGGACGCCGATGCCCCGGAACATCAGCTCCTCGCCGACCCCGACGAACAGCCCGAGCAGCAGCAGGGAGGCCACCAGGGACACGCTCTGGTCGGCGAGGTGGCCGTAGTTCAGGCCGAACAGCGCGACGGCGAGCATCGAGATCGGCACCCAGCGCACCCAGCGCCGCACCGGTGCGCGGGAGCGCAGCACCTCGCCCCACCACCCGAGCCAGGTGACGACCGCGGCGCCGAACACGATCGACGCCCCGATCGGGATCAGCGCGTTGCGCACCAGGGCCTCGGTGGTGGGGAACTGGCTTTCGGAGCCGGCGGTGTCCACGCCGATCAGCCTGCCCAGACCCTGGATGATGCCCGCGTACACGACCACGACGACCAGGAACCACGGCCAGGACAGCCTGCGCCCCGGCCGTTCGTCGCGTATCGCGTCCGTCTCGTTGTGCACTGGTTCTCCCTCTCTTCGGCCGGCCGGGGGCGCCCGCCCCGGTCGGACGCGGTCGGTCTGCCGCCGCGTCCTCGCGCAAAGAATCTCACAGGGAATAGAACAAACGTCGCGTACCGTCCTCAAACCGGCAGGACCGGGGCGGCTCGGGTCGGGGTGGGCGCCTCGGGGCGGCTCGGGGCCGGGCGGCCCCGCGGCCGGACCGGTCCCCGGGTCCCTACAGCCAGTCGAGTTCCCACAGGCGCCACACGCCCGTGCCGTCGGACAGGTACTGGGCGCCGGTCACCGCGTCGCGGGACAGCACGTAGTCCTTCTTCTGCCAGAGCGGCAGCATCGGGACCTGCTGGGAGACCACCTTCTGGAGCTCGCGGAAGTCGGCGGCGGCCTCGGCCCGTTCCGAGTGGGACTGGGTACGGGTGATGAGGGCGTCGACCGTCTTGTCGGCGAAGCCGTTGTTCATCGAGGAGTCGGCGCCGACGAGCGGGGCGAGGAAGTTGTCGGCGTCCGGGAAGTCCGCGATCCAGCCGATGGTGTACGCGTCGAACTCGCCGGCCGCGTAACCCTTCTGGAAGTCCTCCCACTTGTCGACCGGCTTGAGCGTCAGCCGGAAGAGGCCGGTGGACTCCAGCTGTCGCTTGAGCTCCTCGGCCTCGGCCATGTTCGTGCCGCGGGCGTTGAGGCCGACGGTGAGGGCGACGGGCGTGGTGATCGAGGCGTCCTTGAGCAGCTTCTTGGCGGTGGCGCCGTTCGGCGCCGGGTAGGTGTCGAAGAAGGGGGTGCTGTGGGCGGCGATGCCCGCCGGGACCAGCGAGTAGAGCGGGGTCACGGTGCCGGACAGGACCGTGGTCGCCAGCTTGGAGCGGTCCACGACGGCGGCGACGGCCTGGCGGACGGCGAGCGGGGCGGCCGGCGAGCCGGGCCGGACGTTGAAGACCATGGAGCGGGTCTCGCTGCCGCCGGAGGTCTGGTAACGGGTGTCCTTCAGGCCCGGGTTGAGGGCCGCGAGCACGGTGGGCGGCATCTCCCGGTGCGCGACCTCGACCTCGCGGTCCTTCCAGGCCTGGTCGAGCTGGGCGGAGTCCTCGTAGTAGCGGACCGTCACGGGCGTGTGGGCCGGCTTGGCCTGGCCCTTGTACGTGGCGTTGGGCGTGAGCACGGCGCGCTCGCCCGGCTTGTACTCGCCCAGGCTGTACGGGCCCGAGCCGTCCACCTTGTTCTCGGTGCGCAGCGCCTTCTCCGGGTACTTCTCCTTGTCGACGATCGAGGCGGCGCCCGTCGCGATCTTGAAGGGGAAGGTGGCGTCCGAGGCGGAGAGGTTGAAGGTGATCGTGCGCCCCTCGGCCTTCACCGAGTCCAGGGTGTTGAAGAGCGGCGCGGGCCCCTGGTCGGAGTTGATGGCCTTGACCCGGTCGAAGGAGTACTTGACGTCCTCGGCGCCGATGGCGCGACCGCTCGGGAACTTCAGGTCGGGGCGCAGCTCGCACTGGTAGGTGGTGAGCTTCTGACCGATGAACTTGCAGGAGGTGGCGGCGTCCGGGACCGGGGTGTCGGAGCCCGACTTGATGGTCAGCAGCGACTGGTAGACGTTGCTGAACAGGGCCCAGGAGCCGGCGTCGTACGCCCCGGCCGGGTCGAGGGCGGAGACGACGTCGCTCGTCCCCACCCGGATGGCCCCCCGGCCGTTCCCGTCGTCGGGGAGCAGCTGCCAGGCCCCGACTCCGGCCACGCCGAGGACCAGCCCGGCCGCGATGATCTTCGAGCGGACAGACCGCATCCCGTGTACCCCACCCTTGTACCGCCGACAGCGGTGCGCTGTTCGATTACCGGTCATCCCATCACGGAATCTCGGCCGCGGGAAGGCCGAAATGCGTCGGGTCATGGCCGGTTGGGGCGGTTCAGGCCTGATATGAGGCGAGTTCCACCACTGTGATGTCGGACGGCGCCCCCACCCGGACCGGCGGCCCCCAGGCCCCGGCGCCCCGGGAGACGTACAGCTGGGTGTCGCCGTAGCGCTCCAGGCCCGCGACGGTGGGGTTGGCGAGCTCGGCCAGGTAGTTGCCGGGCCAGAGCTGGCCGCCGTGCGTGTGGCCGGACAGCTGGAGGTCCACGCCGTGCCGGACGGCGTCGTGGATGACGACGGGCTGGTGCGCGAGGAGCACGGCGGCCCGGGCGCGGTCCCGGTCGCCGAGGGCGGCCTGGAAGTCGGGGCCCTCCCCCTCGGCCTCGCCCGCCACGTCGTTCACCCCGGCGAGGTCGAAGTGCGGCAGGGCCCGGCGGGCGTTCTCCAGCGGGGTCAGGCCCAGCTCCCGTACGTGGTCCACCCACTGGCGGGCGCCGGAGAAGTACTCGTGGTTGCCGGTGACGAAGTACGCGCCGTGCCGCGCGCTCAGCTCGCGCAGCGGCTCGGCGGCCGGGCCGAGGTCGTGCACGCTGCCGTCGACGAGGTCGCCGACGACGGCGATCAGGTCGGGCTGGGTCCGGTTGACGGCGTCGACGATGCGCCGGGTGTGGCCGCGGCCGAGGATCGGGCCGAGGTGCACGTCGCTGACCACGGCGATCCGGAACCCGTGCGCCGCGCGCGGCAGCTTGGCCAGCGGCACCCGCACCCGCTTGACGGACGGGCCGCGCAGGACGCCGTACGCGCCGTTCGCGACGGTGCCGACGGCCACGGCGGCGGCCGCCCCGCCGACCGTACGGGCGACGAACCGGCGGCGGCTCAGCTCCGGTGCCGGGGCGGGGGCCGGGGTCTGCGCGGCGTCCGGCCCGGGTTCCTCCCGCACCTCCTCAGGGGCGCCTTGCGCTCCGGCGCCGGCCGCGGCCGGTACCTGCTCGGCGGGCGCCGCCGCCACCCCGGAGGGCGTCCGGTGGGCCAGACGGCGGAGCAACAGCGCGCGGATCGGCTCGGCGACCAGCATCGTCAGGGTGAGGTACAGGAGCACCGCGAGCCAGAGGAACCCCGGCCAGGCCACCACCTGCTGGACCCGGAAGGGGGCGCCGGCGCGGCCCGCGGTCAGGGCGGCCACAGAGAGGAGGGGCAGGGCGATGGCCAAGGACGTGCCGACGCGGCGGGCGAGACCGCCGGGCGCGGTGGTGTCGCGGACCAGCCGCACCCAGAGCCAGCGGTGCACCAGCACCAGGAGGGCGAGGACCGCCAGCGCGACGAGGACGAAGACCAGGATCATCACGCCGCGGACCCCGCACCCGTGTCCGGTTCCGTGCGTGACGCGCGCCGCACTGCGCGCACCCCGCGCAACCCGATCACTCCGACGGCCGTCCCCAGGAGAAAGGACGTCACCGCGAGCGTCAGGTGCACCCAGAAGTACGAGGTGGGATCGCCGGCCGCGTCAAACGCCAGGCCGCTGCCGTTCTTCCACAGGTTCCGGACGAAAGACACCCAGATGAACCAGCTCCACACGCCGAAGGCGAGCAGGAACCAGGAGGCGGCAGGGCTGAGTTTCATGCCCTCAGTATCGGTTTCTTCCCCGGGACGGACGCGCCGGGGTGGGCTGTCCCGGGGGTGGTTGCCTCGAAAGGGCCGGTCCGCATCGGCAGAGCGCCGATCGGGATGTACTTTCACCTGCGTGTATGCCAAGAAGACCGCATGGACGGTCCTGTCCGCCGCACTGCTGGTCCCCTCGATGCTCGTGGCCCCGGTGTACGCCGCGCCGACTCCGCCCGCCGACGGCAAGGGCGGTCCGGCGAAGGCGCCCCTGGCGCCCCCCGCGTCGATGTCGACGGTCGGCGGGGCCGCGCTCGGGCAGCCGGGGACCCAGGTCAACCTGCTGCCCGGCGCGCCCGCCCTGCCGGCCAACCTCTCGGGCCGGTCCTGGATCGTGGCCGACGCCGAGTCCGGCAAGGTGCTGGCCGCGCACAACGCGCACTGGCGGCTGCCCCCCGCCTCCACCATGAAGATGCTCTTCGCGGACACGGTGCTGCCGAGCCTGCCCAAGGAGCAGGTCCACCGGGTCACCGACGAGGAGCTGTCCGGGGTGGGTGCGGGCAGCAGCCTGGTCGGGGTCAAGGAGGACCACGAGTACACGGTCCACGACCTGTGGCTGGGCGTCTTCCTGATGTCCGGCAACGACGCCGTGCACGTGCTTTCGGCCATGAACGGCGGCATCGACAAGACCGTCAAGGACATGCAGGCGCACGCCGAGGAGCTCCAGGCCCTGGACACCCACGTGGTGTCGCCGGACGGCTACGACGCCCCGGAGCAGGTGTCCAGCGCCTACGACCTGACGCTCATCGCCCGCTCCGGGATGCAGAAGCAGGACTTCCGGGAGTACTGCGGCACGGCGGACGCGCAGTTCCCCGGCCGGCAGGAGCCCGGCAAGCCGCGCGAGTCCTTCGGCATCAGCAACACCAACCGGCTGATGACGGGTGCGCACGGCATGTCCCCGTACAAGGGCATCGCGGGCGTCAAGAACGGCAACACCACCCAGGCCGGAGCCACCTTCACCGGCGTGGCCCAGCAGGGCGACCGCAAGCTGCTGGTCACGGTGATGAACCCGAGCTCCGGCGGCGGCAACGCGGTGTACGAGGAGACCGCGGCGCTCTTCGACTGGGGTTTCGCGGCGGCCGGGAAGGTCCGGCCGGTGGGTGAGCTGGTGCCGCCGAAGAGCGCGGACACCACCTCGCTCGGCTCCCCCGCCCAGTCCCACGAGAACGAGCGGGCCTCGGCCGCCGGGGGCGACGGTGCGGGCGGCGGTCTGGGCACGGCCCTGGGCGTCGCGGGCGGGGCACTGGCCGCGCTCGTGGGCGGTGGCATCGCCGTCAACCGGCGCTGGCCCCGGGGCCGCCGCGGCACCGGCCGGGGCTGACGGAAGGCCGCGCGGGGCCGGGCCGGGGGCCCGGCGGCCGGGGCCCGGGCGACACGGCCTACGGCCGCGCGGGCGCCGGGCCCGAAGCCGGGCCCGGCCGCGGGCCCGGCCGCGGGCCCGGCTCCGCGGCCGGCGCACGGTCCGGCGCCGGGCCCGCGGCGGCCGGTCGCAGGCCCTGCGCACCGTCGCCGCCCGCGTCGCCCGTCTCGCCCCCGTCGTCGCGGGTCGCCGTCCAGGCGGCCACGTACAGCAGCAGCTTGGCCGTGAAGTTGATCCACAGCAGCAGGGCGATCGGCACGCCGAAGGCCCCGTACATGCTCTTCGCCGCCACCTCCCGCATGTAGCCGCTGAGCAGCAGCTTCAACAGTTCGAAACCGGCCGCGCCGATCAGCGCCGCCTGGAGCAGCCGCCCGCGCGGCGGTTCGACGCCGGGCAGCAGCGTCAGCACGTAGAGCAGCAGCAGGAACGCGGCCAGGACGCCCACGAGGAAGGCGCCGGTCCGCAGCAGCGCGCCGCCCGCGCCGTCGCGCGGGATGCCCAGCCACTCGGCGGACTTGCCGACCGCGCTGGCGCCGAAGGTCGAGGCGGCGGCCGAGGCCAGGCCGACCCCGCCGAGGCCGAGCAGGACGAGGGCGTCCTTGCCCTTGCGGGTGAACGGGTTGCCCTGGTCCTCGTCGTCCCGCTCCCAGACCGCGCGCAGGCAGTCCCGCATCGAGCCGACCCAGCCGATGCCGGTGAACAGCAGCAGGGCGCCGGCGACCAGGCCGACCGTGCCGGCGTTCGCCACCAGGCCTTCGAGGTCGAGCTGGTCGGAGATGCCGGGGACCTGCTCGGCGAGGTTCTTCTGCAGCCGGTCCAGCTGGTCCTGGCTGAGCAGGGCCGCGCCCACGGCGGCGGCCACGGTGATCAGCGGGAAGAGCGCGAGGAAGCTGATGAAGGTGATCGCCGCGGCGAGCCGGGTCCAGTGCACCCGGTCGAGGCGTTCGTACGAGCGCCACGCGTGCGTCCGCATCAGACGGGCCACCAGCGGCCCGATCACCGGGAGTTTCGTCAGCCAGTCCATGGGGTCACCGTAATTCAGCCGCCGGAAATAGCCGGGATTGCCGCTTTCGGGGACTACGGTCGTCGATTGTGACTTTTCGCCCGACGGCCCGCCCGTTCCACGCCCTGGTCCTGCGCAGGCTCAGGTTCCGCACGCGCCAGGCCCTGCGACCGCTGCGTCAGGAGGGCCGTGCGGTCGTGTCGGCCGCGGCGCCGGGAACCGAGTCCGGCTGCCCCGGGACGCCGGTCGGGCCGTCCCCGAAGGGGTACTCGCGCAGCTTGCGCCAGACGCCGTCCGAGCCCTGCTCGTAGAGGGCGAAGCCCGCGCAGGTCCACTCGGCCGCGTAGTCGGCCAGGGCGCCGTACGCCACGTCCATCGCCTCCTCGGAGATCCCGTGGGCGACCGTGACGTGCGGGTGGTAGGGGAAGGCCAGTTCGCGGCTGAGCGGGCCGGCCGGATCGCGGACCGCGCCCTGCAGGCGGGTGCAGCCCGCGACGCCCTCGACGATCCGGACGAAGACGACCGGGGAGACGGGCCGGAAGGTGCCCGTCCCGGACAGCCGCATCGCGAAGGCCCGGAACGCGCCCGCGACCTCGGCGAGGTGCGCCTTGATCTCCGGGAGCCGGTCCGCGTCGACCTCGGTGGGCGGGACGAGGGTGACGTGCGTGGGGATGCCGTGCGCGGCTGCGTCCCCGAAGCCGGCGCGCAGCTGCTGGAGCTGGCTGCCGTACGGCTCCGGGACCGCGATCGAAACGCCGAGCGTTGCGGTCCCCACGTGTCTGTCCTCCGTCTGTGTCGATGGGCTGCTGCTGCCGCCCCAGTGTGGCGGCAGCACCCCCGGTATCGCCAGGGCCCTCGGCCGCTCAGTGCTTGGCGGGCAGGAAGCCGAGGCGGTCGTACGTCTGCGCGAGGGTCTCGGAGGCGACGGCGCGGGCCTTCTCCGCGCCCTTGGCGAGGATCGAGTCCAGCGTCTCCGGGTCGTCCAGGTACGCCTGGGTGCGCAGGCGGAACGGGGTGACGAAGTCGACCATCACGGCGGCGAGGTCGGTCTTCAGCGCGCCGTAGCCCTTGCCCTCGTACGCGGCCTCCAGGGCCGGGACGCTCTCGCCGGTGAGGGTGGAGTAGATGGTGAGCAGGTTGCTGACGCCGGGCTTCTTCTCGGCGTCGAAGCGGATCTCGGCCTCGGTGTCCGTCACCGCGCTCTTGATCTTCTTCTCGGTGGCCTTGGGCTCGTCGAGGAGGTTGATCAGGCCCTTGGGCGAGGACGAGGACTTCGACATCTTGATCGCCGGGTCCTGGAGGTCGTAGATCTTCGCGACCTCCTTGACGATGTGCGCGGCGGGCAGCGTGAAGGTCTTCCCGAAGCGCTGGTTGAAGCGCTCGGCGAGGTCGCGGGTCAGCTCGATGTGCTGGCGCTGGTCCTCGCCGACCGGGACCGCGTTCGCCTGGTACAGCAGGATGTCGGCGACCTGGAGGATCGGGTACGTGAACAGGCCGACGGTGGCGTTGCCCGCGCCCTGCTTGGCGGACTTGTCCTTGAACTGGGTCATCCGGCTGGCCTCGCCGAAGCCGGTGATGCAGTTCATGACCCAGCCGAGCTGCGCGTGCTCGGGCACGTGGCTCTGGATGAAGAGGGTGCAGCGCTCGGGGTCCAGTCCGGCGGCGAGCAGCTGCGCGGCGGAGAGCCGGGTGTTCGCGCGGAGGTCCGCCGGGTCCTGCGGCATGGTGATCGCGTGCAGGTCGACGACCATGTAGAAGGCGTCGTGCGTCTCCTGCAGGGCGACGTACTGGCGGATGGCTCCGAGGTAGTTCCCGAGGTGGAACGAACCGGAGGTGGGCTGGATGCCGGAGAGCGCGCGAGGACGATCAGAAGCCATGCCGCCATTCTCTCAGGTGCCGGGGCGGGCTCCGGCCCGGCACCTGGCCGAAACCCCCCGGACCGTCCCGGCCGGCCCCTTTCCCCGCACCGGTGCCCCCGGGGGGCGGCGCGACCGGAACGGGCCCCGGCCGGGCGGCCGGTCGGGGACCGGCCGCGCGGCGGCGGGGTGGTCAGGACAGCGGCAGGCCGGGTGCGGGGTGGGCCGCCATCAGGTCGGCGACCTCGGCGCGCACGGCGGCCAGCACCGCCTCGTCGCCCTTCGCGGCGGCGTCCACCGCGCGGGAGATCCACTCCGCCACCACCGGCATGTGCGCGGTGCCGAGGCCGCGGGAGGTGAGCGACGGGGTGCCGATCCGGACGCCCGAGGGGTCGAAGGGCGTGCGCGGGTCGAAGGGCACGGTGTTGTGGTTGACCACGATCCCGGCCCGGTCCAGGGCCTTGGCCGCGACCTTGCCGGGCACCCCGCGGCCGGTCAGGTCCATCAGGATCAGGTGGTTGTCGGTGCCGCCCGAGACCAGGTCGAAGCCCTGCTCCAGCAGGGCCCCGGCCAGGGCCTTGGCGTTGGCGACGACCTGGTGGGCGTACGCGGTGAAGGACGGCTGGGCCGCCTCGTGCAGCGCCACCGCGATGCCGGCCGTGGTCTGGTTGTGCGGGCCGCCCTGGAGGCCGGGGAAGACCGCCTTGTCGATGGCCTTCGCGTGCTCGGCGCGGCACATCAGCATCGCGCCGCGCGGGCCGCGCAGGGTCTTGTGCGTGGTCGTCGAGATCACGTCCACGTGCCCAACCGGGGAGGGGTGCGCGCCGCCGGCGATCAGGCCCGCGATGTGGGCCACGTCCGCGACCAGCACCGAGCCCGCCTCCTCGGCGATCGAGGCGAAGGCGGCGAAGTCGATCGTGCGGGGCAGCGCGGTCCCGCCACAGAAGATGATCTTCGGTCGTTCGGCGAGGGCCAGGTCGCGCACCGCGTCGTAGTCGATGCGGCCGGTGGAGGCTGCTACCCCGTACCGCACGCCCCGGAACCAGGTGCCCGTCGCCGAGACGCCCCAGCCGTGCGTGAGGTGGCCGCCCATCGGCAGGGCCATGCCCATGACGGTGTCGCCGGGCTCCGCGAAGGCCAGGTAGACGGCGAGGTTGGCGGGCGAGCCGGAGTACGGCTGCACGTTGGCGTGGTCGACCCCGAACAGGCCCTTCGCCCGCTCGAC
The DNA here is from genome assembly GCF_008704535.1 of Streptomyces subrutilus. Classification (NCBI taxonomy): domain Bacteria; kingdom Bacillati; phylum Actinomycetota; class Actinomycetes; order Kitasatosporales; family Streptomycetaceae; genus Streptomyces; species Streptomyces subrutilus. The sequence continues at coordinate 3,093,238 of NZ_CP023701.1, forward strand.
CGCCAGCGCCTCGACGCGGTCGATGTTCTGCTGGCCCTCGTAGTAGCGGCGGCCCGGGTAGCCCTCGCTGTACTTGTTCTGCAGCACGGTCCCGGAGGCTTCCAGGACGGCGGCGGACACGTAGTTCTCGCTGGGGATCAGGCGCAGGGTCCGCGCCTGGAGGACTTCCTCGTCGGCGACGAAGGACGCCAGTTCGGGGTCGGTCGCGGCAAGGGCGGGGTGGCGGCTCGCGGGCATGGCGGGCTCCTCCGGGGTCGATGGTGATCGGTACCCCGCGAGGCCCAGGCGAGCGGCCCTGTGTGCGGTCGTGCGCGCCCGACTCCCCCGGGGTTGGATCCCCGTACGCCAGTCGCCGTGCGTACCGGACACCTTAGCGGGCGCGCCGCGCGGGAGGTTTCCGCGTCCGTGATCCGAGCGACGATAAGACTGTGACGCCACCCTCGTCACCGGCTCACCCGGCAAGACGGACGATCGGAGACCCCGTGTCGACAACTGCTGATGCCATCCGCTCCGCCGACGCGCACAGCGCGCACAACTACCACCCGCTGCCCGTCGTCGTCGCGAGCGCCGAGGGCGCGTGGATGACCGACGTGGAGGGGCGGCGCTACCTGGACATGCTCGCGGGCTACTCGGCGCTCAACTTCGGCCACGGCAACCGCCGTCTGATCGACGCGGCCCGGGCCCAGCTGGAGCGGGTCACGCTCACCTCGCGCGCCTTCCACCACGACCGCTTCGCCGACTTCTGTACCGAACTGGCCGCGCTGTGCGGCAAGGACATGGTGCTGCCGATGAACACGGGCGCGGAGGCGGTGGAGACGGCCGTGAAGACGGCCCGCAAGTGGGGGTACGAGGTCAAGGGCGTCCCGGACGGGCAGGCCGAGATCGTCGTCGCGGCCGGCAACTTCCACGGGCGGACCACGACGATCGTCTCCTTCTCCACGGACCACGAGGCCCGCGACCACTACGGCCCGTACACGCCGGGCTTCGTGATCGTGCCGTACGGGGACCTCACCGCGCTCGCCGCGGCCGTCACCGAGAACACCGTGGCCGTGCTGCTGGAGCCGATCCAGGGCGAGGCGGGGGTGCTGGTGCCGCCGCCCGGCTACCTGTCCGGCGTACGGGAGCTGACGCGCGAGCGGAACGTGCTGTTCATGGCGGACGAGATCCAGTCGGGCCTCGGCCGGACCGGCCGCACCTTCGCGTGCGAGCACGAGGGCGTCGTCCCGGACGTGTACCTCCTCGGCAAGGCGCTCGGCGGCGGTGTGGTGCCGGTCTCGGCCGTGGTCGCCGACCGGGACGTGCTCGGGGTGTTCCGGCCCGGGGAGCACGGATCCACCTTCGGCGGCAACCCGCTGGCCTGCGCCGTCGCCCTGGAGGTGGTGGCGATGCTGCGCACCGGCGAGCACCAGCGGCACGCCGCCGAGCTGGGCGACCACCTGCACCGGGAGCTGAACGTGCTGGTCGGGACGGGTGCGGTGACCGCGGTGCGCGGGCGGGGACTGTGGGCGGGCGTGGACATCGACCCGGCGCTCGGGACGGGCCGGGAGATCTCCGAACGGCTGATGGAGCGCGGGGTGCTGGTGAAGGACACCCACGGGTCGACGATCCGCATCGCCCCGCCGCTGGTGATCGGCAAGGAGGACCTGGACTGGGGGCTGGAACAGCTCCGGGCGGTCCTCTCCGCCTAGCGGCCCGTGCGGCCGGGCACGCGGTCGGGCAGGTGTCGCGCCGGTTGCGGACCGCTCCGGACACGGTCCGCAACCGGCGGCGGTGCGTGGGCCGCGGCCCGGGTCAGCGGCCGGGGATGGTCGTGGTCAGGTACCACTGCTGGTAGGGGTTGTCCGGGCCGTACTGCTTCAGGTAGGCGTTGCCCTTGGCGTCCGAGTCCACGGCGTTGCCCCCTCCGCTGATGAGCCGGACCTTCGAGGCGATGAACTCCTCGCCCCAGAGGTCGTTGTCGTCGATGCCGCAGGGCGCGCTCGTCAGCTCCTGCGAGAAGGCGTTGGTCGGCTTCAGGCAGCGGCCGGTACCCGTGTTTTCGAGCCGGACCTTGTTGCCCACGCGCGAGTACGCCCAGTGCTGCCTCGCGTTGCTGCTCGAACAGGCCGAGGTGAAGATGCGGGTGGCGCCGCTGCCGGTGCCGGTGAGGCAGAGGCCGGTCTGGGCGTTCTGGAGCCGCCAGACGCCGCCGCTGGGGCCGCCGGCGGCGTGGGCGGTCGTGCTCGTGCCGGTGATCAGGAGTGCGGTCGCCCCCACGGCGGCCGCGAGGCCGCCGAGGCCCGTGCGCATGTTCATGGTGTTTCTCCTTGGAGGGCTGGTCCGGCGCCGACCGCCGGAATGCGAGGGGGGTGTTGCTCCGTGCCGCGCGCTGTCGTACGGCTGCGGCCGACCGGGCCCGTCAGTTCGCGAGGGTGGGGTACCACTGCTGGTAGGGGTTGTCCGCTCCGTAGTTCTTCGCATAGGCGTTGCCCTTGGCGTCGGAATCCAGGGCCGCGGTGCCGCTGTCGAAGGGACCGAGGTAGCGGAACGTCCCGCCGGCCACGATTTCCCTCCACGTGTGGGAGCACGCGGGGTTGGTTTCGAGGGCGGAGGGGTTGAAGATGTCCTTTATCTGCAGGCATCGGCGCGTGGCGACGTTCCGGAGTGCGACCACTCCGCCGCTTTCCGCGCGCTCCCACTGCTGATAGGGATTTCCCGCGACGCAGGCCTTGGTATACACCTTGCCCTTTGCGTCGGAGTCGAGGCAGAGCCCGGTCTTGGCGTTCTGGTATTGCAGGGTGACGATGCTGCCGGCGGCGTGGGCGGACGGGACCGTGCCGAGGGTGAGCAGAATGCCCGCCCCTGCGGCGGTCAGGACACTGGTGAATTTCGCGCGCATGCGCACGGGACCTCTTTTCCGAGCGGTGATGGAAGATCGAATACAGCGAACCATAAATGAATTACCGCCGGCAATACCCCTCCGGCAGATATGAGAAATGAGCGTGGCCGATATGCGCCGCTTTCCGGAGGGCATGCCCGTCTCCCCTCGGAACGCGCATGCCCGGGCCGGGCCGGCGAAAGGTGGGATGCGTGCGCGGCCTCATATCCAGCCGCGTTCGCGGGCCCGGAGCGCGGCCTGGAAGCGGTTGTCGGCGTCGAGCCGGGACATGAGCCGGGCCACGTGCTTGCGGTAGGTCCGCAGGGCCATCCCGAGCTGACGGGCCCCCGTCTCGTCCTTGTCGACGAGATGGAGGGTCTGGAGCACCCGGCGCTCGACCTCGGTGAGGGAGGGGAGGGCCTCCTCGGGAAGTTCCTCCGAGGCCGCCCACATCCGCTCGAAGAGCGAGACCACGGTGCTCACCAGGCCGGGCTCCCGCGTCAGCAGCGCTCCGCGGGCCGTGTTGTCGGGGTCGATCGGGGTGAGGGCCACGGCCCGGTCGCAGATGATCATGCGATCGAGGGGGTGCGGGGAGACGCGGATCTCCGCGCCGTGGACCACGAGTTCCCGCAGGTAGGCCATGGTCGCCTCGTCCTGGAGGCACGCCGACGCCATCAGCGTGCGCATCCGCACGCCGCGGCGCAGGATGCGCAGGTCGATCGGACGCGAGACCTCGATCGATTCCGTGGTGAGCACGCCGACCGGGTTGGTCGTCAGGTTCTCCGTGCGCGCGAAGAACGTCACCTCGTCGATGACGGCCCGTACGGCCTCCAGGCCCTCGATCTGGCGGATCGCCAGGTTGTCGTGCACGGCCGCCCGCACACGGTCGCCTGCCGCGCTCAGGCTCCCGACCACCCCGGTGAGCCGGACCGTCTCCTGGAGGCGGTCCTGGAGCTGACCCACCTGGTGCTCGATCAACCGCTCGACGGCCCGCTTCGGGGAGAGCGGCCGCAGACCGCCGGCCGGAGTCCGCACCACGATGCCCAGCTCCAGCGTCCGGGTGAGCACGTCCGGGCCGTAGTCGCCGATGTCGTCACGATCCCTCAGGACCGCCTGGTAGAGCTGCTCCTCCGCCTCCGACACACCCAGGAACCCGAGGGTGTTGGAAGCGCCGCGGGCCATCACCTCCCCCACCCCGTTCCCGCGCGCCGGCCACCGCGCGAGGGCGGTGTCCCGCTCCGTCCGCGGGCCCGGGGCGTACAGGAAAGTGCACGGGGACCGGGCCGGTTGCTGCACGCCCGCACCCCGCCACGGCCTGCTTCCGGCGGGCAGAGTTCTTCTTGTGAGGGCGGCCCGCCGAAACGAAAGCGGCGGAACGGCCCGAGCGACACTCCCTCGTCCAGCGTCACCGTCAGCCCAGGAGGCAACCAGTGAACCGCTTCGCGGCCCGCATCGCGTCCGGCGCCATCACCACGCTCTTGGTCGTCGGCGGCGCCGGCGCCGCCCACGCCGACGGCGCGGGCACCCCGGACGCCCGGCCGCCGGCGGTCGCCTCCGGCCAGAGCGCGACGCCCGGGGGCGAGACCGCCCCCGTCAGCCCGCTCACCAACGACTGGGGATGAGCGAACCGGGGTGACCGCGGCCGCACGCACGGCGGCGGCCCTCACCTCCGGGACTCCGGCCGGCCCTCTGCGGGAGCACGCCCCGGCCGATCCCCACGCCACCTCACGCTCCACCCCTCCAGCCACACCCACCGGGCATCGTCGTGCCCGAAACACGATCAGGAGACCACCATGTCGAAGAACCTCAAGCGCGCGGCCCTCACCGTCATCGGCGCCGTCACCGCCGCCGGGCTGCTGCTGCCCGCCACCGCCCAGGCCGCCACCGGCCCGGCGCCCGCACCGGCTCCGGCCGCGTCCCAGCAGGCCGGAGCCACGGCCTCGGGTTACTACCGGACGGAGATCTTCGTCGACGCGATGGGCCGGATCGGGGAGCTCATCGGGAGCGTGCTGAGCGACCTCATCATGGAGAAGCAGCGGCCCGAGTTCGTGCACCGTCAGCTCGACGAGACCATGAAGGCCTACCCGGCCCACAACGTCATGATCATCAACGACAAGCTCGACTACTCCCTGGACCTCCGGGGCGTGGTCGCCAACGCCCGCGTCACCCAGGGCAGCGCCACCTACCGCGTCCTCGCCTTCACGTCGGGCACGATCGTCAACCGGGGCGACGGCGGCTGGAGCAACTGGGGATTCGGCGGCTGGTTCACCCGCAACGGCAACTCGGTGACCTTCACCGGCTGAGCCTGACCGCCCCATCCGACCCCTCCGTGTCTTCCTCGGGCCTTGCCGTTCACGCAGTCGGGCCGGTCTCCTCGCGGAAACCGGCCCGCGCCGTGTCCACCTCGGGCCCCGGGCCCCTGATCCGAAGGAGAGACCGTGGAACACCGGGTCCGACTCTCCGGAGCACCCGAAGCCGCCCCCGAACTGGCCTGCCTGCGCGTCCTGTCCCAGCTCCCGCCGAACTGGTCCGGCGAGATCCGCGAATGCGGAACCGGGTACGCGATCCTCGCCCTGCGCACGGACGCGTCGGCCGAAGACGTCGCCGCACGGGTCGACGAGGTGATCGCCGAGCTGCCGCTGCGCGGGTGGAAACGAAGCTGACATGGAAGGAACTCAGGTGATTTTGGTGAACTCGACGGTCACGGCCTGGTCGTTCCAACTGCCGAGCTGGGATTCCCAGCCCACGGCCAGGTACCTGCCGTCCCGGTTCCGCAGCCCCATCTGGCAGTCGCCCAGCTGCTGGACGGAAGAGATCCTGAACTGCCAATTCGCCGGCATCGAGAAGTTGTAGTCCCTGCCGTTGCAGGACTCTCCGCGAAATTCGATGCGCGACCCGGTGTAGCCGTTGTGCTCGTAGGCGATTCCGATGGTCCTGCTTCCCTGGCCCATCGTGATCAGGTCGTATCCCGACTCCGCCGCGCCGGCCGGCGAGGCCGCACCGAACGACAACAGGGCTGCGGCGAGAACGCCCAGAACCTTCTTGTTCATCTGTGGAACCACCCTCGTGTGATCAAGCTCGACTGGTGGCGGAAGCTATCGGATCCGTTTGATCGTCGGGCAGGCCGCATCCGGGGAATGGCTTATTCCTCCTGCGCCCGGATTGAATCTGGCCGGATCCCGCCAAAAGAGCACCGGCCCCTGTCGGCCGCCCATTGCGCAAGGGAAATCCGACGTGTTCCGAAGGGCAACCGAAATTGCCCGCCCGGCCTTCCGGGAACCTGCCCGAACCGCCTTTTCCAGATGCCCGGCAGGCCCTTCGCGAAGGCATGCGAGGGCACCCGGGGCGCGGCGGGACGGCGTCGAAAGGCGCGGTCGGACGGGGCGACGGCGCGGACCGGGGCGCGGGCAGGGGCACGGGCGGCGCCGCGGCCGGCGGACCGGCGGCGGCAGGCCTCCGGCCCGGGCCGGGAGACGGCCTAGAGGATCACGTGGGGCAGGAAGCGGGCGTACTCGTCCGTGACGGGCCCCGCCGATTCGCGGATGCCGAGCCCGGCCGCCTCGTCCTCGACGACCCAGGCGCCCAGCACCACCCGGTTGCCGTCGAAGTCGGGCAGCGGGGCCAGCTCCTGGTAGCAGTACCGCTCCCCCGGCTCTGGTACGAAGGGCTCGCCCCCGGCGCCCGGCGCGTGCAGGGTGACCCCGGCGCCCTCGCGGCCCAGCAGCGGCTTGGCCACGTATCCGGCGGCGTCGGGCCCGGCGAGCTCGCGCGGCCCGTCGAGGTAGGCGGGCAGCAGGTTCGGGTGCTCGGGGAAGAGCTCCCACAGGATCGCGAGCAGGGCCTTGTTGGACAGCAGCATCTTCCACAGGGGCTCGATCCAGCAGGTGCTGCCGGAGCCGCCGCCGTGGTCGTAGGTGCCCAGGACCTGCGGTCCGAACGTGTCGGTGGCCAGCCACTCCCACGGGTAGAGCTTGAAGCAACTGCGGATGAAGCGGAGGTTCATGTCGACGAACCGGCCGGACAGCGCGTCCCAGCCGATCTGCTCGACGGACAGCGCCTGGGTGTCGATGCCGGCCTGCTCCGCGGTCTCCTGGAGGTAGGCGACCGTCATCAGGTCCTCGCCCAGCTCGTCGGTCTCGGAGTGCGCGAAGTGCAGCGGCCCGGGCGGCAGCAGCTCGGCCTGCCGGCGCCAGGCCTCGACGAGCCGCTCGTGCAGGGAGTTCCACTGGTCGGCGCCCGGGAAGCGCTCCTCCATCCAGAACCACTGCGGGCTGGCCGCCTCCACCAGCGAGGTGGGGGTGTCGGCGTTGTACTCCAGCATCTTGGCGGGACCGCCGCCGTCGTAGCGCAGGTCGAACCGGCCGTACAGGGAGGGCTGTTCGGCGCGCCGAAGCCAGGACTCGGTGATCATGGCGACCAGTCCGGGGTCGGTGATGCCGAGGTCGGCGAACCGGTCCCGCTCGACGATGTGCGCGGCCGCGGCCAGGCACATGGCGTGCAGCTCCTCGACGACGTTCTCCAGAGCCTCGACCTCGGGCAGGGAGAAGGAGTAGTAGGCGCTCTCGTCCCAGTAGGGCCGCAGGGAGTCGTCCGGGTAGCGGGTGAGGGGGTAGATCAGCCCCTGCTCCTCGACGGTCTTCTGCCAGTCGGGGCGGGGCTCGATGGTGTGCCGCTGCATCGGTGTCGGGTTCCTCGGGTCACTGGGGTACGGCCGGCGGTGCGCGGGTCCCGGGTCCGGCTGTCCGGTTCCGGTCCTCCCGGCGGGGTCAGCCGCCGCTGGACCCGGAGCTGGAGTGGCCGCCTATGCCCTTGCGGGTGACGGCGGACTTGTCGAAGCTGCCGCCGGAGACCTTGCCGGCCACCACGCTGCCGCCGTAGTAGTAGGCGCCGCGGCCCCCGCTCTTGCACTCCTTGTTGTTCAGCTTCTCCAGCGTGGTGCGGGACGCGCAGCGCTTGTCCGGCTCGTCGCTGCTGCCGCAGGCGACGAGCGTGGCCGCGAGCAGGCCCATCCCGCCGAGCGCGACGGCGCCCGAGCGCATGCGGCGCTGATTGGTGCTGCTGCTGTCCATGTGGCTGCTCCCCCTGGGTGGCGGTCGTGCCGACAGACTAGAACGGGCTCCCCGGTGGACGGAATCCGGCCGCCGCGAGATCCGTGACCTAGAGTCGGTCCGTGCTGATTGGGATGGTTTGCGCGCTCGGGGCGGCGGTCTGCTTCGGTACGGCCTCGGTCCTCCAGGCGGTCGCGGCCCGCGCCGCCGAGCCGGGGACCGGGTCCGGGGTGGACCCGGCGCTGTTCCTGCGCGCCGTACGGCAGTGGCGCTACCTGGCGGGGCTCGGCCTGGACGCGGTCGGCTTCGTGCTCCAGATCATCGCGCTGCGCCACGTCCCGATCTACGCGGTGGGCGCCGCGCTGGCCGCCAGCCTGGCGGTGACGGCGGTGGTCGCGGCGCGGCTGCTGCGGGTGCGGCTGTCGCGTACCGAGTGGGGCGCGGTGGCGGTGGTGTGCGCCGGGCTGCTGATGCTGGGGCTGGCCTCCGGCGAGGAGGGCTCGGGCACCGGCCCGCCCGGGCTGGCGTACGGGCTGCTGGCGGTCACCGGGCTGGTGCTGCTGGTCGGCGCGGTGGCGGGCCGGCTGCCGGACCGTACGCGGGCGCTCGTCCTGGGCCTGGCGGCCGGGACGGGCTTTGGCGTCGTGGAGGTGGCGGTCCGGCTGATCGACGGCTTCTCCTGGCAGGAGCTCGCCAACCCGGCCCTGTACGCGCTGCTCGTGGGCGGCGGCGCGGCCTTCCTCCTGCTCACCTCGGCGCTGCAACGCGGCTCGGTGACGGCGGCGACGGCCGGCCTGGTGCTCGGCGAGACGATCGGCCCGGCGCTGGTGGGGGTCGTCTGGCTGGGCGACCGCACCCGCGAGGGCCTGGCCTGGCTCGCCGTCCTGGGCTTCGCCGTCTCGGTCGCCGGAGCCCTTGCGCTGGGCCGCTTCGGCGAACCGGAGCCGGAGCCGGCCCCTACCGGCCCCTGACCCCGCCCACGAACACGGCGAACGCCCGCACCCCGAACTCCACCACGGGCCCACCGGGATCCTTGGAGTCCCGGACCGGAACGACCCCGCCCATGTTCAAGGCGACCTCGACGCAGGCGCCGCCGTTGTCGCTGTACGAGGACGTGAACCAGCGGGGTGATTCGGTCGTCACGGGTGCCCCTTCGCTACGGGAGAGTACGGACCTGCTCCCCCTTGACACCCGCCACGAAGTCGGCGAACGCCCGGGCCGTGAAGCCCAGCACCGGGCCGTTCTCAATCTTCGAGTCGCGAACCGGGACGACACCACGGCAGGGTGCGAGGTTTACGGCGACCTCTACACAGTCACCACCGTTGGCGCTGTAAGAGGACGTGAACCAGCGAGGGGACTCGATCGTGGTCGTCACGGGGTGCCCTTTCGTACCTCATTGATCATGGCGACGGATGCCGCTTGGGACAGCGATTCGGCCTGTAGCTGATGGTAGGCCGTCAACAGGGGCAGGACGGCGGCGCTCTCTCGGTCCACATGCCCCTGTGCGTGGGTCTCGGCGTACGCGACCATGGAACGGTCCACCAACGTGAGCAGGTTGACCGGAAGATTGAACGGTCGTCGTTCACCCATGTCGAAGGGGGCCACCTGAAGCACGGTGTTCGGTAGCTCCGCAAAGTCGATCAGACTCGCCAACTGCGCATCCATGACACCGGAGCCACCGATCGGACGACGGATGCAACTCTCGTCCATCACCACGAGCACCATGGGCGGTCCGGGCCGGGTCAACGACGCCTGTCGCTTCGCGAGGAACGAGACGCGCTCGTCAGCTTGCTCCGGCGTGATGGCACCCCGGCGCACATCACCGCGAGTCAAAGCCTGAGCGTACTCCGACGTCTGCAACAAGCCCGGGATGATCCCCATGTTGAAGAGCCGGATCTCCACAGCGACCCCCTCGTGTTTGACGTACTCGGGGAACCCCTCCAGCAGCGCCGTGTTCCGTACTGCGCGACTTCGACGTTCGAACTGGTCTCCGGTCCCCAGCGCCCTGTCCGCGCTTGCCGCGAAACGGGCAGTTGGAGGTCGCCGACCGGTTTCGACGGCCGAGATGTGCGTGCCGGAGCATCCCATCCGGACCCCCAACTCGTCCTGGGTCCAGCCGCGCTCGTCCCGCAACGTGCGAAGACGCTGCCCGAACTCCGCGCCGGGCGACGCCTCCGGGTCCAGCTCCTTGCGATTCAACTGCTCCCGCCTAACTATCCGTTCAATTCCTACAAGTTGAAGACTTCCCACTCACGCACCACGCTGAACCCACCCGGTAGTGGAACGACTACGCAGAGGAGCGGCGCCATGCCCGACGCAGGCAACGAGTGGCGGCAGCGGTTCAGCAGTACCCGGCGGGGCGCTCGGCTGGCTCGGCACCTGGCGGTGCTCGAACTGTGCCGGTGGGGTTATCCGTTGGGCGGGGGCGAGTCCGAGCGGGTCGGGCAGGTCGTCGCCGAGCTGGCGGCCAACGCCGTGGCGCACGGCTGCGTGCCCGGCCGGGACTTCGAGCTCGGGCTGCGGGAGCTGGACGAGGTGCTGCGGGTGGAGGTGTCCGACGCGCGGGCCGGGGAGCGCCCCCGGGTCCGGCCGGGCTCGCCGGACCGGCCCGCCGAGCACGGCCACGGCCTGCGGATCGTCGAGGCGCTGTGCGTGGCCTGGGGCGTTTCCGGCCGGGTGGTCGGCAAGACCGTGTGGGCCGAGGTGGCCCGGCGGCCGGCTACGGCAGCGCGGCCGTGAGGGCCTCCAGGGTGGGGGTCCAGGCGCTGTCCGGCGGGGTGCCGTAGCCCACGACCAGGGCGTCGCGCGGGGGCAGGCCGGCCTGGGGGTGGCGGTAGCGGGACATGCCCTCCAGGGCGAGGTCCTGCCAGGCCGCGGACTGGACCACCGAGCGTTCGGTGCCCGGCGGGAGGTCCAGGACCGCGTGCAGGCCCGCGGCGATGCCGGAGACGGCCGCCCGCCCGGCCACGGCCGCGACCAGCTCGTCCCGGCGGCGCCGGTAGCGCAGCCGCATGCCGCGCACGTGCCGGTCGTACGCCCCGGAGGTGATGAACTCCGCCAGCGTCAGCTGGTCCAGCGCGCTGGAGCTGCGGTCGGTGGCTCCCTTGGCGGCCAACACCTCGCCCATCAGCCCCGGCGGGACCACCATCCAGCCCATCCGCAGCCCCGGGGCGAGGGACTTGCTGGCCGTGCCGAGGTAGACCACCCGGTCGGGGTCCAGGCCCTGGAGCGCGCCCACCGACTGCCGGTCGTAGCGGAACTCCCCGTCGTAGTCGTCCTCCAGGACCAGCCCGCCCGTGGTCCTCGCCCAGTCGACGGCCGCCGCCCTGCGGCCCGGGGTCAGGGCGACGCCCGTCGGGAACTGGTGCGCCGGGGTCAGGAGCACCGCGCCGGCCGCCGCCGTCAGGTCTCCGGTACGGGCCCCCTCCGCGTCCACGCCCAGCGGCCGCGTCCGCAGGCCGGCCCGGGCCAGCAGGTCCCGGTGGATGTCGAGGCCGTACCCCTCCACCGCCATCTCCCGCACCCGGCGGGCCCGCACCACCGCGGCCGTCACGGCCAGCGCGTGCGCGAAGCCGGCGGTCAGCACGATCCGCTCCGGGTCCGCGTACACGCCGCGGGCCCGTGCCAGGTAGCCGGCCAGCGCCTCCCGCAGCTCGATCCGGCCGCGCCCGTCGCTCCCGTACCCGAAGGCCTCGTTCGGGGCGGCGGCCAGGGCCCGCCGGGCCGCCGCCGACCAGGCCGCCCGGGGGAAGCCGCCGAGGTCCGGGGTGCCCGGCACCAGGCTGTGGGCGGGCCGCCCGTGCACGGGGGGACGCACCCGGGCGGCCGCCGCGGCACGGCGCGGGCGCGCCCGCTCGGCGACCCGGGTGCCGGAGCCGTGCCGGGCGGTCAGCCAGCCCTCGGCGACGAGCTCGGCGTACGCCTCGGCCACCGTGTTCCGGGCGATCCCCAGGTCGGCGGCGAGGGTGCGGGAGGACGGAAGGCGGGTGCCGGCCGCCAGCCGGCCGGTCCGCGCGGCGTCGCGCAGCGCCTCGGCGAGCCCGGCGCGCAGCCCGCGTCCGCGGGCCAGGTCCAGGTGCAGGTCGGCTCCGAAAGTGGCCCACGTTTCCGTCATGGATATGGACCATACCGGTGGGCCGCCCGGCTCCTAGAGTGGAGTCATGACCACAGCGAACGGAACCCACGTGACCCACGACCACGGCGACGCCCACGCTCCCGAGCACACCCCCCGCATGCAGCTGGCGAAGCTGGCGCCCGAGGTCTACAAGGCGGTGCTGGCCCTGGAGATCGCCAGCAAGAAGGGGCTGGACCCGGCCCTGGTGGAGCTGGTCAAGATCCGTGCCTCGCAGCTCAACCACTGCGCCTTCTGCCTCGACATGCACAGCAAGGACGCCCTCGCGGCCGGGGAGAGCATCGAGCGGATCGTGCTGCTGAACGCCTGGGAGGAGTCGCGGCACTTCTACACCGAGAAGGAGCTCGCCGCGATCGAGCTGACCGAGGCGGTCACCGTCCTGACGGACGGCTTCGTGCCGGACGCGGTGTACGAGCGGGCCGCGAAGCAGTTCGAGGAGCGCGAGCTGGCCCAGCTGATCGCCGTCATCGCGACGATCAACGTCTGGAACCGGTTCGGCGTGACCACCCGCGGCGTACCGGGCCACTACACCCCGGGCATGTACGGCAAGGCCTGACCCGGCCGGGCCCGGCCGCGCTCACCGAGGGCGGAACGAGTCCACGGCCGCCGTCAGACGGGCCCGGACGGTCGCGGTGTCGGTCGCCGGGCCCGCGGCCAGCAGCGCCCACCGGCCGCCGCCGGGGGCGACGACGATCCGCTCGATCCCGTGGCGGCGTCCGTTCGCCTCGGCGCTGTCGTACTCGTAGACCAGCTCGCAGGAGGTGTCGGACAGCCGCTCGACGCCGACCTCCCGGTAGGCGGGAGTGGCGTCGTCCAGGGCCTGCGAGGACACCCGCAGCAGGTCGCAGGCGCCTACCGTGGCGGGCTCCGTGACCCGGAAGACCTGCAGCAGCGCGCTGCGGTCCCCGGGCGCGCGGTAGAAGGCCCCGCTGCCGGTCTCCTGCGCGCTGCGCTCCCAGCCGGTGGGCACGGCGACCGAGAACCCGTCCTCGTCGAGCACCACCGTGTGGCCGTCCGGGGCGGACGGGCTCTGCGCGGGGCCGGTGGGGGTGGCGCCGCCGGTGTCCGGCGCCGGGTCGGCGCCGGCGGTGGCGTCCTGCCGGGGGTCGTCCGCGGCCGGGCCGGACGGGCCCGGGGTGCCCGCCGCCGGGGGTGCGGCGGGGGCCTTCGGGTCGTCCGGGCCGAGGGCGGCCCACCCGGCCACGGCCGCACCGCCCACGACCGCCGCCGCCACGGCCACCAGCAGCAGCGGCCGCCACCGCGCCGCCGCGCCCCTACCGTCCCCGTCCCCGGGCGGGTACCACGCCGGGTCCGCGGGCGGCGCCTCGTCCTCCACCCAGCGCTGGGTCCGCGGGTCCCACCGGGCGCCGCCCGCGGGGGCCACCGCTCAGCCCGCCAGCGTCGCGAGCAGCGTGCCCAGGGCGGTGGCCGCGTTCACCGGCTCCACCAGCGGGGCCCACCGCTCCAGGGCCGCGCGCAGCCGCCCGGGCAGGCCGGGCGCGATCGCGCCGGTCTCCGCGAGTTCCCCGGCCGCCTCGTCCAGTTCGCCGTCCAGCGCCGTGCGGTCGGCGCTGCGCGGCAGGTGGACGAGGGCGGCGCGCAGGGCGCGTACGGCGGCCAGCAGTTCGGCCGCGCCGGGCGCGTCCGTGGCCGTACCGCCGTGCTCGACCACGGTGTTGGTGACGTGCGACCCCCCGATGCTGAAGGCGCTGCGCTCGATGCGGCCGAACCGCTGCCCGCCGCCCGCGCCCCCGTCCGTACCCGGATCCGCTCCCCCGTCATGCGCCATCGCCGTTCCCCCTGTCCGTCCGGTGGGTGCCGCTCTGATTGCTGTGCCCGCTGCCGCCGACGCTGAAGGCGCTGTGGTCCACCGACCGGATGTACACGCCGCCCTCGGCCACGGTGACCGCCCGTTCGGCGAACTCCTCGGTGTGCCAGCCCGCTTCGTGCAGGGCCAGGGTCACGCCGGCGACGATCCGGTCCTGGACGGTCTTCACGTACCGGTCCACGTCCATGAGCTGGAACAGCGAGGCGTCCGCGCGCGCCGCGAGCTCCCGCACCGAGACGGCCGGGCCGGCCGGGAGCGCGCCGCCGTGGCCGGCGGTGGCGATCTGCCACGGGCCCCGGCCGCCGCCCGAGAGCGTGCTCACGGCCGTGCCGAGCGAGCGCGGGGCCCGCCTGACGGCCCAGACGGCCTTGGCGAAGAAGGTGTTCCGCAGGTGCCGCTGGGCGATGTCGTCGGCCTCCTGGAAGTCCTGGCGCACGGGCAGCAGCACGTGCGGCGCCACCTCCAGCATCAGCATGCCGCCCTGGGTGTGGACCCGTACGAACACGGTGACGACGAGGTTCTCGTCCCAGCCGCCGACCCGGACCCGCAGGAAGTGCCGGCGCCGCTCGCCGCCCTCCTCGACGGCGCCCTCGCGGTGCTCGGCCAGCGCCCGGTCGGACAGGTCGAGCGCGTGCGCTCCGGGCAGTCCGTCGGCCGGCAGGAACACGCACTCGTCGAGGACCAGTTCGCGCAGCCGGTCGAGCACGGCCTCGCGCGCCTCGGGCGATCCGTGCGGGGACGGAGCGCGCAGGGCTTCCAGCCGGGGCCGGACCCGCTCCACGATCCGTGCGTTGTCGAGCGGTTCGGGGACGGCGCCTTCGCGGGGGCGCAGTTCGACCGACAGCTGCCACGGCCGGTGCGGGCGTCCCGCGCCGCAGAACGGGTCGTTCACGCCGTAGAGGACGAGGCCGCCGTGCTGGGTCCGCGCGATCCGCTCCCGGGCCCGCGCGAACCGGGCGCCGGAGGCGGGGTCGGCGGCCGGGTCCGCGTACCGGGCGCGGTTGAGGGAGTTCTTGATGACGTGGGCGAAGTGGCCGCGCTGGAAGCCGAGGACGAGGACGAGCAGCCCGAAGACGATCAGAGCGGTCCAGCCGTACAGGAGTCCGGCGGAGTGGCCGAGCACCGGCAGTCGGACGAGGAAGCCGAGCGGCTCCTGCTCCAGGCCCCGGGTCAGGACGTCGAGGAGGGTGATCCCGTCGCGGGCCGCCGCGACGTGCGTGGTGCCTTCGAGGGTGCCCTGGAGCACGCCCAGGCCGGCGCCGAGGAGCAGGACCCAGCCCGAGGCGCGCAGCAGCAGTTCGAGGAGGCGGCTGCCGCGGCCGGTGCGGTCGCGGCGGCGGGCGATCCGGCCGGCGCCGCCGAGCAGGGCGGCCGGGAGCAGCAGGAAGAGCAGGAGCGCCTGGGCGAGGACCAGCCCGAGGGCCCAGACGGCCGCCACGCCCGCGGCCCAGGCGGCTTCGGCGCGGCGGGCCTGCAGGGCGTGGGCCAGGACGCGCACGGCGTCGAAGCCGTAGGAGGGGGCGACGAAGCGCTCCTCGTGGACGTAGAGCTCCTCGATCACCCGGTCGCGGTAGGCCGCGTCCAGGTAGGTGCCGGCGCACAGCAGCCGTCCCGCCTCGCTGAGGGAGGGGTGCACCGGGCCGCGTTCGCTCGCGTCAACGCCTGTCACCGGTTCCCCCTGGCCGTGTGCGGAGGGACACCGTAAGACGACTGTAGGGGACATGACAGATGGGTTCGCGCCAAAAAGGCCCCGGTGCGCCGCACCGGGGCCTTCGGGTCGACCGGAGCCGGTCGGACCGCTCAGATCAGGCCGAGCTCGCGCACCGCGTCGCGCTCCTCGACGAGCTCCTGCACGGAGGCGTCGATGCGGGCGCGGGAGAACTCGTTGACGTCCAGGCCCTGGACGATCTCGTAGGCGCCGTCCTTGGTGGTGACGGGGAAGGAGGAGATGATGCCCTCCGGCACGCCGTACGAGCCGTCCGACGGGATGCCCATGGAGGTCCAGTCGCCGGCCGCCGTGCCGTTGACCCACGTGTGGACGTGGTCGATGGCGGCGTTCGCGGCGGAGGCGGCGGAGGACGCGCCCCGGGCCTCGATGATCGCGGCGCCGCGCTTGGCGACGGTCGGGATGAAGGTGTCGGCCAGCCACAGCTCGTCGCCGACGACCTCGGCGGCGTTCTTGCCGGCGATCTCCGCGTGGAAGATGTCCGGGTACTGGGTGGCCGAGTGGTTGCCCCAGATGGTCAGGCGCTTGATGTCGGTGACGTCGGCACCGGTCTTCTTCGCCAGCTGCGAGATCGCGCGGTTGTGGTCCAGGCGGGTCATCGCGGTGAAGCGCTCGGCCGGTACGTCCGGGGCGGCGGCCTGCGCGATGAGCGCGTTCGTGTTGGCCGGGTTGCCCACGACCAGGACCTTGATGTCGTCCGCGGCGTGGTCGTTGATGGCCTTGCCCTGCGGCTTGAAGATGCCGCCGTTGGCGGACAGCAGGTCGCCGCGCTCCATGCCCTTGGTACGCGGGCGGGCGCCGACGAGCAGCGCGACGTTGGCGCCCTCGAAGCCCTGGTTCGGGTCGTCGAAGATGTCGATGCCCTTGAGCAGCGGGAAGGCGCAGTCGTCGAGCTCCATGGCGGTGCCCTCGGCGGCCTTCATGCCCTGCGGGATCTCCAGCAGGCGGAGCCTGACCGGCACGTCCGCGCCGAGCAGGTGACCGGAGGCGATGCGGAAGAGCAGCGCGTAGCCGATCTGGCCGGCGGCGCCGGTGACGGTGACATTCACGGGAGTGCGGGTCATGGCCTTCTCCGTTAGACAGCGGGCGGTGGGGCGTCCCTGCCCCATGTGCTGGGAGGACGCCGCTCCCCGGCCCTGTGAATCTTGACGTGAAGAGACATCCGCCGTCAGGCTATCCGACCCCGGCGGGCCCCGGTCCCCCGGTCCCTGTGGTGCGCGGCACACGGACCGTCACGCACGGCCTCGCGCCCTCCGTCACGCCCGCCGTCACGGGGGGTCTCACACGGCGAAGACCTGACCGGTCCGGTGGCCCTCGATCGACTTCACGTACGCGCGGGCGGCGCGCGCGACCGGCACCGGGTCGAAGCCCGCGAAGGTGTCCCCGTACGCGTCGAGGGACTCCTCGAAGACGGTCGGGCTGACCGCGTTGACCCGCTGGCGGCCCGGGAGTTCGACGGCCGCGGCCCGGACGAACGCCTCGACGGCGCCGTTGACCAGCGAGGCCACCGAGCCGGTCAGCAGCGGCTCGCGGGCCAGGATGCCGCTGATCAGGGTGTACGAGGCGTGCGCGGGCAGGCGCAGGGCGCCCTGGCGGACCAGTTCGATCTGGCTGACGGCCTTGCCTTCGAGCCCGGCACGGACGTCGTCGGTGGTCAGCTCGGCCAGCGGCTTCCACGGCACGCTGCCGGCGGCGCACGCGACGGCGTCGACCGCGCCGACCGTCTCGTACATCGCCCGGACGGACTCGGGATCGGTGATGTCGAGGGTGACGTCGGCGCCCTCGCGGGAGGCGGTGACGACCTCGTGGCCCCGCTCGCGCAGGGCGGCGTGGACCGCCCGGCCGAGGGTGCCGCGGGCGCCGACCAGGACGACCTTCTGCTTCGCGTTCATGCCCCCGAGCATCGCGCCACTCCACCGTGCAGTCCAGCTACCTCTGCTTCAGCGATCGTTAAGCTGAACTCATGCTCGACGTGAAACGCATGGTCCTGCTCCGCGACCTCGCCGAGCACGGCCGGGTGACGGCCGTCGCCGACCTGCACGGCGTCACCCCCTCCGCCGTCTCCCAGCAACTGCGCGCCCTGGAGGCCGAGGCCGGGGCCGGCCTCGTCGAACGGGAGGGCCGCGGCCTGCGCCTCACCCCCGCGGGCACGGCGCTGGCCGCCGCCTGCGAACCGGTACTGGCCGCGCTGGAGCGCGCCGAGGCGGCGGTGCGCGCGCTGGACGCGGAGCCGAGCGGGGAGCTGGCCGTCGGGTGCGCGCCGAGCGCCCTGGCCACGGTGGCCGCGCCGCTCGTCGCCGAGCTCGGCCTACGCCACCCGGGGCTGCGGCCGCGCCTCGTGCAGTGCGACCCGGAGGACGCCCTGCCACTGTTGCGCGGGCGCCGGCTGGACCTTGCGGTGACCTACGCCTACCCGCTGCTCGGCGCCCCGCCCGCGCCCGGCACCACCGCCGTGCCGCTCTTCGCCGACCCGCTGTGCCTGGCGCTGCCGGAGGCGCTGCTGCCCGCGTACGAGCGCACGGGGCTCGGCGCCCTGCGGGACCGCGCGTGGGTCTCGGCGCCCGCCCCGAGCAGCTGCCGCGAGATGCTGCTGCACGCCTGCCGGGGCGCCGGTTTCACGCCGTACGTCGCCCACGCCTGCGCGGACCTGCGCTCCGGGCTGGCGCTGGTGGCCACGGGCCGGGCCGTGTCGATCCTGCCGAAGCTGCTGTGCGACGCCCCGCCGCCGGGCGCCGTCGTACGGGAGCTGCCGGGCCCGGGGCGGACCTTCCAGGCCGTGGTCCGGGCGGGCACCGAGGCCCGGCCGGCCGTCGCGGCGACGCTCGCGGCGCTGCGGGTCGTCGTCAGCGGACGGTGAAGCGCACCACCGTCTCCAGGAAGGGGATCTCCAGCAGCGGCTCGGGCTCCATCACCAGCGCGAGCAGCGTGATCGCCACGCCGAGCAGCCCGTACGTGACCATGTCCGTGAAGCGGGAGCGCACCGCGAGCATCCCCACCGACGGCAGCATCCGCCGCATGGCCGAGGCCGCGATCAGGGCGGCGCCGATCACCAGGCAGCCGATCCGCGGGTGCCCCAGGGCCGTGACCAGCAGCCCGGCCGCGGTCGCGGCGAGCACGCTGAGCATCGGCCACTGGCGGGCCGGCGCCGACACGGCCCCGGGGACGGCGCGGCCGCTGCCCTCGGGCCGGGCGGTGTCCCGGGTGACGGAGGGGAAGCGGCGCGACCGCGCGGGCTCCGCGGCCTCCGCCCCGGCCGGATCACCCGACGCGGAACCGGCCGCGGAACCGGGCACGGAACCGGCGGCTCCCTCCGCCGCCCCGGCCCCGGCGGCGCCCTCGCCCGCGGCCCCGGCCGGGCGGCCGCCCGCCGGCTCCGCGCCCGGGTCAGCCCGCACTGGTGGTCCGTTCCGCCGCCTCGACGACGTTGACCAGCAACTGGGCCCGCGTCATCGGGCCGACCCCACCCGGGTTGGGCGAGATCCAGCCGGCCACCTCGGCGACGCCGGGGTGCACGTCCCCGACGATCCTGCCGTTCTCGTCGCGGCTGACGCCGACGTCCAGCACGGCCGCGCCGGGCTTCACGTCCTCCGGCTTCACCAGGTGGGGCACACCGGCCGCGGCGACGACGATGTCCGCCTGGCGCAGCAGCCCGGACAGGTCGCGGGTGCCGGTGTGGCAGAGGGTCACGGTGGCGTTCTCGGACTTGCGGGTCAGCAGCAGGCCGATGGAGCGGCCGACGGTGATGCCGCGGCCGAGCACGACGACGTGCGCGCCGTCGATCTCGACGCCGTGGTGGCGCAGCAGTTCGACGATCCCGTACGGGGTGCAGGGCAGCGGGCCCGGCTCGTTGAGCACCAGCCGGCCGAGGGACATGGGGTGCAGGCCGTCGGCGTCCTTCGCCGGATCCATCAGCTCCAGCACCCGGTTGGTGTCGATGCCCTTGGGGAGAGGGAGTTGGACGATGTAGCCGGTGCATTCGGGGTTGTCGTTGAGCTCGCGCACGACGGCCTCGATGTCCTCCTGGGAGGCGGTCGCGGGCAGTTCGCGCTGGATGGAGGCGATGCCGACCTCGGCGCAGTCCTTGTGCTTGCCGTTGACGTACCAGCGGCTGCCCGGGTCGTCGCCGACCAGCAGGGTGCCGAGTCCGGGGGTGACGCCCCGGGCCTTCAGGGCCGCGACGCGGCCGGTCAGTTCGGACTTGATCGCGGCGGCGGTGGCCTTGCCATCGAGAATCTGGGCAGTCATGGACCCATACTCCCGGATGGAGCGGCCCCGGTTCCACTCGCGGCGTTCACGGCCGTTCACCGGCGTTCGCACTTGGTTGCACTTGCACAACAAGTCACCGGCCGGGCGCGAACCGGCTGGACAAGCCCCGTCCGGTCGGACGACGATGCAGGCACAGAGTGCCGCGGGCAGTGCCGGGGGGCGGACCGCACCAGTGAAGCTCCTCCGTGCGGTGCCGTGCGTCCCCGCACTTCCACGGAGGAACACCCCAAGATGAGCTTCGGCGACCCGAACAACCCGTACGGACAGCAGCCCCAGCAGCCCCAGCCCGGTTACGGCTACCCGCAGCAGGCCCCCCAGGGCGTCCCGCCGCAGGGCGGCTACGGCTACCCGCAGCAGGGCGCGCCCGTCGGCTACCCGGCCGGCCCCGGCGGCTACCCGGGCGGTCCCGTCGAGATGCCGGGCGGCGTCAAGGGCGCGCGCATCATGCTCTTCGTGCTCGGCGGCCTCCAGGCCGTCGGCGCGCTGTTCGCCATCGTCGCCTCGGCCTGGGTCGCCGACATGATCTCCGGCGCCGACACCTCCGACTCGGGCCTCAGCAGCAGCGACACCGACAAGGCCGCCTCCTTCGGCGCCGCCTTCATGATCGGCTTCGGCGTGGTCATCCTGGCGTTCGCGCTGTGGGGCATCCTCACCGCCGTCAAGATCCCCAAGGGCCGCAACGGCATCCGGATCTCTGCCATCGTCTACGCCTCGATCGTGACCCTGTTCAGCCTGCTGAGCCTGCTGACCGCGAACATCTTCGCCCTCTTCAGCCTGGTGCTCGGCATCCTCATCATCGTCTTCCTCGCGAAGAACGAGGGCAGCCGTTACTTCAACCGCCCGCAGTACTAGGCGGCCCGGCGGTCCGGTCCCCCGGGGCTCCGGACCGCCCCGCACACGGCGCAGGCCGCGACCCGCAGTGCGGGTCGCGGCCTGCGCCGTGTGCGGACCGTTCGCCGCGCGCGCGGCGGCCGGGTCAGTGGAAGAAGTGCCGGGTGCCGGTGAAGTACATGGTCACGCCCGCCTTCCGCGCGGCCTCGACCACCTGCTCGTCACGGACCGAACCACCCGGCTGGACGACGGCCTTGATGCCCGCGTCGGTCAGGATCTCCAGCCCGTCGGGGAAGGGGAAGAAGGCGTCGGACGCGGCGTAGGAGCCCTGCGCGCGCTCGGCGCCGGCCCGCTCGACGGCCAGCTTCGCCGAGTCCACGCGGTTGACCTGGCCCATGCCGACGCCGACCGACGCACCGTCCTTGGCGAGCAGGATGGCGTTGGACTTGACGGCCCGGCAGGCCTTCCAGGCGAAGGCGAGGCCGGCGAGCTCCTCCGCGGAGAGGGCCTCGCCGGTGGCCAGCGTCCAGTGCGCCGGGTCGTCGCCCTCCGCCTGGAAGAGGTCGCTCTGCTGGAGCAGCGCGCCGCCGCTGATGGGCTTGAGGTCACCGGGCTGGTGCGGGGTGCCGTCGACCCTGAGGACGCGGATGTTCTTCTTGCGGGCGAGGATCTCGACGGCGCCGTCCTCGTACGCGGGGGCCGCGATGACCTCGGTGAAGATCTCGGCCACCTGCTCGGCGAGCTCGACGGTCACCGGACGGTTGACGGCGATGACGCCGCCGAAGGCCGAGAGCGGGTCGCAGGCGTGCGCCTTGCGGTGGGCCGCCGCCACGTCCGCGTCCACCGCGATGCCGCACGGGTTGGCGTGCTTGATGATCGCGACGCAGGGCTCGTCGTGGTCGTAGGCGGCGCGGCGGGCGGCCTCGGTGTCCACGTAGTTGTTGAAGGACATCTCCTTGCCGTGCAGCTGCTCGGCGTTGGCGAGCCCGCCCGGCTGGCCGTCCGTGTAGAGCGCGGCGGCCTGGTGCGGGTTCTCGCCGTAGCGCAGGGTCGACTTGCGCTCCCAGGCGCCGGCCAGGAACTCGGGCAGCACGGCCTCGGGCTCCGGGGCGTACGCGTTCGTGAACCAGGTGGCGACGGCCACGTCGTAGGCCGCGGTGTGCTGGAAGGCCTCGGCCGCGAGCCGCTTGCGGGCGGACAGGTCGAAGCCGCCGCCGCGGGCCGCCTCGATGACGTCGGCGTAGCGGGCGGGGCTGGTGACCACCGCGACGGACGGGTGGTTCTTGGCGGCGGCGCGGACCATCGACGGGCCGCCGATGTCGATCTGCTCGACGCACTCGTCGGGGGTGGCGCCCGACTGCACGGTCTCCAGGAACGGGTACAGGTTGACGATCACCAGGTCGAAGGGCTCCACGCCCAGCTCGGCGAGCTGGTTGCGGTGGTCCTCCAGGCGCAGGTCGGCGAGGATGCCGGCGTGTACGCGCGGGTGCAGGGTCTTGACCCGGCCGTCGAGGCACTCGGGGAAGCCGGTCAGCTCCTCGACCTTGGTGACGGGCACTCCGGCGGCGGCGATCCGGCCGGCCGTGGAGCCCGTGGAGACCAGCGCGACGCCCGCCTCGTGCAGGCCGCGGGCCAGCTCTTCCAATCCCGTCTTGTCGTAGACGCTGACGAGCGCACGCCGGATGGGACGCCGGGTCGTGGTCGGGTCGTTGCTCGCTGCGCTCTCTGCGGCGGTCACTGGATTGTTACCTTTCGTCCCTCAATGCGGTAGCCGTGCCGGGCCAGACGCCCCACGACATCGACGAGCAGCGTGCGCTCGACTTCCTTGATGCGCTCGTGCAGAGCGGCTTCGTCGTCCTCGTCCCGGACACCGACCACACCCTGGGCGATGATCGGACCGGTGTCCACGCCGCTGTCCACGAAGTGGACGGTGCAGCCGGTGACCTTCGCCCCGTAGGCGAGGGCGTCCCGTACGCCGTGCGCGCCGGGGAAGGCGGGGAGGAGGGCGGGATGGGTGTTGACGAACCGGCCGCCGAAGCGGTCGATGAACGCCTCGCCCACGATCTTCATGAACCCCGCGGAGACCACCAGGTCCGGCGCGTGCGCGTCGGTGGCCTCGGTGAGCGCGACGTCCCACTGCGCGCGGCTCCCGTATGCCTTCACCGGGCAGACGAAGGTGGGGATCCCCGCCTTCTCGGCCCGCTCCAGACCGGCGATGCCCGCCCGGTCGGCCCCGACGGCGACGACTTCGGCGCCGAAGCCCTCGGCTCCGCCGGGGTGCGCGTCGATGGCGTCGAGCAGGGCCTGGAGGTTGGTGCCGGAACCGGAGACCAGCACGACCAGGCGGGAGGCGGGCATGGGAGGCCCTTTCTCGGGGGAACGCGGGAACACGGTGTTCGTCTTTGTGTGGTCATACGAAACTTCGGGGTACCGATATACGGGGAACCATACGAAGCCGCCGACCGCCTGCAACGATACCGGCACACCGGACCGCCCCCGAGGGACGGGGGCACGGCCGACAGGTAGCGTCTGGCGTACAAGCCGCAAACAGGGCCCACCTCGCCACGACGTCTCCGCGACGTCCATGACACAGGGGAAGAAACACACCCGATGCCGGACCGCCGCCAGCCCGAGTCCCCCACCGACGACAATCCCTTCGCGGCTCCCCCGGAAGGCCGGCCCGACCAGCCGTGGCAGCCGCGCGCCGGCGGCGACGGCCACGGCGGCGGGGGCGGCGACGGCCGGGGGGACGGCCCCAAGGACGGCAACGGCCGCGGCCCGGCCCGCTGGGACCCCACCGACCCGATCCAGCGCCGCGCCCGGTACGCCCTGCTGGCCGGCATGTGGGGCTTCTTCTTCGGGATCTTCGGCATCCCGTCGGTGGGCCTGCTGCTGGGCGCGCTCGCCCTCTACTGGGGGATCAGCGCCCTGCGCGGCAAGCCGGCCGCCGCGACCGGCACGACGTCGGCGGCGGGCTCCCCGGCCGCCGGCCCGCAGTCGGCGCAGGCCCCCGCCCGGGGCGGTCTCGCGGCCCTCGGCGACGCGGCCCGCCCCCAGCGGGCGGCGGCGGTGAGCGGCCTGGTCACGGCCTCGCTCGCGATCCTGCTGGCGCTGAGCTCGTACGCCCTGCAGCTCGCGTACAAGGACTTCTACGTGTGCCGCGACGACGCCCTGACGAGCACCGCGGAACTCCAGTGCAACAGCCTCCTGCCGGACAACGTCGTGGGCGACGTCCTCAAGGTCCGCCAGTAGGCCCCCGCGGCCGGGGCGCGTCCACCGGGCCCCGGCCGCGCGGCCACCGAGGGGTTCAGGCGCGCGGTGTGCGCCGGGGCATGACCCGGACCCCGGCCGCAGCCTGCGCGGCCGGCGGCTCCGGCGGCCGCGGCGGCTCCGGCGACTGCGAGGGGGCCGGAGGCTTCGCCGGCACCGGGACCGTCGTCGGCGCCGGGACCGGGTTCAGGTTCAGCCCGGGTACGACCGTCACCCTGCGCGGCGGCCGGACCGCGGGCGCCGCGTCCGCGACCGGCGGCCCGGACGGCGGCGCGGGCTCCACGGCCGGGTCCGGAGCAGCCGGTCTCTGAGCGGACGGGTCCGGAGCAGCCGGTCTCTGAGCGGACGGGTCCGGAGCAGCCGGTCGCCGAGCGGACGGGTCCGGGGCCGGAGCCGCATGGTGCGACGGCGCCGGTGCGGGCGCCGCGGGGGGCCGGGGCCCGGGTGCCGTGCGCTCCGGGGCCGGTGCGGGCGCCGGGCCCGGGGCGCGGTCCTGCGCCGCCGTGAAGTCCGGGACCAGGGTGCCGGCCGCGCGGCGCAGCGCCGCCCAGCGGGCCTCCCGTACCCCCGTGTCGTGCCAGCCGTCCTCCTCGGCGAGGGCCGAGCCGGCCGCGGGCCGGGTGCGCCACGCGTGCACCGCCACCGCCAGCGGCACGGCCAGCAGCAGCGTCCAGCCGAAGGCCGCCGCCCCGGTGGCCCACCACACCGGCCCGAAGTCGGCCAGCGCCCGGGTGCCCAGGGGGCCCGCCGAGGCCGCCGCGAGCGCGGCCGTGGCCAGCCCGCAGACCAGCGCGCCCAGGGCCGCGGTGAGCGCGGTCTCCCCGTACGACACCTCGCGGGCCCGGCGCACCGCGAACCAGCCCACGGCCAGCCCGGCGGCCACCGGGATCACGACGACCGCCCAGGTCAGCGGCGTACCGGGACCCTCGGGCGGGAGCCCCGCGAGCAGCGGGAACCGGGGCAGCGCGGGCGATCCGGTGAAGCCGAGCGGAGTGGCGGTGGCCCCCGCGCCCAGCGCGAAGCCGGGGCCCAGACCGTACGCCGCGCCCCACACCATGGCGTTGGGGACCAGCGCGAGCGCGAGCAGCAGGACCGCGAACCGCCCGGACCAGACCCCGGTCAGGGTCAGGAACGACATCTGCACCTCGGCGCCGTGCCAGGCCAGCGAGACCGCGACCAGCAGCGCGCCGCCGCCCAGGAGGACCAGGGCGCCGCCCGCCCCGGCCCGGAGCGCCAGCGCGTAACGGGGGCGCGTGACGGCCCTGCGCACGCCCCCCGGCAGCCAGGCCGGCAGCGGACCGAGCGGGTACCCCCGGGCCGCCCACACCCCGCCGCCGGCGGCCAGCGCGGCCACCAGCGGGACGTGCCAGGCCGCGCTGAGCGGATCGGCGGGCATGGGACCGCCGGCGGCGTACGCGGTGGCCAGGCAGCCGACGGCCAGATAGCCGCACAGCACGGCGGAGAACACGGCCGTCGCGGGCAGCACCTCCTCGCCGCCCTCCTCCTCGGCCGCACTGCCCAGCCGGGCCGCGCGGCGCGTGAGCAGCACCGGCAGCGCGACGAGCAGCAGGGGTGTCACCCCGACGGGCGCGGGCACCCCGGACAGGGTCTCGTAGCGCACCAGCTCCGTGCCGTGCGCGAGCAGCCACAGCCCGGCGGCGAGGTGCAGGGCCCCGCCGGGGCCGCTGTCCGGATAGGGGGAGCTGATCCACAGCACGATGACGAGCACGGCGAGGAAGCCGAGCCCGAGTCCGGCGGCCACGGCGCCGCCCACCACGCATGCGGCGGCGGCCGGGGAACGGCGCCTCCCGGTGGTCCGCGGGGGTGTGGACAACGGGTTCCCGCGTTCGGTCACTTGGGTCACACCGCCATGGTGCCAACGACACGCGCTATGGACGGGTAACAGGCGAATGCCCGTGGTGTCGCTCAATATACGTTTATGTACTTTTTCGCCCAGAGCGGTCGGGTCGCGGGGAGTGTGGCATGACACAAAGCGTCGAGACGACCTCGGAGCTGAGCCTCCCGTCCCCGAAGGAGCGCCGCAGACTGCGCGAAGCGGCGGGCCTGACGCACGACGAGGTGGCGGCCGCGGTGGGCGTCACCCCGACCACCGTCCGGTCCTGGGAGACGGGCCGCACCCACCCGAGGGGCCGAAAACGCGAGGCCTACGCCAAGCTCCTGGCCGCCCTGACCCCAGCGCCCGCGACCCGGGCCGCCCCGCCCGCGGGGGACTCCGAGCCCCCCGCCGCGGCGCCGCCCGACCCGGAGGCCCCGACCGGCAAGGCCGAGCCCCCGCCGGAAGCACCGGCCGGGCCGCACGCGGGCGGGACGGCCCCCGCCCCGCCCCAGGCCACGGGCCCGCACACGAAACCGGACACGGACGCGGGCACCCACGACAACGCGCACCCGGGCGCGGGCCCGCACGGGAACCCGGCAACGGCCACGGACACCGGCACAGCCATCGACACCGGCACCGGCACCGGCACCGGCCCGACCCCGGACACCACTCGGGCCGCGGCCACCGCCGCGCCCCCGACCGGGGACGCCGACACGGCCCCGGGCCCGGACACCGCAACCGTCCCCGGCGCGCCCCCGGGCCGGGGCCCGGACACCCTCACGGACCCGCCCACGGGCGGATCCGCAGTGGGCAGCGCGAGTCCGGCCGCGACCCCGGACTCCGCCCCGGCCCCGGATCCCGACCCCGCTCCGGATCCGGGGGTAGAGGGGCCGTCGGCGCCCGCCGCGGACGGGACCCGGCCGACGCCCGTGCAGGCCTTCGACGCGCTCTACGCGTACGCCGCGCCCGCCCTCACCCGGCAGACCTACCTGCTCACCGGCCGCCGCTCCCTCGCCCTGGAGGCGGTGGAGCAGGCGTTCCGGCTGGCCTGGGCGCGCTGGCCCGAGGTGGCCACCGACCCGGACCCGGTGGGCTGGGTGCGGGCGACGGCGTACGAGCACGCCCTCTCCCCCTGGCACCGGTTCCGGCGGTCCCACCGCCACCCGGACGAGCCGCCCGTCGAGCCCGCCGACCGGATCCTCCTGGACGCGGTGCTGTCCCTGCCCCCGATCCACCGCCGCACCGTCGTCCTCTACGACGGCGTCGGCCTCGACCTGCCCGACACCGCCGCCGAGACCGAGGCCAGCACGCCCACCGCGGGCCTGCGGCTGCTGCGCGCGCACGCCGACCTCTCCGACCGGATCCCCGAGCTGGCCGCCGTACCGCCCGAGAAGCAGTCGGCGCTGCTGCGCGACCGGATCACCGCGCTGCGGCCGGCCGTACCGCTGGAACCCCGGCCCCCCGCCCTGGTCCGCGGCGCCGCGGAACAGCGCAGCCGGATGTGGACCCGCGCCGCCCTCGGGCTGACCGCGGCGATCATGGTGGCGACCGCGTACACCGTCGCGACCGCGCCCACCCGCTACGAGCCCCCGCGCTCCCCCGGCGCGAACGTCTCCGGCGTTCCCCCGCACAGCGGCCCCCAGCGGAGCACGGAGGAGAGCCGGCAGCTGCACGACAAGCTGCGCGCGGACCCGGTGTCGGCCGGTCCGGGCCGCGTCCGCCCCGGGCTCGGCTGACGCACGGGACACGGAACGGGCGTGGCCCGCACCCCCGGAAGGGTGCGGGCCACGCCCGTACGCGCGCACGGCGCACCGCCGCGCCGGATCCGGCGCGGCCGCTGCTACTGGGCGGCGTTGAGGATCTCGCGCGCCAGCTTGGCGGTCTCGGTCGGCGTCTTGCCGACCTTCACGCCGGCGGCCTCAAGGGCTTCCTTCTTGGCCTGTGCGGTGCCGGAAGAACCGGAGACGATGGCGCCGGCGTGGCCCATGGTCTTGCCCTCGGGGGCGGTGAAGCCCGCGACGTAGCCGACGACCGGCTTGGTGACGTGCTTGGCGATGTAGTCCGCAGCACGCTCCTCGGCGTCGCCGCCGATCTCGCCGATCATGACGATCAGGTCGGTGTCGGGGTCCGCCTCGAACGCCTCCAGGGCGTCGATGTGCGTGGTGCCGATGACCGGGTCGCCGCCGATGCCGACGGCGGAGGAGAAGCCGATGTCACGGAGCTCGTACATCATCTGGTAGGTCAGCGTGCCGGACTTGGACACGAGACCGATGCGGCCGGGCTTGGTGATGTCGCCCGGGATGATGCCGGCGTTGGACTGGCCGGGGGTGATCAGACCCGGGCAGTTCGGGCCGATGATCCGGGTCTTGTTGCCCTTGGCGGACGCGTACGCCCAGAAGGCGGCGGAGTCGTGCACCGCGATGCCCTCGGTGATGACGACGGCCAGCGGGATCTCGGCGTCGATGGCCTCGACGACGGCGGCCTTCGAGAACGCCGGCGGGACGAAGAGGACGGAGACGTTGGCGCCCGTCTTCTCGATCGCCTCGGCGACCGATCCGAAGACCGGGACCTCGGTGCCGTCGAAGTCGACGGTGGTGCCGGCCTTGCGCGGGTTCACGCCGCCGACGATGTTGGTGCCGTCAGCCAGCATCAGCTTGGTGTGCTTCATGCCCGTGGCACCGGTCATGCCCTGGACGATGACCTTGCTGTCCTTGTTGAGGAAGATAGCCATGTGAGTCTGTGACCTCTGCCCTTACTTCGCAGCCGCGAGCTCGGCGGCCTTGTCGGCCGCGCCGTCCATGGTGTCCACGCGCTGCACCAGCGGGTGGTTGGCGTCCGAGAGGATCTTGCGACCCAGCTCGGCGTTGTTGCCGTCGAGGCGGACGACGAGCGGCTTGGTGACCTCTTCGCCCTTGTCCTTGAGCAGCTGGAGCGCCTGGACGATGCCGTTGGCGACCTCGTCGCACGCGGTGATGCCGCCGAAGACGTTCACGAAGACGGACTTGACGTCCGGGTCGCCGAGGATGATCTCGAGACCGTTGGCCATGACGGCGGCGGAGGCGCCACCGCCGATGTCCAGGAAGTTGGCGGGCTTGACGCCGCCGTGGTTCTCTCCGGCGTAGGCGACGACGTCGAGGGTGCTCATGACGAGACCCGCGCCGTTGCCGATGATGCCGACCTCGCCGTCGAGCTTCACGTAGTTGAGGTTCTTCGCCTTGGCGGCGGCCTCCAGCGGGTTCGCGGCCGCGTGGTCCACGAACTCCTCGTGGCCCGGCTGGCGGAACTCGGCGTTCTCGTCGAGCGAGACCTTGCCGTCGAGCGCGATGACGTCGCCGTTGGCGACCTTCGCGAGCGGGTTGACCTCGACGAGGAGCGCGTCCTCGGCGATGAAGGTGTCCCACAGGGTCACGAGGACCGCGGCGACCTTCTCGGCGACCTCGGCCGGGAACTTCGCCTGGGCGACGATCTCGCGGGCCTTCTCGATGGTCACGCCCTCGTTGGCGTTGACCGGGACCTTCGCGAGGGCCTCGGGGGTCTTCTCCGCGACCTCCTCGATGTCCATGCCGCCCTGCACCGAGGCCATGGCCAGGAAGGTGCGGTTGGTGCGGTCGAGGAGGTACGAGACGTAGTACTCCTCCAGGATCTCGGGAGCGGTCTCGGCGATCATCACCTTGTTGACCGTGTGGCCCTTGATGTCCATGCCGAGGATGTCCGTCGCCCGGGCGACGGCCTCGTCCGGGGTGGCGGCCAGCTTCACGCCACCGGCCTTGCCGCGGCCGCCGACCTTCACCTGCGCCTTGACGACCGACTTGCCGCCCAGCCGCTCGGTGGCCTCGCGAGCCGCCTCAGGCGTGTCGATGACTTCACCGGCCAGCACCGGTACACCGTGCTTGGCGAAGAGGTCCCTCGCCTGGTACTCGAACAGGTCCACGCGCGTCCGTCCCTTGTCTTCAAAGATTCGCAGTGATTCGCGGTTGTCTGCTATCTGCGTGGGCGTGCCGCGGAGGGCAACGTGACGGCGCTGTCACAAGGAAGGCGCACACGGTGACCGTGAACGCGGCATGTCCGTCTCGCAGGTTATCCCCGTGGGACGTAGGTCCCTAAATCACAGATCCCACCTGAGCGGTGATACCTGTCACAGATCGCCTCACGGTTGAGCTGCCCCTTCGTGCGATCCGCCGATTCCGGGACCGGCGGCCGGCCGGGTCAGGGCACCGGCAGGGGGCGCTTCTCCAGGGCCGCGGCCATCACGTCGGGGAACAGGTCGGGGGTGCAGGCGAAGGCGGGCGCGCCCAGGGCGCCGAGGGCCGCGGCGTGCTCGCGGTCGTAGGCGGGGGCGCCCTCGTCGGACAGGGCCAGCAGGGTCACGAACTCGACGCCCGCCCCCTTCATCGCGGCCACCCGCTTGAGCATCTCGTTGCGTATGCCGCCCTCGTAGAGGTCGCTGATCAGGACGACCACGGTGTCGGCGGGTCGGGTGATCTTCGACTGGCAGTAGGCGAGGGCGCGGTTGATGTCGGTCCCGCCGCCCAGCTGGGTGCCGAAGAGGACGTCCACCGGATCGTCGAGCTCGTCCGTCAGGTCCACGACGGCGGTGTCGAAGACGACGAGGCGGGTGGAGATCGAGCGCATGGACGCGAGGACGGCTCCGAAGACGGAGGCGTAGACGACCGAGGCAGCCATCGAACCCGACTGGTCGATGCAGAGGATCACCTCCTTCTTCACCGACCGGGCCGCCCGGCCGTAGCCGATCAGCCGCTCGGGCACGACGGTGCGGTGTTCGGGCAGGTAGTTCTTCAGGTTCGCCCGGATGGTGCGGTTCCAGTCGATGTCGTGGTGGCGCGGCCGGCTGATCCGGGCGGACCGGTCCAGGGCGCCGGTGAGCGTGGCCCGGGTGCGGGACGCGAGTCGCTTCTCCAACTGCTCCACCACCGTGCGGACGACGGCCCGCGCGGTCTCGCGCGTGGTCTCGGGCATCGCCTTGTTCAGGGAGAGCAGCGTGCCGACCAGGTGCACGTCCGGCTCGACCGCCTCCAGCATCTCCGGCTCCAGGAGCAGCGAGGACAGGCCGAGCCGCTCGATCGCGTCGCGCTGCATGACCTGGACCACCGAGCCGGGGAAGTACGTGCGGATGTCCCCCAGCCAGCGGGCCACCCGCGGGGCGGAGCCGCCCAGGCCGGCCGACCGCTCGCCCGTGCGCCGGCGCCCGCCGCGGTCGGCGCCGTCCGCGCCGTAGAGCGCGCCGAGCGCGGCGTCCATCGCCGCGTCCCGCCCGGTCAGCGCGCACCCGGTGCCGTCGGCCTCTCCCCCGCCGAGCACCATCCGCCACCGCCGCAACCGCTCGCCGGCGGCGTCCGCGCCGCCGACCCCCGCCGCGGCCTCACCCGTACCCGTACCCGGTGCCGCCACGCCCAGCGCCGCCGCGGCGCCGCCGCCCCTGCCGGCCGTCCCCGCGCTGCCGGTCGTCCGCCCGTTGCCGGTCATCTGCCCGTCCCCCTGTCCTCGTCGCTCGTCCGTCATGTCCACCCGTCACCCCGCCGCAGGCCCGTCGGCCCGCCGATCCGTCCACCGGGACGCGCACCGGCCGTGGACGGCCCGGGCCGCACGCGGCCCCCGTCCCGCGACGGCCCCTTGCTCCCCCGCGCGCCCGCGCCCGGCGGGCCCGTCAGCCCGGCACGGCCGCCGCCTCCTCCCGGGCCGCCGCGGCGGTGAGCAGCAGCCGGACCAGGTCCACGACCGCGTCCGCGCGCTCCGGGTCCAGCTCCGACGCGAAGCCTTCGGGGGCCGCGCCCGGGGCCGCCGACGGGCCGGGGCCGGCCGGGCCGCGGCGGACCAGCTCGCCCAGCGTCCGCCGGACCCCCGGCTCGTACGCCCCGAACGTGCGCCGCAGCAGGGGCAGTACGTCCGTGAACGCCCGCTCCGCCACCCCCACCAGCCAGGTGTCGATCAGGCCCAGCAGCCGGTCGTCGTGGACCAGCAGGGTGCCGCCGCCGCTACCGCCGCCCGCGAATCCCTCGATCCAGCCCGCCGCGTCGGCGGGCGCGGCGGCCGGGGACAGGGCCAGGCCCATCAGCCGGGCCGTCTCCTCGGCGGGCAGCCGCCCCTCGTCGAGGAGCAGCCGGGCGGCGCGGCCGCGCAGGAGGCCGGGCACGGTGTCCCGGCCGGCGAGCGTCCGCAGCACGGCGGACCAGCGGTCCCGCAGCCCCTCGTCCGCGTCCGCGAGCAGCCCGACCGCGCCGTGCACCCCGTCCACGTGGCCGCGCAGCTCCGCGGCCGCGTCGGCGTCCAGTCCGGCGGCGCAGGCCGGGGGCAGTGCCACGCAGATCCGCTCGGCCAGCCCGGCCGCGACGGTGCCGAGCGCCGCGGCGTCGGTGCCGCGTACGTCGCCGTAGCGCAGGGAACGGGCCAGCGCGGGCAGGGCCCTGGCCAGCCGGGCCACGTCGGTGTCGAGGGCGGCCCGGTCGGCGAGGGCCCGCAGCACCGCGGGCAGCGCGTCGGACAGTCCCGCCAGCAGGCACCGCTCGGCCAGCGCCGTCACCTCGCCGAGTTCTCCGGCGGCCGCCGCGTCCGCCTCGGCCTTGGCGGTGGCCGCCGCGAGCACGGTGGTCCCCCAGATGCCGGCCTCGGCGACCCGTACCGACAGCTCGGGCTCCCAGCGCAGCCGCCAGGTCTCCCGGAAGGTGCCGGTACTGCCGCGCGAGGCGGTGGGGGTGCCCCAGTCGACGCCGAGCAGCCGCAACCGGTGCAGCAGCAGGGACTTCGCTCCGTCGGTGTCCTCGCGCAGGTCCAGCTCCAGCTCCCGGTCCCGCGCCTCGGCCTTGAGCCGCAGCGCGCGCTGCCGCCGGGTCAGGTCGCGCATCAGCGGGACCGCGGGCGCGGCGTCCGGGACCGCGCCGAGCACGTCGCCGACGACCAGCCGGTCCTCGATCAGCGCGAGCGGCACGTCGGACCCGTCGCACATCACGGCCCGTACCGCTTCGAGGGTCTCGGTCAGCCCCGCCAGCGGCCTGCCGCGCATCGAGGCCAGGGTGTCGGCGAGCCGGACCGCCTCGATGACGTGTGCCGAGGAGACCTGGAGGTCCTCGTCGCGGAGCAGTCCGGCGGCCTTGGTCAGCCAGCGCTCCACGGGCCGGTCCCGGGCGGCGAAGAGGTGCGCGTACCAGCCGGGGGAGGTGATCCCGGCGCCGTACCCGCCGGCCCGGGCGAGCCTGCGGTGGGTCCAGGGGACCCAGGTGGTCTCGACCTTGGTCCTGGGCAGGCCGGTGAGGAGCGCCCTGTCGGCGGCGGCCGTGGTCCTCGTGCGCAGGGCGGGCACGTGCCAGGCGCCGCAGACCACGGCGTAGGCGTCGCCGAACTCCTTGCGGGCGGCCCGCATCCGCTGCCGCATGTGGGCCTCGCGGACCAGGTCGCGGCGGTGGCCGCCGTCGCCGCAGGCCTCGCGCAGGGCGGTCATGGCCTCGCCGAGCGCCTCGAACGCGCCGAGCGGATCGTGTCGTTCGCCCGTACCGCGGTGCTCGACGACGTCCTCCCACCAGCGCTCGGGGTCGTCGTGCCCGGCGGTCTCGGCCAGCACCGCGAGGGGGTCGAGCCGTATCGCGTCCGCCGCGCCGTCCTCGTCCGGCTCCCGGTCGTCGCCGGCGGCCAGCGAGTGGGCGGCGGGCAGGTCGATGAACCGGACCGGTACGCCCGCCCGCTGGGCCCAGCGGACGGCCACCCACTCGGGGGAGAACTCGGCCAGCGGCCAGAAGGCGGCCCGGCCCGGGTCGTCGGCGGCGTGCGCGAGCAGCGCGACGGGCGGCCGCATCCCGGGGTCGGCGGCCAGTTCGAGCAGCGCGTCGCCCTCGGGCGGTCCCTCGACGAGCACCGCGGCGGGGCGGGCCGCGTCGAGGGCGGCCCGCACGGCGCGGGCCGAGCCGGGCCCGTGGTGCCGTACGCCCAGCAGCAGCGGCCCCCGTGCGGCGGGGCTCATGCGGTCACCTCCCGGCAGGCGCGGTAGAAGTCCTTCCAGCCGTCGCGCTCGCGGACCACGGCCTCCAGGTACTCCTGCCAGACGACCCGGTCGGCGGCCGGGTCCCGGATCACGGCGCCGAGGATGCCGGCGGCGACGTCGGAGGGGCGCAGGACGCCGTCGCCGAAGTGGGCGGCGAGGGCGAGGCCGCCGGTGACCACGGAGATGGCCTCGGCGGTGGACAGGGTGCCGCTGGGGGACTTCACCTTGGTGCGGCCGTCGTCGGTGACGCCGTCGCGCAGCTCCCGGAAGACGGTGACGACGCGGCGGATCTCCTCCAGGCCCTCGGGGGCGGCGGGCAGGTCGAGGGCGCGGCCCATCTGGTCGACGCGGCGGGCCACGATGTCGACCTCGGCGTCGGCGGTGGCGGGCAGGGGCAGGACGACGGTGTTGAAGCGGCGGCGCAGTGCGCTGGAGAGCTCGTTGACGCCGCGGTCGCGGTCGTTGGCGGTGGCGATCAGGTTGAAGCCGCGGACGGCCTGCACCTCCTGGCCGAGCTCCGGTATCGGGAGGGTCTTCTCGGACAGGACGGTGATCAGGGTGTCCTGGACGTCGGCGGGGATGCGGGTGAGCTCCTCGACGCGGGCGGTCATGCCCTCGGCCATGGCCCGCATGACGGGGCTGGGGACGAGGGCTTCGCGGCTGGGGCCGTGGGCGAGGAGGCGGGCGTAGTTCCAGCCGTAGCGGATGGCTTCCTCGGGGGTGCCCGCGGTGCCCTGGACGAGCAGGGTGGAGTCGCCGCTGACGGCTGCGGCGAGGTGTTCGGACACCCAGGTCTTGGCGGTTCCGGGGACGCCGAGGAGGAGCAGGGCGCGGTCCGTGGCGAGGGTGGTGACGGCGACCTCGACGATCCGGCGGGGTCCCACGTACTTGGGTGTGATCACCGTGCCGTCGGCCAGCTCGCCGCCGAGGAGGTAGGTGGCGACGGCCCAGGGGGAGAGTTTCCAGCGGGTCGGGCGGGGCCGGTCGTCGGCGGCTTCGAGGGCTTTCAGTTCGTGCGCGAAGGCGTCTTCGGCGTGCGGGCGCAGCGGCTCGGTGCCGGTGGTCTTCTCGGGCGTGCTCATGGTCCCCCTCCAATGCTCGGCAGCCGCTCCCCGACTGCTGCTCCCACGGTGCACCACGCCACTGACAACGGGCCTTGTTCGCAACGTTGTTGCTGGTCAGAGCGATTGTCAGTGGCGGTACGTACGGTGGTTCCCATGACTGAGCAGGGGGTCCGCTGGACGGCGGAACAGGTACTGGCTCTGGCTCCCGACGCCGCCTCGCGCAAGGCGGGAGGCAGGCTCGGAGGGGCGGGGCCGTGGTCACAGATCGGAGGTTCCGCTTCCGGTTCTGTATGGGGGTTGTGCAAGGGCAGCGGCAGCACGCCGTACCGCACGGTCGTGGACCTGGCGGGGCCGGCGTACAAGTGCTCCTGCCCGAGCCGGAAGTTCCCGTGCAAGCACGCGCTGGGGCTGCTGCTGCTCTGGTCGGCCGAGGGGGTGGGCGAGCCGGGCGAGGCCCCGGACTGGGCCGCGCAGTGGCTCGCCGAGCGCACGGCGAAGGCGGCCCGTCCGGCGGCCGCCGCGGGCGGGCCGGCGGACGCGGAGGGGGCCAGGCGGCGCGCCGAGCGGCGGGCGGCGCGCATCGGGGCGGGCGTCACCGAGCTGGAGCAGCGGTTGTCCGACCTGCTGCGCGCCGGCCTCGCCGGACAGGAGCGGGCGGGACACGCGGGCTGGGAGGAGACCGCGGCCCGGATGGTGGACGCACAGGCGCCCGGACTGGCGGGGCGGGTGCGGGAGTTGGGGACGATACCCAGTTGCGGGCCCGGCTGGCCCGCCCGGATGCTTGAGGAGGCGGCGCTGCTGCACCTGCTGGACCGGGCCTGGCTCGGGGTGGAAGCGCTGCCGGATGGGCTGGCGGCGACCGTGCGCAGCCGGGTGGGACTGCCGGCCTCCGGGGAGGGGGAGGCCGTACGGGACCGCTGGCTGGTGCTGGCCCAGTACGACTCGGTGTCGCCGGACGGCCGGCTCACCACCCGCCGGATATGGCTGCGCGGGCTGGGGAGCGGGCGGCCCGCCATGGTGCTGGACTTCGGCCCGCCCGGGCGGCCGCCGGGGCTGGCCCTGCCGGTGGGGCTGGTGCTGGAGGCGGAGGTTCGCTTCCGGCCCGGGTCGGCGGGGCTGCGGGGGGACCTCGGTGAGCGGTTCGCCGCGGCGGCCCCGTGCACGGAGGTACCGCCGGGGGTGAGCACGGGGGCGGCACTGGAGGCGTACGGGGCGGCGCTGCGGGAGGACCCGTGGCTGGAGTCCTGGCCGGTGGTGCTGGGCCCCGTGGTGCCGGTACCGGGCGAGCTCGGCTGGCAACTGGCGGACGCGCAGGGTGCGTACGCCCTGCCGGTGCCGCTCACCGGGGCGGGCAGCCGCTCGCGCGGGGGGCTGTGGCAACTGGCCGCGTTGTCGGGCGGGGGCCCGGTGACCGTGTTCGGCGAGTGCGGCCATCGGGGCTTCACTCCGCTGACGGCCTGGCGGCCCGATTCCATCGAGCCGGTTCCGCTCGTCTGACATCCGTCGGACGGGGGGGCCGGCACAACACACCGATCGCAGGGGGCCTGGGGGCTCGTATGCCGTCACGCAGGGGCGGCGGGAAGGGGATCGGCACGGCGCGGACGCCGTGCGGGGAGGGCGCGGGGGCGCGGGGGCGCCGCCGTGGGAACACGAGAAGGCCGGGGGGCTTTTGTGAACGACAACCACGCCAGCTGAGCTGACGGACGGACGGAAGACGGGCACATCGGCGCCCCGGTCCCGCGGAGGGGGCGGGACCGGGGCGCCGGTACCGAGAGAGGGAGGGGTCCGATGGAGAAGCCCGACGAGGGGTACGGGGAGTGGGAGGAGTTGGTCGGCGCCGCGCTGCTGGGCACCGACCGGCGGCGGGGCGCGGGCCCCGCCGGCTCTCCGGAGTCGCTGTTGGACGCTGCCGCCGTGCACGCCGTACGGCGCCGGGCCGGCCTGCGGCCCGCCACGGCCGCGGCCCGGCCCGGTCCCGCACCGCGGGACCCGCGCCCGCAGCCGCCCGAGGCGGCGCGGCGCCGGCTCGCGCAGCTCCTGGCCGGCCGGGCCGGCGGGAGCGGCGGGAGCGGGCGCGGGTCCGCCCCGGACCTGACGGAGCTGCTGCCGCAGTGGCTGGCCACGGCCGGACGGCACGGCTACCGCGCACCGGAGGCACTGGTCCCGGCGCTGTTGGACGCGGCCCGGGCCCGTACGGACCTGCGCCCCGAGGCCCTGGCCCTGGCCGGGACGCGCGGGCTGTGGCTGGCCCGGCTCAACCCGGAGTGGCGGTTCGCCCTGCGCGGCGGAGCGGGCGGAGCCGGGGAACTGCCGGAGGTGACGGACACGGCGGGGGTGGAGCGGCTTTGGCAGGAGGGGCTGTTCGCGGAGCGGGTGGCCCTGCTGGGCGCCGTCCGGGCGCACGAGCCCGCCGCCGCGCAACGGCTGCTGGCCACGACCTGGACCACGGAACGGGCCGAGGACCGGCTGATGTTCCTGGACTCGCTGCGGCAGGGCCTGTCCGACGCGGACGAACCGTTCCTGGAGGCGGCGCTCGACGACCGCAGCCGCAACGTCCGGGCGACCGCCGCCGAACTCCTCTCCGCCCTGACCCGGTCGGCGCTGGCGGGACGGATGGCGGGCCGCGCCCTGGCCTGCGTCGGCCCGCACGGTGTGACCCCGCCGGCCGAGTGCGACGCCGGGATGCTGCGCGACGGAGTGGTCGAGCGTCCGCCGGCCGGGCGCGGCGAGCGGGCCTGGTGGCTGGGCCAGCTCGTGGAGTCCGCGCCGCTGTCCTGCTGGCGGGAGCGGTTCGGGGGGCTGGACGCGGCGCAGATCGTGGCGCTGCCGGTGGCCGCCGGCGAGGGCTGGGCGGAGGAGCTGCACGCGGCGTGGTGCCGGGCGGCGGTGCGCCAGCGGGACGCGCGGTGGTCGCGGGCGCTGCTGGGCCCGCCGTCCGCGTCACCGGCGGCCGGCCCCGGCACGGCCTCGCTGGCGGAGCGGGCAAAGCTGCTGGAGACCCTGCCGGACGGCGAACGAGCGCAGTGGGTCGCCGAGTTCATACGGGCCCACGGCCTGTCGGAGGCGTTCCAGCTGCTCGGGGTGTGCGTGGTCCCGTGGGCGGGGGCGCTGGGCCGGGCGGTCGTGGAGGCGCTGGAGTCGGCCCGTGAGGCGGGCAGTTACCCGTGGAGCTTCAGCGGGGTGATGGGCCTGGCCGAACGCTGCCTCGACCCGGCGGAGGCCGGTCTCCTGGAGGCGCTGACCGCCTCCGCGCAGGACCCGCCGGACGCGTCCCCCGGAGCCGCGGCCTACTGGTCGGAGGCCTTCCAACGCCTCGCGGCGACCCTGCGCCTGCGTGCCACGATGCTCGCGGAACTCACCCCGGCCTGACCGGACCCCGGCCGGAAGCACCCCGCACGCCCTGCACCCCTGCCGCCGAAGCCGACACCCTGCCGCCCCGGCGCCCCGCCCCCCACCGAACGCCCCGAATCCCCGGGCTCCGATCGGCCGACCGAGCACGCCCCGGCCCCGCCCGGGCCCCGGCACACCCGGCCGGGCGTACGGCCGGGACCGTCCGGGCGGCACGCCCAAGAGCCAGCCCGGCGCAGCCGGTGCGGCAGCAGACCGCACCCGCCCGAGCCCGGCGCAGCCGGCGCACCCGAGGTCGCAGCACCCGGCTCGACCCGGCCCCGACCCGCCGGGCGCACGCCCGGGACCGTCCGGGCATACACCCCGGAGCGAGCCCGGCGCAGCCGACACGGCAGGCAGCGGCACCCGCCCGAGC
Organism: Streptomyces subrutilus; assembly: GCF_008704535.1. NCBI lineage: Bacteria > Bacillati > Actinomycetota > Actinomycetes > Kitasatosporales > Streptomycetaceae > Streptomyces > Streptomyces subrutilus. The sequence continues at coordinate 3,131,850 of NZ_CP023701.1, forward strand.
CCGACGCAGCAGGGGCAGCAGGGGCAGCCGACGCAGCAGTCCGACCCGCCGGGAGGCTACTGGCGGACGTGGCCGCGGACCCAGTCCACGATCGACGTCGTCGTCGCGCCCGGGGTGAAGATCTCCGCCACGCCCTTCTCCTTCAGCGGAGCGATGTCGTCCTCCGGGATGATCCCCCCGCCGAAGACCTTGATGTCCTCCGCCTCGCGCTCCTTGAGCAGTTCCAGGACCCGCGCGAACAGCGTGTTGTGCGCGCCCGAGAGGATCGACAGGCCGATGGCGTCGGCGTCCTCCTGGATCGCGGTGTCGACGATCTGTTCGGGGGTCTGGTGGAGGCCGGTGTAGATGACCTCCATGCCCGCGTCCCGCAGCGCCCTGGCGATCACCTTGGCACCGCGGTCGTGGCCGTCGAGACCCGGCTTGGCCACCACCACACGGATCGGACCGGTCACACCCATCGCACTGCCTCCCGAGTGAACGAACGTTAAGTACAGCATCGCGCACGCCACCGTTTCGCGGTGAACCGGGAGGGGGAAATCACACGGGGGACGGCGTTGTTCACCGGCCGCGCCTCCGTGCCGACAGCCGCCCGGCACGGGTGCGCGGCCGGCGGCGTCCCGCGAGGTTCTGGGGAGGCCGTCGATGGCGCTGTCCGTACCCTTGTCCGGTGCCGCGCTGCGGGCGGGCGCGCTGGAGGTGGTCGTCCTCGGCGGGCACCTGCTGCTGTACCCCACCGGAGTGCGCCAGGAGAAGCGGGAGAAGGCCGTCGCCGCGCCGCCCGCGTCCCGGCCGCCGGTGCTCCTGCTCCACGGATTCACCGACAACCGGTCCGTCTTCGTCCTGCTGCGCCGCGCCCTCGGCGCTGACGGCCTGCGACACGTGGAGGCGTACAACTACTCGCCCTTCACCCGCGACCTGCGCGTGACCGCCCGCCATCTCGCCCGGCGCGTCGACGAACTGTGCGAGCGCACCGGCCGGGAGCGGGTGGACCTGGTCGGCCACAGCCTCGGCGGGCTGGTCGGGCGCTACTTCGTGCAGCGGCTCGGCGGCGACGCGCGCGTCCGGACCCTGATCACCCTCGGCACTCCGCACGCCGGCACGCGCGTCGCCCCGTTCATGGACGCGCACCCGCTCGTGCGGCAGATGCGGCCCGGCTCGGAGGTGCTGGCCGAGTTGGCCGGGCCGGCGCCCGGCTGCGCGACCCGGTGCGTGGCGTTCTGGAGCGAGTTCGACGCCGTGATGTCCCCCGTCGGAACGGCCCGGCTCGAACACCCGGACCTGCGCGTGGAGAACGTGCAGGTCACCGGGATCGGACATCTCGCGCTCCCGGCCCATCCCGCGGTCATCGCGGCCGTCCGGCGGACCCTCGACGAACCGGTGGCGGCACCCCGCACCGAGGTCGCCGACCCGGCACCCGTCCCGCCCACCCAGGCCACCACCCCGCCCGCCACCACCGCCGCCGGACCCCCGGACGCCGCCTCCGTCGCGTAGCCGAATACCGACCCCCAGTCGAACGAATATCGAACTCAAGGCCAAGGCTGCACCCTTCGGCGACCGAAAGACGGCCGAATGCCCGGTTCCGCAGAGACGGAAACCGGTCGAAGATTGTCGTTGCGAGTAACCGGCGGGTACAGTCACGCCACTGCTCTCCTCCGGTGAACCCCGTGTTCCCCGGCCACCCAGGCCCCCACTGCCGAGGCGAAAGAGAAGTTGGTGAACGACCGCCCCCCGTCGGGCCAGTATCCGGATCCCGGGTACGAGGACCTTGCCACCACCAATTTCGCTGGTGAATCGCCCTACGTTTCCTATGAAACGCAGGGCCAAGGCGTCAACTACGCGCCGTACGGCTCCTATGAGACCGGCGCCTACGACACCACCGCATGGACCGCCCAGGACCCCTACCTGTCCACGGTCCCCGCCCAGGCCCACCCCGAGGACACGACGGGGCAGTGGGACGCCAGCGCGTGGACCACCCCGGGGGCCGACTACGCGGACCCCTCCGGCTACCAGGCCGCGTACCCGCAGCAGGCCGTCTCATTCGGATACGACACCTCGGGCGAACAGAGCGGCCACTGGGCGATGCCGGGCTACGGCACCACCGGCACCGAGACCGGCGCCTACGACGCCACCGCCTGGAACACCGTCGCCGAGACCCCCGCTCCGGCCCCGGCGCAGCCCGAACCGGCCTACGCGTACGAGCACCAGCAGCACGGGTACGGCGAACAGCAGCACCAGCAGACCGCGCACGAGCAGCTCCCGCACCAGCAGACCGCGCACGAGCAGGCCCCGCAGCAGGAGCTCTCCCAGACCTACGCCTACGGGGCCCCCGACGGCTACGGCTACGACGCGCCGGGCCACGACACCGCGGCCGGGACCCCGTACGCCGAGTACAGCGAGACCGCCGTCTTCGAGGTGCTCACCGACGAGCCGGGCCCCGTCGCGCCGCCCCTGGTCCACGACATGCCCACCCAGGCCATGCCGGTGACCCCGGCGGCCCCGCGCGCCTCCCGGCGGACCGCCGCCAAGGGCAAGGCCGCGCCGAAGGCCGCCTCCGAGCCCAAGGCCGCGAGCGCCGCCGGCGGCGCGGGACGGCGCCGCACGCCGGCCAAGCGTTCCGCCCTGCTGACCGTCGCCGTGCCCTCGGCCTGCGTGATGGGCATCGCGGGCGTCGCGGCCGCCTCCGTGGGCGGGCTCACCGGCAACGACCAGCCCTCCGAGGACACCACCACGATGGCCGCGCCCGACCCGGCCTCGGTGAAGCCGGTCGCTGCGAACACCAAGCTCGACACCCAGCTGGCCGCGCTCAGCGCCGACGCGGGCGACTTCGCGGACCGCGCGAGCCGCACGCAGGAGCGCATCGACCTGCGCCTGCGCCAGGACGAGGAGAAGAAGAAGAAGGCGGAGGAGGCCGCGGCCAAGGAAGCGGCCCGCCCCAAGTTCGCCATCCCCGTCGCGCGGCACGGACTCAGCGCCAACTTCGGCCAGGCCGGCGGCATGTGGATGTCCGTGCACACGGGCATCGACTTCCCGGTCTCCTACGGGACCCCGGTCATGGCCGCCACCGACGGCACCGTGCGCACCCAGTTCAACAGCGCCTACGGGAACATGGCCATCGTGACCTCGCCCGACGGCACCGAGACCTGGTACTGCCACCTCAGCAGCACCAAGCTGCGGGGCGGCAAGGTCAAGGCCGGGGAGGTCATCGCGTACTCCGGCGACTCGGGCAACTCCACCGGCCCGCACCTGCACTTCGAGGTGCGGCCGGGCGGCGGAGCGGCGATCGACCCCCTGCCGTGGCTGCGCAGCCACGGCCTGGACCCGACGTAACCGCGCCCCGCGCGCTCCTCCCCGCCCACCCGAACCGCCCACCCGAACCGCCCGCGGCTGTCGCCGCGGGCGGTTCGCGTCGCGCTAGAGCTTCTGCACCGGCGCGTAGCGCAGCAGCAGCCGCTTGGGCTTGTCGTCGCCGAAGTCGATGGTGGCCTGCGCGTCCGCGCCCGCTCCCCTGACCTCCATGACGGTGCCCAGGCCGAACTGGTCGTGCGTCACGCGGTCCCCGACCGCCAGCGCGATGACCGGCTTGTCGGCCGCGCGGCGCGTGGCGAAGCCGGACGGTCCCGTCTTCGTGCGCGACGAGGACAGGAACGACTCGGGGGACGTGCCGAACGTCGCCTTGCCGCCGCCGGAACCCGATCCGGAGCCCGAACCATAACCGGAGCGCATCGGTCCGGCCGGTTTCTGGGAGGCGCCGGTGCGCTTCCACTGCAGGTACTCGGCCGGGATCTCCTCCAGGAACCGCGACGGCGGGTTGTAGGAGGGGGTCCCCCACGCGCTGCGCATCGAGGAGCGGGTCAGGTACAGCCGCTCGCGCGCCCGGGTGATCCCGACGTACGCGAGGCGCCGCTCCTCCTCCAGCTCCTTGGTCTGGCCCAGCGCGCGCATGTGCGGGAAGACCCCGTCCTCCATGCCGGTCAGGAAGACCACCGGGAACTCCAGGCCCTTGGCGGTGTGCAGGGTCATGAGCGTGATGACCCCCGTGCCCTCGGTCTCCTCGTCCGGGATCTGGTCGGAGTCGGCGACGAGCGCGACCTGCTCCAGGAACTGGGCCAGCGTCCCGGGCCCGGCGGCCGCGGCCGCCGCACCGGCCGGATCGGCCGCGCCGACGCCACCGTCCTGCGCCCCCGCCCCGTCCGCGGCGCCCTCGGCGACACCGACCGCAGCCGCGTCGTCGGTCCCGTCCGCCGTCGTCCCGTCCGCCGTCGCCTCGGCCGCCTCCGCCGCCGCGGCCTCGCGCGCCTGCTCGAACTCCAGGGCCACGGCCGCCAGCTCCTGGAGGTTCTCGATCCGCGTCTCGTCCTGCGGGTCCGTCGAGGCCTGGAGCTCGGCGAGGTAGCCCGTGCGCTCCAGGACCGCCTCCAGCACCACCGCGGGGCCCGCGCCCGAGTCGACGATCGTGCGCAGCTCCTCCATCAGCACGTTGAACCGCTTGACCGCGTTGGTCGAGCGGGCGGCCATGCCGAAGGCCTCGTCCACGCGGCGCAGCGCCTGCGGGAAGGTGATCTTCTCGCGCATCGCGAGCGCGTCGATCATCGCTTCCGCGCGCTCGCCGATGCCGCGCTTGGGCACGTTCAGGATGCGGCGGAGCGGGACGTTGTCCTCCGGGTTCGCCAGCACGCGCAGGTACGCGAGGACGTCGCGGACCTCCTTGCGCTCGTAGAAGCGGACGCCGCCGACGACCTTGTAGGGCAGGCCGACCCGGATGAAGATCTCCTCGAACACGCGGGACTGCGCGTTCGTCCGGTAGAAGATCGCGACGTCGCCGGCCTTGGCGTCGCCGGCGTCCGTCAGCCGGTCGATCTCGTCCGCGACGAACTGGGCCTCGTCGTGCTCGGTGTCCGCGACGTAGCCGGTGATCACGGCCCCGGTGCCGGCCTCGGTCCACAGGTTCTTCGCGCGGCGGTTCTCGTTGCGCTCGATGACCGCGTTGGCGGCGGAGAGGATCGTCTGGGTGGAGCGGTAGTTCTGCTCCAGCAGGATCGTCGTCGCGTCCTTGTAGTCCTCTTCGAACTGGAGGATGTTGCGGATGGTCGCGCCGCGGAAGGCGTAGATCGACTGGTCCGCGTCACCCACCACGCACAGCTCGGCGGGCGGCAGGTCCGGGTAGCCGGTGCCGACCAGCTCGCGCACGAGCGTGTACTGCGCGTGGTTGGTGTCCTGGTACTCGTCGACCAGGACGTGCCGGAACCGGCGCCGGTAGTGCTCGGCGACGTCCGGGAACGCCTGGAGCAGGTGGACCGTGGTCATGATGATGTCGTCGAAGTCGAGCGCGTTGGCCTCGCGCAGCCGCCCCTGGTACATCGCGTAGGCCTGGGCGAGGGTCTTCTCGAAGCCGTCGGCCGCCTGATCGGCGAAGGCCTCGTCGTCGATCAGCTCGTTCTTCAGGTTCGAGATCTTGGCGTTGAAGGCCTTCGGCGGGAACTTCTTCGGGTCCAGGTCCAGATCGCGGCAGACGAGCGCCATCAGGCGCTTCGAGTCGGCCGCGTCGTAGATCGAGAACGAGGACGTGAAGCCGAGGCGCTTGGACTCGCGGCGCAGGATGCGCACGCACGCGCTGTGGAAGGTGGAGACCCACATGGCGTTGGCGCGCGGGCCGACCAGGCCCTCGACGCGCTCCTTCATCTCGCCGGCGGCCTTGTTGGTGAAGGTGATCGCCAGGATCTGGCCGGGGTGGACGCCGCGCGCGGACAGCAGGTGCCCGATGCGGTGGGTCAGCACCCGGGTCTTCCCCGAGCCCGCGCCGGCCACGATGAGCAGCGGCGAGCCGGCGTGCACCACGGCCGCGCGCTGCTCCGTGTTCAGGCCGTCCAGGAGCGCCGCCGGGTCGATGACGGGCCGGGGGGCGCCGTCCCGGTAGTACGCGTCCGTGCTCATCGGCACGTCGAACCGGCCCCCGAAGAGATCGTCCGCGCCCGTTTCCGGAGCGGGGTGATCCTCGGGCGGCGGGGGGACCTCGTCGGAGGGGGTGAGGTCCGCCAGGAAACTGTCGTCAAAGAGGCTGCTCATCGCCTTCCGAGTCTAGGGGGCGGGACCGACAGCCGGTCCCGGGCCGGGAAAATCGGCGGTATCCCGCCCCGGGTCCCCGCCGCGGGGGCGCGGAAGGCCGCCCCGTACGCTCGACGGCATGAGCGTCCTGATCAACGTGTTCCTCGGCCTCCACATCATCGGCATCGCCTCGCTCCTCGGCGGTTTCCTGACCCAGCTGAAGGCGATGGGCGCCGGCACGGCCCGCTTCGTGCCCGCGATGCTGCACGGGGCGCTCACCATGCTCGTGACCGGCGTGCTGCTCGTGGGGTTCCGCGAGATGGACGGCGGGACGGTCGACAACGTCAAGATCGGCGTGAAGCTCGCGGTCCTCTTCGTGATCCTCGCCCTCGTCTACGTCAAGCGCGACGAGGAGCGGTTGGACAAGGCGCTGTTCGGCGCGGTCGGCGGCCTGACCGTGGCCAACATCTTCATCGCCGTCCTCTGGCACTGATCCGCTCCGGTCCCCGGCGGCCACGTCCGGTCGCGTCCGCTCACCTGCGGTCACAACGGGGCACTTGCGATCATCTCGTCATCTTCCCGTGACCTGCGGGTCTAGCGTCCTCCTCCAAGCACCGGCCGAGGAAAGGACGTGAGGCCCTCGTGGCCAGTCATCGAAAGCCCAGGCAGCGCCCGCTCTCCGGCGGCACCGTACGGACCGCCGCCGCCCTCGCCCTCGCGGGCGCTGCCACCGCCACCGTCTTCGACGGCACCTCGCAGGCCGACCCCCGGCCCGCCCCCGCCCGGATCGAGTCCGAGGTGGACCGGCTGTACGAGGAGGCCGAAGCGGCGACCGAGCGGTACAACGGGGCGAAGCAGGAGGCCGACGACGCCGAGCGGGCCCTGAACGGCCTGCGCGACGAGACGGCCCGCAGGACCGACCGGCTCAACACCGCCCGCAGCGCCCTGGGCACCCTCGCCGCCACCCAGTACCGCGGCGGCTCCCTGGGCACGGCGGTGCGCCTCGCACTGGCCCCCAACCCCCAGGAGTACCTGGCCCAGGCCTCCTTCATCGCCCGCGCCGGCGACCGCAACGCCGCCGGGATCGCCGCCGTGCGCCGGCAGCTCGACGAGGTCGGGAGGCTGCGCGAGCGGGCCGCCGGGCGCTCGTCCGAGCTCCGCGCCCGCCGGGACGAACTCGCCGGACGCAAGGCGCAGGTCGAGGCCCGGCTCGCCGCCGCCCGGCAGCTGCTGGCCAGGCTCACCGCCGAGGAGCGCGCGGCCTACGAGGCCCGGACCGCGGGTCCGGCCGCGGCGGCCACCGCGGCCGCGGGCCGGGCCGAGCCCCCGGCGCCCTCCGACGGCTCCCGCGCGGCGCGCGCCGTCGCCTTCGCCCGCGGCGCCCTCGGCAAGCCGTACGTGTGGGGGGCGACGGGCCCGGGTTCCTTCGACTGCTCGGGGCTGACCCAGGCGGCCTGGCGTGCGGCCGGGGTCTCCCTCCCGCGCACCACCTACACCCAGATCAACGCCGGCCGGCGGGTCTCGCGCGACCAGCTCGCCCCCGGCGACCTGGTGTTCTTCTACTCCGGGGTGACGCACGTCGGCCTCTACATCGGCAACGGCCAGATGATCCACGCACCCCGGCCCGGCTCGACGGTCCGGGTGGCCCCGATCGACTCGATGCCGTGGGCGGGCGCCGCGCGTCCCGCGTGACCGGGGCACCGGCTACGGCGCCTGCACCGTCCCGCTCAGCCAGCCGAAGGTCTGCGGCAGCTGCTTCGACCACGATTCGAGGTTGTGTCCGCCGACGACCTTCTCCGCGTGCACCGAGGTCGGGGCCTTCGCCGCCGCCTTGAGGTCCATGCCGGACAGGTAGCCGTCGTTCTGCGCCCCCGACATCCACAGTGCGACCGGCGGCGGGGCCGGCGTCGTCTTCAGCACGTGCAGCAGGTTGTGGGTGCGGCGCAGCTCCGGGTCCTGGGCGATCAGCGAGGAGGGCTCCTGGCCCGGGTCGTTGTAGCCGGACAGGGAGACGGCCGCGCTGTAGCGGTCGGGGTGGGCGATGGCCAGTTTGGCGGCGCAGTAGGCGCCGGCCGAGTAGCCGGCCACGCCCCAGGTGCGGGCCTCCTCGGAGGCCCGGAAGTTGTCGACGACCATCTTGCGGACGTCGACGCTGAACCAGCTGTCGGCGTTGACCTTGCCGGGGATGTTGGCGCAGCCGGTGTCGGCGTTGCCGAGCAGCATGGCGCGCGGCGAGACCAGGATGAACGGCTGCACCGTGCCGTTCTTCATCAGGGGTTCGAGCACCTCGTGCGCCTTGAGCCCCTGGAACCAGGACTTTCCGGTGCCGGGTATGCCGGGGATCAGCTCGACCACCGGGAACTTCTTGTCCTTGAAGGCGGGGTCGTCGTACTGCGGCGGCAGCCACACCATGACGTCGCCCTTGACTCCGGAGATCTTGCCGTCGAGCTCCGTCTTGCGGACCCGCCCGCCCAGGCCCTCCACCGGCTGGAACTGCTGGCGGACCTTGGGCGCCTCGGCCACCTTCGTGCCGCCGAGCCCGTCCGGGCCGAGGTCGGGGGCGGCGGTGACGTACTTCCCGGTGCCGAACAGGTCGCCCCAGGAGGCGTAGAAGGTCTGGTCCCGGTTGACCGCGACGAACACCAGCGCGACCGCGGTGACCTGGGCGAAGAGCACCAGCAGGGTACGGGTGAGGACGCGTACGGCCGCGGGCCCGCGCACCTTGCTCCACACGGCCAGCGGCAGGACGACGGCGAGCGCGGTCAGCGCGATCACCGCAGCGAAGAACGGGGTGCCCGTCAGGCTCATCACGGGAACGTAGAGTTCCGCACGGCCCGCCCCGGTTGCCCGGGCGGACTGCGTGATAGATCACATCGGCGGCGCCGGGGTTTGCCCCGGTCAGACCAGGCGGCGGGCCGTCGCCCAGCGGGTCAGCTCGTGGCGGTTGGAGAGCTGGAGCTTCCTGAGCACCGCCGAGACGTGCGACTCGACGGTCTTCACGGAGATGAACAGCTGCTTGGCGATCTCCTTGTACGCGTACCCGCGCGCGATCAGCCGCAGCACCTCGCGCTCCCGCTGCGTGAGCCGGTCCAGGTCCTCGTCGACCGGCGGGGCGTCCGTCGAGGCGAAGGCGTCGAGCACGAAGCCGGCCAGCCGCGGCGAGAACACCGCGTCCCCGTCCTGCACCCGGAAGACCGAGTCCACCAGGTCGGCGCCGGTGATGGTCTTGGTGACGTAGCCGCGCGCACCGCCCCGGATGACCCCGATGACGTCCTCCGCCGCGTCCGACACCGACAGGGCGAGGAAGCGCACCGGGTGCTCGGCCGCGGCCATCAGCGGGGCGCAGCGGCGGAGCACCTCGACCCCGCCGCCGCCGGGCAGGTGCACGTCGAGCAGGACGACCTCGGGCCGGGTGGCGGTGATGACGGTGACGGCCTGGTCCACGTCGGCGGCCTCGCCGACGACCTCGACCCCGGTCCGCTCGGTCTCCCCGATCTCGGCCTGCACCCCGGTGCGGAACATCCGGTGGTCGTCGACGAGCACCACCCGGACCCGCCTGCCCTCGGTCACAGCGCTGTCCTCCGTCATGCCGACCTCTCCATCTCCAGTTCGACTTCCGTGCCGCCGTCGGGCGCGGACCGCAGCCGTGCGGTCCCGCCGTTGCGCTGCATCCTGCCGATGATCGATTCTCGTACGCCCATGCGGTCGTCCGGTACGGCGTCGAGGTCGAAGCCCGGGCCCCGGTCCCGTACGGACACGAACACCGTGCGGCCTTCGACCTCGGCGTAGACCTGTACCGGCCCTCCGTCGCCACCGTACTTGGCGGCGTTGACCATCGCCTCGCGCGCGGCCTGGACCTGGGCCGCCAGCCGTTCGTCCAGCGGGCAGTCGCCGACGACCACGACCTCGATGGGCACCCCGTGGTGGTCCTCGACCTCGGCGGCCGTCTCCTTCACGGCGTCGGCCAGGGTGGCCGGCTCCTCGGCCTCGTCCTTGCCGGTTCCCTCGGGCCGGTAGAGCCAGTTCCGCAGCTCGCGCTCCTGCGCGCGGGCCAGCCTGCGGACCTCGCCGGGGTCCTCGGCACCGCGCTGGATCAGGGTGAGGGTGTGCAGGACGGAGTCGTGGACGTGGGCGGCGACCTCGGCGCGCTCCTGGGCGCGGATGCGCATGAGGCGTTCCTGGGAGAGGTCCTGGGTCATCCGGATCAGCCAGGGCCCGGCGAGCAGGGCCACGCCGACGAGGACGGCGAGGGTGGCGGTGAGGACGTTGCCGAGCTGGGCCGCGGAGCCCCGTACGACGATGAAGACCGTCAGGCCGACGCCGACCAGGACCACCCCGGCCAGCGCCCGCGCGGTCTGCAGCAGGCCGCCGTGCCGTCCGGCCGCCGCGTTCCAGTGCGCGCGCCGGGCGTTGTCGGCCTGCCGCCAGACCAGGACGACACCGGCTCCGACCAGCAGGGTCGGCCACACGTAGCGGCCGGACTCGCCGCCGAGCTGGACCTTGGAGATGAAGATGCCGGCGCCGGCGAACAGCGCGACCAGGGCGGTGACCTGCCCCCGGTCGGGTTTGCGCAGGCGGCGGCTGCCGTCGTCGAGGGTGTCGAAGAAGGAGCGGTGCCCGGTGCGGCCGCCGACGCCGAGCGGCACGAACACCCAGAACGCGGCGTACAGCAGCACCCCGAGCCCGTCGCCGAACATCAGCAGGCCGAGGAAGGCCAGCCGGACCCAGATCACCGGCAGCCCGAGGTGCCCGGCGAGCCCGCGCGCCACCCCGCCGAGCATCCGGCCGTCGGCGCTGCGGTAGAGCCGGCGCTGCGGTGCGGACTCCGAGGGCGGTTCCGGTGCGTGCGGGGTGCGGGGTGCGGCGGCTGCGGGCATGTCACCGATGGTCACACGCGCGGGGGTGGCGCGGCATCAGGGCATGCCCCCAGTTCCGTCGGGGGGATATCAGGGTTGCGCCAGGGTCGGACCGGGTGCCGCCGGCCGTCGCGGGCCGTCACCATGGACGCATGACCGACGTACACGACGCCCCGCCGGCGGAGCCCGGGGCCCCGCGCGGCCCGGCGGAACGGCCGCCCCTGCGCCGCACCCGGCGCGACAAGGTCCTCGCGGGCGTGTGCGGCGGGCTGGGCCGGTACTTCGACCTGGACCCGGTGGTCTTCCGGATCGTCCTGGGCGTCCTGGCGGTCACCGGCGGCGTCGGTCTGATCTTCTACGGCTTCGCCTGGCTGCTGCTCCCGCCGGAGGACGAGGAGGAGAGCGAGGCGAAGAAGCTGCTGACCGGCCGGATCGAGGGGGCCACCCTGGCGGCGGTCTTCGCGGCCCTGGTGGGCTGCGCGCTGTTCCTGTCGATGCTGGACAACGGCGGGATGGCCGTCTTCTCGGTCCTGGTGGTGCTGGCGCTGGGCGGGGCCGCGTACTGGTCGCAGCGCAGGCGGCTCACCGGCGCGCCCGAGGCCGAGGCGCCCGCCGCACAGCGGCCCGCGCACTCGCCGGCCCCGCCCGAGACCAAGGCCCCGCCCGCGCCCGGCGGGCCGTCCTGGTGGCGGGACCCGCTGGTCAAGGACGGCACCACCGGCCCGGTCGGGTCCACGGGGTACCTGTGGGGCCCCGCCGACGACGCCGTCCCCGGCCGGTCCGGGGGCCCGGCGGTGCCCGCGCCGGCCGTGGCGCCGGATCGGCCGCGCGGCGGGATCGGCGGCCGGGTGTTCGTCCTGGCGCTGCTGGCCGGGGGCGGTTCGGCGGCGGCCGTCTGGGAGGACGGGCCGCTGGCCCACGCCCTGCAGATCGGGCTGGCGTCGGCGCTGGCGGTGTTCGGCCTGGGCCTGGCGGTCAGCTCGCTGAAGGGGCGCACGGGCTTCGGGACCGTGTTCCTCGGCGTGGTCACCGCCGGGCTGCTGGCCGGGGCGTCGGCGCTGCCGCGCGACATCGGCACCGACTGGCGGGCGGTCGACTGGCGGCCGGCCGCGGTGGCCGACGTACGGCCCGCGTACGCGGCGGGCACCGGGCTCGCCACCCTGGACCTGAGCCGGCTGGACGTGCCGAAGGGCACGACCGTGTCGGTCGGCGCCTCCCTGAAGGCGGGCCGACTCAAGGTGGTCCTGCCGCGCGAGGTGACGGCCGAGGCCGACGTGTCGGTACGGCTGGGCGACATCCACCTGCCCGGGGAGACCGGCGAGGACTTCCGGATCCGCAGCGGCGGCGAGACCCGGCGGGCGACGCTGCCGCCCAGCGCCGGCACCGAGGCCGGCGGGACGATCGAGCTGCGCCTGGAGGCGGGCGTGGGACAGGTGGAGGTGGACCGTGCGGCGTCATGAGTTCCAGCCGGGACGGCTCCTGGCGGGCCTGGTCCTGATCGCGGCGGGCGTGCTCTACCTGCTCGACGCGACCGGCGGGGCCGACCTGCCGTGGTTCCTGGTCGTCCCGGTGACGGTGGGCGGGCTCTGCCTGGCCGCCCTGGTCGGCATGGTGACCTACGCCGTCCGCCGGGACCGGCGCGACCGGATCAGCGCGTCCAGCGACAGGTAGGGCGCGCCGGCGAGGAGCAGCGGGAGCCAGGCCATCAGGTAGACCAGGTCGTTGCCGTAGTAGTACGGGCTGACCTGCCAGGACACGGTGAGCCACAGGCTGAGCGAGATCAGCGCCCCGCCGAGGGCCGCGATCCGGGTCAGCAGCCCGGCCAGGACGCCGAGGCCGACGAGGAGTTCCCCCACCGCGATGGCCGTGCCGAAGGCGACGGGGGCGTCGAGGGCCGCGTCGACGAGGCCGGGGACCGCCGAGCCGTCGCGGACGGCGCGCATCTGGTCGCCGACGGACCCGTCGCCGGCGGCGGAGAGGAACGCGGGGTCGGTGAGCTTGTCCAGGCCCGCGTAGACGAAGGTGACGCCCAGGAAGATCCGCAGGGGCAGCAGCGCGTAGTGGGCCGCCCGCTCCCTCAGCACGGACACCTTGGACGGGGCGGGTTCAGGGACGTCGGTTCGGTTCACGGGTCATGTGTACCCCGATCACTCGGCGACGTCGATGGTGCAGCGGTTGGATTCCACTCCGGCGGCGGTCACCACCTGGACGTCGACGCGCCCCGGTTCGACCTCGGCGGGCACGGGCACCGTCAGCACCGCGTCGGACGGGTTGGCGAATCCGCCCGCCACCGGCACCAGCGGTACGTGGACGTGCACCGCCCCGATCCGCACCACCAGCCGGGCCAGCATCTCGGGGGTCTGCGCACCGGGCGGCACGAAGCCCACCCCGCGGATCTCGATGTCGTCCCCGGGCCGGACGGCCGCGTCCAGGTCACCGGGCTCCCGCCGGCGCACGACCGACAGCACCATCGGGCGGCCGCCCTCCGCGTACTTGGCGGCCAGGTACACGGCCGCCGACAGCGCCACCAGCAGGGCGAGCGACCACGGCAGCCGCGGCAGCCGGTCGGGGAAGCGGGCCAGCGACACCGCCGCGTGGACCAGGGCCACCGTGGAGGCGAGCACGTACTGCGCGTCGGGAAAGGAGCCGCGCCCCGCGTCGTCGGTCAGCAGGTCCGCCCCGCGCGGCCGGTCCGCGGGCAGCTTCTGCAGCCGCTGGCCCGTGATCCGTACGGAGACCACCCGGCGCACCAGCGCGGCCACCAGCGACGTCAGCGCCACCACCGCGAGCAGCGGCAGCGCCCCGGCCAGCGCGAACCCCTCGTACAGGGCCTGTCGTTCGGGCCCGGGGGCGGAGGTGGCCAGCCGCAGCGCGGGCAGCAGCGCGGCGAAGGCGGTGAGCAGCGCCCAGGCGCCGGGGACGGCCTTCGAGGTCGACAGCCGGTTGTCCTCGCCGACCAGCGGGGCCAGCAGCCCGCCGCGCACCGACTGGGCGCGGGCCGCGACGGTGAGCAGCCCGGCCAGCAGCAGGGCCGCCAGCAGTCCGGCGGTGCGCGCGGTGGACCAGCCGGTGCCGAGGGCGGCGGCGACCTGGACCAGGAGCAGGACCCCGGCGGCCAGCCACACGGCGAGCACGGCCCGCCGCGAGAACAGGTACAGCCAGGAGCTGCCGGCCTCCCGGCCGCGGTCGGCGACGGTGCGGGCCGACAGGGTCAGCTCGTCGGAGACCCACTGCCGGGACGCGCCGTGGGAGTGGGCCACGGCGTCCGGCACCCCCTGGCCGGCGGCGAACTCGTCGCGCTTCTCCCGGAAGGCGGCGACGGCGCGGCGGTGCCCTTCGCGCGCGCACTCCTCGCAGGAGCAGGCGGCGGTGTGGGTGGTTCGGGAGATCTCTTGGACAGCCACGTGCGTGCCGCCTCTCTGGACAACGGTGCGGTGCCAGCGCATTGTGCACCACCGCGGCGGGGCCCCCGTCCGCGCTCGATGTCAGAGCAGGTGATTAACGGTTCATGGGGTTGACGCCACCGGCGGGGCCGCCCGCAGGCGCAGCGGCTGGTAGTTCGCCCAGGCCGCCAGGTCGGTCCCGAACCGCTCGCGCGTCGCGAGCGCGCCGTGGTGGTCGATGAGCACCGGCTTGCCGGCCGCCCCCGCGATCAGCTGCACCTGGGCCGCCCGTTCGGCCGCGACGAACCACCAGACGGCGGCGTCCACCGAGTCCCCGACCGTGAGCAGCCCGCGGTTGCGCAGGATCAGCGCCTTGTACGGGCCCAGGGCGCGGGCGGTCCGGTCGGCGTCCTCGACGCCGGTGTACTCGTCGAGCAGCGCGTGGTCCTCGTAGAAGGCGCAGGCCTCCTGGGTGATGGGGGCCAGCAGTTCGCCGAGCGCGGCGAGCGCACGGCCGTACGGTCCCTGCGTCCGGACGACCGCGACCGCCGCGGGGCGGGCGCGGTGCACGGCGGCGTGCGCGGCGAAGGCCAGCCCGTTGACCCGGCGCTCCCCCTCCAGGACCCGCCCGTCGCCGTCGACCAGCAGGAGGTCCGCGGGGGCCACGGCGGCGAACGGCCGCCCGAAGGGGTTCACCCAGTAGCAGTCCTCGTGCTCGGGGTCGCGGGCGCTGAGGTGTCCGGCCACCCCGTCCTCGTACCCGAGCGCGCCCAGCAGCCGCAGCGCCTCGGCGAGCCGCTCCTTGCGGTGCGCGCGCTCCTCGTCGGCGGTGGCGAACTCCGGCGGCATCTCGAAGCCCAGCCGCTCCACGGGCACGGGGACGGGTCGCTCGGCCATGGGCGCTCCTTCGACGGCTCGGCTCGGCTCGGCTCGGCTCGCGGCGCAAGGTACCGGGGAGCGGGCGAGGAGAACAGACCCGCGGCGGGAGCGGTCCGGGAAAGCGCCGGGGCCGCGGCGCCGGCGGGGCCGGGAAACGGCGGAGCCGCCGTCCCGGTGGGGAACGGCGGCTCCGTGGCGCGTGCGGGCGGGGACTACTCCCACTCGATGGTGCCCGGGGGCTTGCTCGTGCAGTCGAGGACGACGCGGTTCACGTCGGGGACCTCGTTGGTGATGCGGGTGGAGATCCGCCCCAGCACCTCGTACGGCATGCGCGTCCAGTCCGCGGTCATCGCGTCCTCGGAGGAGACGGGGCGCAGCACGATCGGGTGGCCGTAGGTGCGGCCGTCGCCCTGGACGCCGACGCTGCGCACGTCCGCGAGCAGGACGACCGGGCACTGCCAGATCTCCCGGTCCAGACCGGCGGCGGTCAGCTCGTGGCGGGCGATGGCGTCGGCCTCGCGCAGCAGGTCCAGGCGCTCCTTGGTGACCTCGCCGACGATGCGGATGCCCAGGCCGGGGCCGGGGAAGGGCTGGCGCTGGACGATCTCGTCCGGCAGGCCCAGCTCCTGGCCGACCATCCGGACCTCGTCCTTGAACAGCTGGCGCAGCGGCTCGACGAGCTCGAACTCGATGTCGTCGGGGAGGCCGCCCACGTTGTGGTGGGACTTGATGTTCGCGGTGCCGGTGCCGCCGCCGGACTCGACGACGTCCGGGTACAGGGTGCCCTGCACGAGGAAGGCCACGTCCGCGCCGCCCTCGGCGATGATCTCGGCCTGGGCCTGCTCGAAGACGCGGATGAACTCGCGGCCGATGATCTTGCGCTTGGTCTCCGGGTCGGAGACGCCGGCCAGCGCGTTCAGGAAGCGCTCCTGCGCGTCGACGACCTTGAGCTGGACGCCGGTCGCGGCGACGAAGTCCTTCTCGACCTGCTCCGTCTCGCCCTTGCGCATCAGGCCGTGGTCGACGTAGACGCAGGTCAGCTGAGAGCCGATGGCCTTCTGCACGAGGGCCGCGGCGACCGCGGAGTCGACGCCGCCGGACAGGCCGCAGATGGCGCGCTTGTCGCCGACCTGCTCGCGGATGGCGGCGACCTGCTCCTCGACGATGTTGCCGGTGGTCCAGGACGGGGCGAGGCCGGCGCCGCGGTAGAGGAAGTGCTCCAGGATCTGCTGGCCGTGCGTGGAGTGCATGACCTCGGGGTGGTACTGGACCCCGTACAGCTTCTTCTCGTCGTTCTCGAAGGCCGCCACCGGGACGACGTCCGTCGAGGCGGTGACGGTGAAGCCCTCGGGGGCGGCGGAGCAGGCGTCGCCGTGGGACATCCACACCGACTGGTTGTCGGGGGTGCCCTCGAAGAGGGTGGAGCCGGACTTGGAGACGGCCAGCGGGGTGCGGCCGTACTCGCGGGCACCGGTGTTGTCGACCCGGCCGCCGAGGGTGACCGCCATCAGCTGGAAGCCGTAGCACATGCCGAACACCGGGACTCCGGCCTCGAACAGGGCGCGGTCGATGCCGGGCGCGCCCTCCTCGTACACGGAGGACGGTCCGCCGGAGAGGATGATCGCCTTGGGGTCCTTGGCCAGCATCTCGGCCACCGGCATCGTGCTGGGGACGATCTCGCTGTAGACCCGTGCCTCGCGGACGCGGCGGGCGATGAGCTGGGCGTACTGGGCGCCGAAGTCGACGACGAGAACCGTGTCCGGGGCGCTGTCGTGGGCGGCGGAGGGTGCTTCTGGCACGGGGCGGCCTTCCGGCGGAAGAGGTGGCTGTTTTGTCGATTCTAACGGGGGCCGCCGACCCCTCTTCGTCTCACCATCCGAACCGGCTTGGCCCGCAGGGGGACGGGTGGGCATAATCCGTCCCGTGCGCAAGCAGCTGAGCTTCCTCTTTACCTATGGCACCGGCCGGTCCGGTCGCCATGGGTCGTCGTGATGCTCGCTTGAGCCGCTGACTTCCCGGAGCGCCCCGGTCCGACAGGACCGGGGCGCTCCGCGTTTCCCGCCTCCTGTCGGCCTCACCCACAGGAGAACCGCCGTGACCACGACCACCACCCCCGAGCAGCTCATCGCCGACTCCCGCACCCGCATCGACGCCCTCGACGACCGGATCATCGGTCTGATCCAGGAGCGGATGGCCGTCTCCACCGTCATCCAGGAGGCGCGGATCTCCTCCGGCGGGCGCCGGGTGCACCTGTCCCGCGAGATGGAGGTGCTCTCGCATTGGAGCGGTGCCCTCGGAAAGCCCGGCACCACACTGGCCCTGACCCTGCTGGAGCTGTGCCGGGGCCGCGTCTGAGCCGGCCCGCGGGCCCGCCGCGGCCCGTGTGACGCCTGTTCGTCACTCGTCCGGACCGTGACCGCCCCCGACGGCCTTCGTTGGTGGGGATGTCCGCGCCAGCCAGGCGCGGGGACCGCAACACCACGCGTGGCTTCGCCGGAGCGATGAGACGCACGCCCCCGTGGAGCGTGCGTCGTGGGACCTCGCTCCTCGCGTGACCGGACGGCAGGGGACAGCAGCCCGGTCATACCGTGAAGGACGGCCGGCCCGGGGGACGCCCCGGGCCGGCCGTTCCTCCGCGCCCGCACCCGGACGGCATCCCCCGGGCCTCGCCTTCACCACGTGACGCACGCCATAACCCGGTACCGGCGATTCCGGTACAACCATCGACGCTGACCACATGTCACCTCATGCATGCGGGGACTGCGCTCGGAGGGGGAGCGCAGTCCCCGCCTACGGCGCCTCCCGCCGGGCCGGGACCTCCGGCATCCCGAGGAACGGCAGGCGCAGGGCTCCGAAGGCCTCCTTGGGGACCGCCGGGCCGACCGGCTCCACCGCGGCGAGACGGACGTAGGCCGCGCCCTGCTCCGGCCGCGGATCGCGGTCGCCGTTGTTCGGCCAGTACGACATCGCCCGCTCCGCCTGCGCCGTGATCGTCAGCGACGGGTTGACCCCGAGGTTCGCGGAGACCGCCGAACCGTCCACCACCGAGATGCCCGGGTGCCCGTAGAGCCGGTGGTACGGGTCCACCACGCCCTCCGCCGGCGACGCGCCGATGGGGCACCCGCCGAGGAAGTGGGCGGTGAGCGGGGTGCCCATCAGCTCGCCGATGTTGCTGCCCGCGAAGCCGTTGATCTCCTCCGCCAGCAGCGTCGCGGCCCGGGTGGCCTCCGCGATCTGCACCGGGTTGGGGGCGCCGTGGCCCTGGCGGGCGGTGAGCAGGCCCTTCCCGATGCCGCCCGGCTTGCGGTAGGTGGTCAGCGAGTTGTCCAGCGACTGCATGACCAGGCCGATGATGGTCCGCTCCGACCAGCGCCGGTTGGACAGCGACCGGGCCAGTTGGAGGGGGTGGCGCGCGGTGCGCGCGAACCAGGCCCGGACCCGGTGCCGGGCGTACGGCACTTGAAGGACCGTCATGAATCCCATGGCGTTGGAGCCCTTGCCGTAGCGGACGGGCTCGATGTGGGTGTCGGCGTCGGGGTGCACCGAGGAGGTGATCGCCACGCCCCGGGTGAAGTCGGCCCGCCGGTCCGCGCCGTGCCGCCTGCGGTAGCGCCGGTCGTCGGTCTGCGCGCCGACCAGGCCCTCGGAGTTGGTCCGGGTCAGCTCGCCGAGCCGCGGCGACAGGCGCGGCAGCTCGCCGCGGTCCTTCATGGTGTGCAGCAGGGTCTGGGTGCCGTACGTGCCCGCCGCGACCACCACGTACCGGGCGCGCAGCACCTTCGCCGGGCCCGTGCGGCGGTGGTCGGTGGGGACGGTTCGGACCCGGTGGCCGCCGTCGGGGTGCTCGGAGAGCGCGGTGACCGTGGTCATCGGGTGGATGACGGCGCCGGCCCGCTCGGCGAGGTGCAGGTAGTTCTCGTTCAGGGTGTTCTTCGCTCCGTGCCGGCAGCCGGTCATGCACTCGCCGCACTCGGTGCACGCCGAGCGGGCGGGCCCGGCCCCGCCGAAGTACGGGTCGGCGGCCTCCTCCCCGGCCCGGACCCTGACCCCGCCGTCGGCGTCCGCGCCGTCGCCGAAGAAGACGCCGACCGGGGCCATGTGGAAGGTGTCGGCCACGCCCATCCGGGCGGCGGCGGCCTTCAGGTGGACGTCGGAGGGGGTCATGGTCGGGTTGAGGCGCACCCCGAGCATGCGCGTGGCCTGGTCGTAGTAGGGCGCGAGCTCGCTCTGCCAGTCCGTGATGGCCGCCCACTGCCGGTCCTCGAAGAAGGCGGCGGGCGGCACGTACAGGGTGTTGGCGTAGTTGAGCGAGCCGCCGCCCACCCCGGCGCCCGCGAGGACCATCACGTTGCCGAGCAGGTGGATGCGCTGGATGCCGTACAGCCCGAGGGCCGGGGCCCACAGGTAGTTCCGCAGGTCCCAGCTGTTCTTCGGCAGGCTGTCGCGGGTGAAGCGGCGCCCCGCCTCCAGGACGCCGACCCGGTAGCCCTTCTCGGTCAGCCGCAGGGCCGCGACCGACCCTCCGAAGCCGGACCCGATGACGATGACGTCGTAGTCGTAGCCGTGGGACTCGGACGTCGCTTCGGACGTCGCTTCGGACTTCGACTCGGATGTCGACTCGGACACTGGCGCGCCTCCCATGACGTTCCCGGACGTGACTGCTCTCACTGCTCTCGCGGTGCTGCCCGCCGTGCCGGTCTCAGCGCAGCCGCAGGGCCTTCATGACCTTCAGGCTGCGCGTCATGAACGCGGCGTACCTCTCGTCGTCCATGCCCAGCGACGGCGCCATGGGCAGCAGCCGCTGGTGGGCGACGGTCTGGGCCTCGGTGTACTTGAGGATGCCCTCGGAGCCGTGGCGGCGGCCGAGGCCGGATTCCTTCATGCCGCCCATGGGGGACTGGGCGCTGCCGTAGGCGGGGGCGTAACCCTCGTTGATGTTGACGGTGCCGGTGCGCAGACGGGCGGCGACGGCGTGGCCGCGGCGGGCGTCCTGCGTCCAGACGCTGGAGTTGAGGCCGTAGGGGGTGGCGTTGGCCCGGGCGACGGCCTCGTCCTCGTCGGTGAAGCGGTAGATCGAGACGACGGGTCCGAAGGTCTCCTCGCCGCACACCGCCATGGGCGCCTCGACGCCGTCGAGGATGGTCGGCTCGTAGAAGAGGGGGCCGATGTCGGGGCGGGCGGCGCCGCCGGCGACGAGGACGGCGCCCTTCGCGACGGCCTCGTCGACGTGCCGCCGTACGGTCTCCAGCTGGGCCGCGCCGACGAGCGAGCCCATGTCGGCGCCGTAGGCCAGGGCGCTGCCCAGGCGCATGGCCCGGGTGCGGGCGGCGAACCGCTCGACGAACGCGTCGGCGAGGGAGGCGTGGACGTAGAGCCGCTCGATGGAGATGCAGAGCTGTCCGGCGGAGGAGAAGCAGGCGCGGACGGCGCCCGCGGCGGCCTTCTCGACGTCGGCGTCGTGCAGCACGAGCATGGCGTTCTTGCCGCCGAGTTCGAGGGAGACCCCGACGAGGCGGGCGGCGGCGCCCTGCGCGACCTCGCGGCCGGTGCGGGTGGAGCCGGTGAAGGAGACGTAGTCGGCGTGCCGGACCACCTCGGGTCCGACGACCGGGCCCTCGCCGAGGACGACCTGGAAGACCTCTGCGGGCAGCCCGGCCTCGATCAGCAGCTCACGGGCCCACAGGGCGGTCAGCGCGGTCTCGGTGTCGGGCTTCATGACGAGCGCGTTGCCGGAGACGAAGGCGGGCAGCGCGTCGCCGACCGACAGTTCCAGGGGGTAGTTCCACGGGGCGATCTGGCCGACGACCCCGCGCGGCTGACGCAGTTCGGTGACCTTGGTGAGGGTCGGCATGGCACCGGTGTGGCCCTTGGGCCGCAGGTACGAGGGGGCCTTGCGGCCGTAGTGGCGGGCCGAGACGGCGACGGCCTGCACCTCCTCGTGGGCGTGCAGGCGGGCCTTGCCGGTCTCCAGCTGGATGAGGTCGAGGACCTCGGCCTGCCGCTCCAGCAGCAGGTCGTGGAAGCGGAGCAGGACGGCCGCCCGCCGGCGCACGGGGACGGCGGCCCAGGCGGGCTGGGCGGCGCGGGCCCGGTCGAAGGCCTCGGCCACGTCGTCGGGGGTGGCCTCGGGGAGCTCGGCCAACCGGGCCCCGGTGAAGGGGGTGTGGTTGGCGGTCCGGCCGGAGCCGATCACTCCGCGGGTCAGCCGGGCGACCAGGTCCGGGGTCACCACGTCGTCGGCGGTGCGCACGCCGGCCGGGGCCGGGGCGACCGGGTTGGTGGGCTGCGGTGCGGTGCGGAGGGGGGCCGGGGCCTGCGAGTCCGTCATGGCGGTGAGCGTATTGCGCCCGGAAGCCTTTGGGTACCCGTGGGTAACCGGATTTTGCCATTTCCGCCAGTGACCGCTGGCACAGTCCGCGGCACGGCCTCCGCCGCGCCCCCGACCAGTACGTCCGCGCCCCGCGGATCACTGCCCCTTGGAGGCCGGCTTCCAGCCGCTGAGCACCACGTCGAACTGGGCCCGGGTCGTCGACCAGTCGGCCGCCGGCCCCGACATGTAGATCGCCCACTCGGTGCCGTCCCGCTCCACGTACATCTGCTCGACGGCCCGACGGGGCCCCGCGTGGGTCCCCTTCTCCGTCCAGGTGAAGTCCCACAGCGCGGCCCGGGTGCTGTCCTGGAAGGTGTTCTGGTTCAGCTTCTGCCGCTTGTAGTCCGACCGCTGGCGCAGCTGCTTCTCCAGGTCCAGGAGGTGCATGTACGGGTTGTCGTAGTCCGGGGTCGCGTCCGAGGCGATCCGGATGAAGTGCCGCCCGTTGTCGGGGGTGTAGTCGATCTGGTTGCCGTCCATCTGGCGCTTCCAGCCCTCCGGTACGAAGAGGCTGAATCCCGTCGGGTCGGTGACCTCGGTCCACCCCGGCGGCACCGCCTGGCCCTCCCGCGGGCCCGTTTCGTCGACGGGCTGCTGGTCGGGGGTGCTCGTGCTCTTGTCCGCGTTCTTGTCCGGTGCGCCGCCCTCCGTCGCGTCACCGGTGTACTTCAGCACCCCGAACACCCCGCCGCCGCCCAGCAGGGCCGCCACCAGCGCCACGGCAGCGGCGCGCCGGACCCGGCCCCGGGCGTGCTGCACGGCCGGGCCCGGCCGGTCGGGCAGCGTGGCCGTCGGCCCGGAGGACCCGTCCGCGCCCCCGCCCCCGCCGGACGGATCGGCCGGGACCTGCGCCCGCGACGGCACCGGCGTCGGCGTGGGCGTCGGGGGCTCCCCGTGCGCCTGGGCCGTGCTCAGCTCCTCCGCGCTCACCCCCCGCGTCGGCACGTACGCGTGGGCCGACTTGGGCGCCCGGCCCTCCATCGCCTCCAGCAGCATCCGCTCGGCCTCGACGGCCGACGGCCTGTCCCCCGGGTCCTTGCGCAGCAGGGCCGTGATCACCGGGCCCAGCGCCCCGGCCTGGCGCAGCGCCGGCGGCTCGTCGTTCACCACGGCCTGGAGGCTGGATATCGGCGAGGTGCGGCGGAACGGCGAGCGCGCCTCCACCGCCGTGAACAGGGTGGCGCCCAGCGACCACAGGTCGGAGGCCGGGTCCGGGGAGCCGCCGGTCACCCGCTCGGGCGCCAGGTAGTCGATGGAGCCGACGATCTCACCGGTGCGCGTGATCGACGAATCGCCCTCGATCGCGGCGATCCCGAAGTCCGTGAGCAGCACCCGGCCGTCCTTGGCCAGCAGCACGTTGCCCGGCTTCACGTCCCGGTGCAGCACCCCCACCGCGTGCGCGGCGCGCAGGGCGCCCAGCACGTGCAGCCCGATCCTGGCCGCCTCGCGGGGCTCGATCCGCCCGGCCTCCTTGGCCGCGTCGGCCAGGGAGGGCCCGTCGATGTACTCCATGACGATCCACGGCCGGTCGTCGTGCTCCAGCACGTCGTGGACGGTGACGACCGCCGGGTGCTGGATGCGGGCCGCCGCCCGGGCCTCCTTCTGCGTCCGGGCGTGCATGACGTCCCGGTCGGCCTGGGCCACGTACAGGCCCGCCGTCAGCTCCTTGACGGCGACGATCCTGTGCAGCAACTCGTCATGCGCGCGCCACACCTTGCCCATGCCGCCCCGGCCTATCGGCTCGACGAGCCGGTACCGGCCCGCCAGCACGGCGCCCCCACCTGTCTGCTGTTCCACGAAACCCCGCCGCTCTCTGCACTTCAGGCCAGATTACGGAGCCCACGGGCGCTGCCGGAACCGCCCGGGCGCCGAAAGGCCGCACTGTGACGCAATCGCCGTACTGATCGATCCTCAGCACGGGGTCAACCGCCCGACTTGTAACTGGCCGTGGCCTTTTCGAAGACCTCGGTGACCTTGCCCTGTTCGTCCTCGGGCCCGGTCACCATGACGACGTGGTAGGTGCCGCCCAAGGCGACAACGAAGTTGCGCGCGAAGACGTTCCGTCCGGTGCCGTCGATCCACGTGTACCGCCCGGTGGCCCGCAGTTGCTGGCCCACCTTGGTCGACTTCACGTCGCCGACCGTCGACCAGGTGGAGGTGCGGTACGGCGTCAGCTCCTGCTCCTTGTCCTTCTGGTAGGCCGCCGGATCCGGATTGCCCTCGACCCGGTCCCGGCCGGGGACCACCGTCAGCGTGAACTGGCCCCCGGTGTAGCGCACCTGGCCCGCCTCGTTGATGCCCCGGCGCTCCCAGCCCTCCGGCACCGCGATCTCGAAGTGCTCCGGGTCCTGCTGGGTGGTGTAGCCGGCCGGCGCCGGGGCGGGCGCGGGCGCGGAGGCCTCCGGGGGCGGGGTGGTCGTCTGCGGGGCCGGCTTGGACTCCGGAGTGCCGGTGGGGACTTGGGACGGGCTCTGCCGCGCCGGCCCCTCCGCGCTGCCGCCCGGCGCCTGCGGATCCGCGGAGCGGGGCAGGAACAGCATCGCGTACGCCACCGCCCCGGCCAGCAGCACCAGGACGCCGACCAGCAGCAGCCGGCCGAGCGCGAGGGGCTTGCGGGGGGCGGCCGGGTTGCGGTGGCGCCCGTGCAGGTCGCCGCGGCGGCGCACCACGGGCAGCCGGGCCGGGTCCGCCTCGGCCATCGGGAGCACGCCGAACCCGGCGTCCGGCTCGGGCGCGGACCGCACGAGCGAACGCAGCCAGCCCCGCAGCTCCTCGAAGTCGGGCCGCTCGGTCGGGTCCTGACGCAGCAGCGACTCCACGACCGGCCGCAGTGCGCCGCACTCCTCCGCGAAGGCCGGGGGCTCGGCGCACACCATCTCGACGAGCTCGCCGACGCTGTCCTCCGGGTACGGGGCGTGGCCCTGGACCGCCCGGTAGAGGAGGGCGCCCAGCGCCCACAGGTCGGTGGCCGGGCCGACCGGGGCGGCCAGCTGCCAGTGCCCGTGGACGGGCCCGGCCTGTTCGGGGGCCCAGCGTTCGGTGACGGCGCCCACGACGGCCATCCGCGTCTGGCGGGCCCGCTCGGCGTCCAGGCCGGTGCGCGGCCCGTCCCAGCCGTCGGCGGGAGCGGCGGGAGCGGCGGGAGCGGCCGGGGCCGGCTGGGCCGGGGGCTCGGGGGCGGTCGGGCGCGGCTGCGGGCGGACCGGTTCGGAGGGACCGGCGCCGGGGCCGGGGCCGTACGGGGCTTCGGCCTGCCGGTATCCCTGCGGCAGGGCCAGCTGCGCGGGCAGCGCGGCCCGCGACTCCGGCGGCTGCGGCTGCGGCTGCGGCTCGGTGTACGGATCGGTGTACGGGCGGGCATGGGGGCTCGGGTGCGGGCCCGGGTCCGGAGCCGGGTCCGCGGGGGGTGTCGGACCGGCCGGGGCCGGGTCCCGGCGGGCACCGTCCTGCGGGGCCGGGCGCGCGGGCGGCAGGGAGTGGGGCTCAGGGGCGGGCGGCAGGGCGGGCTGGCGGCGCGGGGTGGCGCCGTGCCAGGCGGCGGGGGCGTCTCCTTCCGGGCCGCCGTACGGGTACGAGTACCCCTGCGGCAGGTTCGATCCCTCGGGCCGCGGCTCCGCCACGGCCTTGCGCTGCTCGGTGACCCGGGCGGCGGCCGCCTGGGCACCGGCGCGGTAGGCGGCGATGGCTCCGGCCCGAGCGGCGGCCTTCAGGTCGGGCCGCTCGGCACGGTCCGGCCGGTCCTCCGGGCGCCCGGGGGTGATGTGGTCGGTGTAGCGCGGCCCGGTGTCGTACCCCGGGGCCACCAGCGGCGCGTACCCGGTCTCGGGCGCCCGGGGCCGCTGCGGGGGCCGGCCGGGCTCGGGCTGGCCGGGCCCGGGGTGGTGGAACGGGGGGCCGGCGTGGGGCCCGGCGCCGGGGGCCGGTTCCGGGCTCCCCGCGCCGAAGGCCGCCGGCTCCAGCCCGGTACCGGGAGCCGCACCCGGGGCCGGGCGTCGCTCCAGCCCCGTACCCGCGGTCCCGCCCGGGTCCGGGGCGTAGGGGCCCGGCCCGTACGGGGGCCCGCCCGCGGCCGGGGCGCCGGCCGCCGGGCCCGCGCCCCCCGGACTGCCGGGAGCCGGGGTGTGCGGGGTCGGGGCGTGCGGGGCGGGGGCGTGCGGGGCTCCGGCGTCCCACCCCGTCTCCTCGCCGGCCGGGGGACGCGGGACGGGGTCGTAGCCGCACAGGGCCTCCTCCGCCGCGCCCGCCGCCAGCCCGGTCAGCACGATCCGGCCGTCGTCGCAGACCAGGACCGTGCGGACGGTGATGTTGCGGTGGGTCCAGCCCTGCGCGTGCAGCACGCGCAGCGCGGTCAGCACGTCCGAGGCCACCTCGGCCGCCCGGTAGGGGCTCAGCGGCGCGTCGGCGATGAGTGCGGCCAGCGGCCTGGCCGGGACCAGTTCGCTCACTATCCACAGCGAACCGTCCTCGGCGAACACGTCGAAGACCTGGTCCAGCCGCGGATGGTCCGCGACCGCTGCCGCCGCCTGGGCCGCCTCGATGGCGCGCCGCACCGCCGGCAGGTCGCCCGCGGGCGTCGAACGGGCCGTGGTGCGGCGCCCGTCGAGCGTCTCCGCGTCCACGACCTCCGGCAACGGCACCTGCCGGACCAGCACTTCCTGCCCGCTGCGCGTGTCGAAGGCCCGGGTCTCGACCAGTTCGTACGCGTCGGACGGCGGTACCGGCAGACGGTAGCGGTGGGCCAGGATCCGGCCCGCGTACTCCTCCACCATCGCCTCCCCCGAGTGCGTCAGGTCCCTCGTGGCCCCGCTGACACGATACGACGCGCAGGGCGCCCGCGTCCCGGGGTCAGCCCAGCGGCTGGAACGTCTCGAAGGCCGTGGTGCGCATCTGCGTGCACTCGGCGCCGTCCCACTGGTCGGCCGCGCAGCTGATCATGATCGCGTAGCCGTGTGCGTCGTCCAGCTTGAAGCCGCGGTTGAGCACCCTGACCTTGACGCCCTTCTGCTCCCGCTCGAACTCCCAGTCCGCGACGGTCGGGTAGCCGCGGTAATCCACCGTGTCGACCCGGATGGTCCGGTAGTTCGTGCTGCTGGCCGCGGTGCCCGCGACCGAGGCGAGCCAGGCGGCCTTGGCGTTGTTGCCGGGACTGCCGGTGTGGTCCACCTGGATGCGCGGGAAGCCGCCGTCACGGCTGTATATCCCGCCGGAGTTCTCCCCCGCCGTTGCCGTCTGCTTGAAGCCCTCGGGCATCGCCATGGTGAAGTGGAACCCCGGGTTGCTCACCAGTGCGTAGCCCGCGGGCAGGGCCCCGCCCCCGGCGCCCGGGTCGCTGCCCTGGCCTTGGCCCTGTCCCTGGGTCTGTCCCTGTCCCTGGCCGCCGTCGGCGCCGGGCGTCTGCTGGCCGGCGCCGCCCTGCTGCCCCGTTCCGGACGGGGGCTGCGCGGGCGACTCGGCCGTCCCCTGCGGAGTCCCCTGCGGGCTTCCGCCGGGGCTCTGGCCGCCGGACGCGGCCGGGGTCGGCTTGCCGGCGCCCTTGCCCTCGTCCGTACGGCCGCCCTTGTCGTCGCCGCCGACCAGGAAGGCGATCAGGGAGCCGATCGCCGCGAGCACGACGACCACGGCGACGATCGCGAGCACGATGGTGCGGCGCTGCATGACGTCGGTGAGCGGAGCCGCGACGGGCGACGGCTTCGGCTTCGACTCAGGGGCCTTCGCCGGTGCCTCGGCGGCCGTGGCCGCGGCCGCCGCGACGGCCGCCGCCTTGCGGGCCGACTTCAGCGCTGCGCGGGCCCGTTCGCGCTGCTCGCGCTCGCGCCGCTCGCGCTCCTTCTTCGCCGCCTTCTCGGCGGTCTTCTCCGCCTTCTCGGCCGCGGCCTTCTCAGCGGCTTCCTTGGCATCGGCCAGCGAGATCTGCCGGGTCTGCTCTGCGGTCGGCGCGGCCGCGGGGGCCGGCGGCGGCTCGGGGGCGTCGATCACCGCGGTGAGCATCGCCCGCGCGCGGACGTCGTCGAGCCGCTGGGCCGGGTCCTTGGCGAGCAGGCCGTAGATCACATCGGTGAGCGGTCCCGCGTTCCCCGGCGGATCGACCGGCTCGGTCATGACCGCGGTGAGGGTGGCGAGCGCCGAACCCTTGTCGTACGGGGGCACTCCCTCGACCGACGCGTACAGCAGACCGCCGAGGGACCACATGTCGGCGGGCGGCCCGGGCTTCTGGCCGCGGGCCCGCTCCGGGGAGATGTACGAGGGGGCGCCGACGAGCATGCCGGTGGAGGTGACGGAGGGGTCGCCCTCGACCTGCGCGATGCCGAAGTCGGTGAGGACCACGCGGCCGTTGCCGGCGATGAGCACGTTGGACGGCTTCACGTCCCGGTGCAGGATGCCCTGGCCGTGCGCGGCCCGGAGCACGTCGAGGACGGCCAGTCCGACCTCGGCGGCGCGACGGGGCGTCAGCGGGCCGTTCTCGCGGACGAACTCGGCGAGGGAGGGGCCCTCGATGAGCTCCATGACGATCCACGGGCGGGCGTCCTCGTCCACCACGTCGTAGACCGTGACGGCGCCGCCGCTGCGGATCCGGGCGATGGCCTTGGCCTCGCGGAGGGTACGGGTGATCAGCCGGCGCTTCTCGTCCTCGTCGACCCCGGTGCTGAAGCGGAGTTCCTTGACGGCGACGGTCCGTCCCAGGGTCTCGTCCTCGGCGCGCCAGACGGTGCCCATGCCGCCCTTGCCGAGCACCTCGCCCAGCCGGTAGCGGCCGGCGAGCAGCCGCCCCTCGTCGGCGGGCTTGGCGTCCTCGGGCGCCGCCGGGCCCTTGCCGGCGGGCTTCGACCCGCCGACCGCCTCCTTCGCGGACCGGGCCCTGGCCGCCCCGGGGGCGTCCTTGCCCGACGCCCGGCCGGCGCCCGGCTCGCTCCCGGGCCTCGCCCCCGCGGGCGGCGCGTCCTCGACCGGCGCCGCGCCCGCGGCCCCTTCCGCCCCGGCCTGCGCCACGGCCGGTATCTCCTTCGTCAGCCCCTTCGCCCCCGCGGCAGCGCCCTTCCCGGAAGACCCGCCCCCGGACACGTCCTTCACCGGAGCCTTCCCACCCGACACGCCCCGCCCCGGCACCGCATCCTCGGGCACGTCCTTGGCCGCAGCCTTCCCGCCTGACGCCTCTCGCGCCGTCGCCCCGTCCTCGGGCGCGCCCTTGGCCGGGGGCTTCTCCACGGGCTCTTCCGCCTGCGGCTCGCCCGTCTCCGGCGGGTGCTTCACCGTCGCCCCGTCCTCGGGCGCGTGCTCCGCCGGCGGCTGGCCCGCGGCCCCGGACCGCACCTGCGCGGCCGGCTTCGGCCCGGGTGCGGCGGCGGCGTCCTCGGACGCGGTCACCTCGTCGGCGCCGGCCGCGGCCTCGGGCCCGGCCGGGTCGGCGGCGCGCTCCGCGCCCGACCCCGCGTCAGTTCCCCCGTCACCCGCGGCGTTCGCCGCGTCGGCCGAAGCTCCGTCGTCGTGCTGCGCCGCAGGCGTCACGGCATCCTCCACCACGGGCTTCGCCGCAGGCGACCCGGCAAGCGCCCCGTCGGTGTGCTCCGGCTTCGACATGCGTCCCCTCTGCGATCGTGCCGCCCGCCCCAGCAGCGCCGGCGGCTCAGGCAGCGCCGGCGGCGCCGGCTGGCCCGGCAGCGGCCGGGGTCCGCGGTAACCCGCCCCGGCAGGCCCCTCATTGTTCCTCACTCCGCAACGGACGGACCCCCCGGGTCCGCGGTTCCCCCTTCCGGATAGCGGAGTTACAACGGAACGATGTCGGGCGCCCCCAGCCGGGCGGCGTCCGCCGTCTGGTCGTCCGGCTGGCGCTGCGACTCCCGCTCCGCCTGCACCCGCTTCTCGTAGTGCTCCACTTCCTTCTCGATCTGCTGTTCGTCCCACCCCAGCACCGGCGCCATCAGCTCCGCGCACTCGCGCGCCGACCGCGTGCCCCGGTCGAAGGTCTCGATCGAGATGCGCGTCCGCCGCGTCAGGACGTCGTCCAGGTGCCGCGCCCCCTCGTGCGAGGCGGCGTAGACGATCTCGGCGCGCAGGTAGTCCTCGGCGCCGGTCACCGGCTCGCCCAGCCCCGGGTCGCCGGCGATCAGGTCCAGCAGTTCCTCCGTCAGGGACCCGAAGCGGTTCAGCAGGTGCTCCACCCGCACCACGTGCAGCCCCGTCCGGGCGGCGATCCGGGCCCGCCCGTTCCACAGCGCCCGGTACCCCTCCGCGCCCACCAGCGGCACGTCCTCCGTCACGCACTGCGCGACCCGCTGGTCCAGCCCGTGCACCGCCTCGTCGACGGCGTCCTTGGCCATCACCCGGTACGTCGTGTACTTGCCGCCCGCGACGACCACCAGCCCCGGCACCGGGTGGGCGACCGTGTGCTCCCGCGAGAGCTTGCTCGTCGCGTCCGACTCGCCGGCCAGCAGCGGCCGCAGCCCCGCGTACACGCCCTGCACGTCGTCGCGGGTCAGCGGCACGGACAGCACCGAGTTCACGTGCTCCAGCAGGTAGTCGATGTCCGCGCTCGACGCCGCCGGGTGCGCCTTGTCCAGGTCCCAGTCGGTGTCCGTGGTGCCCACGATCCAGTGCCGGCCCCACGGGATGACGAACAGCACCGACTTCTCGGTCCGCAGGATCAGCCCGGTGCTCGAATGGATGCGGTCCTTCGGCACGACCAGGTGGATGCCCTTCGACGCCCGGACGTGGAACTGCCCGCGCTCTCCGATCAGGGCCTGGGTGTCGTCCGTCCACACGCCCGTCGCGTTGACCACCTGCTTCGCGCGGATCTCGTACTCCCCGCCGCCCTCGACGTCCTGCACGCGCGCGCCGACCACCCGTTCGCCCTCGCGCAGGAAGCCGACCACCCTCGCACGGTTGGCGCAGTGCGCCCCGTACGCCGCGGCCGTGCGCACCAGGGTGGCCACGTACCGCGCGTCGTCCATCTGGGCGTCGTAGTACTGCAGCGCGCCCACCAGGGCGTCCTTGCGCAGTGCGGGCGCCACCCGCAGGGCCCGCTTGCGCGAGAGGTGGCGGTGCACGGGCAGGCCCCGGCCGTGCCCGCTGGAGATCGACATCGCATCGTAGAGCGCCACGCCCGAGCCGGCGTACAGCCGCTCCCAGCCCTTGTGCTGCAACGGGTAGAGGAACGGCACCGGCTTCACCAGGTGCGGGGCCAGCCGCTCCAGCAGCAGGCCGCGCTCCTTCAGCGCCTCCCGGACGAGGGCGAAGTCGAGCATCTCCAGGTACCGCAGTCCGCCGTGGACGAGCTTGCTGGACCGGCTGGAGGTGCCGGACGCCCAGTCCCGTGCCTCCACCAACCCGGTCGAGAGCCCACGGGTCACCGCGTCGAGCGCGGTCCCCGCGCCCACCACGCCCGCGCCCACCACCAGCACGTCGAGCTCCCGCTCCGCCATCCGCGCGAGGGCCTCGGCGCGCTCCGCCGGCCCCAGTGTCGCTGTCCTCACGGCTGCCTCCCGTTACTGCGGGCCTCTCCCGCGTCGTACGGGTGATCCAGCTCACACCACCCGTTCATGATTCTGACCGTCCCCGCCCGCATCGGCCACCGCCTGTGGACAACACACAGACGGCCACCGCTCCAGAATGCGACATATCTGTCATATATACGCCTAGTCTGACATTGCGCCAGCTCCTTCCGGTCTCCTCCTGTCCACAGGGCTTGCGCGCGCATCCCCCTCATGTCAGGGAAGGGACGGCACCCCCATGCCCGCAGATCTCGCCGTCATCGGACTCGGCCATCTCGGCCTCCCCCTCGCCCAGGCGGCCGTCGCCGCCGGGATCGAGACGGTCGGCTACGACAGCGGTCCGGTCACGGACTCCACCCTCACCGCAGCCGAGATCCGCCGCATGTCGGCGGCCGGCTTCCGGATCACCACCAACCCGGCCGAACTCGGCCGGGTCCGCACCGCCGTCATCTGCGCCCCTACCCAGCTCGGCGCCGATCGTGCACTCGACCTCTCCGCGGTCGGCGAGGCCGGCCGCGCCCTCGCCGCCCGGCTGCGCGCCCACACCACCGTGATCCTCGAATCCGCCGTGCACCCCGGCGTCACCGAGGACTACCTCCGCCCGATCCTCGAAGAGGGCTCCGGCCTGCGGGCGGGCCGGGACTTCCACCTGGCCTACTCCCCCAGCCGGCTCGACCCGGGCAACCGCACCCACGGCATCTCCAACACCCCCAAGGTCATCGGCGGCCTCACCCCCGCCTGCACCGAGTCCGCGCACGCCTTCTACGCCCGCCTCACCGAGAAGGTGGTCCGCGCCCGCGGCCTGCGCGAGGCCGAGACCGTGCAGCTCCTGGAGACCAACTACCGGCAGGTCAACATCGCCCTCATGAACGAGATGGCGGTGCTCTGCCACGACCTCGGCGTCGACCTCTGGGACGTCATCCGCTGCGCCGAGACCAAGCCCTACGGCTTCCAGGCCTTCCGCCCGGGCCCCGGCGTCGGCGGCCACGGCGTCCCGCTGGACCCCAACTACCTCCCGCACACCACCCGCACCCCCGGCCACCCCCTGCGCATGATCGGCCTGGCGCAGGAGATCAACAACCGGATGCCCCAGTACGTCATCCAGCGCTCCGCCACCCTGCTGAACGAGCACGGGAAGTCGGCCCGCGGCGCCCGCGTCCTGCTCCTGGGCGTCACGTACAAGCCGGACCTGGCCGACCAGGAGGGCTCACCGGCCGGCGAGATCGCCAGCCGCCTCCTCGACCTGGGCGCGCTGATCAGCTACCACGACCCGTACATCGCGGGCTGGCGCGTCCGCGACCAGCCGGTGCCGCGCGCGGAGTCCCTCTACGAGGCCGCCGCCAACGCCGACCTGACCATCCTGCTCCAGCAGCACCGCACCTACGACCTGCAAGGACTCGCGGTCAAGGCCCAGCTGCTCCTGGACACCCGGGGCGCCAGCCCGGCGGGGGCCGCCCACCGCCTCTGAGCCGCCGCGATCCCCCCGGCGGATGTCCGGGACGGGTGTTAGCCTGCGGCGTCACTTATCTCGCACTTATGGCCTACGGGCACCCGTGCGCCCGAATCCCTGGGGGGGGATTTCCCATGGCTCAGAACGTCCAGCCGCCCGCACCCGACTCCGCCACCCCGGCCCCGGCCCCGTACCCGGCCCCGGCTCCGTACTCGGCCCCCGCCCCGGCCCCGGCCCGCGGCGGCAACATCGGCCTCGGCATCGCCGCCGCCGTCGTGGCGGCCCTGGTCGCGGCCGGCGCCTACGGCGCGATCATGAACGCCATCGACCGCCAGGTCGGCTACGCCGCGGTCGGCGTCGGACTCCTCGTCGGCCTCGCGGCCGGCAAGGTCGGCGGCCGGAACCCGGTCCTCCCCGTGGTCAGCGTCGTTCTCTCGGTCGCCGCCGTCTACCTCGGCCAGCTGTTCTTCATCGCGCTCGCGCTCTCCGACGTCGCCCACATCGCTCTCGCCGACGTCTTGAGCGACCCGGGCATCGGCGGCCTGAACGACATCTGGAAGGAGGCGTCCGAGGTCATGGACTACCTCTTCCTCGCCATCGGCGGCTTCGTGGCCTTCGGCGCCGCCAAGAAGGTCGGCGACTGACCCCCGCTCCGCACCTGCCGGAGGGCCGGCACCCCCGTGGGGTGCCGGCCCTCCGGCATGCGTACGGGAAACGGCCCGCGGCTCCCGGTCAGCGGCTGTGCTGCGAGTCCGCGATCGTGACCTCGACCCGCTGGAACTCCTTGAGCTCGCTGTAGCCCGTGGTCGCCATCGAACGGCGCAGCGCGCCGAAGATGTTCATCGATCCGTCCGGGCTGTGCGAGGGACCGGTGAGGATCTCCTCGGTGGTGCCCACGGTGCCCAGGTCGACCTTCTTGCCGCGCGGCACGTCCTCGTGGACGGCCTCCATGCCCCAGTGGTTGCCCTTGCCGGGCGCGTCGGTGGCACGGGCCAGCGGGGAACCGATCATCACGGCGTCCGCACCGCAGGCCACGGCCTTCGGGATGTCGCCCGACCAGCCCACGCCGCCGTCGGCGATCACGTGCACGTAGCGGCCGCCGGACTCGTCCATGTAGTCGCGGCGGGCCGCGGCCACGTCCGCGACGGCGGTCGCCATCGGGACCTGGATGCCGAGCACGTTGCGCGTCGTGTGCGCCGCACCGCCGCCGAAGCCGACCAGGACGCCCGCGGCGCCGGTCCGCATCAGGTGCAGGGCCGCCGTGTAGGTGGCGCAGCCGCCCACGATGACCGGGACGTCGAGCTCGTAGATGAACTGCTTCAGGTTCAGCGGCTCGGCCGCGCCCGACACGTGCTCCGCCGAGACGGTGGTGCCGCGGATCACGAAGATGTCCACGCCCGCGTCGACCACGGCCTTGGAGAACTCCGCGGTGCGCTGCGGGGACAGCGCGGCGGCGGTGACGACGCCGGAGTCGCGCACCTCCTTGATCCGTCGGCGGATCAGGTCCGCCTGGATCGGGGCCTCGTAGATCTCCTGGAGACGGCGCGTGGCGGTCGCCCCGTCCAGCTCCGCGATCTCGTCGAGCAGCGGCTGCGGGTCCTCGTACCGGGTCCACAGGCCTTCGAGGTTCAGCACGCCGAGGCCGCCGAGCTCGCCGATGCGGATCGCCGTCTGCGGGGAGACGACCGAGTCCATGGGGGCGGCCAGGAAGGGGAGCTCGAAGCGGTACGCGTCGATCTGCCAGGCGATCGAGACCTCCTTCGGATCCCGGGTACGCCGGCTCGGGACGATGGCGATGTCGTCGAACGCGTACGCCCTGCGGCCGCGCTTGCCGCGCCCGATCTCGATCTCAGTCACGTGTGGTGGCCTTTCCTCTGGGTCTGCCCGTCCAGTATCCCCGACCGGCGGAGGACTGCGTTTCGGTGCCCGCTGTACGGACGTACGGTCCGCACGCCCGGTGCGCGCGGACCGGTGGCACGGCGAAGGGGCGGGCCCGGATGGTTCTCCGGGCCCGCCCCTTCGCTCGCGCCGTCAGCCCTTGCGGCTGTAGTTCGGTGCTTCGACCGTCATCTGGATGTCGTGCGGGTGGCTCTCCTTGAGCCCCGCCGAGGTGATCCGGACGAAGCGGCCCCGGTCCTGGAGCTCGGGAACCGTACGGCCGCCGACGTAGAACATCGACTGCCGCAGACCGCCGACCAGCTGGTGGACGACCGCGGAGAGCGGACCGCGGTAGGGCACCTGGCCCTCGATGCCCTCGGGGATGAGCTTGTCGTCGCCGCCCACGCCCTCCTGGAAGTAGCGGTCCTTGGAGAAGGAGCGCTGGTCGCCGCGGGACTGCATAGCGCCGAGCGAACCCATGCCGCGGTACGACTTGAACTGCTTGCCGTTGATGAAGAGCAGCTCGCCCGGGGACTCCTCGCAGCCCGCGAGCAGCGAGCCGAGCATCACCGTGTCGGCGCCCGCGACGAGGGCCTTGGCGATGTCGCCGGAGTACTGCAGGCCGCCGTCGCCGATCACCGGGACGCCCGCGGCCTTGGCCGCGAGGGCGGCCTCGTAGATCGCGGTGACCTGCGGGACGCCGATGCCGGCGACCACGCGGGTCGTGCAGATGGAGCCGGGGCCGACACCGACCTTGATGCCGTCGCAGCCGGCGTCGATCAGCGCCTGGGCGCCGTCGCGGGTGGCGACGTTGCCGCCGATGACGTCCACGGCCGCGTTCGACTTGATCTTCGCGACCATGTCGCCGACGAGGCGGGAGTGGCCGTGGGCGGTGTCGACGACGATGAAGTCGGCGCCCGCCTCGATCAGCGCCTGGGCCCGCTCGTACGCGTCGCCCGCGACACCGACGGCCGCGCCGACCAGCAGCCGGCCGTCCTTGTCCTTGGCGGCGTTCGGGTACTTCTCGGCCTTGACGAAGTCCTTGACCGTGATGAGGCCCTTGAGGATGCCCGCGTCGTCGACCAGCGGAAGCTTCTCGATCTTGTGGCGGCGCAGCAGCTCCATGGCGTCCACGCCCGAGATGCCCACCTTGCCCGTGACCAGCGGCATCGGGGTCATGACCTCGCGCACCTGGCGGCTGCGGTCGGACTCGAAGGCCATGTCGCGGTTGGTGACGATGCCCAGGAGCTTGCCCGCGGGGTCGGTCACCGGCACGCCGGAGATGCGGAACTTCGCGCAGAGCTGGTCGGCCTCGCCCAACGTGGCGTCCGGGTGCACGGTGATCGGGTCGGTGACCATGCCGGACTCGGAGCGCTTCACCAGGTCGACCTGGTTGGCCTGATCGGCGATCGACAGGTTGCGGTGCAGCACGCCCACGCCGCCCTGACGGGCCATCGCGATCGCCATGCGGGCCTCGGTCACCTTGTCCATGGCGGCGGACAGCAGCGGAACGTTCACGCGGACGTTGCGCGAGATCAGGGAGGAGGTGTCGATCGCGTCAGGCGACATGTCCGACGCGCCCGGCAGCAGCAGGACGTCGTCGTAGGTCAGTCCGAGCGTGGCGAATTTGTCGGGCACTCCGTCGGCGGTCATGACACCTTCCCAAATGGTCTTGCTCAGCGCGGATGTCCATGCTAACGGGATACCGCCGCGTCTCATTCCACGACCAAGAGCGCGCGGAAGTTTCGTCACTTCCTACCAGACGGCGCCGACGCCCGGGCCCGGCCGCGTCACTGCTCGGCGAGGGCCCGCAGCCTGCTCAGCGCCCGGTGCTGTGCCACCCGCACCGCTCCCGGCGACATCCCGAGCATCTGTCCGGTCTCCTCCGCGGTCAGCCCGACGGCCACCCGCAGGACGAGGAGCTCCCGCTGATTCTCCGGCAGGTTGGCCAGCAGCTTCTTGGCCCAGGCGGCATCGCTGCTGAGCAGCGCGCGCTCCTCGGGGCCCAGCGAGTCGTCGGGCCGCTCCGGCATCTCGTCGGACGGCACGGCCGTGCTCCCCGGGTGCCGCATGGCGGCCCGCTGGAGGTCCGCGACCTTGTGCGCGGCGATGGCGAAGACGAAGGCCTCGAAGGGCCGGCCGGTGTCCCGGTAGCGGGGCAGTGCCATCAGGACCGCGACGCAGACCTCCTGCGCCAGGTCCTCGACGAAGTGACGAGCGTCACCCGGGAGCCGGGACAGCCGGGTGCGGCAGTAGCGGATCGCGAGGGGGTGCACGAAGGCGAGCAGATCGTGCGTGGCCTGTTCGTCGCCCTCGACGGCACGGCGCACGAGCGCGCTGACGGCCCCGGCGCTCCCGCCCTTGGCGGCGCCGGTGGAACCTGTGGCCGCGGGTGACCCCTGGGCCTCGTCGTCGCGCATCGATCCATGGTGCCTTGGCGCCGGAGAATCCGTGGCACCGTGGCACGCGTTGTGCATCGAAGCGTTATGAGCGGGTGCGCCGGAACCCATGCTCTGCGCCTCCCCTCCCGCTCGGCCGAATCGCCCCCGAGGACGGGGGCTCCACATCTCCAAGAATGCGGCACACCCTCAAGGATGCGGCATCGCGCACGAAGCGACACGTCCCCCGGATCGAGCCCCGCCAATCC
The DNA here is from genome assembly GCF_008704535.1 of Streptomyces subrutilus. NCBI lineage: Bacteria > Bacillati > Actinomycetota > Actinomycetes > Kitasatosporales > Streptomycetaceae > Streptomyces > Streptomyces subrutilus. The sequence goes on from NZ_CP023701.1 coordinate 3,168,840, forward strand.
CCGGGTGCGTTCCGGGTACGACGGCGGGGGCCCGGCGCCCGCCGGGCCGGGTCGGCGCCCGCTCCGCGCGGCGCCTGCCGGGCCGGGCGCGACGCCGCCGCCACCCGGCACAATGCCCCGTCCGCCGACGACGGACGGGACCGTACGGGGCGGTCCGCCGCGGCGGACCGGTCCGTGCCCCGGGCGGGGTCAGCGCACGAGGCCCCAGCGGAACCCGAGGGCCACGGCGTGCGCCCGGTCGGAGGCGCCCAGCTTCTTGAACAGCCTGCGGGCGTGCGTCTTGACCGTGTCCTCGGAGAGGAAGAGCTCGCGCCCGATCTCCGCGTTCGACCGGCCGTGGCTCATGCCCTCCAGCACCTGGATCTCACGCGCGGTGAGCGTGGGCGCGGCGCCCATCTCGGCCGAGCGCAGCCGGCGCGGGGCCAGTCGCCAGGTCGGGTCGGCGAGGGCCTGGGTGACCGTGGCCCGCAGTTCGGCGCGCGAGGCGTCCTTGTGCAGGTAGCCGCGGGCGCCGGCGGCGACCGCGAGGGCCACGCCGTCCAGGTCCTCGGCGACCGTCAGCATGATGATGCGGGCGCCGGGGTCGGCCGAGAGCAGCCGGCGCACCGTCTCCACACCGCCGAGCCCGGGCATCCGTACATCCATCAGAATCAGGTCGGAGCGGTCGGCACCCCAGCGGCGGAGGACTTCCTCGCCGTTGGCGGCCGTCGTCACGCGCTCGACGCCGGGCACGGTGGCAACCGCGCGACGGAGCGCCTCTCGGGCAAGCGGGGAATCGTCGCAGACGAGGACGGATGTCATGACCGCCCTCCGCAGCTGCTGATGCGCGTCACCTTGAGCCTCCAGGCTGGTACGTATCGTCACCTGTGCGGTCGATGCCCCCGGACGCCTGTCCGAGAACGTGTGTGGTTCAACCGCCTTCGCACTCTCAACGATGGTCACTCGAAAGAGTTACGGGTCGGACGGACACCTTCGGCACTCTACGTGAGGTGGCGATCACGGCACAGGAGCCACGAGCTGCTTGTCGTCCATCTGGAGCTATGCCCTATTTGGCGGCTTTCCTTCCGTTTGGCACGTGTCTGAGGCTAGATTCCCCATAGGTCATATTTACATCTACTACGACAGTAGGTGTGGAGACATGGACCCCATCCGCCTCAGTACCGGCACCAAGAGGACTACCAATGGCAGATTTCTCCCGCCTCCCCGGACCGAACGCCGACCTCTGGGACTGGCAGCTGCTCGCCGCCTGCCGCGGGGTCGACAGCTCCCTCTTCTTCCACCCGGAAGGCGAGCGGGGCGCGGCGAGGAGCGCGCGCGAGGCCTCGGCTAAAGAGGTCTGCATGAGATGCCCGGTGCGCTCGGAGTGCGCCGCGCACGCCCTAGCCGTCCGCGAGCCCTACGGGGTGTGGGGCGGCCTGACCGAAGACGAACGCGAGGAGCTGATGGGCCGCGCCCGGCACCGCCTGATCCCCGCGTCCAGCACGATCGGCCCCGCCGCTCCGCACTGACGGGACCCGGCGAAACGCCCGAAGGAACGTTTCCGCGATGCGTCGTCGCACCCGGGGCACACCGTGCCCCGGGTACGGATCCCACCCGTTCGGCCGTACGCACCGCCGCGCGTCCCGCCGCGCGTCCCGCCGTACGTCCCCTCAGCGCGCCCCGGCCCGCTCCAGCTCGGCCAGGGTGGCGGCCACCGCCGGCACCCGGGCCAGGTCCGGCAGGGTCAGGGCGACCACCTCGCGCTCCACCGCCGGCTCCACGGCCACCGTGCTCACGCCCTTGGCCCGTACGGACTCCACCGCGAGCTCCGGCAGCACCGCCACGCCCAGTCCCGCGCCGACCAGGCCGACCACCGCCGGGTAGTCGTCGGTGGCGAAGTCGATGCGCGGGGTGAAGCCCGCGTCCTCGCACACCTCCACCAGATGGCGGCGGCAGCGCGGGCAGCCCGCGATCCACGGCTCGCCGGCCAGTTCGGCCATGCCCACCCGCTCGGCCCCGGCCAGCCGGTGGCCCTCGGGCACCAGGCCCACGAGCCGGTCCGTCAGCAGCGGCCGGACCACGAGGTCCTCCCACTCCGCCGCGGCCCCCGGCGCCCCGCGCTCCCCGCCGTACCGGAAGGCCAGCGCCACGTCGCAGTCGCCCTCCCGGAGCATCTCCACCGAGCGCGGCGGCTCGGCCTCGACCAGCGAGATCCGGGTGCCCGGGTGCGCGGCGCGCATCGCCGCGAGGGCGGTGGGCACCAGGGCGGAACTGCCGCTGGGGAAGGACACCAGCCGGACCCGGCCCGCGCGCAGCCCCGCGATGGCCGCGACCTCCTCCTCGGCCGCGGTCAGCCCGGCCAGGATGCCCGCGGCGTGCCGCACCAGCGCCTCGCCGGCCTGGGTCAGCCGCATCTCGCGGCCGGTGCGGATGAGCAGCGGGGTGCCGGCGGACTGCTCCAGCGCCTTCATCTGCTGGGACACCGCCGGCTGGGTGCAGCCCAGTTCGCGGGCTGCGGCGGAAAAGGAGCCGGTCCCGGCGACGGCGCGCAGGACGCGGAGATGACGTGCCTCGATCACCCTTCGAGCATAAGCCCCGCTTTGACGGCGAGGGAAATACCCCTTCAGATCTTTGGGGCGGCTCGGTTAGCGTGTGGTGCATGGGCCCCATGCACCTCCTCTCCGTGAACCTCGGCCGCGCCACGGCCGTCGACTGCTCCGACGCCGAGGGCGGCATGACCGGCATCGGCAAGCGCCCCGTCCCGGGGCCGGTCCGCGTCAGCGCGCCCGGCCCGAAGGCCACCGGCCGCGGCAGCGGCCTGGCGGGCGACGCCGTCTGCGACCGGCGCCACCACGGCGGCGACCACCAGGCCGTCTACGCGTACGCGCGCGAGGACCTCGACTGGTGGGAGGCCGAGCTGGGCCGCGCCCTGCCGCCCGGCCTCTTCGGGGAGAACCTCACCACCACCGGCGTGGACCTGAGCGGCGCGGTGCTCGGCGAGCGCTGGCGGGTCGGCCCCGAACTGGTCCTGGAGGTCTCCTCCACCCGCATCCCGTGCCGGACCTTCCAGGGCGTGCTGGGCGAGCCCGGCTGGGTCAGGCGGTTCACCCGGGAGTGCCGTCCGGGGGCGTACCTGCGGGTGGTCCGGGAGGGCCCGGTCTCCCCCGGCGACCGGATCGAGATCACCCACCGCCCCGAGCACGAGGTCACCTCGGCGTTCCTCTTCCGCGCCTGGACCACCGACCGGACCCTGCTGCCGCGCGTCCTCGCGGCGGGCGAGGCCCTGGCACCCGACGTGCGCGAGACCGCCCTCGCGTACGCGCGCAAGCACGCGGGGCACGGAACCGTCACCCCGGGCGGCTAGGTTGCGCGTATGACGACTGCCTTGATTACGGGATCCACGGCGGGCATCGGCGCCGCCTTCGCGCGCCGGCTCGCCGCCCAGGGACACAACCTCGTACTGGTGGCGCGCGACACCAAGCGGCTGGGCGAGCAGGCCACCGAACTGCACGACCGGCACGGCATCGAGGCCGAGGTCCTGGCCGCCGACCTCGCCACGGAGGAGGGCATCGCGGCCGTGGAGCAGCGGCTGGCCGACCGCACGCACCCGGTGGACCTGCTGGTCAACAACGCGGGCTTCGGCAACAAGGGCCGCTACCTCGACGTCTCCATGGCCGACGAACTGACCATGCTGAAGGTGCACGTGGAGGCGGTCCTGCGGCTGACCTCCGCGGCCGCCGCCCCGATGCGCGCGCGCGGCCGCGGCGGCGTGATCAACGTGGCCTCGGTGGCGGCCTTCCTGCCGCGCGGCACCTACGGGGCCAGCAAGGCCTGGGTCGTGCAGTTCACCCAGGGCGCGGCGAAGGACCTGGCGGGCTCGGGCGTACGGCTGATGGCCCTGTGCCCCGGCTTCGTCCGCACGGAGTTCCACGAGCGGGCCGGGATGGGCACCGACAACATCCCGAACTGGCTGTGGCTGGACGCCGACAAGCTGGTGACCGCGGCCCTCGCCGACCTGGCCCGGGGCCGGACCGTGTCGGTCCCCGACCCGCGCTACAAGGCGCTGATGGGCGTGGTGAAGCTGACCCCGCGCGGCCTCCTCGGCGGGGTGTCCTCGCGCACCGGCCGCAAGTACGGCCCCCAGTAGGCCGGCAGGACGCACGGGCACACGGGAAAGCCCCGGTCACCGCCGCTGGGCAGCGGGGGCCGGGGCTTCGCCGTGGTGCGTGGAGCGCTGGTCAGTGGCTGTGGCCGTGACCGTGGCCGTGACCGGCGTCGCCCTCTTCCTCCGCCGGCTTCTCGACGACCAGGGTCTCGGTCGTGAGCAGCAGGGAGGCGATGGAGGCGGCGTTCTCCAGCGCGGAACGGGTGACCTTCACCGGGTCGATGACGCCGGCCTTGACCAGGTCGCCGTACTCGCCGGTGGCGGCGTTGAAGCCCTGGCCCTTGTCGAGCTCGGCGACCTTCGAGGTGATGACGTACCCCTCAAGACCGGCGTTCTCGGCGATCCAGCGCAGCGGCTCGACGGCGGCGCGGCGGACGACCGCGACACCGGTGGCCTCGTCGCCCGACAGGCCGAGGTTGCCGTCCAGGACCTTGACGGCGTGGACGAGCGCGGAGCCACCGCCGGAGACGATGCCCTCCTCGACCGCGGCGCGGGTCGCCGAGATGGCGTCCTCGAGACGGTGCTTCTTCTCCTTCAGCTCCACCTCGGTGGCGGCGCCGACCTTGATGACGCAGACGCCGCCGGCGAGCTTCGCCAGGCGCTCCTGCAGCTTCTCGCGGTCCCAGTCCGAGTCGGTCGACTCGATCTCGGCCTTGATCTGGTTGACGCGGCCGAGGACCTCGTCGGAGCTGCCGCCACCGTCGACGATGGTGGTGTCGTCCTTGGAGATCGTGACGCGGCGGGCGGTGCCCAGTACGTCCAGACCGGCCTGGTCGAGCTTGAGGCCGACCTCCTCGGCGATGACGGTCGCACCGGTGAGGGTGGCGATGTCCTGGAGCATGGCCTTGCGGCGGTCACCGAAGCCGGGGGCCTTGACGGCGACCGCGTTGAAGGTGCCGCGGATCTTGTTGACGACGAGGGTGGAGAGCGCCTCGCCCTCGACGTCCTCGGCGATGATCAGGAGCGGCTTGGAGGCGCCGGCCTGGATGACCTTCTCCAGCAGCGGCAGCAGGTCCTGGATCGAGGAGATCTTGCCCTGGTTGATCAGGATGTACGGGTCATCGAGGATGGCCTCCATACGCTCCTGGTCGGAGACCATGTACGGCGACAGGTAGCCCTTGTCGAAGGCCATGCCCTCGGTGAACTCCAGCTCCAGGCCGAAGGTGTTGGACTCCTCGACGGTGATGACACCGTCCTTGCCGACCTTGTCCATCGCCTCGGCGATGAGCTCGCCGACCTGCTGGTCCTGCGCGGAGAGCGCGGCCACGGCGGCGATGTCGGACTTGTCCTCGATCGGGCGGGCGGTCGCGAGGAGCTCCTCGGACACGGCCTTGACCGCGGCGTCGATGCCCTTCTTCAGGGCGGCCGGGGACGCGCCCGCGGCGACGTTGCGCAGACCCTCGCGGACCAGCGCCTGGGCCAGCACGGTGGCGGTGGTGGTGCCGTCGCCCGCGATGTCGTTGGTCTTGGTCGCCACCTCCTTCACGAGCTGCGCGCCCAGGTTCTCGTACGGGTCGTCCAGCTCGACCTCGCGAGCGATGGTGACACCGTCGTTGGTGATGGTGGGGGCGCCGAACTTCTTGTCGATGACGACGTTGCGGCCCTTGGGGCCGATCGTCACCTTGACCGTGTCGGCAAGCTTGTTGACGCCGCGCTCGAGGGCGCGACGGGCGTCCTCGTCGAACTTCAGGATCTTCGGCATGGGAGCGGTTCAGTCCTCTCGTTGCGATCCTCGGCCGCTCACCGCGACCTCCACCGCCTAGAACGAACTACGCCCCTCGCCGCCCGGCATCAGCTGGGTGACCAGGGGCGTAGCTCAAATCAAATCTGGAAGCGAATTACTTCTCGACGATCGCGAGCACGTCGCGAGCCGAGAGGACGAGGTACTCCTCGCCGCTGTACTTCACTTCGGTGCCGCCGTACTTGCTGTACAGCACGATGTCGCCGACGCTGACGTCCAGCGGGAGACGCTGGCCGTCCTCGAAGCGGCCCGGGCCAACCGCGAGGACGACGCCCTCCTGGGGCTTCTCCTTCGCGGTGTCCGGGATGACCAGGCCAGAGGCCGTGGTCTGCTCGGCGTCGAGCGGCTGGACCACAATGCGGTCCTCGAGCGGCTTGATGGCAACCTTGGAGCTGGCGGTCGTCACGATCCGACCTCCCCCTTCGGAGATCCGGGGTTAACTGTCTGAGGTGGCGACCAGGTCGATCCGTCGTCGCGGGTGCCGGACCTACCTGTCGCTGTGTTGGCACTCACCAGGGGCGAGTGCCAGGTGCGAGACTATTCCGGCGGTTAGCACTCGGTCAAGCGGAGTGCCAATTCTCGCCGCCACTGGTGTCGTTCCAGCCCCTCCCCGGCCCCGTCCGGACCGCCCGTCCGCCCCCCCCACCGGCCGAAACGCCGCCCGACCCACCGCGTCGGCACCCGCAACCCGGCCGGGCGAGACGGACCGCGGCCGGGCGAGGCGCGGCCGGTTTCGGGTGCGGGCGGGGCGGGGGCAGGTCCGCGGGGGCGTGCGGGAGGGTCCCCGCAGGACGAGCGCGCAACCGGGTCCGGGGTGCGTGACGCGGCTCCGCGCGCGAGCCGAGCAGACCCTCGCGCACGACCCCGCCCCGGCCCGACCCCGGCCGGCCCCCGCACGGGCCCCGGGCCCCGGCACCCCGACCCCGCCGGACCCGCAGGGGGCCGGTGAGGGAAACGGGGGGTATGTGACGCTTGGGGCGTGCGCATTCTGGTGGTCGAAGACGAAGAGGGGCTCGCCGAGTCCCTGCGGCGCGGCCGGTCCGCCGACGGGCACCTCGTCGAGGTCGCCCACGACGGGCGCACCGGGCTCGACCTCGCCCTGGCCGGCGGGCCGTACGACGTCGTGCTGCTGGACCTGATGCCGCCCGGGGGTCGGCGGGCACGTTCACCGATCCGGGGAAGCCGCTGAAGCTGGTCGACGCGGCGAAGCGGGACGTGGTGACGGACGAGGGCTGGGACCTGTTGGCGTTCGTGAAGCAGGCGGAGAACCTGTCCGGCGGAAAAGTGCGGTTCACGACACTGCCCGTGGAGGGCTTCGCCAGGAACCAAGACGGGGAGGTCAACGTCGTAGATGATATGAAGACAAAGCGTCTCATTGCCGAGCAGATCGGGCCCAAGGCCGCCGAGACCGCCGGCGCGCCGGGCACCGCTCCCTCCGCACCCGACGCGCCGGGCACGTCACCGGCTCCGTCGCGCGAGGCGTCACCCCCCTCCTCGCCCGCCTCGTCGCCTCCGTCGTCACCCCCCGCCTCACCGGTCCCGTCCGGCCCCGCGCTCCAGGACGGCGGCGGTGTCCCGTGCGTGGACTGAGGCCCCTGACGGCCGCGGGCCACCGCCGCCGCACGGAGGCGCTGCTGCTGGTCTTCGTCGTCGTCATCGCCGTCTTCGGCCACGCGAGCGCCGGTCTGGCCATGAACGGCGAGCTGCCGCCCAACCTGGCCGGTTTCGCGATCAGCCTGACGCTGCTCTCGCTCGTCGGCCACCTCGGCATCCGCCGCTTCGCCGCCTACGCGGACCCGCTGGTCTTCCCGCTGGCGATGCTGCTGACCGGGCTGGGCCTGGTCCTGCTGCACCGGCTGGACCAGGGGTACATCGAGCGCTACAACGCGGACGCGAACGCCCCGGGGCAGCTGCTGTGGACGGTGGTCGGGGTCGCCGCCTGCCTGCTGGTGGTGGGGCTGCTGCGCGACCACCGGCTGTTGCAGCGGTTCATCTACCTCACCATGGCGGTCGCGCTGGTGCTGCTGATCGCTCCGGCGTTCTTCGGCGCGGACACGTACGGCGCGAAGCGCTGGATCGTCCTGTTCGGCTTCTCGCTGCAGCCCGGCGAGTTCGTGAAGATCATGATCGCGATCTTCTTCGCGGGCTACCTCGTGGTCCACCGGGACTCGCTCGCGCTGACCGGCCGCAGGTTCCTGGGCATGCGCCTGCCGCCGATGCGCCAGCTCGGCCCCATCGTCACGGTGTGGATCGTCTCGATGCTGGTGCTCGTCTTCGAGCGCGACCTCGGCACCTCGCTGATCTTCTTCGGCGTGTTCGTGGTGATGCTGTACGTGGCGACCGAGCGCACCGGCTGGATCGTGTGCGGCGTGCTCATGGCCTCGGTCGGCGCGTTCGTGGTGGGCTCGACGGAACCGCACGTCAAGGCGCGTGTGGCGGCCTGGCTGGAGCCGTTGTCGTACTACTGGGCGGACCGGCCCGCCGGGGTCACCTCGGACCAGTCGGCGCAGGCGCTGTTCAGCTTCGGGACCGGCGGGATCTCGGGTACGGGCCTGGGCCTGGGCCACCCGGAGCTGATCAAGTTCGCCGGCCGCAGCGACTTCATCCTCACCACGGTGGGCGAGGAGCTCGGGCTGGCCGGGGTCATGGCCGTGCTGCTCCTGTACGGGCTGCTCGTCCAGCGGGGGCTGCGGATGGCGCTGGGTGCCCGCGACCCGTTCGGCAAGCTCCTGGCGGTGGGCCTGGCCTCGGCCCTGGCCCTCCAGGTCTTCGTGGTCGCGGGCGGCGTGACGGGGCTGATCCCGCTGACCGGCAAGGCGCTGCCCTTCCTCGCGAAGGGCGGCTCGTCGCTGCTGGCCAACTGGATCATGATCGCCCTGCTGCTGCGCATCAGCGACAGCGCGGAGCGGCAGCGCGAGGCGGACGCCCGGGACCCGGTGGAGACGACGATCACGCCGGTGGTCGCGGCTCCGGCGGGCGGTCCTACAGGTAGTCCTCCAGGCGCCCTATCCGGTAGCCCTGTTCCTGGATCCGCTGGAGCATCCGGGCCGTCATCCGGGTTTCCGTGGCGCCCTTGAGCTCGGACGGGCCGCGGAAGTGGGCCAGGACGATGTCGCCCGGCTTGAGGGCCGAGCCCTCGGCGTACTGGAAGTTGTTGATCTGCATCGAGACCCGCCACAGGACCACGTGCGCGACCCCGCACTCCGAGGCGGCCCGGAGGGTGTCGTCGTTGTAGTTGCCGAAGGGCGGGCGCATCAGCGTCGGGCGCGTCCCGAACCGCTTCTCCAGGCGTTCCTGCTGGCCGCATATCTCGTGTTTCTGCGCCGCGAAGGACAGCGTGCGCAGGTTCGGGTGCGTCAGCGTGTGGTTGTTGATCGTGCTTGCCGAGCCGTTGTCGCGGAGCTTCTCGAAGTGCCCGTAGTCCGCGGAGGCCACGTTGTCGGTGAGGAACATCGAGATCGGCAGCTTCAGGTCGGCCGCCATCTCCAGGAACTCGGGGTCCTTCTCCGCGCCGTCGTCGAAGGTCAGGAAGACGACCTTGTCGTCGGGCGCCACGGGTATTCGGTCCACCACCGGCGCCCTGCCCGGGCCCGCCGTCGGCAGCTGCGGCTTCCGGGCGGGCTTGGGCGCGTACGCGACGGGGGCCTCCAGGCCCCACTTGCGGTACGCCTCGTCCGAGGCGGTCCCGGCCGCCCCGGACGGCGTCCCCGAGGGGGCCGCCGAGGGTGTGCCGGAGCCGGGCTCCGGCGCCTCCTGCGTGGTCTTGCGGCCCAGTCGTTCGATCGGGTCCACGCTGTCCCCGCACCCCGTCAGGGACAGCGCGAGCGCGCCGGCCGCCAGCGTTCCGGCTACCAACCGGCGCGCGTACTTCACAGATAGTCCTCCAGGCGTGCCACGGCGTACCCCTTGTCCGTGACGGTCTTCATGACCTGACGGATCATGTCAGGCATCGTGCCCTTCCAGTCTTCCTTGCCCCGGAAGTGGGTCAGGATGATGTCGCCGGGGTGCAGGTCGCGGTCCCATTCCCGGTAGTCCATCCGGTTGGTGAACGCCTCGGCGTTCCACAGCGGGACGGCCTTGATGCCGCAGGACTTCGCCGCGCGCAGGGTGTCCTGGTTGTAGTTGCCGTAGGGCGGCCGGAAGAGCGTGGGGCGCTTGCCGAACACCTTCTGCAGGGTGTCCTGCTGCCCGCAGATCTCCTCGCGCTGCTTGTCGTAGGAGAGCGCCGGCATGTAGCGGTGGTTGAGCGTGTGGTTGTTCAGGGTGACGCCGGCGGCCTGCATCTCCTTGAAGTACGGGTAGTTGTCGTTGACGACGTAGTCGCTGAGGAACGCCGTGTACGGGATCTTCAGCTCCTTCATCATCTTCAGGAACTCGGGGTCCTTCTCCGCGCCGTCGTCGATCGTCAGGAAGACGACCTTGTCCTCGGTGGGGATGGTGGTGAAGACCGGCGGGTACTCCTCCTGGTCCTCGACCTCGAAGCCGTCCCGGGTGCTGATCTCGGGCTTCTCCTTGGGCGCCGGGGGCGCCGTCAGCGGCGTCTTGAGCAGACGCCACTTCTTGGCGGCGACCACGCGCGCCTGCTGGGCCGCCTTGGCCTTCTCGGCGGCGCCGAGCGCGCCGGCCGCGCCCGCGGCCTTCTCGGCCTTGGCCTTCTCCGCCTTGTCCGGGGCCCCGGAGTCGGCGGAGCCGCACGCCGTCCCGAGGGCGGCGACCAGCAGGGCGGCCACGGCCACCCCGAACCGGCTGCGCGGACCCGCCGCGTACCGGTGACCGTGTTGCGTCTTATCTTCCTTTTGTCCGACTAGCTGCATAGCAGCGCATCCTGGCAGCAGACACGCGGCCTTCCCCGGAAGACACCGCGCGCCGCGTCCCGTCTTCCACCGACTGGCCCACACCCCCGGGCGGCCGCCCCACCGACCCGCCGCCGCCCGCCGCCCCCGCCGCCCGTCCGCCCCCCGCGCGCGGTCGCCGACAATGGACCCCGTGACCCCCGAAGACTTCGCCGCCCTCCTCACCCCCGAGGGCACCGCCCTCCTCGACGCGCTCCGCGACCACGACCCCGCCCGGGAACTGGCCCTGGCCACCCGGCTGCGGCGCGACCACCCCGCCGCCCTGGTCTCCGCCGCGCTCGGGCAGGCCCGGCTGCGGCAGCGGGCGGTGGCGAAGTTCGGCGCGCAGGACGCCTTCCGGATGTACTTCACCTCCGGCGGCGGCGAGATGGCCACCCGCGCCTCCGTTGCGGCCCACCGCGCCGAGCGGTTCGCCGCCCTGGGCGTGCGCAGCGTGGCCGACCTGTGCTGCGGCATCGGCGGGGACGCCCTCGCCCTGGCGCGGCTCGGGATCCGGGTGCTGGCGGTGGACCGCGATCCGCTGACCGTGGCCGTCGCGCGGGCCAACGCGCGGGCACTGGGCCTGGCGGACCTGATCGAGGTGCGGGAGGCGGACGTCACGGACGTGGACGTGTCCGCGTACGACGCCGTCTTCGTCGACCCGGCCCGGCGGGGCGGGCGCGGGCGGGTCTTCGACCCCGAGGGCTACTCGCCGCCGCTGTCCTGGGCGGTGCGGACGGCCCGTACGGCCCGGTACGCAGCGATCAAGATCGCGCCCGGCATCCCGCACGATGCGGTGCCCGCCGAGGCCGAGGCCGAGTGGATCTCCGACCAGGGCGACGTGAAGGAGGCCGTGCTCTGGTTCGGGACGGCGCCCGGGACCGTCCGCGCCACCCTGCTGCCCGGGCCGCGCGCGCTGCACACCGCCGACCCGCTGCCGGATCCCGCGGCGGGCCCGGTGGGGCGCTGGCTGTACGAGCCGGACGGCGCCGTGATCCGCGCCCACCTGGTCGCCGAGGTCGCCGCGCAGCTGGACGGCCGGCTCATCGACCCGACCATCGCCTACGTCACGGCCGACGCACTGCGCGCGACCCCGTACGCGACGGCGTACGAGATCACGGACGTGCTGCCCTTCGGCCTGAAGAAACTGAAGGCGCTGCTGCGCGAGCGCGGGGTCGGCATCCTGACGGTGAAGAAACGGGGCTCCGCGATCGAGCCGGAGGAGCTGCGCCGGAAGGTCAAGCCGCAGGGGCCGAACTCGGCGACGGTGTTCCTGACCCGGGTCGCGGGCGCCCCCTCGATGCTGATCGGCTCCCCCGCCCCGGCCCCCGACGCGGCCGCCCCGGGTCCCGCCTGACCGGTTCGCGCCCGGCCGGGCGCGGGCGGGCGCCGGGCGTCAGGCCCCGTCCACCCCGGCCGACTCGAACCGCCAGCGGTGCACCGCCCGCGTGATCAGGTCGGCCGCCGGTTCGGGGATCTCGGGCAGGTCGGCCGCCACCCCCTCGGGCGCCTCCCACCAGGTGATGACGAGCACCCGGTCCTGCGGCGCCCGGAAGACCTCGCGGCGCACCGGCTCGCGGGCCAGTACCTGCGCACGGGCCCACTCCAGCAGTTCGTTGCCCCGGCCGTCCGCGGCGCGGGCCTCCCACATCAGCGCGACGGTGCTCATGAGTACAGGTTGTCCTTGCCGGCCTCGTGCGCGTGCGTGTGGTCGTGGGAGTGACCGTGGCCGTGGCCGGGCGCGTCGCCCCCGTGCCCGGCGCCCGGCACGTGCGGGTCGGTGACCGGCAGCGAGGAGTCCGCCGACAGGTCCCAGTCCGAGGCCGGCCGGTTCCGCCTGACCATCTCCGCGCCCAGCGCGGCCACCATCGCGCCGTTGTCCGTGCACAGCTTCGGCCGCGGCACCCGCAGCACGATGCCCGCGTCGTCGCACCGCTCCTGGGCGAGCGAGCGCAGCCGGGAGTTGGCCGCCACACCGCCGCCGATCATCAGGTGGTCGACGCCCTCGTCCTTGCAGGCCCGGATCGCCTTGCGCGTCAGCACGTCGACGACGGCCTCCTGGAAGGACGCCGCCACGTCGCGCACCGGCACCTCCTCCCCGGCCTTCCGCTTCGCCTCGATCCAGCGGGCCACGGCCGTCTTGAGGCCGGAGAAGGAGAAGTCGTACGCCGCGTCGCGCGGCCCGGTCAGCCCGCGCGGGAAGTTGATGGCCCCCGGGTCGCCCTCGCGCGCGAGGCGGTCGATGACCGGTCCGCCCGGGAAGCCCAGCTGGAGCACGCGCGCGATCTTGTCGAAGGCCTCGCCGGCGGCGTCGTCGATGGTCGCGCCGAGCGGCCGCACGTCGGAGGTGATGTCGGGGGCCAGCAGCAGCGAGGAGTGGCCGCCGGAGACCAGCAGGGCCATGGTGGGCTCGGGCAGCGGCCCGTGCTCCAGCTGGTCGACGCAGATGTGCGAGGCGAGGTGGTTCACGCCGTACAGCGGCTTGCCCAGGGCGTAGGCGTACGCCTTGGCGGCCGAGACGCCCACGAGCAGGGCGCCGGCGAGCCCGGGGCCGGCGGTCACCGCGATGCCGTCGAGGTCGCGGGGGCTGACCCCGGCCTCCTTGAGGGCGCGCTCGATGGTCGGGACCATCGCCTCCAGGTGGGCGCGCGAGGCGACCTCGGGGACGACGCCGCCGAAGCGGGCGTGCTCGTCGACGCTCGACGCGATGGCGTCCGCGAGCAGGGTGGTGCCGCGGACGACGCCGACGCCGGTCTCGTCGCAGGAGGTCTCGATTCCGAGGACGAGCGGTTCGTCAGCCATTGCTCTCACTGCTCTCAGTTCTCGCTTGTGCGGGGTCGGTCAGTCGCATGACGAGCGCGTCGACGTTGCCGGGCTGGTAGTAGCCGCGGCGGAAGCCGATGGGCTCGAAGCCGAAGCGCTCGTAGAGCTTCTGGGCGCGGGTGTTGTCCACCCGTACCTCCAGCAGCACCTCGGCGCACTCGAAGGCGGTGGCCGCGCGCAGCAGCTCGGTCAGCAGCCGGGCGCCGAGCCCGGTGCCCCACTGGTCGCGCGCGGCCGCGATGGTCTGTACGTCGGCCAGGTCGCCGGCGGCGGCCAGCCCGGCGTAGCCCACCAGGCGGCCGGACCCGTCTTCGGCGACGAGGTAGCGGCGGGTGGCGTGCGGGCCGCGGGCGTGGGCCAGCTCGGACCAGAACATGCCGGCGGACCAGGCGTCGTCGGGGAAGAGCTCGTGCTCCAGCTCCAGCACGGGGTCGATGTCCCACCAGCGCATCTCGCGCAGGACGGCACCCGGGGCTGCGGGGTCGGCGGGGGCCGTCACTGCGGGGTGACCACCTTGTAGTTCTTGGGGACCTGCGCGTCGGGCCGGCGCAGGTAGAGGGGGGTGGGCGGGAGGAACGCGCCGCCGGTGGCCAGCCGGTGGGCGGCCAGGGCCGCGAGGGCGGCGGCCGACTGGTGCTCGGGGTCGCGCGCGTCCGGGAAGACCTCGGGGTAGAGGCGGGCGCCCTGGCCGACGGCGGGCAGGCCGGCGACCTGGGCGGCGATGTCGGCGGGGCGGTCCACGGCCGGTTCGCCGACGCGCGTGAGCGGGTCCTCGTACCGGGCCCAGTAGACCTCCTTGCGGCGCGCGTCGGTGGCGACGGCGAAGGGGCCCTCGATCCCGGCGGCCCCGGCGGCGTACGCGAGTCCGTCGAGGGTGCACAGGCCGTGCACCGGCACGCCGAGGACGGCGGCGAAGGTGGTGGCGGTGACCAGGCCGACGCGCAGCCCGGTGTAGGGGCCGGGTCCGACGCCGACGACGATGCCGGTGACGGCGTCGAGCGCGAGCCCGGCCCCGGCGAGGACCCGGTCCACGGCGGGCAGCAGGAGCTCCCCGTGGCGGCGGGCGTCGACCTGGTGGGATTCGGCGAGGACGGACGCGCCGTCGTGCAGGGCGACGGTGACGGCGGGCGTGGCGGTATCTACAGCGAGCAAGAGCACGCGAACAGCCTACGACTCCGGGGCCCCGGCCCCTTGCGGCCGGTCGCGGAGCGGACCTGCTGCTACCTTTCGACCGAGGACCCACCGGGGGTCGGGCGCGGAAAGGCGGAGCAAGGTGGCACGCAGCAGCTCGGGAATCGTGGCCGGGCTCACGGCCGCGGCAATCGTTGCCGTCGGCTTCCTCGGCTACCAGGCCTCCGCGACGGCGCCGGCGGCGCCGGTCCGGGCGGTCGCACCGCCGACCCCCGCTCCGAGCCCGCCCGCCGCCAAGCAGGACCCGGCGAAGCCCGCGCCCGTGCCGGAAGGTTCCGGCACCGGGGTGCGGGTCGTCTACTCGGTGGGCCAGAAGCGGGTGTGGCTGGTGGGCGAGGCGACGCAGCCGGTGAAGTCGTTCACGGTGGTGCCGAGCACGGTGCACCCGAAGCCGGGCAGCTACCCGGTCAGCTCGCGGTCGGGCGCCGTGACGGGCTCGGACGGGGTGCCGATCGAGCACGTCGTGCGGTTCGCGAGCACGGACGGGGTGGCGGTGGGCTTCAGTGCCCGCGCGGACGGCCAGACCCCGGAGCCGGACCCGTCGAAGAAGACCGGCGGCATCCGCATGACCCGCGCGGACGGCGACGCGATGTGGGCGTTCGCGACGATCAGCTCGAAGATCGTCGTCGTTCCCTGACGCGACCCGTCCCCGCCCGTGCGTTCCGGCGCCGCGCCGGTCCGGTCCCCTTTCACCCGGACGTGCTACTCAGGCCGCTTCGGATTCCGGAGCGGCCTGTCGGCGTACGGCGGCCCGCGGTGCCTCCTCGTCCGGCGCGGGCCGGCGCGCGGGCGGCGTCGAGACCGCCGTGGCGGCCAGCCCGGCGGCGAGCAGCGCCCGCATCGGGACGGCGGACGGGCGGGGTTCGCGCGGTGCTCCTGCTGGTGCCGGCATGGCTGCCTCCTGGACCCTGGCACGTCGGACTCAACCGAACTTAGGCATACCTAAGAAACTCTCGGTACCATGTCATCACGAGCGCCGCCACCAACGCAATATCTTGCCGACGAGTTGTCGGTACGTTGTCGCCGGACCGGCCCGGAAACGCCGTCCGCCGGGCCCTCGCACGGGCCGGGCGCCGGCGCCCGGCCCGGTCCGGGCGATCCGGGTGCTACTCCGACGCCGCTCCGGCCAGGGCTTCCAGGCCCGCGCCGGCGCTCCAGCGCGCGCCGATGCCGCGGACCGAGACCTGCCGTACGTCGTCCAGGACCTCCTCGTGGCCGACCGCCCGCCGGATCACCACGTGCAGCCGGTCGTCGGAGAGCTCCTCGACCTTGCCGTCGCCCCACTCCACGACGACCACGGACTCGGGCAGCGAGACGTCGAGGTCCAGGTCCTCCATCTCGTCCAGCCCGCCGCCCAGGCGGTACGCGTCCACGTGCACCAGCGCCGGCCCGCCGCCCAGCGGCGGGTGGACGCGGGCGATGACGAAGGTCGGCGAGGTGACCGCCCCGCGCACGTCCAGGCCCTCGCCGAGCCCGCGCGTCAGGGTGGTCTTGCCGGCGCCCAGCTCGCCGGTCAGCAGCACGAGGTCGCCGGGGCGCAGCAGCCCCGCGATCCTGCGGCCCAGCCCGCGCATCGCGTCCGGGGAGTCGACGGTGATCAGGGTCTCGGCGCGGACGCCGGCCTCAGGTGCCGGCGCCGGGTCGCGCGGCGCTTCCAGCGGTACTTCTTCCATGCCCGCCAACGTTAGCCGCTGGCGCGCCCGGCACGACGCCGGTGCGCGCGAGCAGTTCGGTGATCAGGCGCGTCACCGTCTCGGGCTGCTCCAGCATCATCAGGTGGCCGGCGGATTCCAGGACCACGAGGTCGGCGCCGGGCAGCGCTTCCTTGATGGCCTCGCTGTGCGCCAGCGGGGTGATCATGTCCCGGTCGCCGGCGATGACCGTCACCGGGACGTCGGCGAACCGGCGCAGCGCGGTGGTCTTGTCGTGCGTCTGGAAGGCCGGGTAGAACTCGGCGACCACGTCGATCGGGGTGGCCTCGATGAGCCGCTCGGCGAAGCGCGCCACGCCCGGATCGACGTCCCGGGAGCCGAACGAGTACATCTTGATCATGCCGGCGAACAGGTCGGCGGTGGCCCGGCGGCCCTTCTCGACCAGCTCCACCTGGGAGCCGAGCGCCTTGAGCACCCCGGGCAGCAGCCGGCGGACGGCGCCGAACCCGGCCGAGGGCAGCCCGTACGTCACCTCGGCGAGGCGGCCGCTGGACGTGCCGACGAGGACCACGCCCGCGACGCGGTCGCGGACGAGGCCGGGGAACTGGTCGGCCAGTCCCATGACGGTCATGCCGCCCATCGAATGGCCGACGAGGATCAGCGGGCCCTCGGGGGCGGTGGCGTCGAGGACGGCCTTCAGGTCGCGGCCGAGCTGCTCGATGGTGATCGGTTCGCCGTCCGCCTGGGCGCGGCCGCGCCCGCTGCGGCCGTGGCTGCGCTGGTCCCAGTAGACGGCGCGGACGGTTCCGCGCAGGGCGGCGCGCTGGAAGTGCCAGGAGTCCTGGCCGAGGCAGTACCCGTGGCAGAAGACGACGGTGGCCGGGGGCGCCGGCGCGTGGCCCGGCCGCCGTGCGGGGGTCCCGTCGTCCGGCAGTTCGTCGGTCTCGTAGTACAGCTCGGTGCCGTCCTCGGCCCGGCAGGTGCCCTCGGTGCCGCGCAGGGAGCCGTAGTCGCCGGCGGCGTCGAGGGCCAGGCGCGCCTTCATGCGCATGCCGCGCCCCACCGTGATCCGCTCGACCGCCACGCCGGCCGCGGCGCCCGCGGCCAGCACGCCGAGGGCGGCGCCGGCCCAGCCGGCCTTGCGCCAGTTCTCGCTCACGCCGCCCTCGTTTCCGCCTCAGCCGCCCAGGTACACCCGGGGGACGCGTCCTCCGATACGGGTGACGATCTCATACGCGATCGTGTCCGCGGCCCGCGCCCAGTCCTCGGCGGTGGGCTCGCCGCGCTCCGCGTCGCCGAAGAGGACGGCCGTGTCGCCCGCGCGTGCGGTGTCGTCGCCCAGGTCGACGACGAACTGGTCCATGGCGACGCGTCCGGCGGCATGCCGGATGCGGCCGCCGACGAGCACCGGTCCGCGGCCGGACGCCTGGCGCGGGATGCCGTCGGCGTAGCCGGCCGGGACCAGGGCGAGGGTGGTCTCGGCGTCGGTGGTGTAGTGGTGGCCGTAGCTGACGCCGTGCCCGGCGGGCACCGTCTTGACCAGCGCGAGGGAGGCCTTGAGGGTCATCGCGGGCCGCAGGCCGAGCTGGGCCGGGGTGCCGAGCTCGGGAGCGGGCGAGACCCCGTAGACGGCCAGCCCGCAGCGCACCAGGTCGAAGTGGGACTCGGGGAGGGTCAGGGTGGCGGGCGAGTTCGCGATGTGCCGGACCTCGGGGTCCACGCCCTCCTTCTCGGCGTACGCGAGCATGTCGCGGAACGCGGCGAGCTGGAGCTGGATGGAGGGGTGGCCGGGCTCGTCGGCGCAGGCGAAGTGCGACCAGACGCCGGTGACCCGGACGGTGCCCTCGGCCTGGGCGGCGACGGCGGCGCCGACCAGTTCCTCCCAGTCGGCGGGCTGGCAGCCGTTGCGGCCCAGGCCGGTGTCGGCCTTGAGCTGGATGCGGGCGGTACGGCCGGCCGCACGGGCCGCGGCGCGCACCTCGGCCAGGGCCCACATCCCGCTGACGGACACGTCGACGTCGGCTTCGACCGCTTGGCGCCAGGGCCCGCCGGGGGTCCACAGCCAGCACATGATCCGCCCCTCGATCCCGGCGGCGCGCAGGGCGAGCGCCTCCTCGGGGGTGGCGGTGCCGATCCAGCCGGCGCCCGCCTGCCGGGCGGCGCGGGCGCACTGTGGGGCGCCGTGCCCGTAGGCGTTCGCCTTGACCACGGCCATCAACTCGGCCCGGGGGGCCCGCTCGCGCAGGGCGCGCACGTTGCCCCGTACGGCGTCGAGGTCGATCTCGGCGTACACGCGCATCGGTGTCTCGTTCATCGCCCACAGTCTCTCAGACCCCGGTTACGCAGCCGAAAGCCTCGCCGCCGGGACCGCCGCGCCCCGGTGCGCGGTCAGCCGCGGCGGACGTCCCGCCAGGCCTCCGGGAGGGCCTGCGCGATCTCCTGGGCCGTCATCGGGGCCCCGGAGGCGGCCCGGCGCCCGGCCAGGCCGTGCAGGTACGCGCCCACCGCCCCGGCGTCCGCCGCCGACAGCCCGGCCGCCAGCAGCGCCCCGGCCAGCCCGGACAGCACGTCCCCGCTGCCGGCGGTGGCCAGCCATCCGGTGCCGGTCGGGTTGACCCGTACGGGGCCCCCGCCGGCGGCGACGAGCGTGGTGGAGCCCTTCAGCAGCGCCGCGGCCCCGTACAGCTCGGCCAGTTGCCGCACCGCCGCCAGCCGGCCCGACTCCACCGCCCGGCGGTCGGTGCCCAGCAGCGCCGCCGCCTCCCCCGCGTGCGGGGTGAGCAGGGTGGGGGCGGAGCGGTCCCGCAGCGCGCCCGCGTCCAGGCCGCGCAGGCCGTCCGCGTCGACCAGCACGGGCACGTCCTGGGCCAGCAGCTCCGCGACCTCCCCGGCGCGGCCGTCCCCCAGCCCCGGGCCGACCACCCACGCCTGCACCCGGCCGCGCCCGATCAGCGTCTCGGGGAAGCGGGCGAGCACCGCGTCGGCCGCCGCGGCCGGGCCCACGTAGCGCACCGCGCCCGCCCCGCCCCGCAGGGCGCCGGCCACGGCCAGCACCGCGGCGCCCGGGTACTGCGCGGACCCGGCGACGACGCCGACCACGCCCCGCCGGTACTTGTCGCTCGACGGCGCGGGCACCGGCAGCAGCCGGGCCACGTCGGCGTGCTGGAGGACCTCGACGTCGGGGGCGTCGAGGGACAGCCCGATGTCCACCAGGTGCAGCGCGCCCGCCAGCGTGGCCCCGGGGTCGATCAGCAGCCCGGGCTTGTACGCCCCGAAGGCCACCGTCACCTCGGCGGTGACGGCGGGGCCCGCCACCTCCCCGGTGTCCGCGTCCACCCCGCTCGGCAGGTCCACGGCGACCACCGGGGCCCCGTGCGGGAGCCGCTCGGCCAGCGCGGCGGCCGCGGGCCGCAGCCCGCCCTTGCCGCCGATGCCCAGCAGCCCGTCCAGCACCAGGTCCGCCCGGGCCGGCACGGCCTCCTCCACCCGGCCGCCGGCGGCCCGCAGCGCGGCCAGGCCGCCCGCGTGCATCCGTGCGGGGTCCATCGGCACGGCCGTCACCCCGGCGCCGCGCCGGGCCAGGCGCGCGCCGGCGTACAGCGCGTCCCCGCCGTTGTCCCCGGGCCCCACCAGCAGCACGATCCGGGCCCCGTACACGCGCCCGCGGCGCCGGATCAGCAGCCGCGCGCAGGCGGCGGCCAGTCCGGCCGCCGCCCGCTGCATCAGGGCGCCCTCGGGCAGCCGGGCCATCAGCTCGCCCTCGGCGGCCCGTACGGTCTCCACGCTGTAAGCAGTACGCATGGGACCAGCCTGCCCGCTAACCCTCGGCGATCACCACCGCGGAGGCGACGCCGGCGTCGTGGCTGAGCGAGAGGTGCCAGGACCGCACGCCCAGCTCCCGTGCCCGCGCCTCGACGGTCCCGGTGACCCGCAGCCGCGGCTGTCCGGTGGCCTCGACCCACACCTCGGCGTCGGTCCACAGCAGGCCGCCGGGCGCGCCGAGCGCCTTGGCGAGGGCCTCCTTGGCCGCGAACCGGGCGGCGAGCGAGGCGGTCCCGCGCCGCTCGCCGCTCGGCAGGGTCAGCTCCGCTTCGACGAAGAGGCGTCGGGCCAGGTTGGGCGTCCGCTCCAGGGCGGCGCCGAACCGCTCGATCTCCGCGACGTCGATCCCCACACCGATGATCACAACAACCCACTACTCCCGCGTCACTCCACCGTCACCGACTTGGCGAGGTTACGCGGCTGGTCCACCTCGTTCCCGCGCGCGGTCGCCAGCTCGCAGGCGAACACCTGCAACGGCACCGTCGCCACCAGCGGCTGGAGCAGCGTGGGCGTGGCGGGGATGCGGATCAGGTGGTCGGCGTAGGGCACGACCGCCTCGTCGCCCTCCTCGGCGATCACGATGGTGCGCGCCCCGCGCGCCCGGATCTCCTGGATGTTCGACACGATCTTGCCGTGCAGCACCGACCGGCCGCGCGGCGAGGGCACGACCACCACGACCGGCAGGTCCTGCTCGATCAGCGCGATCGGGCCGTGCTTGAGCTCGCCGGCCGCGAAGCCCTCGGCGTGCATGTACGCCAGCTCCTTCAACTTGAGCGCGCCCTCCAGCGCCACCGGGTAGCCGACGTGCCGGCCCAGGAACAGCACCGTGTTCTTGTGGGCGAGGGAGCGCGCGAGCTCGCGCACCGGCTCCATGGTCTCCAGCACGGTGTCCACCGCCGCGGCGATGTCCGACAGCTCCCGCACCACCACGTCGACCTCGTCGCCCCACTTCGTGCCGCGCACCTGGCCGAGGTAGAGCGCGACGAGGTAGCAGGCGACGAGCTGGGTGAGGAAGGCCTTGGTGGAGGCGACGGCCACCTCGGGGCCGGCGTGGGTGTAGAGCACGGCGTCGGACTCGCGCGGGATCGTCGAGCCGTTGGTGTTGCAGACGGCCAGCACCTTGGCGCCCTGCTCGCGGGCGTGCCGCAGGGCCATCAGGGTGTCCATGGTCTCGCCGGACTGGGAGATGGCGATCACCAGCGTCCGCTGGTCCAGGATCGGGTCGCGGTAGCGGAACTCGCTCGCCAGCTCCGTCTCGCAGGGGATGCGGGTCCAGTGCTCGATGGCCAGCTTCGCGATCATGCCGGCGTGGTAAGCCGTGCCGCAGGCCACGACGACGACCTTGTCGACCTCGCGCAGGACCGCGGCGGGGATGCGCACCTCGTCCAGGGTCAGCGAGCCGTTCGCGTCGATCCGGCCCAGCAGGGTGTCGGCGACGGCCTTCGGCTGCTCGGCGATCTCCTTGAGCATGAAGTAGTCGTAGCCGCCCTTCTCGGCCGCCGACGCGTCCCAGTCCACGTGGTAGGCCCGCACCTCGGCGGGCGCGCCGTGGAAGTCGGTGACGGTGACCCCGTCGCGGCGCAGCTCGACCACCTGGTCCTGGCCCAGTTCGATCGCGGACCGGGTGTGCTCGATGAACGCGGCGACGTCCGAGGCGAGGAAGTTCTCGCCCTCTCCGACGCCGACCACCAGGGGCGAGTTCCGGCGGGCGCCGACGACCACGTCCGGGGCGTCGGCGTGTACGGCGACCAGCGTGAAGGCGCCCTCCAGCCGCCGGCAGACGCGCCGCATCGCCTCGGGGAGGTCGTGTCCGGCGGCCGGGAACTCCTCCGCCAGCAGGTGCGAGACGACCTCGGTGTCGGTCTCGGACTCCAGCCGGTGGCCGCGTTCGGCCAGTTCGGCGCGCAGGGCGGCGAAGTTCTCGATGATCCCGTTGTGGACGACGGCCACGCGCCCCGCGTTGTCGAGGTGCGGGTGGGCGTTGACGTCGGTGGGCCCGCCGTGGGTCGCCCACCGGGTGTGGCCCAGTCCCGTGGAGCCGGCCGGCAGCGGGCGCCCGACCAGCTCCTTCTCCAGGTTGACCAGTTTCCCGGCCTTCTTGACGGCGGCCAGCCCGCCGTCGGCGAGGACGGCGACCCCGGCCGAGTCGTAGCCGCGGTACTCCAGCCGCTTGAGTCCGGCGATGACCACATCGAGCGCCGACTGCGCTCCCACGTAACCCACAATTCCGCACATAGGCGGCAGGTTACGCCGTGGCGGGGCGCCTGCCCGGGACCTGGACGAGACGAGAACCCGCCCGGTCGAACGCCCCGGGCGGGGCCGTCGGCGCGCCCGGGTCGGCCGGGCCCCGCCGGCCGCGCGCCGATCGGCCCGACCCGGGCCGGCCGCGGGGCCGTCGTCACGTGACCGACCCCACCACCCACAACCGCCCGCCAGCCCCGACAATGGCGGTGTGATCACTTCGCCGCCACGAAGCAGCACGCCGGACGACGCAACGGAGCGCACCGGTCCGGACGGGTCCGCCCCGCGGTCCGCCCATCGCCGGACCCCCGAGGCCTCACCGTACGTCGACCTCACCCGCGCCGAGTGGAGCGCCCTGCGCGAGCGCACCCCGCTCCCGCTCACCGCCGACGAGGTCGAGCGGCTGCGCGGTCTGGGGGACGTCATCGACCTCGACGAGGTCCGCGACGTCTACCTGCCGCTCTCCCGCCTCCTCAACCTCTACGTCGGCGCCACCAGCAACCTCCGCGGCACCCTGAACACCTTCCTGGGCGACGCGGGCAACGGCCACGGCGCCCAGCAGGGCACCCCCTTCGTCATAGGGGTCGCCGGCTCCGTCGCCGTCGGCAAGTCCACCGTGGCCCGCCTCCTCCAGGCCCTCCTCGCCCGCTGGCCCGAGCACCCCCGCGTGGAGCTGGTCACCACCGACGGCTTCCTGTACCCGATGAAGGAGCTCCAGCGCCGCGGGCTCACCTCCCGCAAGGGCTTCCCCGAGTCCTACGACCGCCGCGCCCTGACCCGCTTCGTCGCCGACATCAAGGCCGGCAAGGACGAGGTCCGGGCCCCGGTCTACTCGCACCTGATCTACGACATCGTGCCGGGCGAGGAGCTGGTCGTGCGCCGCCCGGACATCCTCATCGTCGAGGGCCTCAACGTCCTCCAGCCGGCCCTGCCCGGCAAGGACGGCCGCACCCGGGTGGGCCTCGCCGACTACTTCGACTTCAGCGTGTACGTGGACGCCCGCCCGGAGGACATCGAGCGCTGGTACCTGGGACGCTTCCGCAAGCTGCGCGAGACGGCCTTCCAGAACCCCTTCTCGTACTTCCGCAAGTACACCCAGGTCTCCGAGGAGGAGGCCCTGGAGTACGCGCAGACGATGTGGCGGACGATCAACCGGCCCAACCTGCTGGAGAACGTCGCCCCCACCCGCGGCCGCGCCACCCTGGTGGTCCGCAAGGGCCCCGACCACAAGGTGCAGAAACTCAGCCTGCGCAAACTCTGACCGCGGGACCGCTCTACGGCCGTGGGGCCGTGCGGGCCGTGGACCGCCTAGGGTGCGGGCATGCTGCATCTGCGGATGATCACCCCGCCCGATCTCACCGAGACGGTGGTCTCGCTCGTCCGCGGGACGGTCGGGACCACCCATCTGGTCGTGTTCACCGGCGCCGCCCGCGACCCGGCCGGGGACGTGGTGCTCTGCGACGTGGCCCGCGAGGCCGCGGACGAGCTGCTCGTCGAGCTGAGGCGGGTACGCCTGGACGAGCTCGGCTCGATCGCGGTCGACGACATCGACCTCTCCCTCTCCCGACGGGCCGACCGGGCCGAGGAGGAGGCGCCGGGCGAGGCCGCGGACGCCGTGATCTGGGAGCAGCTGACCGAGGCGACCCACGAGGAGTCGACCCTCTCGATCACCTACCTGGCGTTCCTGTCGATCGCCACCATGATCGCGGCCTGCGGGGTGGTCCTCGACAACGCCGTCCTGATCGTCGGCGCGATGGCCGTCGGCCCGGAGTTCGGCCCGCTCGCCGGGGTCTGCGCCGCCCTGGTCCGGCGCGCGCCGCGACTCGCGGGCCGCTGCCTGACCGCCCTCCTGGTGGGCTTCGCGGTGGCGATGCTGGCCACCACGGCGTTCAGCCTGGTGATGGACGCCCTCGGCCAGTTCCGGCCCGAGATGCTCGACACCCCGCGCCCGAACACCAGCTTCATCTGGCAGCCGGACTCGTTCTCCTTCGTCGTGGCCCTGCTGGCCGGCGTGGCCGGGGTGCTCTCGCTGACCTCGGCCAAGTCGGGGGCCCTGGTCGGCGTGGCCATCTCGGTGACCACCGTCCCGGCCGCCGCCAACGCCGCCGTCGCCCTCGGCTACGGGGAGTACGCCCAGATGTGGGGCTCGGTCGAGCAGCTGCTGCTGAACCTCGCCGGGATCATGGTCTCGGGCACCCTCACCCTCCTGGCCCAGAAACTGCTGTGGCGCACCCAGCAGAACCGGATGGTCCGCGAGCCGGGCGCGCCACGTGCGGCGGGGAAGGGCTAGGTCGTCTCTTTCGGATCTTGTCGGCCGAGCCCGAAGAGACGGCCTGGGGCCGGGCGGCCTAGCCCAGGGCCGACTTCACGACGTCGGCCAGCCGGCCGGCCACGGCACGGGCCTGCTCGATGTCGGCGGCCTCCACCATGACCCGTACCAGCGGCTCGGTGCCGGACGGGCGCAGCAGCACGCGGCCGGTGGAGCCGAGCTCGCGCTCCGCGTCCACGACGGCCGCGGCGAGGTCGCCGGAGGTCGTCACCCGGGACTTGTCCACGTCGGGCACGTTGATCAGCACCTGCGGCAGCCGCTGCATGACCCCCGCCAGCTCGGCCAGCGGGCGGCCGGTGGCCACCACGCGCGCGGCCAGCAGCAGGCCGGTCAGGGTGCCGTCGCCGGTCGTCGCGTGGTCGAGGATGATCACGTGGCCGGACTGCTCGCCGCCCAGCGCGTAGCCGTGCTGCTTCATCGACTCCAGGACGTAGCGGTCGCCGACGCCGGTCTGGACGACGTGGATGCCCTCGGCCTCCATCGCCAGCTTGAAGCCGAGGTTCGACATCACGGTGCCGACGACGGTGTTCTCGCGCAGCTGCCCGGCCTCGCGCATGGCCAGGGCCAGGACGGCGAGGATCTGGTCGCCGTCGACCTCCTCGCCGGCTCCGTCCACGGCCAGGCAGCGGTCGGCGTCGCCGTCGTGCGCGATGCCGAAGTCGGCGCCGTGTTCGATCACGGCCGCCTTGAGCAGGCCCAGGTGGGTGGAGCCGCAGCCCTCGTTGATGTTGAGGCCGTCCGGCTCGGCGCCGATCGTGACGACCTCGGCACCCGCCCGGGCGAAGGCCTCGGGCGACACGAACGCGGCCGCGCCGTGCGCCTCGTCCAGGACGATCTTCAGGCCGTCGAGACGGTTCGGGAGGACCCCGATGAGGTGGGCGACGTACTTGTCGAAGCCCTCGGTGTAGTCGGAGATCCGGCCGACGCCCGAGCCGGTGGGCCGGTCCCAGGGAGCACCGGTGCGGTGCTCCTCGTAGACCGACTCGATCCGGTCCTCCAGCTCGTCGGCGAGCTTGTGGCCGCCGCGCGCGAAGAACTTGATCCCGTTGTCGGGCATCGCGTTGTGGCTGGCGGAGAGCATCACGCCGAGGTCGGCACCCAGCGCACCGGTGAGATACGCCACCGCCGGGGTGGGCAGCACACCGACGCGCAGGACGTCCACGCCCGCGCTCGCCAGGCCGGCCACGACGGCGGCCTCCAGGAATTCGCCGGAGGCCCGGGGGTCACGGCCGACCACGGCAGTGGCCCGGTGGCCCGCGAAGGTACCCGCCTCGGCCAGTACGTGGGCTGCCGCCACGGAGAGACCGAGCGCCAGCTCAGCCGTCAGATCCGCGTTGGCGACGCCGCGTACACCGTCCGTCCCGAAGAGTCGTCCCACTGTTGTCCTCCCGAGTTTCTGCTTCGCTTTGTGACCGCTTGTGCCAGGTATTGCCGCTTGTGGCGGTAAACGAACCGCCCCGGCAGCACAGAAAGTGCTGCCGGGGCGGTTTCGTTGCAGAACAGCAGGCGCAGATTAACGCTTGCTGTACTGCGGAGCCTTACGGGCCTTCTTGAGACCGGCCTTCTTGCGCTCGACCGCACGGTCGTCGCGGGAGAGGAAGCCGGCCTTCTTCAGCGCCGGGCGGTTGTTGTCCACGTCCGCCTCGTTCAGCGCACGGGCCACGCCGAGGCGCAGGGCGCCGGCCTGGCCGGAGACGCCGCCACCCGAGATGCGGGCGATGATGTCGTAGCGGTTGTCGAGCTCAAGGAGCTTGAACGGCTCGTTGACTTCCTGCTGGTGCACCTTGTTGGGGAAGTAGTCCTCAAGGGTGCGACCGTTGATCTTCCACTTGCCGGTGCCCGGGACGATCCGGACGCGGGCGATGGCGTTCTTGCGACGGCCCAGGCCGGCGGCCGGCTGGGGGTCGCCGAAGCGGCCGGCAAGGGACTCGGAGGTGTAGTCGCCCTCGACGACGACCTCGGACTCGCTGGTGTACTCCTCGACGTTGCCCTCGAACTCGTCGACGGGGGTCGTCTCGGCGGTGGTCTCGGCCACGATGCTCCTCAGAATTTTCTACGTCTTAGGGGGTGGCCGGAACTACTGCGCGACCTGGGTGATCTCGAACGGCACCGGCTGCTGGGCAGCGTGGGGGTGCTGGTCGCCCGAGTAGACCTTCAGCTTCGAGAGCATCTGACGGCCCAGGGTGTTCTTGGGGAGCATGCCCTTGATGGCCTTCTCGACGGCCTTCTCCGGGTTGTTCGCCAGGAGGTCGTCGTAGCGCACCGAGCGGAGACCGCCCGGGTAGCCGGAGTGGCGGTAGGCCATCTTCTGCGACGCCTTGTTGCCGGACAGGTGAACCTTGTCGGCGTTGACGATGATGACGAAGTCGCCCATGTCCATGTGCGGGGCGTAGGTCGGCTTGTGCTTGCCACGCAGGAGGGCAGCGGCCTGGGTCGCCAGACGGCCGAGGACAACGTCCTGGGCGTCGATGACGAGCCACTGGCGCGAGATGTCGCCGGGCTTGGGGCTGAACGTACGCACGCGTATGCCTTCGCTTCTTCAGTGGTGGGTCATCCCCAGGGCATGAGCCCAGAGGGACGGGTCCTGACAGGGTCACCACGGACGATCACGACAGCCCTCGTTCACAGCGGCGACGCAAGCCGCGTGAACTGCTGGTCATCGGTCCGGTGGACCGGCGCAAGGCCCTTTCACGTGAGAATGAGCAAGCCAATACGCATAACAAACCAGCAGAGTACCCAAGCAGACCCGTACGGGTCAAAACGCGGTCCGCGATGCCGATCGTGCTGGCTTCGCGGCGCACTCCGGTTCGGTCCTGGGTGGGGACCCCGCAGTTGTTACGGGGTCCACAGTAACCCGTCCGGAGCACAGCGCACGACGCGCCAGCACGATCGCCAGGCCGCACAGCACGAAACAGTCCTTGAACGCCCGCCGCTTGCGCTCCAGCTCCGAGGGCCACGGGACCCCCGCCAGCTGCGGCACCAGGGCCGCCCAGAACCAGGGCGAGCGGGGCATCGAGCCGGGCCGCACCCCCGAGGCCAGCAGCAGCGGCACCACCACCAGCAGGTAGTGGTCGAAGGACGGCCGGGACACCAGGAATGCGGCGAGCATCACCATGCAGGCCGTCTCCACCAGCCGCAGCTCGCCCCCGTCCGCGTCCTCCTCCGCCCGCCGCCAGCGCACCCACACCGCCCACAGCCCGACCCCCGCGCCCGCGAAGGCCACCAGCACCGCCACCGGCTCCGGCACCCCCAGCCGCGGCAGCACCGCGATCGGCGAGGCGTCCCACGGCAGCGCGTACGCGTCCTGCCCCTTCAGCAGGAACGGCAGGGTCTTGGTGAAGAACAGCGACGGACTCGGCATCAGCAGCGCCCCGGCCAGCGACAGCAGCAGCGGCACCAGCACCGCCGCGGCCAGCCCGCGCCACCGCCGGGCCAGCAGGAACAGCAGCCCGATCGGCACCAGCATCGGCTTGCACGCGATGGCCAGCCCGATCACCACCCCGGCCGCCCCCCAGTGCCTGCGGTGCGCCAGCAGCAGGGCCACCGGCAGCGCCGCCGCCGAGATGGCGGTCCAGTTGCCGATCAGCACGAGGTTCACGTACGGCTTGTAGGCGAGGGCCAGCACCGGGAAGCCGATGACCGCGAACCGCGAGCGCAGCGGCACCGAGAACAGCCGCAGCGCCGCCAGCCAGCCCGCCCCCAGCAGCCCCGACATCCCCACCGGCAGCAGCCACCGCAGCGCGGTCTGCGGCAGCAGCGCCTCCGGGACGGCCATGAGCACGGCGCTCGGCAGGTACAGGAAGCGCTTGTCCTCGTACGGGGAGCCGCCCTCCAGCAGCGTCTGCGCGGCCTTGACCACGAAGGCGTTGTCCGAGCCCCAGTTCTCCCGCAGGCTCGTGGACACCGCGATCCCCAGCAGCACCGCGAGCGACAACAGCTGCCAGGGCCGCGCGGCGGGGCGCAGCAGCCACCCGACCAGCCGGTCCCCGGCCGGCCCGCTCGCGGCGGCCCCCCGCTGCCGCCTTATCCGCCAGATGCCAGGGCGCAGCCCCACGACGCCTCCCCCTCACTCCCGCGCGGGGGGCGGTCGTCCCCCTAGCGCTTGCGCTCGACTCTACGTTCGTCCCAGACGGGCTCCTGAGTCTCCCGCACCACACCGTCCGAACCGAAGACCAGGTAACGGTCAAATGTGCGCGCGAACCACCGGTCGTGCGTGACGCACAGCACAGTCCCGTCGTACGACTCCAGGCCGTCCTGCAGCGCCTCGGCCGATTCCAGGTCCAGGTTGTCCGTCGGCTCGTCCAGCAGCAGGGCCGTGGTGCCCGCCAGCTCCAGCAGCAGGATCTGGAAGCGCGCCTGCTGGCCGCCCGACAGCTTGTCGAACGGCTGGTCGCCCTGGCGCTCCAGCTCGTAGCGGCGCAGCACCGACATCGCCGCGCCCCGGTCCTTGGCGCACTGGGCCCACAGGATGTCCACGAGGGTCCGGCCGAAGAGCTCGGGGTGGGCGTGGGTCTGCGCGAAGTGGCCGGGAACCACCCGCGCGCCCAGCTTCCACGTCCCGGTGTGCTTCACGTCCTCGCCGGCCAGCAGCCGCAGGAAGTGCGACTTGCCCGAACCGTTCGAGCCCAGCACCGCGACCCGCTCGCCGTAGAAGACCTCCAGCGAGAACGGCTTCATGAGCCCGGTGAGCTCCAGGTTCTCCACCGTGAGCGCCCGCACGCCGGTCCGGCCGCCCTTGAGGCGCATCCGGATGTCCTGCTCGCGCGGCGGCTCCGGCGGCGGCCCGGCCTCCTCGAACTTCTTCAGCCGGGTCTGGGCCGCGGCGTACCGCGAGGACAGCTCGTGGCTGATCGACGCCGCCTGGCGCAGGCTGAGCACGAGCTTCTTCAGCTGGGCGTGCTTCTCCTCCCAGCGGCGCTTGAGCTCCTCGAAGCGGGCGAACCGCTCCCGGCGCGCCTCGTGGAAGGTGTCGAAGCCGGCGCCGTGCATCCAGACGTCCGAACCGTCGAGCCCCGGCTCGACACTGACGATCTTCTGCGCGGAGCGGGCGAGGAGCTCCCGGTCGTGGCTGATGAAGAGCACCGTCTTGCGGGTCGTGCGCAGCTGCTCCTCCAGCCAGCGCTTGCCGGGCACGTCGAGGTAGTTGTCCGGCTCGTCGAGCAGCAGCACCTCGTCGGGGCCGCGCAGCAGTGCCTCCAGGACCAGCCGCTTCTGCTCGCCGCCCGACAGCGTGCGCACCTCGCGGAACTGCGCGCTGTCGTACGGCACGCCGAGCGCGGCCGTGGTGCAGACGTCCCAGAGCGTCTCGGCCTCGTACCCCTGGACGTCCGCCCAGTCGCTGAGCGCCTGCGCGTACGCCATCTGCGCGGCCTCGTCGTCGACGGTGAGGATCCGCTCCTCGGCCAGGTCCACGGCCTTCGCCGCCGCCCGGATCCGGGGCTGGGACACCGACACCAGCAGGTCCCGCACCGTCGTCTCGTCCCGCACGGAGCCCACGAACTGCGACATCACGCCGAGGCCGCCGGTCACCGTCGTCCCGCCGCCGTGCGGCTGCAGCTCGCCGGAGATCAGCTTGAGCAGTGTGGTCTTGCCGGCGCCGTTCGCGCCCACCAAGGCGACCACGGACCCCTCCCCCACCCGGAAGGAGGCGTCCGACAGGAGCACCCGCCCGTCGGGAAGGTAGTACTCCAGGTGGCTGGCTTCGAGATGTCCCATGCCGCGCATTGTCCAGGCCGGGGGCGCCCGGGCCCAAACGGATTAGCAGCAGCCGGCGCCCGGCAGCGTCCGCACGTTGCGCGCCTCCCTGCTGCGGGCGGCGAGCAGCTCGTCGGCCGGATAGCCGACCTCCTCCAGGGTCAGGCCGTGCGGCTTGACCACGTGCACCGAGGAGTCCCGTACGGCCGCGGCCAGCACCGTGCCCGGCCAGTCGACGGGCCGGTGGCCGTCGCCGACGTGCAGCAGGGCGCCGACGAGGGAGCGGACCATGTTGTGGCAGAAGGCGTCGGCGCGGACGGTCGCGGTCACGATGCCGTCCGCGTCCCGCTCCCAGCTCAGCTGCTGGAGGGTGCGGATCGTCGTGGCGCCCTCGCGCTTCTTGCAGTACGCGGCGAAGTCGTGCTCCCCCAGCAGCGGAGCCGCGGCCTCGTTCATGGCGTCCACGTCCAGCGGCCACTGGTGCCACAGCACGTGCCCGCGGCGCAGCGGGTCCACTCCGGCCCGGTGGTCGCCGACCCGGTAGGCGTAGCGGCGCCAGACGGCCGAGAAGCGGGCGTTGAAGCCCGCGGGTGCCCGCTCGGCCTTCCAGACCCGTACGTCGTGCGGCAGCCGGCCCGCGAGGCGGCGCAGCAGCTTGTCGTGGTGCTCGGCCCACACCTCCTCGGCCACGTCGAACTGGGCGACCTGGCCGCGGGCGTGCACGCCCGCGTCCGTCCGGCCCGCCACGGTCAGCTCGACCGGGTCGGGCAGCCGCATGACGGTCTGCAGGGCCGCCTCCAGCTCGCCCTGGACGGTGCGCAGCACGCGCTGCTTCGCCCAGCCGGAGAAGTCCCTGCCGTCGTAGCTCAGGTCCAGCCGCACCCGGACGTGACCGGGCTTCACCTCGTCACTCACGTGAGCGATCCTCTCAGAAACACGAAAACGGGCCCGCCCCGGAAGGGGCGGGCCCGTTCAGAGCCGTTCAAGCAGGCGCGATCCCGGAGGATCAGGCCTCCTTGGTCTCCTCGGCGGCGGGAGCCTCGGCCACGGCCTCGGCGTCCTTCGCGGCGCGCTTGGTGGCGGCCTCGGCCTCACCGGTGGCCTGCTGGGCGACCGTCAGGGCCTCGACCAGCTCGATGACCGCCATCGGGGCGTTGTCGCCACGACGGTTGCCGATCTTGGTGATGCGCGTGTAACCACCGGGGCGGTTCTCGTAGCGCGGGGCGATCTCGGTGAAGAGCGTGTGCACGATGCTCTTGTCCGTGATCGTCTGCAGCACCAGGCGACGGTTGTGGATGTCGCCCTTCTTGGCCTTGGTGACCAGACGCTCGGCGTAGGGACGCAGGCGGCGGGCCTTGGCCTCGGTGGTGGTGATGCGGCCGTGCTCGAAGAGGCTCTTCGCGAGGTTCGCGAGGAGGTGCTTCTCGTGCGCGGCGCTGCCGCCCAGACGGGCACCCTTTGCGGGACGCGGCATGGTGTTACTCCTTCATATCTGCACCGGCCGTGTCAGGTACCGGTGTCAGTTCCCCCGGGGCGGACGCCCCGGGAAAGTTCACAGCGAGCCCGGCCGACGAACGGGGCCCGAGGGCACCGTCCGCCGGCGGCGGGAAAATCAGTACTGCTCGGTCTCGACGAAACCGGCGTCCGCGTCGTCGTCGGCGCCGAAGGCGTCGGCGGCGGCGGTCGGGTCGAATCCGGGCGGGCTGTCCTTGAGGGCCAGGCCCATGCCGGCCAGCTTCGCCTTGACCTCGTCGATCGACTTCGCACCGAAGTTGCGGATGTCGAGCAGGTCGGCCTCGGAGCGGGCGACGAGCTCGCCCACGGAGTGGATGCCCTCGCGCTTGAGGCAGTTGTACGAGCGGACCGTGAGCTCCAGCTCCTCGATCGGCAGGGCCAGATCGGCGGCGAGCGCGGCGTCCGTCGGGGACGGGCCCATGTCGATGCCCTCGGCGTCGATGTTGAGCTCGCGGGCCAGACCGAACAGCTCGACCAGGGTCTTGCCGGCGGACGCCATGGCGTCGCGCGGGCGCATGGCCTGCTTGGTCTCGACGTCGACGATGAGCTTGTCGAAGTCGGTGCGCTGCTCGACTCGGGTCGCCTCGACCTTGTAGGTGACCTTGAGGACCGGGCTGTAGATGGAGTCGATCGGGATGCGGCCGATCTCCTGGCCCAGCTGCTTGTTCTGGACGGCCGAGACGTAGCCGCGACCGCGCTCGACGGTCAGCTCCATCTCCAGCTTGCCCTTGCCGTTGAGCGTGGCGAGGACCAGGTCCGGGTTGTGCACCTCGACACCGGCCGGGGGCGCGATGTCGGCGGCGGTGACCAGGCCGGGACCCTGCTTGCGCAGGTACATCACGACCGGCTCGTCGTGCTCCGAGGAGACGACCAGCTGCTTGATGTTGAGGATGATGTCGGTGACGTCTTCCTTGACACCGGGCACGGTGGTGAACTCGTGCAGGACGCCGTCCACGCGGATGCTGGTGACGGCGGCACCCGGGATCGAGGACAGGAGCGTGCGGCGCAGCGAGTTGCCGAGGGTGTAGCCGAAGCCCGGCTCCAGCGGCTCGATCACGAACCGCGAGCGGTACTCGTCGACGACCTCTTCGGTCAGCGAGGGACGCTGAGCGATAAGCATGTGTGTTCCTTCTTTCGTGGGCGCCCACTATTTGACGCCCGACGGGCACTGCATACAGCAAGGGTACGGGCGGCACGTCCCCCGCGAGGGGTTCGTGCCGCCCGGACACTCAAGAACGCACAGGTGCGTCCGCTGCGTCAGACGCGGCGGCGCTTGGGCGGACGGCAGCCGTTGTGCGGGGTGGGGGTGACGTCCTGGATCGAACCGACCTCCAGGCCCGTGGCCTGCAGGGAGCGGATCGCGGTCTCGCGGCCGGAGCCCGGACCCTTGACGAAGACGTCGACCTTGCGCATGCCGTGCTCCTGCGCGCGGCGGGCGGCCGACTCGGCGGCCATCTGCGCGGCGAAGGGGGTGGACTTGCGCGAGCCCTTGAAGCCGACGTGGCCGGCGGAGGCCCAGGAGATCACGTTGCCCGAGGGGTCGGTGATCGAAACGATGGTGTTGTTGAACGTGCTCTTGATGTGGGCGTGCCCGTGAGCGACGTTCTTCTTTTCCTTGCGGCGCACCTTCTTGGCAGCGCCCTGACGACCCTTGGGGGGCATCTAAATCTCCTACGGGAGGTGGTCGGTCCTACAGCGCAAGACCGCTGAACAGGACTACTTCTTGCCCGGCTTCTTCTTACCGGCGATCGCGCGACGCGGACCCTTGCGGGTACGGGCGTTCGTGCTGGTGCGCTGACCGTGCACCGGGAGGCCGCGGCGGTGCCGGATGCCCTGGTAGCACTGGATCTCGACCTTGCGGCGGATGTCGGCCTGGATCTCGCGG
Organism: Streptomyces subrutilus; assembly: GCF_008704535.1. Taxonomy (NCBI): domain Bacteria; kingdom Bacillati; phylum Actinomycetota; class Actinomycetes; order Kitasatosporales; family Streptomycetaceae; genus Streptomyces; species Streptomyces subrutilus. The sequence continues at coordinate 3,202,709 of NZ_CP023701.1, forward strand.
CGGAGGTCACCCTCGGTGCGGAGGTTGGCGTCCACGTACTCGCGGATCTTGACCAGGTCCTCTTCGGCCAGGTCACGAACGCGGGTGTTCGGGTTCACACCGGTGGCCGCAAGGATTTCCTTGGACCGGGTGCGACCGACACCGAAGACGTAGGTGAGTGCGATCTCCACGCGCTTTTCGCGCGGGATGTCAACACCGGAAACGCGTGCCATTCAATGGCTCCTGTGTGTTCGGGGGTCTTCAGCAGAACCGACCCCGACCGCCGACCACACCTGTTGGGTGGTGGTACGCCCGGGTCCCCGGCCCCCGCCGGAGGTGCCGCCGGCCCCGTACGGGGCTGGGCGGGTTCTGCGTATGTACGTTTTTCTTACGTCGCGCGAAGAACTGCGGAAGGCAGGTCGGTCGGCGTGCGTCAGCCCTGGCGCTGCTTGTGGCGCAGGTTGTCGCAGATGACCATGACCCGACCGTGACGGCGGATCACCTTGCACTTGTCGCAGATCTTCTTGACGCTCGGCTTGACCTTCATTGGGTGAGGTTCTCCGGGTCAGTGCCACCACCCGCGTCGGGACGAGACGCCCAGACGGGAGTGAAGACAAGATCTACTTGTATCGGTAGACGATCCGGCCACGCGTCAGGTCGTACGGAGAGAGCTCCACGACAACCCGGTCATCAGGAAGGATGCGGATGTAGTGCATGCGCATCTTGCCGCTGATGTGCGCGAGGACCTTGTGACCGTTCTGGAGTTCCACCTTGAACATCGCGTTCGGGAGGGACTCGATCACGGTGCCCTCGATTTCGATGGCACCTTGCTTCTTGGCCACGCTTCGCCTTTCGAATCGGCTACCTTGATCGACCTCGCGCGCCATGCAGGCATGGAAGTGCACGAGAGCCGACGAGTCAGTCTACGTCAGGGCACCCAGAAAGACGAATCCGGAAAGTGTGCCCCAGAGTCTAGATCATTAACCGAGGGGGTCCGGAGCCGTCGTGACCCCGTACTCCGCCAGCTTCGCCTTGCCGCAGTCCGGGCTGGTCAGGACGATGGGCCCGGCCTCGGTCAGCGCGATGGAGTGCTCCCAGTGCGAGGACCAGGTGCCGTCCGTCGTGATGACCGTCCAGTCGTCCGCGAGCACCTCGGTCCGGGCCGTGCCCAGCGAGACCATGGGCTCGATCGCCAGGCAGACGCCCGGGACCAGCTTGATCCCCTTGCCCCGCTTGCGCGAGACGTAGTTCAGCAGGTGCGGGTCCATGTGCATCTCGGAGCCGATGCCGTGACCGCCGTAGTCCTCGATGATCCCGAACTTGCCCAGGCTGTGCTCACCGGTCGTCGGCCGCGGCTGCCGCTTGATGTAGGTCTCGATCGCCTTCGAGATGTCCACGAGGCGGTTGCCGAGCTTCATGGCGGCGATCCCGGCCCACATGGACTCCTCGGTCACCCGGGAGAGCTCCAGGAGCTCAGGGGCGTGCCCGGTGCCCACGAAGGCGGTGTACGCGGCGTCGCCGTGCCAGCCGTCGATGATCGCACCGGCGTCGATCGAGATGATGTCGCCGTCCTTCAGGACGGTCTTGTCGTCCGGGATGCCGTGCACGACGACCTCGTTCACCGAGGTGCAGATCGTGGCGGGGAAGCCGCCGTAGCCCAGGAAGTTCGACTTCGCGCCGGCGTCGTCGATGACCTTGCGGGCCACCATGTCCAGGTCCCGCGTCGTGGCGCCGGGCACGGCCGCCTCACGGGTCGCCGCGTGGATCGCGGCGACGACCAGCCCCGCCTCGCGCATCTTCGCGATCTGCTCGGGGGTCTTGATCTGGACCATGGAAAAAGCCTTCCACCTTCGAAACGGAACGTCTCAACAGTACGGCCGCGATGCCCGGAGGACATCGCGGCCGCATGTGCACTGCCGGGTACTACTTCTTCAGGGCTTCCATCGCGCGCCGGGTCACGTCCGCGACCTCGCCCAGGGCGGGGATGGTGACCAGCAGGCCCTGGCCCTGGTAGTAGGCGATGATCGGCTCGGTCTGCGTGTGGTAGACCTCCAGCCGGTTGCGCACCGTCGCCTCGGAGTCGTCCCCGCGCTGGTACAGCTCGCCGCCGCAGGTGTCGCAGACACCCTCGGTCTTCGGCGCCGCGTACGTCACGTGGAAGACGTGCCCGGAGTCGTTGCGGCAGACGCGCCGGCCGGCGATCCGCTTGACGACCTCGTCCTCCTCGACCTCCAGGTCGAGCACGGCGTCGAGCTTCATCCCGGCGTCCTTCAGCATCTCGTCCAGCGCCTCGGCCTGCGAGACGTTGCGCGGGAAGCCGTCCAGCAGGAAACCGCCCGCGGCGTCCTCCTGCTCCATGCGGTCCTTCGCCATGGCGATGGTGACCTCGTCGGGAACCAGGTTGCCGGCGTCCATGTACGCCTTCGCCTGCTTGCCGAGCTCGGTGCCCTGGCTGATGTTGGCCCGGAACAGGTCGCCCGTGGAGATGTGCGGGATGGACAGGTTCTTGGCAAGGAACGCGGCCTGCGTTCCCTTGCCCGCACCGGGCGGTCCGACGAGGACGATTCGCATCAGCGGAGGAACCCTTCGTAATTACGCTGCTGGAGCTGGCTCTCGATCTGCTTCACGGTTTCCAGACCCACACCCACGATGATCAGGATGCTCGTCCCGCCGAACGGGAAGTTCTGGTTCGCTCCGAAGCCGGCCAACGCCATCGTCGGCACAAGAGCGATCAGACCCAGGTACAGCGACCCCGGCCAGGTGATCCGGTTGAGTACGTAGCTCAGGTACTCGGCGGTGGGTCGACCGGCGCGGATACCCGGGATGAACCCACCATACTTCTTCATGTTGTCTGCAACTTCCTCGGGGTTGAACGAGATCGCCACGTAGAAGAACGCGAAGAAGACGATCAGGAGGAAGTAGGTCGCGATGTAGTACGGGTGGTCGCCCTTGACGAAGTGCTTCTGGATCCAGGTGGCCCAGCCGGCGGTGGACCCGCTGAACTGGACGATGAGCGCCGGGATGTACAGCAGCGACGAGGCGAAGATGACCGGGATGACACCGGCCTGGTTCACCTTGAGCGGGATGTAGGTCGAGGTGCCGCCGTAGGCCCGGCGTCCGATCATGCGCTTGGCGTACTGGACCGGAATCCGGCGCTGCGCCTGCTCGACGAAGACCACCAGGGCGACCATCGCGAGGCCGACCAGGATCACGACACCGAACTCGACCCAGCCGTCGGCGATCTTGCCCTGGAGCTTGATCTGCCAGAGGGCGCCGATGAAGCCGGCGGCGATCGAGATGAACATGAGGATCGACATGCCGTTGCCGATGCCGCGGTCGGTGACGAGCTCACCGAGCCACATGACGACGCAGGTGCCGGCGGTCATCGTGACCACCATGACGATCGTGGTGAAGATCGAGCGGTCCGGGACGATCTGGCTCGCGACGGGGCACCCCGTGAAGAGGGCACCCGTCCGGGCGGTGGCCACGAGGCCGGTGCCCTGGAGGATCGCGAGCGCAACCGTCAGATAGCGCGTGTACTGAGTGATCTTCGCCGTGCCGGACTGTCCCTCTTTTTTGAGGTTCTCCAGCTTCGGGATGACCACGGTCAGCAGCTGCAGGATGATGCTCGCCGTGATGTACGGCATGATGCCGAGCGCGAAGATCGTGATCTGCAGCAGCGCACCGCCGCTGAACATGTTGACCAGACCGAACAGCCCGTTGCTGTTGCCTGCCTGGTCGACACAGATCTGAACGTTCTTGTAGCTCACGCCGGGGACCGGGATGTGGGACCCGAGCCGGAACAGCACGATGATGGCGAGCGTGAAGAGCAGCTTCTTGCGCAGGTCGGGCGTCTTGAACGCCCGGGCGAACGCGGTGAGCACGGTGCCTCCTGCGACCCCCGCGCTACTGCGTCAGAGGTGACGGTCTGAGGGATCGACGAATACGTACATGCAAAGGTGCAGGCCACCTTACCGGCGACAGTGCCCCCCGTGGAACGACCAACCGGGGATGCCCCATATGTGAGGCATCCCCGGTCGGGTTTCGAGCTATTTAGCCACTGGATTCGTCTTAGACGAGCTCGGTGACAGTGCCACCGGCGGCGGCGATCTTCTCCTTGGCGGAGCCGGAGACGGCGTCAACCGAAACCTGCAGCGCCACGGAGATCTCGCCCTGGCCCAGGACCTTGACGAGGCTGTTCTTGCGAACCGCGCCCTTGGCGACCAGGTCGGCCACCGTGACTTCTCCACCCTCGGGGTAGAGAGCGCCGAGCTTGTCCAGGTTCACGACCTGGAACTCGGTGCGGAACGGGTTCTTGAAGCCCTTGAGCTTCGGCAGGCGCATGTGGAGGGGCATCTGCCCGCCCTCGAAGCGCTGCGGGATCTGGTAACGGGCCTTCTGGCCCTTCGTACCACGACCGGCCGTCTTACCCTTCGACGCCTCACCACGACCGACACGGGTCTTCGCGGTCTTGGCGCCGGGGGCGGGACGGAGGTTGTGGGCCTTCAGCGGGCTGTTCTCAGCCATGTTAGTCAACCTCCTCAACCGTCACGAGGTGGCGGACGGTCTGCACCATTCCGCGGAACTCGGGGCGGTCCTCCTTGACGACCACGTCGTTCAGGCGCTTGAGCCCGAGCGAACGCAGCGTGTCACGGTGGTTCTGCTTGCTGCCGATGTACGACTTCGTCTGCGTGATCTTGAGGCGGGCCATTACGCAGCACCCGCCCCGGCACGCGCACGCAGCAGGGCCGCGGGAGCGACGTCCTCAAGGGGCAGACCGCGGCGGGCCGCGATCTCCTCGGGACGCTGCAGACCCTTCAGGGCCGCCACGGTCGCGTGCACGATGTTGATCGCGTTGGACGAGCCGAGCGACTTCGACAGGATGTCGTGAACGCCGGCGCACTCCAGAACGGCGCGCACCGGGCCACCGGCGATGACGCCGGTACCGGGGGAAGCCGGCTTCAGCAGCACGACGCCCGCGGCACGCTCGCCCGTGATCGGGTGAGGGATGGTGCCCTGGATGCGCGGAACCTTGAAGAAGTTCTTCTTGGCTTCCTCGACACCCTTGGCAATGGCCGCGGGAACTTCCTTGGCCTTGCCGTAACCGACACCTACAGTGCCGTCACCGTCGCCCACCACGACCAGCGCGGTGAAGCTGAAGCGGCGACCACCCTTGACAACCTTGGCGACGCGGTTGATCGCTACGACGCGCTCAACGTAAGCGGTCTTCTCGGCGGCAGGGCCACCGTCGCGACCCTTCCGGTCCCGCCGCTCGCCGCCACCGGCACCGCTTCCGCGGCGCTGGGGTCCAGCCATTGGATTACCTCTCTCTGTTACGTCCGTGAGTCCCGGAACCGGGGCTTAGAACTTCAGCCCGGCTTCGCGGGCGGCGTCAGCCAGAGCGGCAATGCGCCCGGCGTATCGGTTGCCACCGCGGTCGAACACGACGGTCTCGACACCCGCAGCCTTGGCACGCTCGGCGACGAGCGCGCCGACGGCCTGGGCCTGGGCGCTCTTGTCGCCTTCGCCACCGCGGATCGAGGTGTCCAGGGTCGACGCGGACGCCAGGGTGTGACCCTGGAGGTCGTCGATGACCTGAGCAACGATGTTGCGGTTGGAACGCGTCACGACGAGGCGCGGACGCTCCGCCGTACCCGAGACGTTCTTGCGGATGCGGATGTGGCGGCGAGCCTTGGCGGCACGCTTGTACGCGTCGCCCTTGGCGATCTTCACACCGTATGCCATGGCTACTTACCAGCCTTTCCGACCTTGCGGCGGATGACTTCGCCGGCGTACTTGACACCCTTGGCCTTGTACGGGTCGGGCTTCCGCAGCTTGCGGATGTTGGCGGCGACCTCGCCGACCTTCTGCTTGTCGATGCCCTCGACCGAGAACTTGGTGGGCGACTCGACCTTGAAGGAGATGCCCTCGGGCGCCTCGATCAGGATCGGGTGGCTGTAACCAAGCTGGAACTCCAGGTTGGAGCCCTTCGCGGCGACGCGGTAACCGACACCGCTGATCTCGAGCGCCTTGACGTAACCCGTGGTCACGCCGGTGATCATGTTCGCCACCAGCGTGCGGGACAGGCCGTGCAGGGCCTTGTTCTGACGCTCGTCGTTGGGGCGGGTGACGTTCAGAACGCCTTCCTCACCCTTGACGATCTCGATCGGCGCGGCGACGGTGTGCGAGAGGGAACCCTTGGGGCCCTTCACCGCGACCGTGCGGCCATCGATGGTGACGTCCACACCGGCGGGAACCTGGATGGGGAGCTTGCCGATTCGCGACATTGCTTTTCCTCCGTTCCCGACTACCAGACGTAGGCGAGGACTTCCCCACCTACGCCCTTCTTGCCTGCCTGCTGGCCGGTGAGCAGACCGTGGGACGTGGAGATGATCGCCACGCCCAGGCCGCCGAGCACCTTCGGCAGGTTGGTGGACTTCGCGTACACGCGCAGACCGGGCTTCGAGATCCGCTTGATGCCCGCGATGGAGCGCTCACGGTTCGGCCCGAACTTCAGCTCGAGGACGAGGTTCTTGCCGACCTCGGCGTCCTCGACCTTCCAGCCGGTGATGAAACCCTCCTGCTTGAGGATCTCTGCGATGTGCGACTTGATCTTGCTGTGCGGCATCACGACGGTGTCGTGGTACGCCGAGTTAGCGTTACGCAGACGCGTGAGCATGTCTGCGATCGGGTCAGTCATGGTCATGAAGTGGCCTTCGGCCTCTCTCGCCGGGGTTTCCTGTATGCGCCATCCCTCTCCCCACTCAGTGGCGGGACGGGTGCGGTGCGGGGACCTACGGCGTAGTAAGTCGTTATGGGCGGCAGACGCCCAACCACACAAGCCTACGGCATGTGGGGCCGGGCATCTGCCGACCAGATGCTTACCGAGAGTGCCTGGTGCTCCTCAAGTCCTTGCGGACGAGAGGGAGTTACCAGGAGCTCTTGGTCACGCCCGGCAGCTCGCCACGGTGAGCCATCTCACGAAGGCAGACGCGGCACAGGCCGAACTTGCGGTACACGGAGTGGGGACGACCGCAGCGCTGGCAGCGGGTGTACGCACGCACACCGAACTTGGGCTTGCGGGCAGCCTTCGCGATGAGAGCCTTCTTCGCCATCTCGCTTACGCCTCCTTGAAGGGGAAGCCGAGGTGACGAAGGAGGGCGCGGCCCTCGTCGTCGTTGGTCGCCGTGGTGACCACGGTGATGTCCATACCCCGGGTACGGTCGATCTTGTCCTGGTCGATCTCGTGGAACATGACCTGCTCCGTGAGACCGAAGGTGTAGTTGCCACGGCCGTCGAACTGCTTCGGCGACAGACCACGGAAGTCACGGATACGCGGCAGCGCGAGCGACAGCGTACGGTCCAGGAACTCCCACATGCGGTCACCACGGAGGGTGACGTGGCAGCCGATCGGCTGACCCTCACGCAGCTTGAACTGCGCGATGGACTTCCGGGCCTTCGTGACGGCCGGCTTCTGACCGGTGATCGTCGTCAGGTCCTTGATGGCGCCGTCGATCAGCTTGGAGTCGCGGGCGGCGTCGCCCACACCCATGTTGACCACGATCTTCACGAGGCCGGGGATCTGCATGACGTTCTCGTAGGAGAACTCCTCACGCAGCTTGCCCGCGATGTCCTCGCGGTACTTCGTCTTGAGACGCGGAGTGGTAGCCATCAGATGTCCTCACCCGTCCGCTTGGCAACGCGGATCTTGTTGCCCTCGTCGTCGAAGCGGAACCCGACGCGGGTAACGACCTTCTGGCCGTCCTTCTCCACGACCAGCTGAACGTTGCTGACGTGGATCGGCGCCTCGGTGATCACGATGCCACCGGTCTGGGACCCACCAGCGGTCTGACCGGCCTTGGTGTGCTTCTTGACCCGGTTGACACCCTCGACCAGGACGCGGTTGTCAGCGGGGAAGGCGACGATGACCTTGCCCTGCTTGCCCTTGTCCTTACCGGTGATGACCTGAACCAGGTCGCCCTTCTTGATCTTCATGCTTACAGCACCTCCGGCGCGAGCGAGATGATCTTCATGAACTTCTTCTCGCGCAGCTCACGGCCCACCGGGCCGAAGATACGGGTGCCGCGAGGGTCGCCGTCGTTCTTCAGAATGACGGCGGCGTTCTCGTCGAAGCGGATGTACGAGCCGTCCTGGCGGCGACGCTCCTTGACGGTGCGAACGATGACCGCCTTGACGACGTCACCCTTCTTCACGTTGCCACCGGGGATCGCGTCCTTGACGGTGGCGACGATGACGTCACCGATGCCCGCGTAGCGGCGACCGGAACCACCGAGAACACGGATGCAAAGGATTTCCTTCGCACCAGTGTTGTCGGCGATACGCAGTCGCGACTCCTGCTGGATCACGTGTATCTCCTGTTTGTCTGCCGGTTCCCGGCGGGGGCTTCACTCCGGAGAGCTGGGCCCCCACCGAGCCTGGCGGAACGAACCTGAGGGAAACCCCTCAGGTGCTTACTTGGCCTTCTCGAGGATCTCGACGATGCGCCAGCGCTTGCTCGCCGACAGCGGACGCGTCTCCATGATGAGGACGCGGTCGCCGACGCCGGCAGCGTTCTGCTCGTCGTGAGCCTTGAGCTTGTTCGTACGGCGGATGACCTTGCCGTACAGGGCGTGCTTCACGCGGTCCTCGACGGCGACGACGACGGTCTTGTCCATCTTGTCGCTGACGACGAGACCCTCACGGGTCTTGCGGAAGCCGCGCGCGGTCTTCTCAGTCACGTTGTTGTTCTCGCTCATCAGGCGCTCTCCACCGTCTCGATACCGAGCTCACGCTCGTGCATCAGGGTGTAGATGCGAGCGATGTCCTTACGGACGGACTTGAGCCGGCCGTTGTTCTCCAGCTGACCCGTGGCCGCCTGGAAGCGGAGCTTGAACAGCTCCTCCTTGGCCTCGCGCAGCTTGCCAACGAGCTCCTCGTTGCCGAGCTCACGCAGCTCGGACGCCTTGGTTCCCGTCGCCATCACGACTCACCTGCCTCGCGCCGAACAATCCGGCACTTCATCGGAAGCTTGTGAGCAGCGCGGGTGAGCGCCTCACGAGCAATCTTCTCGTTCGGGTAGGACAGCTCGAACATGACCCGGCCCGGGTGCACGTTGGCGATCCACCACTCGGGAGAACCCTTACCGGAACCCATGCGGGTCTCGGCAGGCTTCTTCGTCAGCGGACGGTCCGGGTAGATGTTGATCCAGACCTTGCCGCCACGCTTGATGTGGCGGGTCATCGCGATACGAGCCGCCTCGATCTGGCGGTTCGTGACATAGGCGGGGGTGAGCGCCTGGATACCGTACTCGCCGAACGAGACCTCAGTACCGCCCTTGGCCATACCGCGGCGCTTCGGGTGGTGCTGCTTACGGTGCTTGACCCTACGAGGGATCAGCATGTCGGTCAGGCCTCCGTTCCGGTGCTCTCGGCCGGAGCGGCGGCGGGAGCGTCGGCCTTGGGGGCCTCGGCACCAGCAGCCTGCTGCGGCTTGCGGCCACCACGGCCGCCGCGCTCGCCACCACGGCCACCACGGCCGGCGGGACGGTCGCCAGCGCCCTGCGCGCCACGGGCCGGGCGGTTGCCCGCACGGGCCGCAGCGTTCTCGGCGCGAACCTCGGCGATGTTCTTGACGTCGCCCTTGTAGATCCAGACCTTCACACCGATACGACCGAAGGTGGTCTTGGCCTCGAAGAAGCCGTAGTCCACGTTCGCGCGCAGCGTGTGCAGCGGCACACGACCCTCGCGGTAGAACTCGGAGCGGGACATCTCGGCGCCGCCGAGGCGACCGCCGCACTGGATCTTGATGCCCTTGGCGCCGGCCTTCATCGTGCCCTGCATGCTCTTGCGCATGGCACGACGGAAGGAGACGCGGGAGGAGAGCTGCTCGGCAACGGCCTGGGCAACCAGCTGAGCGTCGAGCTCGGGGTTCTTGACCTCGAGGATGTTCAGCTGGACCTGCTTGCCCGTGAGCTTTTCGAGGTCGCCGCGGATGCGGTCGGCCTCGGCGCCACGGCGGCCGATGACGATGCCCGGACGAGCGGTGTGGATGTCCACACGCACGCGGTCACGGGTGCGCTCGATCTCAACCTTCGAGATGCCGGCGCGCTCCATGCCGGACGTCATCATCCGACGGATGGCGACGTCTTCCTTGACGTAGTCCTTGTACAGCTTGTCGGCGTACCAACGCGACTTGAAGTCGGTGGTGATGCCGAGCCGGAACCCGTGCGGGTTTACCTTCTGGCCCATTACCGGGAACCTTCCTTGCTGCTGACGACCACGGTGATGTGGCTGGTCCGCTTGCGGATCCGGTAGGCACGGCCCTGCGCACGCGGACGGAACCGCTTCAGGGTCGGGCCCTCGTCCACGAACGCCTCGCTGATGACCAGCGTGGAGGCGTCCGGGTGGTTGTAGTTGTGTGCGGCATTGGCAATGGCGCTGTCCAGCACCTTGCCAACCGGCACGCTCGCGGCCTGCGGGGCGAAACGCAGGACCGCCTGAGCCTCCGTGGCATCCATGCCACGGATAAGGTCCACCACTCGGCGGGCCTTCATGGGCGTGACGCGGATGTACCGCGCCTGGGCCCTGGCTTCCATGGTTGTCCCTTCGGTGTAAGTCATTAGTCGTAACCACCCCGCCTTTAGCGGCGCTTCGACTTCCGGTCGTCCTTGACGTGGCCGCGGAAGGTGCGAGTCGGCGAGAACTCGCCGAGCTTGTGGCCGACCATCGACTCGGTGACGAACACCGGGACGTGGGTCTTGCCGTTGTGCACCGCGATCGTGTGGCCCAGCATGGCCGGGATGATCATCGAGCGACGGGACCAGGTCTTGATGACGTTCTTGGTGCCGGCTTCGTTCTGGACATCCACCTTCTTGATGAGGTGGTCGTCGACGAAGGGCCCCTTCTTGAGACTGCGCGGCATCTAAACCCGCTCCTAGCGCTTCTTGTTCGTCTTGCGGCGGCGGACGATGTACTTGCTCGAAGCCTTCTTCGGCGAGCGAGTACGACCCTCCTTCTGACCCCACGGGGAGACCGGGTGGCGACCACCGCTGGTCTTACCCTCACCACCACCGTGCGGGTGGTCGACCGGGTTCATCGCGACACCGCGGACGGAGGGGCGAACGCCCTTCCAGCGCATGCGGCCGGCCTTGCCCCAGTTGATGTTCGACTGCTCGGCGTTGCCGACCTCGCCGACGGTGGCGCGGCAGCGCGCGTCGACGAGACGGATCTCACCGGACGGCATACGAAGGTGGGCCATGGTGCCCTCCTTCGCCAGCAGCTGCACGGACGCACCGGCGGAGCGGGCGAACTTCGCACCGCCACCGGGACGCAGCTCGATCGCGTGGATCGTGGTACCGACCGGGATGTTGCGCAGCGCCAGGTTGTTGCCGGGCTTGATGTCGGCCGTCGGGCCGTTCTCAATCCGGTCACCCTGCTTGAGGGCCTTCGGCGCGATGATGTAGCGCTTCTCGCCGTCGGCGTAGTGCAGCAGCGCGATGCGCGCGGTGCGGTTGGGGTCGTACTCGATGTGCGCGACCTTCGCCGGCACGCCGTCCTTGTCGTGACGACGGAAGTCGATCACGCGGTAGGCGCGCTTGTGGCCGCCACCCTGGTGGCGAACAGTGATCCGACCGGTGTTGTTACGGCCGCCCTTGCTGTGCAGCGGGCGAACCAGCGACTTCTCCGGCGTGGACCGCGTGATCTCGACAAAGTCGGCGACGCTGGAGCCACGACGGCCCGGGGTCGTCGGCTTGTACTTGCGGATACCCATTTCTCAGTCCTCGTCCGATTCCGGACGACTCAGGACTCCGTTAGGAGCCCTGGCCGCCGAAGATGTCGATTCGGTCGCCCTCAGCGAGGGTCACGATGGCGCGCTTGGTGTTCGCACGCTTGCCGAAACCGGTCTTGGTGCGCTTGCGCTTACCCTGACGGTTGATCGTGTTGACCCCGGTGACCTTGACCGAGAAGACCGCCTCGACGGCCTGCTTGATCTGGGTCTTGTTGGCGCCGGGCGCGACGATGAACGTGTACTTGTTCTCGTCCAGCAGCGCGTAGCTCTTCTCCGAGACAACCGGCTTGATCAGCAGGTCGCGCGGGTCAGTGAAGGTCTTGCTGGTAACGGTCGCCTCAGACATCAGGCGTCGCTCCCTTCGGTCTCATCGGCCTTGGGGCCAGACACGAAGGACTCGAAAGCGGCCTGGGTGAAGACCACGTCGTCAGAGACGATCACGTCGTACGTGTTCAGCTGGCCCGGCTCCAGGATGTGAACCTGGGGCAGGTTGCGGGCGGACAGCCACGCGGCCTCGTCGGCACGCTCGACGACCAGGAGCACGTTCTTGCGCTCCGAGATCTTGCCGAACAGCGTCTTGGCGGCCTTCGTGGAGGCGGCACCCTCGACCACGCCGGTGACGACGTGGATGCGGGAGTGACGCGCACGGTCCGAGAGGGCACCGCGGAGGGCGGCGGCCTTCATCTTCTTCGGGGTCCGCTGGGAGTAGTCACGCGGCTGCGGGCCGTGGACGACGCCACCGCCGACGAACTGCGGAGCGCGGGTCGAACCCTGGCGGGCGCGGCCGGTGCCCTTCTGGCGGTAAGGCTTGCGGCCACCACCACGGACTTCGCCACGACGCTTGGTCTTGTGCGTGCCCTGACGGGCAGCTGCCAGCTGGGCGACAACGACCTGGTGGATCAGCGGAACGCTGGTCTTGGCGTCGAAGATCTCCGCGGGGAGATCGACGGTACCGGCCTTGTCGCCTGCCGGCGAAAGGATGTCAATGGTGCTCATTACCTCAAGCCCCCTTGGCCGCGGTACGGACCAGGACGAGGCCGCCGTTCGGACCGGGGACCGCACCCTTGATGAGGAGCAGACCCTTCTCCGCGTCAACCGCGTGGATGGTCAGGTTCTGGGTGGTGACGCGCTCGTTGCCCATACGACCGGCCATGCGCATGCCCTTGAAGACACGCCCAGGGGTGGCGCAGCCACCGATCGAACCGGGGGAGCGGTGCTTGCGCTGCACACCGTGACCGGCGCCGAGGCCCCGGAAGTTGTGCCGCTTCATGACACCGGCGAAGCCCTTGCCCTTGCTGTTGCCCGTGACGTCTACCTTGACGCCGGACTCGAACACCTCGGCAGTGATCTCCTGGCCGAGCGTGTACTCGCTGGCGTCGGAGGTGCGGAGCTCCACCAGGTGGCGGCGGGGGGTGACGTCGGCCTTGGCGAAGTGGCCCTTGAGGGGCTTGTTCACCTTGCGCGGGTCGATCTCGCCGAAGGCGATCTGGACCGACTCGTAGCCGTCGATGTCGTTCGTACGGACCTGGGTAACGACGCAGGGTCCGGCCTTGACCACGGTGACCGGGACGACACGGTTGTTCTCGTCCCAGACCTGGGTCATGCCGAGCTTCTCGCCCAGGACGCCCTTGATCTGCTTTGCCATCTTCTCGACGCCTCTCAGAGCTTGATCTCGATGTCAACGCCGGCCGGAAGGTCCAGGCGCATCAGCGAGTCAACGGTCTTGGGGGTCGGGTCGAGGATGTCGATCAGGCGCTTGTGCGTGCGCATCTCGAAGTGCTCGCGCGAGTCCTTGTACTTGTGCGGCGACTTGATGACGCAGTACACGTTCTTCTCAGTGGGCAGCGGCACCGGGCCCGCGACCGACGCACCAGTGCGCGTCACCGTCTCGACGATCTTCTTCGCCGACGAATCGATGACCTCGTGGTCGTAGGCCTTGAGCCGGATGCGGATCTTCTGTCCCGCCATGGCTACTCCGTAGTCCTGTCTGTTGTGGAAACGCTCTGGCTCCCGGCCGGCTGCGGAGCGATTCGCTCCACTGTTCCCCCTCCGACCCACGCGGTCGGGCGTGTCGCACACCCTCTACAGAAAATTCCCATACGGAAATTCCCTCGTCCAAGGGGGTACGGTCCCAAGACCGCGATCGGGGGAAGAACACCCACCGAGTGCCTGGTCGGCCCCGTGCTCACGCTTCCCAGAAGATTCCCGTACGTCCGCCCTCATTGCTGCCCCGAGAGGCAGATTAAGGACGACGAGTACTGTGGGACTCGCTTCCGGTCCTCCCGGCGGGAGGCGCGCAGCATCGGCACTCAACCGAGCAACTTGAGTAGTCTGCCATACGAGGCACGTACTGCGCCAATCGGGCCGAAGAGAATACCCCGCCACGCTCCGTGGTCAAACCGCACGCGCCCGCACCGTGGCGGACGGCCGGTCGGCCCCGCACCGTGGGGTGCGGGACCTCCCGGGACCGGCCGGTCGGCGGCCGGAGCGGGTCACATGCCGAAGTACCCCGTGATGTCCGCGAGCAGGTCGACGCCGCCGGACAGGGGCGCAGCGGAAGCACCCGGCAGCCCGAAGGGCTTCGTGCCCTGCCGGCGGAGGACGGCCCTGCCCTCCCCCTTCTCCTTCGGCCCGAGCCGGTGGGCCGCTCCCTCGACGGGAGGGGCCGCCTCGCGGGAAGCGCCGTGGTCGACCCCGTCCAGGGGATCGACGCCGCTGCCGTGCCGGGCACGGGCGCGTGCGCGGCACGGGCGAAGGACGGAGGGGCTCAGCCCGGACGGGGCGCGGGCTACCCGCGTCGCCAGACCACGTAGTCGCGCTGCCGGACGTCGCGGTCCACGTGCCAGCCGGCCGGAGCCTTGGGCCAGCTGGCGGTGGCCGGGGCGTTGTCGTCGAAGAGGGCGAGCACGGCCACGTTGGCCTCCGCGGGCGGCTGCTCGTCCTTGATCAGGGCGCGGGTCCAGACCCGGCCGTCCAGCACCGTGTACGCCAGGGTCGTCCGGCCCTCCCAGCGCAGGTCCCGGTCCATCACCAGACGGTCACCCGGCCGGATGCCGGCCTCCTTGATCAGTCCGGTGCCGTCGCCGTAGCGTTCCTCGGTCCAGGGCTCGGTGACCCGGTCGGTGATGACGGCCGTCCCGGCTCCGGCGAACACGGCGAGCGCGATCCCGGCGGCACCCGCGCCCAGCGCGAACCGGCGGCCGGCGCCCAGCAGGCGCAGCAGCACGAGGGCGGCGAACACGATCAGGGCGACCGCGGTGGTCCGGCCCGCGTGGAAACTGTCCCACCCCTCCGACCAGCGGCTGGAGAGGAAGGTCGCGTCGGGCAGGCCCCACGGGATGAACCAGGACTTGTGCAGCTCGTTGACGGCCATGCGCAGCAGCACCGCCGTCAGTGCCGCCGTCACGGCGGTGGCCGCCACCCCGATCGCGACGATCTTCTTCCAGCCGCGGACGTGGTACAGCGCGGCCACCGCGACCACCACGTACACCGCGGCCAGCGGGGAGAGGTAGCGGGCGTAGACGATCGTGTCGATCCGGTGGTCGGCGGGCAGGCCGGCGGCCGCGGCCAGCGCGATGCCGCCCAGCAGCGCGACCATCAGGAAGCCCACCACCCGGTCGGCGCGGGCGAAGCGGGAGCTGAACACCACCCACACGCAGACCACCAGGGCCAGCGCGCCCAGCCCCCAGGTGCTGGTCATGAAGTACCAGAGGTGACCGACCGTCCGCATGAAGGTGCGACGCATCAGACGGGTGTTCTCAAGGGTCTGGAAGACCGCGTTGCCGACCTCGCTCGGCTGGGCGCCGTCGATCCGCGACATCAGCCAGGCGGTCATCAGCTGCTTGACGACGAACATCACGGCCAGTACGACCAGCCCCAGCGCCGCGGCGATCCGCGGAACCCAGTTGAGGACCAGCGCCACCAGCAGCACCAGGCCGGTCAGCGCGATGATCACGCCGCCGCGGTCGTGGGTGAGCAGGCAGTAGCCGGCGGCGAAGGAGGCCAGCAGGGCGAACCTGATCCGACGGCCGCGGCTGCCCTCGGAGAACAGCCCGTGCACGCCGATCAGCCAGAGCAGCACCAGGACCGGCAGCGCGGTGTCGGCCATCGCGAACTGCGAGTAGAAGACCACCGGCGGAAGCAGCACCGCGGCGGCCGCGACGACGTACGAGACGGGCCGGGAGACGTTCAGCCGGCGCAGCGCCCAGTACGCGGCCGGCAGCACCAGACAGCTGATCAGGGCGTTGATGCCCAGGATCAGGTGGTAGGCGTAGACCGGGTCCTGGGTGATCCGCATGGCGGGCGAGATGAGCAGCGAGTAACCACCGGGGATCACCTGGTTGCCCGGGATCTCGGTGGTCGGCAGACCGGCCATGATCCTGGCCATGACCAGGTACATCTGCTCGTCCGGGTTGACCGTCGGATAGTCCTGCCGGGTCACCAGGGACAGCCGGAAGAGCACGTTGAGCACGTACCCGAGGGCCAGCGCCGACGGCACCACCCACCGGGCGTGCCACCACTGCGGCCCGGTGCGGCCGTCCTCCGAAGAGGTCCCGGCGGACGGGCCGCTCTCCGGCTCGGCGGTGGACATGGGGGCCAGTCGCGTCATGACAGGTCAGACTTCCGTGAGATGTCCGTTGGGTACCGCTGCGGCGGTCGTACGGGGGGCCACCGCGCCGCGCAGCGTCAGCAGCATCGCGGCGGCGGCGGCCAGCGAGCCGACCGCGTAGGCGAGGCCCACCCGCAGTGCGATGTCGCCGGGGAGCACGGTGATGCCCAGCAGCACCGCGGTGCCGAACGCCCAGCAGGCCAGCTGGGCACGGTGCTTGTGCAGGACCATCTGGGCCTGGCCGAGCACCATCGCGAGCATGTAGCAGGTGGTCCCGGAGGCGAACCACAGGAAGTCCAGGTGACCCAGCTGCCCGGGCGACGCGCCGAACAGCACCTCGATCAGCCAGGGCCCGATCAGCACGGCGGGTACACCGCCCACGACACCGAGGCCGAGCACCACCAGGCAGGCCTTGCGGAGCATCCGGGCGAAGCCCTGGGGGTCGCCCGCGGCCACCACGGTGGACAGACCCGACAGCAGCGAGGCCTGCAGCGAACCGAAGACGAACAGCGGCACGCGGGCCAGCACCAGTGCGCTGAGCAGGGCCGAGATCAGCGCGGTGCGGTGGGGTTCGAGCAGCTGGGTGCTCATCACCGCCGCGTTCACCACCGCTTGGGCCAGCAGGGTCGCGGCGATCAGCGGTCCGAGACCGCGAACCAGCTCGGGGGTCCGGATGGTGCCGCCGGGCCGGGCCGCGCGCAGGGTCGGGCGCAGCGTGACCAGCAGCGCCACCACCGGCGACACGACGAGGATCAGACTGAAGGCGAGCGCCGAGTGGAGTCCGGCGGCGGCGCAGGCGAACGCCAGAACGATCCGCAGGCCACCGTCCACGGCGAGCTGCGAGCCGTACGGGGTGAACCGCCCGGTCCCCGCCAGGACGCCCCGGGTGAGGTAGCACACGGCCATCCCGGCGAAGGCGCCGCCGAGCACGGCGACCAGCTGGCGGTCGCCCTGGAAGAGCCGGTCGGCGATGGGCCCGGCGAAGACGGCGAGCACGCCGAGCACCGCGGCGAGGATGCCCGCGGTCAGCAACGCCGCCTTCCGGAGTACGGGAGCGACGCCCTCGCCCCGCACCGTACGGGCCGCGACGATCCGGGTGAGTTCCTGCTCCACCGGGAAGAACAGGCCGATCCCGACGGACATCACCAGGGTCCACAGGACCGAGACGCCGGCCATGTCGGCCTTGGAGAGGCTGTGTCCGGCGACGGCGAGGTGGATGTAGGAGGCGGCGCCCAGCACGGCGGTGCCCCCCGCGACCATGGTGGTCCCGGGGGGCAGGGCCTTGAGCAGTTTCGAGATCGGGTTCATCGGGGTGCTTTCGAAGGCCGCACGCTCAGCGCGTGGCGTGGCGGAGCATCGCCCTGACGCCGGGCCGGCCGGCGTGCTTGACGGCGCCGGGCAGCAGGGTGATCGCGTGCAGCCGGGAGGAGAGGTGGAGCCGGGAGATCTTGGCGGCGTGCGGCCAGCCGTGCCGTTCCAGCCGGTCGGCGGTTTCCAGGAAGAAGCGCTTGGCCTCCTCGAAGCGGTGGCCGGTGTAGGCCTTCGCCGAGGACTCGCTGCCGGCGTGCCGGCGGTAGCTGAAGCAGACCTCCGGCGTGGTGGCCAGGGTCTCCCCCGCGACCAGCAGGTCGATGACGAGGGCGAGGTCCTGGATCACGCCCAGGTCGGCACGGAAACCGAAGGGCTTGACCGCTTCGGTCCGCCAGCAGATGGACGGGAAGTACAGCCAGTTGCCGCGCAGCAGGCCGGCGGCCAGCTCCTCCCCGCCGAGCAGGGCCCGCTCCTGCCCCTGGGGCGAGTACAGCTTGCGCTTGGTGCGGTCGACCAGGGTGTCGAACGGCAGCCCGTCGGTGCCGATCACCCGGACCCCCGGCTGGATCATCGCGGCGGACGGCTCGCGGTCGGCCGCCGCCCGCACCACCTGGAGGTAGTTCGGGTGCATGAGGTCGTCGCAGCCCATGAGGACCAGGTACTCGTACTCGGCGAGCTCGACGCAGCGGTTGAAGTTGCCGGTCACACCGAGGTTGTGCTCGTTGCGGAAGTAGCGGACCCGCGGGTCCGCCAGGGCTGCGAACCAGCCGGGGACGTCCGGCTCGCTGCCGTCGTCGACGACCGTGAGCCGCCAGTCGTCACCGTCCTGGGCCAGGACGCTGCGGACCGCGTCCTGCATCAGCGCGACGTCGCCGTAGTACGGCAACAGGATTTCGAAACGCGACATCGTCTCCGCCTAGGCCTTCGTCAGCTCACGGCCGAGCTGCTCGGCGGTGCGCCGTCGGGAGGCGTCGTAGGACGGGGAGCCGGGGGCGAACGCCTTCAGTTCCTTGGGCATGCGCCGGATCATCGCGAGCAGCAGCACCAGGCCGGCCCGGGTGAGGTAGACCATCGCCTTGAGCGGCGAGGCGCTCGGCCGGCCGGTGGTGCGGGCCCGCATCGCCACGGGGACCTGGCGGACGGTGAAGCCCGAGCGGGCGGCGCCGACCATGGACTCGATGGTGTCGCCGAGGTACTCGACCGGGTACCAGCGGGCGAAGAATTCTATGAGGGGCCGGTTGCAGGCCCGGAAACCCGAGGTGGTGTCGGTGAGCTTGGTCCGGGTGATCCGGGAGAGCACCACGGACAGCAACGACATCGCCCACTTGCGCGGACCGCGCACCTGGTAGTCGCCGTCGCCGGCGAACCGGGCGCCTATGACGAGGTCGGCGTCGCCGGTGGCGAGCCGTTCGAGCAGGGCCGGGACGTAGGCCGGGTCGTGCTGGCCGTCGGCGTCCACCTGGATCGCCACGTCGTAGCCGTGCTGCTGCGCGTAGCGGTAGCCGAGGCGCATCGCGCCGCCGACGCCCAGGTTGAACGGCAGCTGGGCGACGGCCGAACCGGCTGCGCGCGCTACCGCGGCGGTGTTGTCCGTCGAGCCGTCGTCGACCACCAGGGTGTCGACGTAGGGCAGTTGGGCCTGGATCTCGCGCAGGACGGAGGGCAGTCCGTCCTCCTCGTTCCAGGCGGGAAGGATGATCAGGACGCGACGACCGTCGTTCACGACTTCACCTGTGCCTCGATGGCGCCGGAGTCCTCCGTGCGCGGCGACGTGCTGGGGTAACCGCCCTGCTGGACGAGATGCGCGCGGATGAGGGCCACGTCCTCCGCGAGGATGCGGGTCTCCGCCTCCAGCCGGCTGGTCTCCCAGCTCAGGTGCAGGCTGACCAGCAGGACCAGGACGAAGCCGGTGAACAGGACCAGGCTCGCGCCCGAGGCCACTCCGAGGCTCTTCGCCACCGGGTCCAGCAGGTTCGGCACGAATCCGAGCGGCGCGACCAGCAGCCCGATGGCCAGCCATATCGCGGCGTACTTCTCCCGCAGTTGCTGACGGCGCAGCAGCTCGAGGATGTACCCCAGCACCAGCACACCGGTGATGGAGGTCAGGACGGAGAGTTGCACGGGGGCGGCGCCTTTCGCGCGAAGGGGCCAACGGCTTTGTCGTAGAAGCATATGGCACGTCAGAAGACGCCGATCGGGCCCGGAAGGGTTCCCCCGGCCCCGCCCCGGCGCCGTGTGGTGCGGAGCGGCCGGCCGGTCCGCTCAGCTCTCCGACGGAGGCTTCAGCAGGTCGGCGAAGGCGGGGCGCCCGAGGGCATCGGCGAGCTGGGCCTGCCACCCGGGCAGCGGCTCCAGCCCGGCCCGCGCCCAGCGGTCGTGACCAAGCACACTGAACGCGGGCCGGGCGGCGGGGCGTACGAACGCCTCGGAGGTGGTGGGGCGGATGCGCTCGGGGTCCAGGCCGCTGAGCCGGTACGCCTCGCGGGCCAGCCCGAACCAGGTGGTGCGGCCGCTCGCGGTGCCGTGGTAGACCCCGGCCGGGGCGCGCCCGGCAAGGGCGGCGAGGCCGAGTTCGACGAGGCGGGCGGCCAGGGCGCGGGTCCAGGTGGGCTGGCCGTGCTGGTCGTCGACCACGTCGAGGTGGTCGCGCCGGGCCGCGAGCCCGAGCATGGTGGCGACGAAGTTCGGGCCGTGCTCGCCGTACAGCCAGGCCGTGCGGACCACGTAGCCGTCGTACGGGAGCAGTTCGGCGACGGCCTGCTCGCCGACGAGCTTGGAGCGGCCGTACGCGTTGACCGGGCCGGTGGCCGCGGACTCGGCGTAGGGCTCGGTGGCGTCGCCGGGCAGCACGTAGTCGGTGGAGACGTGCAGGAGGCGGGCGCCGGCCTCGGCGCAGGCCGCGGCGAGGACCCGTACGCCGGTGCCGTTGACGGCGGTGGCCGCGGTCTCGGCGCTCTCCGCGCCGTCCACGTCGGTCCAGGCGGCGCAGTTGACGACGACGGCCGCGCCCTCGACGGCGGAGCGGACGGCCGCGGGGTCGGTGATGTCGAGGTCGGCGCGGCGCAGGCCCACGGCCTCGATGCCGGCGTCGGCGAGGGCGGCGAGGACGTCCCGGCCGAGCATCCCGGCGGCGCCGGTCACCAGCCAGCGGGCGGCTGCGGGGTTCGCGCTCACTTCTGCAGGGCCGCCTTCGCCTTGAGCGGCTCCCACCAGGCGCGGTTCTCGCGGTACCAGTCGATGGTGGCCTTGATGCCGTCCTCGAAGCCGATCTGCGGGGCGTAGCCGAGCTCGGCGCCGATCTTGCCTATGTCGATGGAGTAGCGCAGGTCGTGGCCCT
Source organism: Streptomyces subrutilus (assembly GCF_008704535.1). Classification (NCBI taxonomy): domain Bacteria; kingdom Bacillati; phylum Actinomycetota; class Actinomycetes; order Kitasatosporales; family Streptomycetaceae; genus Streptomyces; species Streptomyces subrutilus. The sequence goes on from NZ_CP023701.1 coordinate 3,223,732, forward strand.
TGCGGTCCTCCACGGGCTCGACCATGTCCCAGCCGAGGCCGGCGGCGTCGAGGAGGACGCCGGTGAGCTCCTTGTTGGTGAGCTCGGTGCCGCCGCCGATGTTGTAGACCTCGCCGGCGCGGCCCTTGCGCAGGGCCAGGTCGATGCCGCGGCAGTGGTCGGAGACGTGCAGCCAGTCGCGCACGTTGCCGCCGTTGCCGTACAGCGGGACCTTCTTGCCGTCCATCAGGTTCGAGACGAACAGCGGGATGACCTTCTCCGGGAACTGGTAGTGCCCGTAGTTGTTGGAGCAGCGCGTGACCACCACGTCCATGCCGTGGGTGCGGTGGTAGGCCAGGGCCAGCAGGTCGGAGGAGGCCTTCGACGCGGAGTACGGGGAGTTCGGCACCAGCGGCCACTCCTCGGTCCAGGAGCCCTCGGCGATCGAGCCGTAGACCTCGTCGGTGGAGATGTGGACGAAGCGGCCGACCCCGTGCTTGCGGGCGGCGTCCAGGAGGACCTGGGTGCCCACGACGTTGGTCAGGACGAAGGGGCCCGCACCGGCGATGGAGCGGTCCACGTGCGACTCGGCGGCGAAGTGGACGACCGCGTCGTGACCGGCCATCACCTGGTCGACGGCGGCCGGGTCGCAGATGTCGCCCTGGACGAAGGCGTATCCGGGGTGGTCGGCGACCGGTGCGAGGTTGGCTTCGACGCCCGAGTAGGTCAGTTTGTCGAAGACCGTGATCCGCGCCGACGGGTCCGCACCGAGCTGCTGCCGGACGAATTCTGAACCGATGAAGCCGGCGCCGCCGGTCACGAGGATGCGCATAATACGAAGAGTCTAGCCGCTAGCCGAACGTCACAGGCCCGTGGCTCCGTTGCCCCGCACGCTCTCGCATAGGGTTCTCCCATGCGTGGAATCCTCTTGGCCGGTGGCACCGGATCGCGACTCTGGCCGCTGACCCGGGCAGTCTCGAAGCAGCTGCTGCCCGTCTTCGACAAGCCGATGATCTACTATCCGCTCTCCACCCTGGTGATGGCGGGCATAACCGAAGTCCTGATCATCACCACACCGGACGACCGCGACCAGTTCGAGCGCCTGCTCGGCGACGGCTCCCAGTTCGGGCTGCGGCTGGAGTACGCCGTCCAGGAGCGCCCCGAGGGGATCGCCCAGGCCTTCGTCCTCGGCGCCGACTTCATCGGCGACGACTCCGTCGCGCTCATCCTCGGCGACAACATCTTCCACGGCAGCGGCCTGGGCACCCGGCTCTCCGAGCACACCGGGTCCGCGGGCGGCCGCGTGTTCGCCTACCCGGTGGCCGACCCGACCGCGTACGGCGTGGTCGAGTTCGACGAGAAGGGCCAGGCCATCTCCATCGAGGAGAAGCCGGCCGCGCCCAAGTCCCGCTACGCCGTGCCCGGTCTGTACTTCTACGACAACCGCGTCGTCGAGATAGCCCGCGGGCTGAAGCCCAGCGCCCGCGGCGAGCTGGAGATCACCGCGGTCAACGACGCGTACCTCCAGGCCGGCGAGCTGAACGTCACCATCCTCGACCGCGGCACCGCCTGGCTGGACACCGGCACCTTCGTCTCGATGGTGCAGGCCTCGGAGTTCGTGCGCGTCATAGAGGAGCGCCAGGGCTTCAAGATCGGCTGCATCGAGGAGGCGTCCTGGCGGGCCGGCCTGATCGACTCGGCCCAGCTGCGCGCGCTCGCCGAACCGCTGACGAAGAGCGGCTACGGCGACTACCTGCTGACCCTGCTGGACGAGGAGGAAGCCCGATGAAGTTCCGCGAGCTGTCCATCGAGGGCGCGTTCGAGATCACCCCTCAGCTGCACGGCGACCCGCGCGGCCTGTTCACCGAGTGGTACCGCTTCGACCGGCTCGCCGAGGTCGTCGGACACCCGCTGAACCTCGCGCAGGGCAACCTGTCCGTCTCCGCCGCCGGCGTGGTCCGCGGCGTCCACTTCGCCGACGTGCCGCCCGGCCAGGCCAAGTACGTGACCTGCGTGCGCGGCGCCGTCCTCGACGTGATCGTCGACCTGCGCGTCGGCTCCCCCACCTTCGGCCGCTGGGAGGGCGTGCGCCTCGACGACGCCGACCGCCGTGCCGTCTACATCGCCGAGGGCCTGGGCCACGGCTTCTGCGCGCTGAGCGACGACGCCACGCTCTCCTACCTCTGCTCCGAGCCGTACAACCCGACCGGTGAGCACGCGGTGCACCCGCTCGACCCCGACCTGGCCATCGAGTGGCCGGCCGACGTGCCGCAGCTGTCCGCCCGCGACGAGGCCGCCCCGTCGCTGGCCGAGGCGATCGCCTCCGGCCTGCTGCCGGACTACGCCGCGTGCAAGGAGTTCACCGAGTCGCTCCGGACGGCCTGACCCCGGCCCCCACGCGCTCCGCACGACACGAGGGCCGCACCCCGCAACGGGGGTGCGGCCCTCCGTCGTCGGCCAGCGCGCGGACCCGCCGCGGCCGGTCCCGCCCACGCCGAAGGGCCCCGTCCCACCGCCTGCGCGGTGGGCCGGGGCCCTTCAGTGCAACGTGGTGCCCGGTGACCGGGCTACCAGGTCAGAGCACGAATTACTTCGTGATCTTGGTGACCTGGCCGGCGCCGACGGTACGACCACCCTCACGGATGGCGAACTTGAGGCCCTCCTCCATGGCGACCGGCTGGATCAGCGCGACCGTCATCTCGGTGTTGTCGCCCGGCATGACCATCTCCGTGCCGGCCGGCAGGGTGACGACACCCGTGACGTCCGTGGTACGGAAGTAGAACTGCGGGCGGTAGTTGTTGAAGAACGGGGTGTGACGGCCACCCTCGTCCTTCGACAGGATGTAGGCCTGGGCCTCGAACTCGGTGTGCGGGGTGACCGAACCGGGCTTGATGATGACCTGGCCGCGCTCGACGTCCTCGCGCTTGATGCCGCGGAGGAGCAGACCGACGTTCTCGCCGGCCTGGCCCTCGTCGAGCAGCTTGCGGAACATCTCGATACCGGTGACCGTGGTGGTGGTCTTGGTCTCCTTGATACCGATGATGTCGACGGTCTCGTTGACCTTCAGGACACCACGCTCGATACGGCCGGTGACGACCGTACCGCGACCGGTGATCGTGAAGACGTCCTCGACGGGCATGAGGAACGGCTTCTCGGTGTCACGCGGCGGGGTCGGGATGGCCTCGTCGACGGCGGCCATGAGGCCGAGGAGCTTCTCGCCCCACTCCTTGTCGCCCTCAAGGGCCTTCAGCGCGGAGACGCGGACGACCGGAAGGTCGTCGCCCGGGAACTCGTACTCGGAGAGCAGCTCGCGGACCTCGAGCTCGACGAGCTCCAGGATCTCCTCGTCGTCCACCATGTCGGCCTTGTTCAGGGCGACGACGATGTAGGGGACGCCGACCTGGCGGGCCAGGAGCACGTGCTCCTTGGTCTGCGGCATCGGGCCGTCGGTGGCGGCGACCACGAGGATCGCGCCGTCCATCTGCGCGGCACCGGTGATCATGTTCTTGATGTAGTCGGCGTGACCCGGGCAGTCGACGTGGGCGTAGTGACGCGCCTCGGTCTGGTACTCGACGTGCGCGATCGAGATGGTGATACCGCGCTGGCGCTCCTCGGGAGCCTTGTCGATCTGGTCGAAGGCCGAGGCCTCGTTCAGGTCCGGGTACGCGTCGTGCAGCACCTTGGTAATGGCGGCCGTGAGGGTCGTCTTACCGTGGTCAATGTGACCGATGGTGCCGATGTTGACGTGCGGCTTAGTCCGCTCGAACTTCGCCTTCGCCACGGGGTCCTCCTGGAGAGTGGTTCTGTACGCCTTACTCATCGGCGCCAGGTGATCTTTGCTGGATAGCCGGTCCCTCCGGGGCAACGAAGGGTTACTCCTGTTGCCCCAGAGGCTCCGGTGACAAGCCTAAAGCGTGTACTCGGAAGAGTTACTCGCCCTTGGCCTTCGCGATGATCTCCTCAGCGACGTTCCGGGGAACCTCGGCGTAGGAGTCGAACTGCATCGAGTAGCTGGCGCGACCCGAGGTCTTGCTGCGGAGGTCTCCGACGTAGCCGAACATCTCCGAAAGGGGCACGAGGCCCTTCACGAGGCGTGCGCCGTGACGCTCCTCCATGGCCTGGATCTGGCCACGGCGGGAGTTGATGTCACCGATGACATCGCCCATGGACTCTTCGGGCGTGGTGACCTCGACGGACATCATCGGCTCGAGGAGCACGGGGGACGCCTTGCGCGCGGCCTCCTTGAAGGCCTGCGAACCGGCGATCTTGAAGGCGAGCTCCGAGGAGTCGACCTCGTGGTAGCCACCGTCGAGAAGAATGACGCGGACGCCGGTCATCTCGTAGCCGGCCAGGATGCCGAACTGCATGGCTTCCTGCGCACCGGCGTCGACCGAGGGGATGTACTCCCTCGGGATGCGGCCACCGGTGACCTTGTTCACGAACTCGTACGCCGGACCGTCGGCTTCGAGGATGGGCTCGATCGCGATCTGCACCTTGGCGAACTGACCGGTACCACCGGTCTGCTTCTTGTGGGTGTAGTCGTGACGCTCGACGGTCTTGCGGATCGTCTCGCGGTAGGCCACCTGCGGCTTGCCGACGTTGGCCTCGACCTTGAACTCGCGCTTCATACGGTCGACCAGCACCTCAAGGTGCAGCTCGCCCATACCGCCGAGGATGGTCTGGCCGGTCTCCTCGTCCGAGTGAACGTGGAAGGAGGGGTCCTCCTCCGCGAGACTCTGGATGGCGACACCCAGCTTCTCCTGGTCACCCTTGGACTTGGGCTCGATGGCGACCTGGATGACCGGAGCCGGGAAGTCCATGGACTCCAGGATCACGGGTGCCTTGTCGTCACACAGCGTCTCACCGGTGGTGGTCTGCTTCAGGCCCATGACGGCGACGATGTCGCCGGCGCCCACCGCCGCGATCTCCTCACGCTTGTTCGCGTGCATGCGGTAGATCTTGCCGATGCGCTCCTTCTTGCCCTTGACGGAGTTCAGCACCGCGGTGCCGGCCTCCAGGCGGCCCGAGTAAACCCGGACGAAGGTGAGCTTGCCGAGGTGCGGGTCGCGCATGATCTTGAACGCGAGCGCCGCGAGGGGCTCGTCGTCCGAGGGCTTGCGCTTCACGACGACCTCGGCGTCACGGACGTCGTGACCCTCGATGGCCTCGATGTCCAGCGGCGACGGGAGGTAGCGGATGACGGCGTCGAGCAGGGGCTGAACGCCCTTGTTCTTGAACGCCGTGCCACAGAACACCGCGGTGATCGTGGCGCCGTTGCCCTTGCCCGAGCCGATGATGATCCGGCGGACGGCGGCGTGCAGCTGCTCGACGGAGGGCTCGGTGCCCTCCAGGAACAGCTCCATGACCTCGTCGTCGTTCTCGGCGACCTGCTCCACGAGCTTGGCGCGCCATTCCTCGGCGGCCTCGGTGTGCGTGGCCGGGATGTCGACGATGTCGTACATCTCGCCCTTGGTCGCCTCGGCGGACCAGACGAACGCCTTCATGGTGACCAGGTCGACAACACCCTGGAAGTCGGCCTCGGCACCGATCGGCAGCTGCATGACGATCGGAACCGCACCGAGGCGGTCCTTGATCATCTCGACGCAGCGGTGGAACTCGGCGCCGGTGCGGTCCAGCTTGTTGACGAAGCAGATGCGGGGCACGCCGTAACGGTCGGCCTGGCGCCAGACCGTCTCGGACTGCGGCTCCACACCGGCGACACCGTCGAAGACGGTGACGGCACCGTCGAGGACGCGGAGCGAACGCTCCACCTCGACGGTGAAGTCGACGTGACCCGGGGTGTCGATGATGTTGATCGTGTGGTCAACGTCGTCGAGGGGCCAGTGGCAGGTCGTCGCGGCAGACGTGATGGTGATACCACGCTCCTGCTCCTGCTCCATCCAGTCCATCGTGGCGGCGCCGTCGTGGACTTCACCGATCTTGTACGACACACCGGTGTAGAACAGGATGCGCTCGGTGGTGGTCGTCTTGCCCGCGTCGATGTGGGCCATGATCCCGATGTTGCGGACCTTGGCCAGGTCAAGCGAAGTGGTAGCCATAAGGCTTCGGTCTTCTCTCGGTCTCGATGTGGGGTGGGACTACCAGCGGTAGTGCGCGAAGGCCTTGTTGGACTCGGCCATCTTGTGCGTGTCCTCACGCTTCTTGACGGCCGCACCGAGGCCGTTCGAGGCGTCGAGGAGCTCGTTCATGAGGCGCTCGGTCATGGTCTTCTCGCGGCGGGCGCGGGAGTAGCCCACGAGCCAGCGGAGGGCCAGGGTCGACTGGCGACCCGGCTTGACCTCGACGGGGACCTGGTAGGTCGCGCCACCGACACGGCGGGACTTGACCTCCAGCGACGGCTTGACGTTCTCCAGCGCGCGCTTCAGCGTGATGACCGGGTCGTTGCCGGTCTTCTCGCGGAGGCCTTCCATGGCGCCGTAGACGATGCGCTCGGCGGTGGAGCGCTTGCCGTTCAGGAGGATCTTGTTGATGAGCGACGTCACCAGAGGAGATGCGTAGACCGGGTCGATGATGACCGGGCGCTTCGGGGCGGGGCCCTTACGAGGCATTCTTACTTCTCCTTCTTGGCGCCGTAGCGGCTGCGGGCCTGCTTGCGGTTCTTGACAGCCTGGGTGTCAAGCGCACCGCGGATGATCTTGTAGCGAACACCCGGCAGGTCCTTCACACGGCCACCACGCACGAGCACGATCGAGTGCTCCTGCAGGTTGTGTCCCTCACCCGGAATGTAGGCCGTGACCTCGATGCCGGAGGTCAGACGCACACGCGCGACCTTACGCAGCGCCGAGTTCGGCTTCTTCGGGGTGGTCGTGAACACACGCGTGCAGACGCCACGACGCTGGGGCGAAGCCTCAAGCGCGGGGGTCTTTGTCTTCTCGACCTTGTCCTGCCGGCCCTTCCGGACCAGCTGCTGGATCGTAGGCACTACTTCTCCGGTTTCTGTGTGCCGTGTAGTGAAGCTAACCTGGAACATTTGCCGACCCACGCGGTCGGGTGTGTCGGATCCGGCGGACCTCCGCGCAAGCACGGAAACGCATGGATCGCGGTGGCCGATCCGACCCACATGCGGTTGATGGACACGCACGGGAGCCGAGGCACACCCCAGGCACAAGGTCAGAGCGTACCTACCTCACAGAGGTAGGTCAAAACAAATGCCCAGCACGAAAACACACCGGGCGCAAGCGGAGCACCCGCCGCGTCCGGGGGCCGGTCGGTACGCGCGGCGCGCCGGGCGGGGCCGGGCGGGGGGCCGCTGCCGGGCGGGTGCGGCGCCCGGACGCGGCCGGCGGCACGGGGCCGCCGACGGCCGGGCGGGCCGGCCCCGAGGCGGTCCGAGGTCGGTCCCGGGTCAGTCCCGGGTCAGTCGCGGGTCGGTCCCGAGGCGGTCCGAGGTCGGTGCCGGGTCGGTCCGGGGTCAGTCCCGGGCCCGGCGGCGGCCTTCCGCGGCGGCCGGGGCGTCGGCGGGCGTCTCGACGGGGGCGTCGCCCCCGGCGGCCGCCGCGTCCGGCTCCAGGAACTGGCTGACGACCTTGACGAACACCTCGCGACGGCCCTCGGGGACGCCGAGCCAACGGGCGAAGTCCTCGATGGTCGGGGGCCTGCCCCCGGGTGGCGCCCCCTGCGAGGCGAACGGGAGCTCCTCGGGGCTGACCCGGCCGGACCGGATCAGCATGTCGCGCACCGATACGCCCAGCAGCGGGGCGATCCGCCGCATGGTCTCCAGGTCGGGCATGCTCTGCCGCTGGAGCAGTCGCGTGACGGCGGCCCGGTGGACTCCGGCCTCGTCGGCGATCCTCGACTTGCCACCGCCCCGCGGGGTGTCGATGTCGTAGCCGCGCTCCCGCATGAGGCCTTCGACCCAGGCCGCGAACGCGTCCAATTCGAGAGTGCTCATGTGCCGCTCCTCAAGTCCGCAGTCCGCTCCATGAGATCACAGCCTAGCGTGCTTGCGCGCACAGAATTATACCCTCCACCAATTCGCCACACCCTACGGTAAAGGGTTCTTGATTGCGCGCTCGCACGCAACGTGTCACAGTGATCGCGCCGTGAGCCACGGCAGTCCCACCGTCGCGGAGTCGCCATGCCCCTCGCCCTGTCCCGCCCCCCGTCCCCCGCTCCCCCGGCCCGTTCCTGCCCCCCGGCGCCGCCGGCCCCGCCCGTGCGGACGGCCCGCCCCCCGCTCCACGCCGCCCGTCCCGCCACCGCGCCGACACCGGGTCCGGTCCCGGCCCGGCCCGCCGCGGTCGGGGCGGCCGCGGTGGACGGGTACTGGCAGGCCGCCGCCGCGTGCGCCGGGCTGCCGCCGGCGGTCGTCTTCGCCCGGAAGCCCAAGGACGCCGCCCCCGCGCTGCGGGCCTGCGCCGTCTGCCCCGTCCGGCGGCAGTGCGTATCGGCCGTGGCCCCGGCCGAGAGCCTGTTCGACGGCGTCTGCGGCGGCCGGCTGTGGCGCAACGGCCGGCCCGCCGCCGTCCCCTCGTCCTCCGGGAGCCCCCGTGACTGATCAGACCGCCACCACCACGACCGACAGCGCCCTCTGGATCGGCTCGCTGATCCGCCACTTCCCCGAACTGTGCGAGGAGTTGGCTCCCGGTCGCGCCGCTCCGTTCAGCTCCGCGGTCCCCGCGCGGCGCTCCCCGCGCGACGACGCCCTCGTACGGGAGGAGCGGCGCGAGGCCCTGCTGCTCCAGCAGGACCACGGCCTGACGGCGCCCGGGCGCAGCGCCGCGCCGCTGCGGCTGCACGTCTCCGACGCCATCCGCGACATCACCGACGGCGTGGTCGAGCTGGAGGAGGCCGTCCGCGCCCGGCTCGGCCTCCCGCGCCCCCGGCGCGCACTGGTGCCGGAGCGGCTGCGCCGCCTCGCGGCCCTGCTCGACGAGGTCGCGGCGCACCCCGTCCTGGCCCGGCACGTACGGGACGAGACGCGCCGCATGGCCCGTCGCTGCGCCCGCGCGCTCGGCGACACCGAGCAGGTGGTGCGGGTGTCGGGGCGGTGCCCGTGGTGCGATTCGGTCTCGCTGCGGGCGTTCCCGGACCGCCGGGCCGTGCTGTGCGTGAACCCGGCCTGCCGGTGCACCGACGGCGGGTGCGGCTGCCACGACGACCCGGCCTACCGCCACCTGTGGCCCGAGGCCGAGTGGGGCGGCCTGGTCGCGGCGGCGGGCTGCCGTCCCGAGGAAATCGACTCCGCGATGGAAGGCATCCCGCAGTGACCCCTCCCGCTCCCCTCCCGCTGTCCCTCGCCCTGCCCGTCCTGGTCCCCGGACCGCTGGCCGCACACGAGGCGGGGGTGGCTCCGGCCACCATCCGCAAGTGGGTCCAGCTGGGCCGGCTGACCGCGGCCGGCAGGGCCGGCCGGGCCCAGCTGTTCCGGCTGGAGGACGTCTTCGCGGCGGAGCGCGCCGCCAGCCGCCGCGCACACCGCCCGACACCGGGGCCGGAGCCCGCACCGGTACGGCACGCGGACACCGCACCGTAGGACGTACGGATGCACGTGATGCACGGGGCGAGCGGGATGTACGGGGCGAGCGGGCGCCGGGTTCGGGGGCCCCGGACCCGGCTCCGGGACGGGCCCCGCCCCCCCTTCCCCCGCCCCTCCCCGATGCCCGGCCTCCCTCCCGGAGGCCGGGCATCCGCCGTTTCCGGGGCCGGGCCGCAGCGGGCCCGGGGCGCGGCCCGACCCCGGAGCCTGCACGGCCCAGCCGGCCCGGCCCCTGCCCGCGCCCGTTCCGCGCACGGCCCCGCCGCGGACCGGGGCCGGAGGCCGGGGGCAGCCGGTTCGGAGGTCGTTCCCGGCCCGTTCCGCCCGGATGCCGGCCGACCGTCGAATTAGTTGCGCGCTCGCACGCAACGTGTCACAGTTGGTGCAGCGGCGGAGCTGCGCCCGCAGGACGGGCGGCGGCCCCGCCGCTTCCGTGTCGGGCGGCGCCCCTCTCCCCCCTTCGGGCGCCGCCCGGCATCCCGCCACCCACCACCCGAGGTGAACCGTCGTGACCACTCCTCCTCCGAGTGCCTTCCCCGACGTCGAGGCCCTGGTCGTCGACGTCCTCGAAGCGGACTCCGCGCTCTCCACCGCCGTCGTCGCCGTGACCCCGCCCGCCGGGTTCAACGGCACGCAGCGCGCCGTCCTCGTCAACCGGCGCGGCGGCGCCTGGACCGGCGACCTGCACGTCGACATGCCGCTGATCGAGCTGGAGGTGTACGGCCCCGACAAGGCGGCCGCCCACACCCTGGCCAACGCGGCCCGCCGGGCCCTGCTCGCCGCGATCGGGAAGACGTACGGCCGCAACACCTTCACGGACGTCGTCGAGCACGACGGTCCGCGCTGGCTGCCGGACTACCTGTACGCGGCGGCCAACCGCTACGTGTGCGTCATCCAGGTGTCGCTGACCGTCTTCTGACGGCCCGCCGGCCACCCCCCGGCAGCCACCTCCGGCCACCACTCCCGCCCGGCGCGCCCCCGCGCGCGGGCCCCCAGACCGAGGCCCCGCCGTCCGGCGGGGCCTCTGCCGTACCCGCACCTCCGTACCCGTACCCCGGACGTCTCCGGAGTCTCCACGGGACCGGGACGGCGCACCCCTATATAAGGAGAAGCACCATGGCAGGAAACTCGTCCGAGATCCGTGTGGCCGGCAGCGGCCGCATCTTCGTGGCGGCCGCCGGCACGGCGCTGCCGACGGCGTTCACCGGCAAGCCGGACACCGACTGGGGCGCCAACTGGAAGGACCTCGGCTTCACCACCAGCGACGGCGTCACCTTCGCCAAGAAGGACAAGCTGGAGCCGGTCGACTCGTGGCAGGCGGTCAGCCCGGTCCACTTCACGTACTCGGACCGGGACCTGAGCCTGAAGTTCTCGCTGCTCCAGTTCAACGAGCTGACCCTGCCGTTCTTCATGGGCGGCGGCGCGGTGGCCGACGAGGCGACTCCGTCCAACGGCATCTACCGCTACGACATCGCGGACTCCCCGAAGGCCGACTCCCGCGCCCTCGGCCTGGAGTTCACGGACACCAAGGCCAGCGACGGCTCGGTCGTGACCTACCGCTTCTACATCCCGCGCGGCCAGGTCACCGCCTCCGACGACATCAAGCTGGCCCGCAAGGCGGCGTCCACGCTCGGCATCACCTTCACCGCCCTGACGGCGGGCGACGACAAGCCGCTGGCGAGCTTCGTCATGAAGGACAGCGCGTACGCCGCGGTCTGATCCGCCCCGGGGCGGGGCGGCGGCCCCCCGCCGCCCCGCCCCTCCCCTTCTCTCCCCTTCTCTCCCCCCTTCTCGACCCACTCATCCTGAGGAGACGCATCACCATGGCAGGCTTCGACGTCAACGCGGCCCGCGCCCAGCGCCAGGAGGCCCTCGGCCGCACCTGGTCCTTCGAGCTGGACGGCGCGACCTACACCCTCCCCACCGAGCTCTCCCGCGCCGCCGCCAAGGGGCTGCGCAAGCTCGACGACAACGACGTGGACGGCCTGCTCCGGCTCCTGCTGGGCGAGAAGCAGTTCACGGAGTTCGAGCGGCACGACATCACGATGCAGGACATCGCCGCCATCCTGGAGGCCTACGGCAAGGAGACGGGGCTCGGCCTGGGGGAAGGCTGAGCCTCGCCGAGTTCGTCGACGAACACGCCGAGGCCCTCGAAGCGGACCTGCTCCGCTACTACGGCAAGGACCTGCTGGACTGGCACCGCGGGGAACTGTCCTCGCGCCGGCTCCAGGTCCTGGTCAAGCACCTCCCGCGGGAGAGCTCCGTCAACCGGGAACTGTTCGGCGAGGCCGCCGACTGGTCGGTGACCGACCACCTGCTGGCGGCGACGGTGGACCATCTCGCGGCCGCGAACTGGATGTTCGCCTCGGTCAACTCCGAGGAGGACGCCGATCCGCTGGACGCGCCGGAGCCGGTGCCGCGCCCGGACGGCAAGCCCCTCCGGGGCGACGCCGGACCGGACGAGGACGGCCCCGACACCGGCGGGGAGGCGGTGCGGGCCGCCGAACCGGCTCCCTCGCCGCAGCAGCTCGTACGGTTCTTCGGCTGAGTCCCGGCCGTCGGCCCACGAGCCACCGGGCCCCGGTCGGCGCCGTGTCAGCGGCTGCCCTCCGGGGCCACGGGCCTGGTTCCGCCCCCCTTGGTCTCCATGTCGTCCGCGAGCGCGCGGGCCCGGGAGGTCAGGCTCCGGCGCCGGGGCTCGCCCGGCCCCTGGGCGTCGGCGGACTGCCCGGGCGGGCGGGCCTGCACGGGCACCGCGTCCAACGGGGGCACGATCGGACGCCCGTTGCGGCGGACGACCTTGCGGCTGGCCGGCGGCGTCCGCTTCTCGCGGACCTGCTGGACGGCGAGCGGCCCCGCGCCGCTCGCGCGCGCGGCGCCCGCGTCCTCGCCGTCCGCCCCACCCGCACCGGAGTCCGCGACACCGCCGGAATCGACTGAGTCCGCGGAGTCGACGGAGTCGACGCAGTCCACGGCCCCGACGGACCGCCCGACCGGGGCACCGCCATCGGTGACCCCCTCGCCTCCGCCGTCGGGGCTGTCGGGGCCGTCGGAGTCGTCGTGCCGGCGCGCCCGGCCCGCGGCCCGGCCCCCGTCCGGGCCGTCCGCACCGTCCGCACCGTCCGCACCGTCGTCCTCGGCGGCCTGGGCGTGGCCGGTGTCCGACAGGCGGCCCAGGGCGGCCTGGGCGCGGCGCACCCGGTCCTCGACCTCGCGCACCATCGCGGGCGGCTCGATCAGCGCGGCGAACGGCAGCCGGATCACGTCGGCGTCCCGGCCGTGGCCCGGGCCGCGCGGGCCGCCCCGGCGGCCGGCGCTGCCCGCGGCGTACGCCTCGGCGATGCGCTTCTCGTACTCGCGGCGCAGCCGGGGCAGGTCCTCGGCCACGGCCTCGGCCCAGCCGGCGGTGAACGCCGCGGTCTCGCGGCGGTCGAGCTCGGAGCGCGGTATCAGAACGATGTCCTCGGGCGCGTAACCCGCTCCGTGAACGAGTTCGGACAGTCTGGCGAACAGATGGGGCAGGTCACTCGCTATTTCCAGCCAGTCGACGGCATGCTCACGCCCCCTGGCCCCTGTGTCCCTGTCCATGCGTCAGCACTGCCTTCCCGCCCCCGGGCTCCCCTCACGCCCCACGTGACCCGCGTTTTCCCGGGCCGGGGAACAGAGATCCAGCCTACCCGGTCACTCGGAAACCCCCCGTTCCGGCATCAACCAGCCCCTCCGGCGACGTGCCCGGACGCGCCATTAGGGCTTTCAAGCTCGACAAACGCCGAACGGATGTTCCAAACTCGGTTCGCACACCCGTTCGACCAACTGGTGCCCCCGCTCCTCGTCCGCGGCGCCACCACACAGCAAGGGCAAGCAACTGGAAGGCAGGCGTCCATGACCCAGCAGGCTGAGGGCTCATCGCACATCACGCTCCACGACCGCCTCAGCCAGCTCCTGGACGGACCCGCCCCCCTCGACAAGAGGGCGCTGCTCGCCTCCCTGCACGCCGAGGTCACCACCCGGGAGACCCGCGCGTACACGGCCGGCTGGAACGACGCCCTCGCCGAGGCCCGGCGCCCCAACCCGTAGCAGCCCTGCGTACGCCCCAGCCCCTGCCGAGCACGATCCGGCAGGGGCTTTCAGGTGTTGGCCCCCCGGCCAGAAGCGGAGTAACCCATGGCAGAACCCACCCAGGCCGAGGTGCCGGCCCTCCTCGCCGAACTCAAGAAGTACGTGATGGGGGGCCCCGTCTCGAACTTCGTCGAGCTGAACCCCACCCCCTCGAAGCTGGTCACGGAAGGCGTCCTGGCCTCGGAGCTGTCGGGCCAGCTGGCCCCCCTCATCAAGGACATCAAGGACATCCACCAGGAGGTCGTGAACCCCCTGAAGGTCGAGCTGCTCCAGCAGTTGGGCATGGACCACCTGGCCGCCGCGGTCAAGAAGGTCACCGAGGGGAACCCGGCGGCCTGGCTGTACTTCGCCGGAGCCGTCGGCGGAATCCTCGTCCCCATCATCGGCGCCGCACTCCTCCTCAGCGCCAGCAACGTCCTGTCCGGATGGTTCCGCAACAGGATGGAGGCAAGCACGGGCCGCATCCTCGCCCGCGACGAGAACCAGGAACTGCGGCTGCAGAACCGCGCCACCGTCGAGCAGCGCGAACGCAACGTCAACGGCGCCGGCAGCATCGCGAACCTCCCCAGCGCGGCGTCCCTGGAGCCGCTGCGCGCGAAGCTCGCGGAGATGACCCCGGTCATCGACGCCTTCAACAAGGAGGCGAAGAAGCTCCCCACCGGCCGGGAGATCAGCCGGATCTCCACCGCCCTCGGAAAGCTCGACCGCGCCATCCGCCAAGTGGACGCCGGGGTCCTGCGGGACACCGCGAGCGGCATCCGCAGCCTCAAGGGCGCGCTCAAGAACTTCGAGCCCGGCCACATCCCCAAGGCCGGCCCGCTGAAGCAGACCGCCCGTGCCTCGCGCGACCTCAGCACCGCCACCCGCGACCTTGCCACCCGGTTCAGGGAGCTCGGCACGGCCGCCACCGCCGCCGCCGGCCAGCTCGCCTGACCCCCGTCCCCCCACCGCACAAGGAGGTGTGAACCATGAGTCTCGCCAGTTCGACCAAGCGCGCCGCGGACGCCCTGCGCAACCTGAAGACACAGGCGGCCGGCGCCGCCGCGCCCGTCAAGCGCGTCGGCGACAGCGGCAACGCGGCCTCCGGCCAGCTCAGATCGCTCCGTACGTCCGCCCAGGGCTCCACCGGTCAGCTCAAGAACCTCAAGTCCGCCAGTGACCAGGCCGAACGGGCCATGGCCAAGGCGGGGCAGACCGGCCAGCGGGCCGGCACCCAGCTCGGCCGGTTCAAGACCGGCGCCGACCGGGCCGCCTCGGGCCAGGACAAGCTCAACAAGTCGATGCGCGGCAACTTCCTCGCCCGGCTGCTCGAACTGTTCATGCCGCTCATCGAGAAGATCGTCGAAATGGCGATGCGCTCGAAGACCATGCAGACCGTGATCCGGACCGCGTTCAACGCGATCCGCTCCGTCATCTCCACGGTCATCAAGGTGATCGGCCCGATCATCCGCAGCGCCGGCAACCTGATCAAGTCGGTGTGGAACAGCGTCAAGAACGCCGTCATGCCGATCGTCACGGCCATCGGCAACGCCGTGAAGAGCGCCTTCAACGGCATCCGCTCCGCGATCAGCACCGTGATGAACGCCGTCCGCTCGGTCATCAGCAGCGTGTGGAACGGCATCAAGGCCGTCATCATGCCGGTGGTCAACTGGATCAAGTCGGCCATCCCGAGCGCCTTCAACTCCGTCAAGAACGCGATGTCCAACGCCTGGAACGGGCTCCGGGGCATCGCGTCCAACGCCTTCGGAGCCATCCTCGGCGCCGTCAAGTCCCCCATCAACTCCGTCATCGGCCTGATCAACTCGATGATCGGGCGGATCAACCGCATCCGCGTCAGCGTCCCCGGCTGGGTCCCCTTCGTGGGCGGCAAGAGCTTCGGCGTCAGCCTGCCCACCATCCCCATGCTCGCCACCGGCGGTGTGGTCATGCCGCGCAGCGGCGGTGTCCCGGCGATCCTCGCCGAGGCAGGCGAGGCCGAAGCGGTCCTGCCGCTGTCCAAGCTCGACCGGCTGCTCGCCCGTACCGCCGCCCGCGCCCGGATGACCTCCGCCGCCCCGGGCAGCGGTGACGGCGCGGCCCTGCACATCGAGCACTACTACGCCGCCCAGAACACCGACCCGCAGCGCACCGCCGACGCGCTGATGTACCTGGCGAAGGCCCGCGGATGAGTGCGGCCGTCGCCGCGACGAACCCGCTGGCCGGCCTCACGAGGGGGCTGGGCGGCCTGCGGACCCGGACCGGCGGCGCCGCCCAGGCCGCCCGCCAGGGCGTCGCGTCGCTGAAGCAGGCCGCCGCGGCGGCCGGCGGGGCCGCGACCGGCACGGCACGGGTCGCGCCGGCGGCGGCCGAGGCGGGCCGCGTCCTGGCCGGGCTCCGCACCCAGGCCGGCGCGTCCGCGCAGTCCGCGACCCGGCTCGGCCGGTCCGCCGCCCGCGCCTCCACCGGCACGCGGCGGATGGACTCGGGGGCGCGCGGGGTGCGCTCCGCCCTCCTCAAGCTGGGCGGGAGGACCGGCGGCGTCCTGTCCGCCATCGGCGGGCTGATCGGCGTCACCGGGGTCGTCTCCACCCTGATGGGCAGCTTCGGCATCGCCATGACCGTCGGCTCGGTCGTGATGACGGCGGTCAACGTCGCCATGCGCGCCAACCCGCTCGGCTTCGTCCTCGGCATCCTGATCCCGCTGGGCGCCTGGCTCGTCGAGCTCGCCCTCAACTCCGAGACCGGACAGCGCCTGGTCCAGCAGGCGTTCACCGTGGTCCTCCAGGTGTTCGAGGGCTACCTGGCGTTCCTCGTCCCGGTCCTCAAGACCATCGCCAGCGTCGTCGGCACCTACTTCAAGGGCTACTTCACGGTCATCTCGTCGGTGGTCGGCGGTCTGCGCGCCGCCGTCAACGGCTTCTCCGGGACCGGCGCCTCCGCACGCTCCGCCACCACCGCCCTGCGGGCCATCGCCTCGACCGCGTTCAACGCGGTCATGGCGCCCGTCCGCCCGGTGCTCGCCTTCCTCACCCAGACCGCCCCCGGGTTCTTCACCCGCGTGCGCACCGCCCTCTCCAGCGCCCTCGGCGGCATCGGCCGCATGGTGTCCACCGGCGCCCAGGCCGTCCTCGCCGCCGTCACCGGGCCGGTCAACGGCATCATCGCCTTCGCCAACTGGATCATCGACGGCCTGGAGGACCTCAGCTTCGAGCTCCTCGGCAAGAAGTTCGGCGTCGACCTCGACAAGATCCCGATGCTCGCCGAAGGCGGCGTCGTCTGGCCCACCTCCCTGGGCCGGCCCCCGGTCATCCACCCGGTCTCCGACCTCGACCGCCGCCGTGTCGCGCCCGCCTCCGCGTCGTACCCGCGCACGGGCCCCCACCGCATCGCCGAGTACCGGGAACCCGCCGGCGGGGGGCCCCGCTCCACCGCCGAGGACCTGCTCTTCCTCGCCGCCGCCCACGCGTGAACCACGCCCCACCACCGAGAGCGAGGTGACGGCCGCCATGGCCGAGACCACCACGACCGCAGAGACCACCGACCAGGCACCCGGCTCACTCATCACCCAGGACGGGCAGGTGCAGTGGGCCGGAATGCTGTTCGGCCCGGGAACCCCCTACACGATCGAGAGGTCGGGGCTGACCGGCTGGGAGGACCTGCCGGAGTACGACTCCTCCGACGCCGAGCGCCCCACCGGCCACGGCGCCTGGCCCGGCGCCCGCTACGCCAAGCCCCGCAAGGTCGGCGGCACCATCTGGCTGCTGCCGGAGGCCGGTGCCTCGCTGGAGACCGTACGGGCCCTGCGCCGGGCGCTCGCGCTGGGCGACGAGGAGCGCTGGCTGGCCGTGCGCCTGCACGGCGAGACCCTCGCCGTGCGCGCCCGGGTCAGCCAGCGCGTGCTGCCCGCCGACCGGGTGTACGCCACCCAGGGCGCGGGCAAGGCCGCCGTGCAGTGGACGGCCACGGACCCGCGCCGCTACCTGACCGGCGAGCAGAGCGCCATCGTCCCGGCGCCGGAGCCGGAGAGCGGCCTGACCTGGCCGCTGGTGTGGCCGCTGAACTGGGGCCAGGCCGCCAAGACCGGCGACGCGGGCGCCGACAACACCGGTTCGGCGCCGACCCATCCGGTGATCACCTTCCGCGGGCCGTGCGGCACGCCGTCGGTGACCGAGCGGGTCAGCCGCCGCCTGCTGCGGTACGCCATCGACCTCACCGCGGGCGACGAGCTCGTCGTGGACACCGCGGCCGGCACGGTCACCCTCAACGGCACGGCCTCCCGGCGCCACACCGCCACCCCGGACAGCAGCCCCGAGGAGCTGTTCGCGTTCGAGGCGGGCCTGGCCGAGCTGTCGTTCCGCCCGGACAGCGCCCAGCCCGGCGCCGAGATGGCCGTCACCTGGCGCAGCGCGGAGTGGTGACCACCGGCCCGCACCACCCGCACCCCACACCCCGCCCGCACCACGCCCCCCACGCCCCCCGCACCCGCCCCGCAGATCCGGAGGACCGATCATGACCGTACGGGCAGCCTGGCTCACGCCGACCGGCCAGACCCGCGAGGACACCCGCGTCGCCCTGTCCGCCCTCCTCACCCCCAACGGCCAGGCCGACGCCGACATCCCGCTCAAGGCCCGCGGCGGCATCGTCCCCGGCGGCTTCGCGCTGACCCCGGCCTCCGCCATGCAGTGCGCCGTCGGCACCGGCCGCGCCCTCGTCCAGGGCGACTCCCAGCAGGGCGCCTACCCGGTGGCCGTGACCGCGCCGGAGAACCTGACCCTGGCCGACGGCGACCCGCAGCTGGACCGGATCGACCTGATCGAGCTGGCGGTACTGGACGACGCGTACGACGGCACCGGGAAGACCGAGGCCGTGGTCCGGCTGGTCAAGGGCGTCCCGGCGGCCGTGCCGGTCGCCCCGTCCAGCCCGTCGGGCCGGGCCCTGCAGCTCTACACCGTCCGGGTCCCGGCCGGCACCTCCGCCGGCAACGGCGGCATCGCCTGGGCCACCGCCGTCACCAGCCTGAAGTACCCGACGGTGGCCCTCGGCGGGATCGTCCCCGCCGACGGCTTCAAGGGCGCCTACCCGGGCCAGTACCGGGACGCGGGCGGCCGGTTCCAGCGCTGGGACGGCGCCACCTGGGTCTCGTACCCGGTCGAGGTGGGCGGCATCGCCGGGCCGGGCCGGCTGTCGAACGGCACGTACCAGGGCCAGTACCGGGACGGGCCGGCCGGCGTGCTCCAGCGCTGGGACGGGACCGCCTGGCAGTACGCGGAGGGCCGTTCCACCCTGCTGTTCAGCGTCTCGCAGACCGCCATGCAGTCCATCGCCTCCTCCAGCACCAGCGGCTGGACCGCGGTCACCCTCCAGACCACCGACGTGGACGACGCGGGCGGCTGGAACGGCACCGGCTACACGGTGCCCCGCAGCGGCTGGTGGCGGGTGAACGGGCAGGTGGTGTGGAGCTCCGACTCCACCACCGGCTCGCGCGGCGCCCGCCTGGTCGTCGGCGGCGCCGGCGTCCCGCGGGCCACCTGGCTCCAGGGGGCCGGCCCAGGCGCCACGGCGGTCGGCGGCGACGCGCTCCTGAAGCTGACCGCGGGCCAGGTCATCCAGTTGCACGCCCACCAGAACAGCGGTGCGGCCGTCCGCACCCTCGGCGGCTCCGGCTACGCCTGCAACCTCTCCGCCGAGTGGCTCAAGTCCTGACCTCCGCCCCCGTGGCACCCCCACCCCCTTTCCTGTGAACGG
Organism: Streptomyces subrutilus; assembly: GCF_008704535.1. Classification (NCBI taxonomy): domain Bacteria; kingdom Bacillati; phylum Actinomycetota; class Actinomycetes; order Kitasatosporales; family Streptomycetaceae; genus Streptomyces; species Streptomyces subrutilus. Next base: position 3,243,053 of record NZ_CP023701.1, read on the forward strand.
AGTCACCGCATGAACCTGCGCTCCAGCTGGGTGGCCCAGACCGGCCAGACCCGCGAGGACACCCGGCTCACCCAGACCGGTGCGACCACCCCGGCCAACCCCCTCCAGGCCCGCTCGGGCATCCTGCCCGGCTCGTACGACGGCCAGTACCGGCTCTCCGGCTTCTGGCTGGAGGGCACCTCGGCCATGGCCGCCACCCTCCACGAGGGCCGCGCCGTCATCCAGGGCATGAGCGGCCAGGGCGTCTACCCGGTGGCGCTGCCCGAGACCGTCGTCCTGACCTTCGCCGACGGCGACGCCCAGGCCGGCCGCGTCGACCTCGTCGTGCTGCGCGTGTACGACAGCTCGTACGACACCTCCGGCAAGTACGAGGCCGTCGTCGAGGTCGTCCAGGGCACCCCGGGCCCCGCCCCGGCCGCACCCGCGGCCCCGCCGCTGTCGCTGCCGCTGTACCGGGTGGCCGTCCCGGCCGGCGCCAGCGCCGGCAAGGGCGGCATCCCGTGGGGCTCCGGCCTGACGGACCTGCGCAGCACCGTCGTCGCGATCGGCGGCATCCTGCCCGCCGTCGGCGACACCGGCAACGGCGCCTACCCGGGCCAGTACCAGGACTCCGGCGCCGCCCTCCAGCGCTGGGACGGCGCCGCCTGGGTCCCGTACCCGTCCGCGCTCGGCGGCATCGCCCCCAAGGGCACGCTGACCACGGCCAGTTACGCGGGCCAGTACCGCGACACCCCCCAGCGGGTCCTCCAGCGCTGGAGCGGCGCCGCCTGGCAGCCCGCCTTCCCCGCGCCGCTGTTCGCCGAGTCCCGGGACGCCGGGTTCGTGACCTCCGTGGCCTACACCGCGGCGCTCCAGGACACCGCCGTCACCGCGCTGACGCTCGCCTTCACCGGCCCGGCGTCGGGCGCGGCGCTGCTCACCCTGGGCGCCCGCGCCTGGACCACCGACGCCCCGGGCGCGTACGCGTACACCTCGGTGCGCATCACCCAGGGCGCGACCGTCGTCTGGGAGCCGGACGACGAACGGGCCGCCGTCTCCTCCGGGGCGTTCGCCAACTCGGTCTCCACCGTCCTGCGGCTGTCGTCGCTGACCGCCGACGCCCCGTACACGGCGACGGTGATGCACCGCGGCTCGCAGGCGGCCCCGCGGACCTGGTTCGACAGCATCTTCCTGCGCGTCGACCCGCTGTTCTGAGGCCCGTGACCACACCGGACCGCCCGTGACCGCCCCGATCCACCCCGAGAAGAACCTCCCGAGGAGAAGCACGTGAACCTCCGATCCGCCTGGCTCGCCGTGACCGGCCAGACCCGTTCCGACACCCGCGTCGCCCCGCTCGGCGCCCTCACCCCCGTATCCCCGGTCGCCAGCCGGTCCGGCATCATGCCGGGTTCGGCCGACGGCAAGCTGCGGATCTCCGGGTTCACGATGGCCGGCACCACCGCGATGGGCGCCACCGTCTACCCGGGCCGGGCCGTGGTCCAGGGCACCGACAGCCAGGGCGCCTACCCGGTCGCCCTCACCCAGAGCGTCGCGCTGACCTTCGCCGACGGCCACGGCACGTACGGCCGCATCGACCTCGTGGTCATCCGCGTCTACGACAACGAGTACGACGCCTCCGGCCGCACCGAGGCCGCCGTCGAGGTCGTCCGGGGCACCCCGTCCGCGACCCCCGCCGTCCCCGCGGCCCCGCCGCTCTCCCTCCCGCTGTACACGGTCGCCGTCCCGGCCGGCACCAGCGCGGGCACGGGCGGCATCAACTGGACCACCGCCCTCGTCGGCCTGCGGACGGCCACGGTCGCCGTCGGCGGCATCCTGCCCGTCACCACCGACACCGCGCTCGGCGCCTACCCGGGCCAGTACCGGGACATCGCCGGCGGCCTGGAGCGCTGGGACGGCACGGCCTGGCTGCCGTACCCGGCCAAGCCCGTCTGGCAGGACTGGACCCCGGTGTGGACCACGGCGACCGGCGCGGCCCTCCCGTCCTTCGGGGACGCGTCGATCACCGCCCGCTACATCCAGCAGGGCCCGACCGTGCACCTCGACTTCTCGATCACCTTCGGCGCGTCCACGAACTTCGGGCCCGGCGCGTCCGTCTCCGACAACTGGCGCTTCACCCTGCCCGTGAAGGCGGCGTCGCTGACCCGCTGCATCGGGTTCGCCGAGCTGAACGCCACCACCGTGAACCGGGCGGTCGCGCGGATGCGGCTGACCTCCACCTCCTTCTTCGAGCTGGAGCTCTCCTCCGGCATGCCCGGCGCCGTGCCGGTCAGCGCCTCCGGCCTCACCGACGCCCTCACCCCCTGGACCTGGGCCGCCGGCCACACCATCAGCGGCTCCGGGACCTACGAGGCCGCCAAGTGAGCGCCCACACCCCGTACCGCGCGATCTTCTGCGACGTACGCACCGACCGGACCATCGACATCCTGCCTCTGCGGGACGTCTCCATCGACGACTACATCGGCAAGCCCGGCGCCCTGTCCGGCACGATCCCGATCCCCGACAGCGCCATCGCGGCGCGCGTCGCCCGCATCGAGGAGGGCCGGACCGCCGTCTACCTGGAACGCGGCGGCGACCTGTGGTGGGGCGGGATCATCTGGACCAGCACCCTGCAGAGCGACGGGCGCGGCGTGCTCTCGCTGAGCCTGCAGGCCGCGACCTTCGACTCGTACGCCACCCGCCGCCGCATCCGCGCGGACCTCGCGTTCCCGCCCACCGACCAGCTGGAGCTCGCCCGCGAACTCTGGCGGCACCTCCAGCGCGCGGAGGGCGGCGACATCGGTGTCACCTACGGCACCGAGAGCTCCGGCCGGCTGCAGTCGGCGTCCTGGCGGGACGGCGACGAGGTCCTCTACTCCGAGGCGATCGAGGGCCTGGCCGCGTCGGAGAACGGCTTCGAACAGCAGATCTCGGTCTTCCGCGACCCGGTCACCGGGAACCGCACCCGCCAGCTGCGCCTGGGCAGCCCGCGCATCCACACCGGCGTCACCGACCTCGTCCTGGACCGGCCGGGTGCGATCCTCTCGTACTCCTTCCCCCGCGACGCGACGCGCGGCGGCACCACCTCCCGGGCCCGCGGCGCCTCCGTCAACGCCAACCAGGCCGAGGAGTCCCGCCCGGTCTACTCGGACGAGCTGGTCGCCCAAGACCTGATCGACGGCGGCTGGCCCCGGATCGACCTGGCCTCGGACCACAACACGGTCGGCGACAAGGCCGCGCTCACCTCACTGGCCGCGGCCGAGCTGGCCCAGGCCCGGGGCGCCGTGGTCATCCCCGCGATCACCATCCGCCTCGGCGGCGTGGTGCCGCCGACGCTGCTCGGCCGCACCACCCGCATCCGCATCACCGACGAGTGGCACCCCGAGGGCCTCGACGCCCGCTACCGGATCATCGGCGCCAAGGTCACCCCGCCGGAGCGGGGCCGCCCGGACACCGCCGAGCTCTACCTGGAGGAGGTCTGATGCCCCAGCTGCCCGAGGACATCATCGATCGGCTGACCGCGATGGAGCGCCGCATCCAGCAGCTGTCCACCGCCGTCAACACCCGCCCGGCGCTCAACAACGTCTCCGGCGGCGAGGTCCGCATCACCGACGGCGGTTCGCTGTCGGTGGTCGAACCCGGCGGCACCAAGATCCTGGGCGTGGGCTTCTGGTCGACGACCGAGTACGGCATGGAGATCAAGCGGCAGAGCGGCAAGACCGCCCTGACCGTCCGCAACGTCACCGCCGGCGACTACGACCAGGCGGTCCGCGTCTTCGACGCCTACGCGCACGAGCTCTTCTCCGACGACGTCGTCAGGGGCGGCCTCGCCCGCCCCTGGCTGGCGATGCTGCCCCCGCAGGACACCGCCACCACCCGCTGGCCGCAGACCACCAGCACCGCCTGGACCACCGTCGCCCGCTCCTTCAACCCGCTGTGGCAGCCCCGGATGCGGCTCAACTTCCTCACCGCGGCCGCGGCCGGGGTCACCGGCCAGGTCCGGGTCCTCGTCGACGGGGTCCAGTGGGGCGACCCGGTCACCACACCGGCCGCCTTCGACCGCACCGCCCTCGTCGTCGAGGACCTCACCACCCGATTCGGCAGCCTGGTGAAGGTCGAGATCCAGGCCATGGTCACGGCCGGCACGGGGGCCGTGTTCGCACAGCCGCTGATGATGTACGGCACCCAGAGCTGACCCCCCACCCGACCCGAGAGGACCCCACCCACCCATGGACATCGACCCGAACCAGCCCTGGGGCATCGCCATCGACTACGCGGGCCGCGCCACCGTCACCGAGGCCGGCCACACCATCCACGTACGGGTCTACGACGCCGGGCTCGGCAGCAGCCAGGAACCGGACCCGGTCAACGGCTACCCGGCCGTCTACGTCACCGCCCAGTTCGCCGAGAACGGCGACCTCGGCTCCCAGCTGCGCGGCTCCGGCCAGGTCGTCCTGGAGCCGCCGGCCGACGGCCCGGTGACCCCCGACCCCACCGCGGTGGCCGAAGCGGTGGCCGCGTCCCTCACCGACTTCGCCCGCCGCACCACGGCCTACCGCACCCTCTGCACCACCTGGCCCACCCCCTGACACCCCCGCCCAGCCCCGCCGACGTTCGAGGCGCGGGCCGGGGCAGCGCCCGAACCCCGCGCAGCGACCCCCACCCAGCCCCGCCGACGTTCGAGGCGCGGGCCCGCACCCCCGCCTGGCCCGGCCGGCACGTGATGCCCGAGTCCACACCCCCCGGCCACGCCGCCGCTTGAGGCGCAGGCCGGGGCAGCGCCCCCACCCGGCCCCGCCGACACCCGAGGCGCAGGCCCGCACCCCCTCCAGCCCCGCCGGCGTTCGAGGCGCGGGCCCGGGCAGCGCCCGAAACCCGCGCAGCGGCCCCCACCCGCACACCCGCACCCCGGCCGAAGGCACACCAGCCCCGCCGGCGTTCGAGGCGCGGGCCCGCACCCGCACCCGCACCCCCACCGCCCCCACAGCCCCCACAGCCCCCGCCAAAGCCACCGGCTTCGCCCTGCCCGCCCGAAGGAGGCCCCCATGGCCACCCCCCTCACCCCCCCGACCCTGCTGGAAGCCCTCCGCGCCGAGGGCGTCAACGTCGTCGAACACCCCGGCTGGCGCACCCGCAACCGCAACCACAAGGGCCCCTGGGGCCCGGTCAACGGCGTCGTCATCCACCACACCGTCAGCTCCGGCAGCACCTCCAGCGTCGCCCTGTGCCGCGACGGCTACGCCGAACTGCCCGGCCCGCTCTGCCACGCGGTGATCGACAAGGCCGGCACCGTGCACCTGATCGGCCACGGCCGCACCAACCACGCCGGGCTCGGCGACGGCGCCGTACTCGACGCGGTCGTCGCCGAAGCCCCCCTCCCCGCCCCCCGCCGCAACGACACCGACGGCAACGCCCACTTCTACGGCTTCGAGTGCGTCAACCTCGGCGACGGCCGCGACCCCTGGCCCGCGGCCCAGCTCGACGCCATCGAGCGCGCCTCCGCCGCGCTGTGCCGCGCCCACGGCTGGCAGGCCGCCTCCGTCATCGGCCACAGGGAGTGGACCAACACCAAGGTGGACCCGCGCGGTTTCACCATGGAGTCCCTGCGCACCCGCATCGGCGCCCGCCTCTCCGGCACCCCCGCCGACGGCAACGGCAACGGCAGCACCGGCGGCGCCGACAACGGCAGCGACAACGGCACCGCCAAGGGCCGGGCCCCCTTCCCCGGCGCCGGCTTCTTCCGTTCCTCCCCCGTCTCCCCCCTCGTCACCGCCATGGGCCGCCGCCTCGTCGCCGAGGGCTGCTCCGCGTACGCCGTCGGCCCCGGCCCGCAGTGGTCGGAGGCCGACCGCCGCTCGTACGCGAAGTGGCAGCAGAAGCTCGGCTTCCGCGGCGCCGACGCCGACGGCTGGCCGGGCCGCACCTCCTGGGACGCCCTCAAGGTCCCCGCCAACTGAGCACACAGCACACAGCACCCCCCGAGAGAAGGTCTCCGCATGTCCGACGCGTCGAAACGCACCCTCCGCACACTTGTCCAGACGGCCCTCGCCCTGGCCGTCCTGCTGCCCGCCGTCATCGACGCGTCCGGCCTCCCCGCGACCCTCCCCTGGGTCGCCGGCGCCCTCGCCGCGGCCGGCGCGCTCACCCGTGTGATGGCCCTGCCGGGCGTCCAGGCAGTCCTGCCCGGCTGGCTCCGTACGGAGTGGCCGTACGACCGGGACCGCGACCTCCTCGCCCTCGCCACCCGCCCCGAAAGCGCCACCGGGAGCGAGGAGGGCGACCGCGCATGACGGACCCCGATCCGCTCTCCGTGGCGGTGGAACTGGAGCGCCTGCGCGGCACGATGGAGGCCGGCTTCGCCCGCGTCGACGGCTCGCTCGCCCTGCTCGTGCAGCGCAGTGACCAGACGGACCGGCAGCTGGCCGACCACGAGTCCCGCCTCGACTCCCTGGAACACGCCCGCTGGCCCCTGGCGAGCCTGACCGCCCTGGCCGGAGTCGCGGCGGTCATCATCACCGCCTGGCAGATGACCCGCTAGCCGGGCGCGGGGGTGCTGCCGGGGCCCACCGTCCCCGGCAGCACCCCACCCCCTCAACCCGACCGCACCGCACCGCGCCCACCACACCCACCGTCCCCGGCCTGCCCGACCACCCCCCGCCCCCGCCCTAAGCTGCCGACTGCCCCCGCGCCCCCCGCGCGAGACGCCGACCAGCAGGGAGCAGCACATTGGGCACCGTGGCCCCGGAGCCGACCAGCGTCGACGACGCCCCGCCCGCCGACCCGGACCGCCGGCCACCCGGCCGCACGCCCCGGCTGCGCGGCCTCCACGGCCCGCTGCTCGCCTTCCTCGTCACCTCGGGCGCGTTCTGCGCGGCCTGGGCCGCCCGCGGCGCCTACCCCTTCGGCAGCACCGGCCGCGCCGTCAACGACCAGGCCAACCAGTACGTCCCCTTCCACCGGGCCCTGTGGGACCTGGCCCACGGACAGGCCGCCGGCGACCTCCTCTTCACCTGGCGCGGCGGCTTCGGCCAGCAGTTCCTGTCCGACTACTCGACGTACCTCGGCAACCCGTTCTCCTGGCTCGTCGTCCTCGTCCCGCGCGCCCACGTCGACCTCGCCGTCTTCGCGCTCACCCCGCTCACCCTCGGCACCGCCGCCGCCCTCATGACCGCCTACCTCGGCCGGCTGCAGCCCGGCCCGTGGTGGCAGCGCGCGGTCCTCGGCTCCTGCTACGGCCTGTGCGGCTGGGCCCTCAGCGACGCCTCGTACATCCCGATGTGGCTGTGGGGCCTGGTCGCCCTCCCGCTGCTCGGCATCGCCGTGGAGTGGTGCGTCGAGGAACGCCGCTGGCCCGCCGCGGCCCTGCTCGTCGCCCTGGCCTGGTACGGCAACTTCTACACCGCCATGATGGCGACCATGGCCGCCGGCATCCTCCTCGCCGTGCGCCTCGCCACCCTCGACCTCACCCGGGCCCACCGGCTGCGCGCCGCCGGCCGGGCCGCTTCGGCAGCCGCGACCGGCGTCCTCCTGACCCTCCCGTTCCTGCTGCCGTCGTTCCTCTCCAGCGGCGCCGCGCAGCCCACCCGGGCGGCCTCGTTCGACCCCGTACGGATCGACGTCCTGCTGGCCGGCATGCTGCCCGCGACCCACCTGTGGGGCGGCCGCCCGCGCCTGTACGTGGCCTCGCTCGGCCTGATCCTCGCCGGCTCCTTCGTCCTCAACACGGCCGTCGCCCGGCGCACCCGCCTGGTGTGGACCGCGGCGCTCCTGCTCGTCCTCGCGTCCTTCCAGTTCCCGCCCACCCAGTACGCGTGGCACGGACTGGCCGTCCCCAACGGAAACCCGTACCGCGAGGCCTTCGTCTTCAGCGGCCTGCTGGTGATCGTCGCCTGGCTCTCGCTGGCCCACCGCCCGCGCCCGCTCCACCTCGCCCTGGCCGCCGCCCTGCTGGTGACGGCCGCCTTCGCGCTGCGCCGCACCGACGACTTCGGCGGCTGGACCTGGCCCGCCGTCCTGGGCGGCGGCGCGCTGTCACTGCTGGCGCTGGTGCTGCTGGGGCTCGGCGAACGGCGCCGGTACCTGGTCCCCGTGGCGGCCGTGCTGATGGTCGGCGTCGTCTTCGCCGAGTCCACCGCGGCCGCCGCCAACGCCGACGCCCGCCGCGCCCGCGAACGCTGGGCGAAGCCGGCCGCGACCTCCGGCCCGTCCATCGGCGCCCACTTCGCCGCCGTCCGCGCGGTGGACGGCTGGCCCGCGTACCGGACCGACTCCGGCGCGCCCCAGACCTCGTACAACGACGCGCTCGCCCTGCGCGCCGAGGGCCCGCAGTACTACAGCAGCTACCTCCCCGAGGCCACCTACCGCGCCCTCGAACCGCTCGGCTACGGCTACAAGAACGACGGCCGCACCTTCTTCGGCGCCGACAACCCGGTGCTCGACGCGATCTTCGCCATCGGCGCCCGCGTCCGCCCCGGCACCGCCCCGGGCACCTGGACCGGACAACGCTTCCCGGCCCCGCCCCTGGTCACCGTCCGCTCCGCCCCCCACACCTCGCCGAACCCGGCGGACAGCGTCTTCGCCCGCCAGGAGCAGGTCCTGGGCGCCACCGTCTACGCGGTCCCCCCGGTCACCCGCACCGCCACCCCCGCCGGCGCGGCCTACACCGCCCGCTGCACCCCCGGCACCGAGGCCTTCTGGTACTCCCCCGCCCTCACCGGCACCCTCACCGCCCCCGCCCCGGACCGGCCCCTGGCCGGCCCCGCCACCGGCGTGCTCCCCCTGGGCCCGGTCCCCGCCACGGGCCGCGTCGACGTCACCGTCCGCACCCGCGGCGCGGCCGCCGCCCCCCACCCCCTCGGCTGCCTCGACCGCGCCGCCCTCACCCGGGCCGTCACCGCCCTCACCGCCACGGGCGCCACCACCACGACCACCACCGGCCACAGCGTCGAGGCCGCCTTCCCCGCCACCGCCACCGGCACGGCCGTCATCGCCACCACCGCGGTCCCGGGCTGGCACTGCGACCACCCGCTGCGCCCCTTCCACGGCCTCCTCGCGGTAGCCCTCCCCCAGGGCACCACCCGCATCGCATGCACCTTCACCCCCCGCGGCCTCACCCCCGGCCTGGCCGGCGCCGCCCTGGCCGCCCTCCTCCTCACCACCACCGCCACCACACCCCACCTCCGCCGCCGCCGAGGGCGCACCGGCCCCGACTGACCGCCGCCCGCGGCCCCCCGGACCGGCGCCGTCGGCCGGAAACGGAGAAGCCCCCCGCCGCTCCTTTCGGAGCGGCGGGGGGCTTCCCGTCACGCGTTCACGAACCTCAGCCGTTGTACGGGCCGTAGTCGTAGTCCTCCAGCGGAACGGCCTGGCCGGAGCCGGTGCCGAAGGGCGAGTAGTCGATGTCGTCGTAGCCGACGGCCGAGTACATCGCGGCCTTCGCCTCCTCGGTGGGCTCCACTCGGATGTTGCGGTAGCGGGCGAGGCCCGTACCGGCCGGGATGAGCTTACCGATGATGACGTTCTCCTTGAGGCCGATCAGGGAGTCGGACTTGGCGTTGATCGCCGCGTCCGTCAGGACCCTGGTCGTCTCCTGGAAGGACGCCGCCGACAGCCACGACTCGGTCGCGAGCGAGGCCTTGGTGATACCCATCAGCTGCGGACGGCCGGAGGCGGGGTGACCGCCCTCGGTGACCACACGACGGTTCTCGGTCTCGAACTTCGACCGCTCGACCAGCTCGCCCGGCAGGAGCTCCGCGTCGCCGGACTCGATGATCGTCACGCGGCGCAGCATCTGCCGGATGATGATCTCGATGTGCTTGTCGTGGATCGACACGCCCTGCGAGTTGTAGACCTTCTGGACTTCGCCGACCAGGTGGACCTGGACGGCACGCTGACCGAGGATGCGCAGCACGTCGTGCGGGTTGGTGGCACCCATGGTGAGCTTCTGGCCCACCTCGACGTGGTCGCCCTCGTGCACGATGACCTTGGCGCGCTTCGAGATCGGGAACGCCGTCTCGTCGCTGCCGTCGTCGGGCGTGATGACGATCTTCTTCGTCTTCTCGGTCTCCTCGATCCGCACGCGGCCGGCGGCCTCGGAGATCGGGGCGACACCCTTCGGGGTACGGGCCTCGAAGAGCTCGACGACACGCGGCAGACCCTGCGTGATGTCGTCACCGGCCACACCACCGGTGTGGAAGGTACGCATCGTCAGCTGGGTACCGGGCTCACCGATGGACTGGGCGGCGATGATGCCGACCGCCTCACCGATGTCGACCAGCTTGCCGGTGGCGAGCGAGCGTCCGTAGCAGAAGGCACAGGTGCCGACCGCGGACTCGCAGGTCAGGACCGAGCGGGTCTTGACCTCCTCGACGCCGTTGGCGACCAGGGCGTCGATGAGCACGTCACCGAGGTCGACGTTGGCCGGCGCGATGACCTTGCCGTCGATGACGACGTCCTCGGCCAGCATGCGGGCGTAGATCGAGGTCTCGACGTCGTCGGCCTTGCGCAGCACGCCGTCCTCGCCGCGGACGGCGATCTTCAGCTTCAGGCCGCGCTCGGTGCCGCAGTCCTCCTCGCGGATGATCACGTCCTGCGAGACGTCCACCAGACGACGGGTCAGGTAACCCGAGTCGGCGGTACGCAGGGCGGTGTCCGCCAGACCCTTACGGGCACCGTGCGTGGAGATGAAGTACTCCAGAACGGTGAGGCCCTCGCGGAAGGACGCCTTGATCGGACGCGGGATGGTCTCGTTCTTCGCGTTCGACACCAGACCACGCATACCGGCGATCTGTCGCATCTGCATCATGTTTCCTCGGGCACCCGAGTCAACCATCATGAAGATGGGGTTGGTCTTGGGGAAGTTCGCGTTCATCGCCTCGGCAACCTCGTTGGTCGCCTTGGTCCAGATCGCGATGAGCTCCTGCGTGCGCTCGTCCTTGGTGATCAGACCGCGCTCGTACTGCTTCTGGACCTTCTCGTCCAGCTCCTCGTAGCCCTTGACGATGGCCTTCTTGGCCTCGGGCACGACGACGTCGGAGATGGCCACGGTGACGCCCGAACGGGTCGCCCAGTGGAAGCCGGCCGCCTTCAGGTTGTCGAGCGTCGCCGCCACGATGACCTTGGGGTAGCGCTCCGCCAGGTCGTTGACGATCTCGGAGAGCTGCTTCTTGCCCACCGAGTAGTCGACGAACGGGTAGTCCTCGGGCAGCAGCTCGTTGAAGAGCGCGCGGCCCAGGGTGGTCTTCAGCCGGAAGCTGTCGCCCGGCTGGAACTCCTGCTCGCCCTCCTCGGCGACCGGCGCCACCCAGCCGCGCGGCGGGATGGTGCCCACCGGGAAGCGGATGTCGACGGAGGACTGGAGCGCGAGCTCGCCGTTGTCGAACGCCATGGTCGCCTCGGCGGTCGAGCCGAACGCACGGCCCTCGCCCTTGACGTCACGGAGCTCGCCGTCGGTGGTCAGGAAGAACAGACCGAGGACCATGTCCTGGGTCGGCATCGTGACCGGACGGCCGTCGGCCGGCTTGAGGATGTTGTTCGAGGACAGCATCAGGATGCGGGCCTCGGCCTGCGCCTCCGCGGAGAGCGGCAGGTGCACGGCCATCTGGTCACCGTCGAAGTCCGCGTTGAACGCGGTGCAGACGAGCGGGTGGATCTGGATGGCCTTGCCCTCGACCAGCTGGGGCTCGAAGGCCTGGATGCCGAGGCGGTGCAGCGTGGGCGCACGGTTCAGCAGGACCGGGTGCTCGGCGATGACCTCTTCGAGCACGTCGTAGACGACCGTGCGGCCGCGCTCGACCATGCGCTTCGCCGACTTGATGTTCTGCGCGTGGTTCAGGTCCACCAGGCGCTTCATCACGAACGGCTTGAAGAGCTCCAGCGCCATGGCCTTGGGCAGGCCGCACTGGTGCAGCTTCAGCTGCGGGCCGACGACGATCACGGAACGCGCGGAGTAGTCCACGCGCTTGCCGAGGAGGTTCTGGCGGAATCGACCCTGCTTGCCCTTCAGCATGTCGCTGAGGGACTTCAGGGGACGGTTGCCGGGACCGGTCACCGGACGACCGCGACGACCGTTGTCGAAGAGGGCGTCCACGGCCTCCTGAAGCATGCGCTTCTCGTTGTTCACGATGATCTCGGGGGCACCGAGGTCCAGGAGGCGCTTCAGGCGGTTGTTGCGGTTGATCACGCGGCGGTACAGGTCGTTCAGGTCGGAGGTCGCGAAGCGGCCACCGTCCAGCTGCACCATCGGACGCAGGTCCGGCGGGATCACCGGCACGCAGTCCAGAACCATGCCCTTGGGCTTGTTGCTGGTCTGCAGGAACGCGGAGACGACCTTGAGGCGCTTGAGCGCACGGGTCTTCTTCTGGCCCTTGCCGGTACGGATGATCTCGCGGAGGCGCTCGGCCTCCTCCTCCAGGTCGAAGGACTCCAGACGCTTCTGCAGCGCGGCGGCGCCCATGCAGCCGTCGAAGTACGTGCCGAAGCGGTCACGCAGCTCGCGGTAGAGGAGCTCGTCGCCCTCCAGGTCCTGGACCTTGAGGTTCTTGAAGCGGGCCCACACCTCGTCGAGGCGGTCGATCTCGCGCTGGGCGCGGTCACGGAGCTGCTTCATCTCGCGCTCGGCGCCTTCGCGCACCTTGCGGCGCACGTCGGCCTTCGCGCCCTCGGCCTCCAGCTCGGCCAGGTCGGTCTCGAGCTTCTTGGCCCGGCCTTCGAGGTCCGCGTCGCGGCGGTTCTCGATCTGCTGGCGCTCGACGGAGACGTGCGCCTCCAGCGACGGGAGGTCGCGGGTGCGGCGCTCGTCGTCGACGAACGTGATCATGTACGCGGCGAAGTAGATGACCTTTTCGAGGTCCTTCGGCGCGAGGTCCAGCAGGTAGCCGAGGCGCGACGGGACGCCCTTGAAGTACCAGATGTGGGTGACGGGAGCGGCGAGCTCGATGTGGCCCATCCGCTCGCGGCGCACCTTGGCGCGCGTGACTTCGACGCCACAGCGCTCACAGATGATGCCCTTGAAGCGGACACGCTTGTACTTGCCGCAGTAGCACTCCCAGTCCCGGGTCGGACCGAAGATCTTCTCGCAGAAGAGTCCGTCCTTCTCGGGCTTGAGGGTGCGGTAGTTGATGGTCTCCGGCTTCTTGACCTCGCCGTGGGACCAGGTTCGGATGTCGTCCGCGGTGGCAAGGCCGATCCGCAGCTCGTCGAAGAAGTTGACGTCGAGCACTGTGCGTCAATCCCTCTTTCGGGGTCGAGTCTCAATCATGGTCTGAACGGTCCCGGGGATGACGGGGGGCTCTTGAGTGAGCCCCCCGTCAGGCCCGTCAGACCTCTTCGACGCTGCTCGGCTCACGCCGGGACAGGTCGATACCGAGCTCCTCCGCCGCGCGGAAGACGTCCTCGTCGGTGTCGCGCATCTCGATGGACATGCCGTCCGAGGACAGCACCTCCACGTTGAGGCAGAGCGACTGCATTTCCTTGATGAGCACCTTGAAGGACTCGGGAATGCCCGGTTCGGGGATGTTCTCGCCCTTGACGATGGCCTCGTAGACCTTCACGCGGCCGGTGACGTCGTCGGACTTGATGGTCAGCAGTTCCTGGAGGGCGTATGCGGCGCCGTAAGCCTCGAGCGCCCACACCTCCATCTCACCGAATCGCTGGCCACCGAACTGTGCCTTACCACCCAGCGGCTGCTGCGTGATCATCGAGTACGGACCGGTCGACCGCGCGTGGAGCTTGTCGTCGACCAGGTGGTGGAGCTTGAGGATGTACATGTACCCGATCGAGATCGGGTCCGGGAACGGCTCACCGGAGCGGCCGTCGAACAGACGCGCCTTGCCGGACGGGAGGACCAGGCGGTCGCCGTCGCGGTTCGGGATGGTGTGCTCGAACAGGCCGGCGAGCTCGTCCTCACGGGCACCGTCGAACACCGGGGTGGCGACGTTGGTACCGGGCTCGACCTTGTCGGCGCCGATGACCTTCAGCCGCTCGGCCCAGTCCTCGGCCAGGCCGGAGACGTCCCAGCCGCGGCTGGCGAGCCAGCCGAGGTGGATCTCCAGGACCTGTCCCGGGTTCATTCGGGACGGGACACCCAGCGGGTTGAGGATGATGTCGACCGGCGTGCCGTCTTCCAGGAAGGGCATGTCCTCGATCGGAAGGATCTTGGAGATGACGCCCTTGTTGCCGTGGCGGCCGGCGAGCTTGTCGCCGTCGGTGATCTTGCGCTTCTGGGCGACGTAGACGCGGACCAGCTGGTTCACGCCCGGAGGAAGCTCGTCGCCCTCCTCGCGGTCGAAGACGCGGACACCGATGACCTTGCCGATCTCACCGTGAGGGACCTTGAGCGAGGTGTCGCGCACCTCGCGGGCCTTCTCACCGAAGATCGCGCGGAGCAGGCGCTCCTCGGGGGTCAGCTCGGTCTCGCCCTTGGGCGTGACCTTGCCGACCAGGATGTCGCCGGCGACGACGTCCGCACCGATGCGGATGATGCCGCGCTCGTCGAGGTCGGCGAGGACCTCCTCGGAGACGTTCGGGATGTCCCGGGTGATCTCCTCGGGGCCCAGCTTGGTGTCACGGGCGTCGACCTCGTGCTCCTCGATGTGGATCGAGGAGAGGACGTCGTCCTGTACGAGGCGCTGCGACAGGATGATCGCGTCCTCGTAGTTGTGGCCTTCCCACGGCATGAACGCCACGAGCAGGTTCTTGCCGAGGGCCATTTCGCCCTCTTCGGTCGCGGGACCGTCGGCGAGGACCTGGGACTCGATGATCCGGTCGCCCTCGTTGACGATGACCTTCTGGTTGACCGAGGTGCCCTGGTTCGAGCGGGAGAACTTGGCGACGCGGTACGTGGTGTACGTGCCGTCGTCGTTGGCGACGGTGATGTAGTCGGCCGAGACCTCCTGGACCACACCGTCCTTCTCCGCGCGGATCGAGTCACCGGCGTCGACCGCACAGCGGTACTCCATGCCGGTGCCGACGAGCGGCGCCTCCGCCTTGATGAGCGGAACGGCCTGGCGCATCATGTTCGCGCCCATGAGGGCGCGGTTGGCGTCGTCGTGCTCCAGGAAGGGGATCATCGCGGTCGCGACGGACACCATCTGGCGCGGGGAGACGTCCATGTAGTCGACGTCGTCGCCGGCGATGTAGTCGATCTCGCCGCCACGGCGGCGGACCAGCACGCGGTTCTCGGTGAAGCGCATCTCGTCGTTCAGGCCGGCGTTGGCCTGGGCGATGACGAAGCGGTCTTCCTCGTCGGCGGTCAGGTAGTCGACGTCGTCCGTGACGACACCGTCGATGACCTTGCGGTACGGGGTCTCGACGAAGCCGAACGCGTTGACGCGGCCGTAGGAGGCGAGCGAGCCGATCAGACCGATGTTCGGGCCTTCGGGGGTCTCGATCGGACACATGCGGCCGTAGTGCGACGGGTGCACGTCACGGACCTCGAAGCCGGCCCGCTCACGGGACAGACCACCGGGACCCAGAGCCGAGAGACGACGCTTGTGCGTCAGACCCGACAGCGGGTTGTTCTGGTCCATGAACTGCGACAGCTGGCTGGTGCCGAAGAACTCCTTGATGGAGGCGACGACCGGCCGGATGTTGATCAGGGTCTGCGGCGTGATCGCCTCGACGTCCTGGGTCGTCATCCGCTCGCGGACGACGCGCTCCATACGAGCCAGACCCGTGCGGACCTGGTTCTGGATGAGCTCGCCGACGTTGCGCAGACGACGGTTGCCGAAGTGGTCGATGTCGTCGGTCTCGACGACGATCGAACGGCCGGACTCACCGGTGGTCTCGGTCTCGCCGGCGTGCAGCTTGACCAGGTACTTGATCGTCGCGATGACGTCGTCGGTGGTGAGCACCCCGGCGTCCAGCGGCTCGTCGGCGCCGAGCTTCTTGTTCACCTTGTAGCGGCCGACCTTGGCGAGGTCGTAGCGCTTGGGGTTGAAGTAGAGGTTCTCGAGCAGCGTCTGAGCGGCCTCGCGGGTCGGCGGTTCGCCCGGACGCAGCTTGCGGTAGATGTCGAGCAGCGCGTCGTCCTGACCCTGGGTGTGGTCCTTCTCCAGGGTGGCGCGCATGGACTCGTACTCGCCGAACTCCTCCAGGATCTGCTCGGTGGTCCAGCCGAGAGCCTTCAGGAGGACGGTGACGGACTGCTTGCGCTTGCGGTCGATGCGGACACCGACCATGTCGCGCTTGTCGATCTCCATCTCCAGCCAGGCACCCCGGGACGGGATGATCTTGGCGGAGAAGATGTCCTTGTCGGACGTCTTGTCGATCGAGGAGTCGAAGTAGACACCGGGGGAGCGGACAAGCTGCGACACGACGACACGCTCGGTGCCGTTGATGACGAAGGTGCCCTTGTTGGTCATGAGCGGGAAGTCGCCCATGAAGACCGTCTGAGACTTGATCTCTCCGGTCTCGTTGTTCGTGAACTCGGCCGTGACGAACAGCGGAGCCGCGTACGTGAAGTCGCGCTCCTTGCACTCGTCGACAGAGTTCTTCGCCGGCTCGAAACGGTGGTCGCGGAAGGTCAGCGACATCGACCCGGAGAAGTCCTCGATCGGCGAGATCTCCTCGAAGATCTCTTCCAGACCGGACTTGGTGGGGACGTCCTGTCCACTCTCAAGCGCCGACTCGACGCGAGACTTCCAGGCCGCGTTGCCGAGAAGCCAGTCAAAGCTCTCGGTCTGCAGCGCCAGGAGGTTCGGAACCTCGAGAGGCTCCTTGATCTTTGCAAAGGAGATGCGCAGCGGGGCGCTGCTGGCACCGTTGTTCGTATTGGTCGAGGCGTTGCGCGAGGCGGCCAAGAGGGGGTCCTTCCGAGGGCTCGGACTCACTACGCGCGTACCGGTCCCAGCAGACACAGAAGACGGCCGCTCCCGAACCGGCCGAAAGGACCAGGTCAGGACGATCAATCAGGTGTGCTCAAGCGTGGGCATGCCCCTGGCGACGGGCAGGGGGCAGCTAACAGGCAGCGCAAAGGGTCAGTGTAGCCACTTGGCTCACTGATGTCCAGACCAGGTTTCCGGAAACCGGCAACAGGCCTTCCCCTTGTAGTCCAACGCGTGCGGCCCTCGTACACAGAGCGCGTATCAGTACTGCCCTCTTCGTAGTCGATCCATGCCTCGGATCTCGGATCGGACCGGCCGAGGTGGCGACGGCTCTGAGAATTGCGCGCCGCGTCCCGTTCGTCAAGGCCCCCTGCTCCGTGCGGATCATCTTCGGACCCGGCCGCGGGGCAACGAAGATCACCCTACTCCCCAACGAGACCAGGGCAAATCAGGCACCCGGGGTACGCCAAAGGGCGACCACCCTTACGGGTGATCGCCCTTCGCCGGAGCCTCGCAGAGGCCCCGGAGGTGTTACTTGACCTCGACAGCCGCGCCGGCAGCCTTGAGGGACTCGGCAGCCTTGTCAGCGGCCTCCTTGGCGACCTTCTCCAGGACGGGCTTCGGGGCGCCGTCCACGAGGTCCTTGGCCTCCTTGAGGCCCAGGGAGGTGAGCTCGCGCACGACCTTGATGACCTGGATCTTCTTGTCGCCGGCACCGGTGAGGATGACGTCGAACTCGTCCTGCTCCTCCGGGGCGTCGGCAACGGCGCCCGGGCCGGCCGGACCGGCAACGGCGACGGCCGCGGCGGCGGTGACGTCGAACTTCTCCTCGAAGGCCTTCACGAACTCGGAGAGCTCGATGAGGGTCATGCCCTCGAACTGGGCGAGGAGGTCGTCCTGAGAGAGCTTCGCCATGATGGGCGATCCTTCCACTAATTCGGCAGGTGCCGGATGTATATAGAGGCGGGCGTAACGGCCCGCTACGACCCACGCACTAGGCGGCGTGGATCAGTGCGCGAGCCGAATTACTCGGCACCGCCCTGCTCGGCGAGCTTGACGCGAAGCGCTTCCGCGGTGCGGACGAACTTCGACGGCAGCGCCTGGAAGAGCGAGGCAGCCTGAGACTGCTTGCCCTTGAACGCGCCGGCCAGCTTGCTGAGCAGAACCTCGCGGGACTCGAGGTCCGCAAGCTTCTTGATCTCATCGGCGGTGAGCGCCTTGCCATCAAGGACACCCGCCTTGATGATGAGGTTGGGGTTGTCCTTGGCGAAGTCACGCAGGCTCTTCGCCGACTCCACCGGGTCACCGGTGATGAAGGCGACCGCGGTCGGACCAGCGAAGTGCTCGTCCAGCGCGGTGATCCCGGCCTGGTTGGCCGCAATCTTGGTCAGCGTGTTCTTCACCACGGCGTACTGGGCGTTCTCACCGAGCGAACGACGCAGCGTCTTGAGCTGCGCGACGGTGAGACCCCGGTACTCGGTCAGCACGGCGGCGTTCGAGCTCTGGAACTGGTCCGTGAGCTCGGCTACCGCGGCAGCCTTGTCGGGCCTTGCCATAGAGCGTCGGCCTCCTTCCGGGTGATGAGGACCGCTCAGAAGGGGCTGAACAAGACGAAACGCCCCGGCGCACGCGCACGGGGCGTAAGCTCGACCGAATCACTCCGGGAGCTTCTCCACGAACACCTGCGCAGGACGTCCGCAGTCAGCGGATCCTTCGGCCACCGCACCCTTGCGAGCACGGCAACGACCAGCGGTCTTTGGCTTCTCGGGAAGCGTACGTGAAACGCCCCAGCCGAGGCAAATCGCCTCCGGCTCCGGCGGGCGGCGGACGCCGGGGCCGCCCGCCCGCGGCCCGCGCGGAGGCTCAGGCGGCGCCGCCGCCGGAGTCCTTCATCGCGGCCCCGAGGTCGGTGACCTGGTCGGCGGGCGGCGCGGTGATCTCGACGGGCTGGTTGTAGCCCTTGAGCTTCATGGTCACGTCCGTGGCCCCCGCGGTGCCCTGGGCGCGCGAGCGGAGCTGCTTGGTGCGGCTGTTCTCGTCGATCCACAGGTCCAGGGTCATGGTGGTGACGCCGGCCTTCTCCAGCGACCGCAGCGTGGTCTCCTGGCGCTGGCGGGCCTCGGGGTCGGCCTTGGCGACGGCCTCCCGCATCTGGTCCAGCGTGACGGTGCCCGTGAGGTGCTGCGTCTTCTGGCCGTCGAGGACCTCCTCGCCGACGATCCTGACGTCCTTGGACTGGAGCAGCGCGTCCACCTTGTCGCCCGGGTTCTCGGCGCCCTTGGTGCTCTTGCCCAGTCCGTCCAGCTCCGCGCCGGCCTTGGGGTCCATGGCCTTCACGTCGAACTTGAGGTACTTGCCCGCGGAGCCGAGGTACATGATCCCGTCGACCAGGCGGATCTCGACCTGCTCCGGGCTCTCCGCCGAGGACATCTTCATGGCGAGCGCGGTCGACGGCTTCAGCCGCATCGAGACGTCTGCGGAGAACGCGCCCTCGGGGCTGGTGCCCGTCATCGCGTACTCCAGCGACGTGATGTCCGCCGCGGCCTTCTTCGTGCTCTCCAGCAGGGAGGCCGGGGTGGCCGCGGCCGCTCCCCGGGTCCCGGCCGCCGGCGCGGACGCCGAGGCCGAGGGCGCCCCCGCCGCGCCGGTCTCGTCCTTCTTGCCGTTCTCGCACGCCGTGGCGCCGCCCACCAGCAGTACGGCGGCCAACGCGGCGACAACGGTCTTCTTGCGGTACGCAGACACGGAGGTCCCCACCCCTTTTGATCGAAAGTTCACTCGACCCGACCTTACGTTTCGCCTCCGACAATGCGTACGGGGTTTCGGCCCGGGTGAGCGATATGTGGCGCGGAACACCGAAACGGGCCCCCCGCCGCCCGGTGAAGGGAGGCGAGGGGCCCGTTCAGCCGCTCGGTGAGCCGTCAGGCTCAGACCGCGGCCGGGTCTTCCTCGACGAGGAGGTTCCGGGTGCGGTTGGAGTCCAGCTGGATACCGGGGCCCATCGTGGTGCTCAGGGCGGCCTTCTTGATGTAGCGGCCCTTCGCGGCGGACGGCTTCAGACGCAGGATCTCGTCCAGGGCCGCGCCGTAGTTCTCGACCAGCTGCTCATCGGAGAAGGAGACCTTGCCGATGATGAAGTGCAGGTTCGAGTGCTTGTCGACGCGGAACTCGATCTTGCCACCCTTGATCTCGGTGACGGCCTTCGCGACGTCCATCGTGACGGTGCCGGTCTTCGGGTTCGGCATGAGGCCACGGGGACCGAGCACGCGGCCGAGGCGGCCGACCTTGCCCATGAGGTCCGGGGTGGCGACCACGGCGTCGAACTCGTTCAGGCGGTTGCCCTTGGCGATCTCGTTGATCAGCTCGTCGTCGCCGACGATGTCGGCGCCGGCGGCTTCCGCGGCTGCTGCACGGTCACCGGTCGCGAAGACCAGGACCCGGGCGGTCTTGCCGGTGCCGTGCGGGAGGTTCACGGTGCCGCGGACCATCTGGTCGGCCTTGCGCGGGTCGACACCCAGGCGGAAGGCGACCTCGACGGTGCTGTCGAACTTGGTCGTGGAGGTGTCCTTGGCGAGACGGACGGCCTCGAGCGGGGCGTACTGCTTCTCCCGGTCGACCTTGGCGTCCGCAGCGCGGAGAGTCTTGCTGCGCTTCACTTCTGCTCCTGTGTTGTGGCTTCAGGTGTGGAGTCGTGGTGCGGACCAGCGCTTGGTCCTACCACTGGTGGTGCTGGGGGTGGCTGGATCAGCCTTCGACCGTGATGCCCATCGAACGCGCGGTGCCGGAGATGATCTTCTCCGCGGCGTCGATGTCGTTGGCGTTCAGGTCGGGCATCTTCAGCTCGGCGATCTCGCGGACCTGGGCGCGCGTCAGCTTCGCGACCTTGGTCTTGTGCGGCTCGCCGGAGCCCTTCTCCACGCCCGCGTGCTTCAGGATGAGGCGCGCGGCCGGCGGAGTCTTGGTGATGAAGGTGAAGGAGCGGTCGTCGTAGACCGTGATCTCCACCGGCACGACCATGCCGCGCTGCGACTCGGTCGCGGCGTTGTAGGCCTTGCAGAACTCCATGATGTTGACGCCGTGCTGACCGAGCGCGGGGCCGACCGGCGGAGCCGGGTTGGCCGCACCGGCCTTGATCTGAAGCTTGATAAGCCCCGTGATCTTCTTCTTCTTGGGAGGCATTGCTCTCTCCGGGTCCTAGTGAGAGTTTTTCGCCGCCGTCCGGTCATCCGGATGGAGGCATACCGCACCACGATAACGGGTATGGGTGCGGGGCTGAAAACCGAGCAGGTCAGACCCCCCTTTACGGGCGGTCTGACCTGTCCGGAAGCTGTGGCTCAGAAGCCGTCGCCCACGCGAAGCGGAGCCGCGCGGGTCAGTTCTTCTGGATCTGGTCGAAGCTCAGCTCGACCGGGGTCTCGCGGCCGAAGATCTCGACGAGGCCCTTGACCTTCTTCGAGTCCGGGTTGATCTCGTTGATGGTCGCCTGGAGCGTGGCGAACGGGCCGTCGGTGACGGTGACCGAGTCGCCGACCTCGAAGTCCAGGACCTCGATGGTGCGCTTGACGGAGGGCGCGGGCAGACCGGCCTCTTCCGCGGCGGCCTTGGCGGCCTTCTCCTGCGCCTCGGGGGCGAGCATCTTGACGATCTCGTCCAGCGTCAGCGGGTACGGGTCGTACGCGTTGCCGACGAAGCCGGTGACACCGGGGGTGTTGCGGACGACGCCCCAGGACTCGTTCGTCAGATCCATGCGGACGAGAACGTAACCGGGCAGCTTGTTCTGCCGGACGTTCTTGCGCTCGCCGTTCTTGATCTGGACGATCTCTTCCTCGGGCACCTCGGCCTGGTAGATGAACTCCTCGACGTTCAGCGAGACGGCACGCTGCTCCAGGTTGGCCTTCACGCGCTTCTCGTAGCCGGCGTAGGTGTGGATCACGTACCACTCGCCGGGCAGGAGGCGCAGCTCCTCGCGGAGGGCCTGGATGGGGTCGACGGGCTCGGCCGGCTCTTCCTCGGCGGCCTCGTCGTCAGCCTCGACCTCGGCCGCGGCCTCGGTGTCGCCCTCGTCCTCGGCTTCGTCGGCGGCCGGCGCCTCCTCGGCGTCGTCCTCGACCTCGGCGTCAGCCTCGACCGCGTCCTCGTCCTCGACGTGCAGCGCGGCCTCCTCGGCCGGTGCACCCGCCTCGGCGTCGGCGAGTTCGACTTCGTCGGAGTCCGCGTCTGCGGCCTCGACGATGTCGAGCGCGTCCTCGACGGACTCGACGGAGTCGGGGCTCGCGTTCAGGTTCGGGTCAGACACGGTGGCTGCTTCTTCCTGGATACAAAAGGTGGTCGAACATGCGAAAACGGGCGGCACCCATCAAGGCGCCGCCCTCCGCGGGGATCAGCCGAAGACGAACTTGATGGCTTCCTGGAACCCATAGTCAATCACGGTCACCAGACCGATCATGATGACGACGAAGACAATCACCACGGTGGTGTACGTCGTGAGCTGGTTGCGAGTGGGCCATACAACCTTGCGGAGTTCCGCGACGATCTGACGGTAGAAGAGCGCGAGACGACCCAGGGGGCCCTTCTTGCCGCGCTTACCGCCCTTGCGGGCCTTCTTCTCGCGAGTGTCGTCCTCGGCGTCAGGCATGTCGATGGAGCCCAGGGCGTCCGTCACGTCTCTCACCTGAATCCGGGTCGTGGCCGTACCGCGCCCGGTTGCGCCGCACGGCACTGCATCGAAGTACGTACCTGCGCACACACGTCCGAGAAGGAGTGTGGAGCAGGGCCGGAGGGACTCGAACCCCCAACCGCTGGTTTTGGAGACCAGTGCTCTACCAATTGAGCTACGACCCTTTGCGTCCCCCAACCTACCGCATCCGGGCGAGTGCACGGAGTGCTCACGCTCTGGAGCGGCTGGCGAGGTCCAACGACAGGTGAGTGTACGTGAACCCGGCCCTGACGTCGAACAGAACCCCTCCGGACATCTCCGCGGTCCGGTGACTGAAACGGTGTGCGGCCCTTCTTGGCGGTCTGGGACGATTGGCCGCATGACCTCTGCAACGCCTTCCTCCGAGCGCCGGGTGTCCGCCCGTATCGGCGCCATTTCCGAGTCCGCCACCCTCGCCGTCGACGCCAAGGCCAAGGCCCTCAAGGCCGCCGGGCGCCCGGTGATCGGCTTCGGCGCGGGCGAGCCCGACTTCCCGACGCCGGACTACATCGTCGAGGCCGCGGTCGAGGCCTGCCGCAACCCCAAGTACCACCGCTACACGCCGGCGGGGGGTCTTCCGGAGCTGAAGGCCGCCATCGCCGCGAAGACGCTGCGCGACTCCGGCTACGAGGTCGACGCGTCGCAGGTCCTGGTGACCAACGGCGGCAAGCAGGCGATCTACGAGGCCTTCGCGGCCATCCTGGACCCGGGTGACGAGGTCATCGTCCCGGCTCCGTACTGGACCACCTACCCGGAGTCGATCCGCCTGGCGGGCGGTGTCCCGGTCGAGGTGGTGGCCGACGAGACCACCGGTTACCGGGTCTCCGTCGAGCAGCTGGAGGCCGCGCGCACCGAGCGCACCAAGGTCGTCCTCTTCGTCTCCCCGTCCAACCCGACCGGAGCCGTCTACTCCGAGGCCGACGCCGAGGCGATCGGCCGCTGGGCCGCCGCCAACGGCCTGTGGGTCCTCACCGACGAGATCTACGAGCACCTGGTCTACGGCGACGCCAAGTTCGTCTCGCTCCCGGCGATCGTCCCCGAGCTGGCCGACCGCTGCATCATCGTCAACGGCGTCGCCAAGACGTACGCCATGACCGGCTGGCGCGTGGGCTGGATCATCGGCCCGAAGGACGTGGTCAAGGCCGCCACCAACCTCCAGTCGCACGCCACCTCCAACGTCTCCAACGTGGCGCAGGTCGCCGCGCTGGCCGCCGTCTCCGGCAACCTGGACGCGGTGCACGAGATGCGCACCGCCTTCGACCGGCGCCGCCAGACGATCGTGCGGATGCTCAACGAGATCGACGGCGTCTTCTGCCCGACCCCCGAGGGCGCGTTCTACGCGTACCCCTCGGTCAAGGAGCTGCTCGGCAAGGAGATCCGCGGCAAGCGCCCGCAGACCTCGGTCGAGCTGGCCGCCCTGATCCTGGACGAGGCCGAGGTCGCGGTCGTCCCGGGCGAGGCCTTCGGCACCCCCGGCTACCTGCGCCTCTCGTACGCGCTGGGCGACGAGGACCTGGTGGAGGGCGTGTCCCGGCTCCAGAAGCTACTGGCGGAGGCCACGGCCTAGAGCGGCCCGGCGGTTCCCGAGTGGCGGCTCCCCCGCGGGGGAGCCGCCACTGCGCGTTCGGGGCCGCCGGCGGGCGCCGCGGTGGCCGACTCACACGTTCGAGCAAGCCCCCGATCGGTAAAACGCCCTCCCGTTCGGGGCGCGCGTACGGCAGGATCACCGGATGGAGCACGCACGCGACCTCACGCTTCTGCCCAAGGCCCACCTGCACCTGCACTTCACCGGCTCGATGCGACCGTCGACGCTGCTGGAGCTCGCCGACAAGTACGGCGTCCGCCTCCCCGACGCGCTGACCGCCGGGGAGCCCCCCAAGCTGCGCGCCACCGACGAGCGCGGCTGGTTCCGCTTCCAGCGGCTCTACGACGCCGCCCGCTCCTGCCTGCGCGAGCCCGACGACATCCGGCGCCTGGTGCGCGAGGCCGCCGAGGAGGACGTGCGGGACGGGAGCGGCTGGCTGGAGATCCAGGTCGACCCGACCTCGTACGCCCCGCTGCTCGGCGGCATGATCCCGGCCGTCGAGATCATCCTCGACGCCGTGGACGCGGCCTCGCGCGAGACCGGCCTCGGGATGCGCGTGGTCATCGCCGCGAACCGCATGAAGCACCCGCTGGACGCCCGTACCCTCGCCCGGCTCGCCGTCCGCTACGCCGATCGCGGGGTCGTCGGCTTCGGACTCTCCAACGACGAGCGGCGCGGCATGGCCCGCGACTTCGACCGGGCCTTCGCCATCGCCCGCGAGGGCGGCCTGCTCGCCGCCCCGCACGGCGGCGAGCTCACCGGCCCGTCCTCGGTGCGCGACTGCCTCGACGACCTGCACGCGGCCCGCATCGGGCACGGCGTACGGGCGGCCGAGGACCCCAGGCTGCTCAAGCGGCTGGCCGACCGGCAGATCACCTGCGAGGTCTGCCCGGCCTCGAACGTGGCCCTCGGGGTCTACGAGCGCCACGAGGACGTGCCGCTGCGGACGCTCTTCGACGCGGGGGTGCCGATGGCGCTGGGCGCCGACGACCCGCTGCTGTTCGGCTCGCGGCTGGCGGCGCAGTACGAGATCGCGCGGACGCACCACGGCTTCACCGACGCCGAACTCGCCGAGCTGGCCCGCCAGTCGGTGCGCGGGTCGGCGGCGCCCGAGGACACGCAGGCCAAGCTGCTGGCCGGGATCGACCACTGGCTCAGCGGGTGAGCCTGAGGTCCCCTTCGTAGCAGTCGGCGCGCACCCGGCCGCCGTCCGGGAAGCCGATCTCCAGGTGGGTGCGGCCCTGTTCGGGCAGGGCGTACTCGGCGACGGAGGCGACGGTCTCGCCGAGGTGGCGCAGGAACGGGTGGTCGCCGAGGTCCTCGCCGACCTCGATGCGGCCCCACTCCCCCATGTCGTACGGGGCGTGCGGCGCACCGGACTCGACGATCAGGCACTGGTCGGATCCGGTGGTGATCCGGATGGAGTCGCCGACGCTGTCGATCAGCCACACGTCGAGCGGTGCCTCGGAGCGCTCGCCGTCGCTGACGTGCCAGGACGCGACGACTCTGCTGAGGGTGCGCCCCACGAGTCGGGTGGGGTCCGTACCGGCCCCGTGGAGCGGACAGAGCATGGGCGGCCGGGGCTCCTCAGATGCTGACGCCGACCGTCACCGGCTCGTTGACGAGGGTGACGCCGAAGGCCGCGTGGACGCCCGCGACGACCTCGCGGGCGAGGGCGAGGAGGTCCTCGGTGGTGGCCTCGCCGCGGTTGGTGAGGGCGAGGGTGTGCTTGGTGGAGATGCGGGCGGGGCCGGTGCCGTAGCCCTTGGTGAATCCGGCCTTGTCGATCAGCCAGGCCGCGCTGGTCTTCGTCCGGCCGTCGCCCGCCGGGTAGGCGGGCGGGGCGGTGTCGGGGCCGAGGCGGTCCTGGGCGCGGGTGAGGAAGGCGGCGTAGGCCTCGTCGGTGAGGACCGGGTTGTGGAAGAAGGAGCCGGCCGACCAGGTGTCGTGGTCGGCGGGGTCGAGGACCATGCCCTTGCCGGCCCGCAGCCGCAGCACGGTCTCGCGGGCGGTGGCGGCCGGCACCCGGTCGCCGGCCGCGACGCCGAGGGCGCGGGCGGTCTCGGGGTACTTGATCGGCGCGGAGAGCCCGCCGGCGTCCTCCAGGGCGAACCGCACGCGCAGGACGACGTACCGCTCGGGCCGGTCCTTGAAGAGGCTGTGGCGGTAGCGGAAGGCGCACTCGGCGGCGGTCAGGGTGACCGTCTCGCGCAGGGTGCGGTCGTAGGCGACGACCTCGGTGATGGTGTCGCGGACCTCCTGGCCGTACGCCCCGACGTTCTGGATCGGGGTGGCGCCGGCGGAGCCGGGGATGCCGGCGAGGCACTCGATGCCGGCGAGGCCCGCTTCGACGGTACGGGCGACGGCGTCGCTCCAGTTCTCGCCCGCGGCGAGCTCCAGGCGGGTGCCGTCCAGCGCGAAGCCGGTGGTCGCGATGCGCAGGGCGGTGCCGTCGAAGCCCCGGTCGCCGATGACCAGGTTGCTGCCGCCGCCGATGACCAGGAGCGGGGTGCCGCTCTCGTCCGCGGCGCGGACGGCCGCGACGACCTCGGCGTCGGTGGTGGCGGTGATCAGGCGGGCGGCGGGGCCGCCGAGCCGGAAGGTGGTCAGCGGGGCGAGGGGGGCGTCGTGGAGTTCCTGCACGGGGACAAGAGTACGGTCCGCGGCCCCCGCATCCCTGCGGGGCCACGGACCGTAACCGCGAGCGGTGGGGCGGGCCGGCGGGTCAGCCGGCGGAGCGCACCTTCCGCGGCGGCGCGGCCGCGCGGGCGGCGGGCACGGCCGGCGCGGACCCCGGCCGGCGCGGCAGCAGCAGGGCCAGCGCGGCGGCGAGGGCGACGGCCCCGGCGCCGATCCACAGGGCGGGGACGGTGCCGTCGGTGAAGGCCTGCGGGGTCTCGTAGCCGCCCCGGGCGGAGAAGACGGAGGCCAGGATCGCGACGCCGAGGGCGCCGCCGACCTCGCGCAGGGCGTTGTTGGTGCCGGAGGCCTTGCCCTGGTCGGCGGGGCCGACGGTGGACATGAGGACGTTGGCGGCGGGGGCGAAGTAGAGGGCCATGCCGATCCCGCTGAGGATCAGCGGCGGCAACTGGGCGGCGTAGGGGAGGTCGGTGGTCAGGATGGCCGCGAACCAGCCGAGGCCGAGGGCCTGGAAGGCCAGTCCGGCGGCGACGACGGGACGGCCGCCGATGCGGTCGGACAGGATGCCGGCGATCGGGGCGACGATCATCGGCATGCCGGTCCACGGGAGCATGCGCAGGCCGGCTTCGGTGGGCGAGTAACCGGCCACGCCCTGGAGGAACTGGCTGAGCAGGAAGATCGAACCGAACATACCGAGGAACATCAGCAGGCTGGCGAAGTTGATTCCGAGGAAGCCCCGGTTGCGGAAGAGACGCATGGGGAGCATCGGGTTGGGGCTGCGGAAGCCGTGGCGGACGAAGGCGCCGACGAGCGCGGTGCCGGCGATCAGGCCGGTGAGCACGGGGGCGCTGGTCCAGCCGTGGGCGTTGGCGTTCACCAGCCCGTAGACGATGCCGAAGAGCCCGCCGCTGATCAGCAGGGTGCCCGGGACGTCGAGGCGGGAGCCGGGGGCGGTGGACTCGGCGAGGCGCAGGCGGGCGAGCGGGATGAGCGCGAGGCCGATCGGGACGTTGAGCCAGAAGATCCACTGCCACGAGATGTGCTCGGTCAGGCTGCCGCCGATCAGCGGCCCGCTGGCGACCGCGAGGCCGGTGACGGCGCCGTAGATGCCCAGTGCCATGCCGCGGCGGGCCGCCGGGACGGCCGCGGTCAGCAGGGTCAGGGTGAGCGGCA
Organism: Streptomyces subrutilus; assembly: GCF_008704535.1. NCBI lineage: Bacteria > Bacillati > Actinomycetota > Actinomycetes > Kitasatosporales > Streptomycetaceae > Streptomyces > Streptomyces subrutilus. Next base: position 3,270,945 of record NZ_CP023701.1, read on the forward strand.
TCATGATCGCGGCGCCGACGCCCTGGACGGCGCGGGCGGCGATGAGGGCGTCGATCCCGGGCGAGAGCGCGGCGGCGGCGGAGGCTCCGGTGAAGACCGAGAGCCCGACGACGAACAGCCGGCGGCGGCCGAATCGGTCACCGAGGGCGGCGCCGAACATCAGCAGGACGGCGAAGGTGAGCGTGTACGCGTTCACCGTCCACTCCAGGTCCTCCAGCTTGCCGCCGAGGTCGGACCGGATGGCGGGGAGGGCGGTGGTGACGACGAGGTTGTCGAGGGCGGCCATGAAACTGGCGGTACCCGTGAGCACGAGCGCCCAGACGGCCGGGCCACGGAGCCTGGTGTCGGTGGCGGAGGCGGAGGCGGAGGCGGAGGCGGTGGTGGGGTCGGTGCCGTCTTTGGTGGCGGCACCTGCTTCGGTGCCGGTTTTCCTGTTCGGCTCTCTCTTCGGCCCTCTGCCGGTCTCGCTGCCTGGCGTGTTCACGGTTCCCCCTGCTGATTGCTGTTAGTTATTGCTGACTAACTTGTGCGACCAGAAAGACGCGCACACGGCCCCCACCCCCGAACCGACCGCGGACCGGGGTCGGTCCGGGGCTGCGCGCCGTGCGGTCGGACTACCACCCGGACTACTACGGGGTGGTGGAGGCGGTCTGCGTCTGGGGCCGGGGCTGGGGCTGGGGCTGGACCACCGAGTAACACCCCTCCCACACCCGGTGGCCGGGCGGAAAGCCCATGGCGGCCAAGGCGTTGATGAGCATCCCGTAGGCCATGAAGGTGGTGGTCTCACCGGTGTCGGCCCCCAGGGGCAGGTGCACGGTGTCCCACAGCTCCATCCAGCCGGCCCGCACCATCTCCCCGAACTCCGGCTCGCCGGCGGCCTCGGCGGCGGCCACGGTCACGTAGGTCTGCATCTGCATCTGGAGCTTGTCGGGCTGGTCGGTGATGAGCTGCATGTACGCCGCCCCCATGACCTTGACGGCCTTCTCCCCGTGGACCCCCTTCCCCGCCTCCTCCAGCGCGAGGCGGATGTCCTCCATGCAGCGCGCGCTGGCGGCGAGGAAGATCGCCTGCTTGTTGGGGAAGAGCCGGAACAGGTACGGCTGCGAGACACCCACCCGCTTGGCGATCGCCTCGGTGGAAGTCCCGTAATAACCCCCCCGCGCGAACTCGTGCATCGCCGCACGGATGACACTCTCCCGCCGCTCGGCGGCGCTCATCCTGACCATGCGAGAAAGTTAGTGGCTAATCACTAACTTGGTCAAGGGGGTGTGGGGAGCGGGGGTTGGGGACCCGGGCGGTGGGACGGGTCGGTCGGCGGTGTGGGGGCGGCGGTGCGCCCGCCGCCCCCCTCCGCCCCTTCCCGCGTCCCCTCAGCCCAGCGCCACCACGGCCCGGGCCATGCCCAGGACCTTCTGGCCGGCGCTCGTGGCCGTCAGGTCCACTCGGACGCGGTTGTCGTCCAGCTTGGCGGCGACCTTGGCCGTGACCTCGATCAGACCGCCCCGGTCGTCGTTCGGTACGACGACCGGGCGGGTGAAGCGCACGCCGTACTCGACCACCGCGCCCGGGTCGCCGACCCAGTCGGTGACCACGCGGATCGCCTCGGCCATGGTGAACATGCCGTGCGCGATCACGTCCGGCAGTCCCACCTCCTTGGCGAACTTCTCGTTCCAGTGGATCGGGTTGAAGTCGCCCGAGGCGCCGGCGTACCGGACCAGCGTGGCGCGCGTCACGGGGAAGGAGCCCGCCGGGAGCTCGGTGCCGACCTCGACGTCCGCGTACGTGATCTGCGCTGCCATGTCAGGCCTCCTCGGGGGCGCGGGAGACGAGCTTCGTCCAGGCCGTCACCACGTGCTCGCCGGACTCGTCGTGGACCTCGCCGCGGATGTCGATGATGTCGTTGCCGGCCATCGACTTCACGGCCTCGATGGTGGAGGTCACCGACAGGCGGTCACCGGCGCGCACCGGGCGGGCGTACGCGAACTTCTGGTCGCCGTGCACGACCCGGCTGTAGTCCAGGCCCAGCTGCGGGTCCGCGACGACCTGGCCGGCCGCGGCGAAAGTGATGGCGAACACGAAGGTCGGCGGCGCGATCACGTCGGGGTGGCCGGCGTTCTTGGCGGCTTCGGGGTCGGTGTAGACGGGATTGTCGTCACCCACTGCCACCGCGAATTCGCGGATCTTCTCCCGGCCGACCTCGTAAGGATCGGTGGGCGGGTAGCTCCGCCCTACGAAGGACTGGTCGAGAGCCATGACTCGCTACCTCCTGGTGAAGGGACTGGGACACGAAAGAACGGAAAGGAACAGGGTGGAACGACTGGTGGAACGATGCGGGAAACGACATGAGGCCGCCCCCCAGTGAAGGGGGACGACCTCATGACTGTGCCTGTTAAACGGGACTTCGCTGGTGTCAGCGGGTCTCGCGGTGCGCGGTGTGCGAGTTGCAGCGCGGGCAGTGCTTCTTCATCTCAAGACGGTCCGGGTTGTTACGCCGGTTCTTCTTGGTGATGTAGTTCCGCTCCTTGCACTCCACGCAGGCCAGCGTGATCTTCGGGCGGACGTCGGTGGCAGCCACGTGAGTGCTCCTTGACGGAAATTGGGACGGATGAACGCATACAAGAGTAGCCGACCGGGAGACCGACCCCGCAATCGGCTACTGTGTGTAGCGGCGACCGGACTTGAACCGGTGACACAGCGATTATGAGCCGCTTGCTCTACCGACTGAGCTACGCCGCTTTGATGTGATCGACTCCCCACCCGAGGGTGGGGAACCTCTCTCACCAGAGCCCCAATGCGGAATCGAACCGCAGACCTTCTCCTTACCATGGAGACGCTCTACCGACTGAGCTATTGGGGCGAGCGATGAAGACATTACACGGTTGCCCGCCGATCGCCCAAATCCTTTGCGGGGACAGGGCTCCGAGGGGGTCGGCCCCTCATTCCCGATCAAGGCGAAGAGGGCTTCGGACCCCGATTTCGCGCAGATTGTGTCCGGGCTCACATCCCCGCGCCCGCCCGGAGCCCCCGGTGAGCCCCCCGCGAGCCCGCTGCGAGCCGCCCGGGAGCGCTCGACGAGCACCCCTGGGAGCCCTCGGCGGGAGCCGGGCGCGTGCGGGCGGGTGCTCCGGCGCGCGGGCACCACACCGGTACGACTATTTCCCTCCTCCGCGAAGCGGCGTGCCCCGCGCCCTAGGCTCTGAGCACGCTGCGTGATCTTGGGCCGCGGGCCGGAGGCCACGGCTCAGGAACCGCCCGAGCCACCGCAGGAGCGCGATGTCCGACAGCCAGCCGCAGCAGCCGTTCCAGTCCCCGCGCGGTGGCCGCGGCGAGGGCGGCGGCCACGGACCCGCACACGGCCCCGCGGACGGCACCGGTCACCGCGGCGGCCCCACCCCCGGCCACCCGGTCGCCGCCGAGGGCGGCACGCTGCTGCTCACCGGCGCCCGGCTCACCGACGGCCGCACCGTCGACGTGCGGCTCGGCGGGGGGCGCATCCAGGCCGTCGGCACCGCCGGGAGCCTGCCGGCCGCGGCCCTGTCCCGAGTGGACCTGACCGGCTACCTGTTGCTGCCCGCCCCCGCCGAACCGCACGCCCACGGCGACACCGCCCTGACCGCCGACGGCGACGGGCCCGTCTCCTACGCCCCCGACGAGGTCCAGCGCCGCGCCACCGAGGCCGCCCTGCTCCAGCTCGGCCACGGCGCCACGGCCGTGCGTTCGCACGTACGGATCGGGGACGTGCACGGCCTCGGCCCGATGGCGGCCGTGCTCCAGGCCCGCCGCTCCCTGCGGGGCCTCGCCGACCTCACCGCCGTGGCCGTGCCCCGGCTGCTGACCGGGCTGGCGGGTGCGGACGGGCTCGCCATGCTGCGCGACGCGGTCAAGATGGGCGCCTCCGTGATCGGCGGCTGCCCCGACCTGGACCCCGACCCGGCCGGGTTCCTCGAAGCCGTCCTGGAGCTCGCCGCCGAACACGGCTGCCCCGTGGACCTCCACACCGACGGCGACGACCCGGCCCGCCTCGCCCGCCTCGCCGCCATGGCCGGCGGGCTGCGCCCCGGGGTGACCATCGGACCCTGCGGCGGGCTGTCCCGGCTCCCGCTCGACGTGGCCGGCCGCGCCGCCGACCAGCTGGCCGCGGCCGGGGTGCGCGTCACCTGCCTCCCCCAGGGCGACTGCGCGGCCCTGGAGCGCCGCGGTCTGCGCACCGCGCCCGTACGCCTCCTGCGGGCCTCCGGGGTCGGGGTCGCGGCCGGCAGCGGGGCGCTGCGCGACGCCGGGAACCCGGTCGGGCGCGGGGACCCGCTGGAGGCCGCGTACCTCCTGGCGTCCCAGGGCGGGCTGCGTGCGGGCGAGGCCTACGAGTCGGTGAGCTCCTGTGCCCGCGAGGCGATGGGTCTGCCGGAGGTGCGGGTGGAGGCCGGCTTCCCGGCGGAGCTGCTGGCCGTGCGCGGGGACCGGATCGCGGGCGTGCTCTCCCTCGCGTACAGCCGCATCGTGATCCACCGGGGGCGGGTCGTAGCCCGTACGAGTGCCGTACGGGAGTACTGCGACTCGGCGGTCGCGGTGGCCCTGGACCTGCCCCGTCAGGGCCGTACGGAGCCCGGGCCGTGAAGGTCCGCCGGAGCGTTCGCGGGCGTGGGCGGCCGGGTCGTCGTACGGTCGGGGCATGCGCATCGTCATCGCGGGTGGACACGGTCGGATCGCGTTGCGGCTGGAGCGCCTGCTCGCCGCGCGCGGGTACGAGGTGGCGGGGATCGTCCGCGACCCGGCTCAGGGCGACGCCCTCAGGGACGCGGGCGCCGAACCGGTGCTGTGCGATCTGGAGTCGGCCTCGGTGGAGCACGTCGCGGGCATCCTGCAGGGAGCGGCGGTGGCGGTCTTCGCCGCGGGTGCGGGGCCCGGCAGCGGGGTCGACCGCAAGGACACGGTGGACCGGGGTGCGGCGGTGCTGTTCGCGGACGCGGCCGAACGGGCGCGCGTGAGCCGCTTCCTGATGGTCTCCTCGATGGGCGCCGATGCCCGGCACGAGGGTGACGAGGTCTTCGACATCTACCTGCGGGCCAAGGGCGAGGCCGACGAGCACGTCCGGACCAGGCTGGGTCTGGAGTGGACGATCCTGCGGCCGGGCTCGCTGATGGACGACGCGGGGACGGGGCTGGTCCGCCTGGAGGCGCACACGGGACGCGGATCCGTGCCGCGGGACGACGTGGCCGCGGCGCTGGCCGAGCTGATCGAGACTCCGGCGACGGCGGGGCTGACGCTGGAGCTGGTCTCCGGTTCGACGCCGGTCGCGGTGGCCGTCAAGGACGTGGCGGGCAACTGAGGCCCGCGGCCGGGCGGCGCCGAGGCGGCCGCGTCCGTTCCGCTCGTCTCGGTGCTCGGGACGGGCGGAACGTGCGAGAAGACCCCCGCTGCTGCGTTTCCGCAGCAACGGGAGTCTCTATCGCGTGGCGACGCCAGGATTCGAACCTGGGTAGGCTAAGCCGACGGATTTACAGTCCGCTCCCATTGGCCACTCGGGCACATCGCCATGAGATGTCGCCGTGAGGCCGCTTTGGGGCGGTGCTCTGTGGCAACGACGTAAACGATACCCGATGACCGGGGGTGCTTCGCCACCGGATTGATCAGCGCTGCGGGTGGGCGCGGTGGCTAGGCTTTGCGGAGCGGGCCGGGGACGTCCGGCCGTGCCCTCCGGGGCCGTCACCACCGAATTCAAGGAGCCACAGGACATGGCCGACTCCAGTTTCGACATCGTCTCGAAGGTCGAGCGGCAGGAGGTCGACAACGCCCTCAACCAGACCGCCAAGGAACTTTCGCAGCGCTACGACTTCAAGGGCACGGGCGCCACGATCGCCTGGTCCGGCGAGAAGATCGTGATGGAGGCGAACGCCGAGGAGCGCGTGAAGGCGATCCTCGACGTCTTCGAGACCAAGCTGGTCAAGCGCGGCATCTCGCTCAAGGCGCTGGACGCCGGCGAGCCGCAGCTCTCCGGCAAGGAGTACAAGATCTTCGCCACGATCGAGGAGGGCATCTCCCAGGAGAACGCCAAGAAGGTCGCGAAGATCATCCGTGACGAGGGCCCCAAGGCCGTCAAGGCCCAGGTCCAGGGTGACGAGCTGCGCGTCAGCTCGAAGAGCCGTGACGACCTGCAGGAGGTCCAGGCGCTGCTCAAGGGCAAGGACCTCGACTTCGCGATCCAGTTCGTGAACTACCGCTGACCCAGGTCCCCGACCTGACCCGACGCCGGCCCGGCGGTCCTCTCGGACCGCCGGGCCGCGGCCGTTGCGGCGGTGGGGTCGCGGGGCGTGTGTGCGGGGCGTGAGCGGCGCGCGCGCCACCTTGGGCCTCCGTGGGCACTTGGGTGCCGGTCGGTGCGCCCATCACGCTGCTGTCATCCATCACCGCGTGGCAGGGGGGTTCTCGGATGCCTGGGGCCGGCACGTTTCGCGAAGACTTCGGGGCATCGGTCGTGGTGGCGCTGGTCGCGCTGCCGCTGTGCGTGGGGGTGGCCGTCGCCTCCGGGGTGCCGGCCGAGCTGGGGATCGTCACGGGGGTGGTGGGCGGGCTGGTCACCGGGTGGTTCCGCGGGAGTTCGCTCCAGGTGAGCGGTCCGGCGGCCGGTCTCACCGTGCTCGTCTACGAGGCGGTGAGCACGTACGGACTGCCCGCGCTGGGGGTGCTGGTGCTGGCGGCCGGGGTGCTGCAGGCGGGCATGGGGGTGCTGCGGCTGGGGCGGTGGTTCCGGGCGATCTCGCTGGCCGTGGTGCACGGGATGCTGGCCGGGATCGGGCTGGTGCTGATCGCCGGGCAGTTGTACGCCCTGGGCGGGGTGGCGGCACCTGGGCACACCCTGGCGAAGCTGGGCGGGGTGCACGACCTCGTGGCGCGCGCCGACTGGGCGGCCGTGGGGCTCGGGGCGGGGACCGTGGCCCTGCTGGTGGCGTGGCGCCGCATGCCGGCCCGAATACGGATCGTGCCCGGTGCGCTGGTCGCAGTGGTGGCCGCCACGGCGGTGGCGGCGCTGCTCGGGCTGTCGGTGGACCGGGTACGGGTGACGGGGGTGCTGGAGGCGGTGGCGCCGCCTTCCTGGGGGGACTTCGGGGTGCTGGCTTCCTTCGGGGCGGTCGGCACGGTGGTGGCGCTGGCCCTGATCGCCTCCGCCGAGACGCTGTTCAGCGCGGCGGCCGTGGACCGCATGCACGACGGGCCGAGGACCGAGTACGACCGGGAGCTCATCGCGCAGGGTGTGGGCAACGGTGTGTGCGGGTTGTTGGGGGCGCTGCCGATGACCGCGGTGATCGTGCGGAGCGCCGCGAACGTGGAGGCGGGGGCCCGGACCCGGGCGTCGCGGGTGATGCACGGTGGCTGGCTGCTGCTGTTCGCCGTGGCCGTCCCGCGGGTGCTGGAGCTCGTGCCGTTGGCGGCGCTGGCGGGGGTACTGCTGCACGCGGGCTGGAAGCTGCTGCCGGCCCGGGCGGTGGCGGCGCTGTGGAAGACGCACCGGGGCGAGGCGGTGGTGCTGGTGGCGACGGCGGGCGCGGTCGTGGCCACGAACCTCTTCGAAGGGGTGCTGCTGGGGCTGGGGCTCGCCGTCGCCAAGGCGGCCTGGGAGACCTCCCACGTGCATCTGGAGGAGGTGTGGGAGGGCGGGGAGCTGTGCGTGCGGGTGGTGGGGAACGCCAGCTTCCTGCGGCTGCCGAAACTGCTCGACGCGCTGGACGCCCTGCCGCACGGGAAGCCGGTACGGCTCGATCTGACCGGGTTGCGGCATCTCGACCATGCCTGCCTGACCGCGCTGGAGGGCTGGCAGCGGCGGCGCGATCCGCTGCCGGGCCGGGGCCGGGAGGGCGTGGGGTAGGCGGCTCGGTTCGGGTCCCGTCCGGCCTCGGGGGTACGGGCCCGGTGCGCGGTCGCGAACGCCGGTGCACGGGCTCTCGATGCAGGTGTCAAGGTGCGGGCCGTGGCGGCGCGGCCGTCCGGCTGCGGCCCGTCGAGTCCCCGGTGGCGCTGCGGATCAAAGGGATCGCGGGGATCGCGGGGCGTCGTGCGCCGTGCGTATGTCCTCGGGCCGACCGGGTCTGCCGGGCGTCGCAGGCCTTGGAGGCCTCGGGGGTCTGGTCGTGGCTTGCTGTGGCAACTGCTCCGTTTCGTTCATGTGTTCATGGTGGACCATGCCGCCGTCGGCCCGCCCGGCCTGTGGACAACTCGGCCGGGGCCGGGTCAGCGTGAGGCGAAGGGGGCGTCGGTCGGGACGATTTCGCGGCCCAGGGGGAGCAGTGAGAGCGGGACCATCTTGAAGTTGGCGATGCCGAACGGGATGCCGATGATCGTGACGCAGAGGGCGATGCCCGTGACGATGTGGCCCAGGGCGAGCCACCAGCCCGCGAGGACGAGCCACAGGACGTTGCCCACGCAGGACGGGGCGCCCGCGTCGTGCCGCTCGACCGTGGTGTAGCCGAAGGGCCAGAGGGCGTAGACCGCGATGCGGAAGGCGGCCACCCCGAAGGGGATGCCGATGATCGTGATGCACAGCAGGACGCCCGCGAGGACGTAGCCGAGGAACAGCCAGACGCCGCTGAGCACGAGCCAGATGATGTTCAGGATGGTTTTCACTGCCGGCGGCCTGCCATCTGTTCGAGCCGGGCGATGCGCTCGGCCATCGGGGGGTGGGTGGAGAACATCTTGGAGACCCCCGCGCCGGGGCGGAAGGGGTTGGCGATCATCATGTGGCTCGCCGTCTCCAGTCGGGGCTCCGGGGGCAGCGGGAGCTGCTTGGTGCCGGCGTCGAGCTTGCGCAGGGCGCTGGCCAGGGCGAGCGGGTCGCCGGTGAGCTGGGCTCCGGAGGCGTCGGCCTCGTACTCGCGCGAGCGGCTGATGGCGAGCTGGATCACGGACGCGGCCAGCGGGCCGAGGATCATGATCAGCAGCATGCCGAAGAGGCCGGGGCCCTCGTCGTCGTTGGACCGGCCGACCGGGATCAGCCAGGCGAAGTTGACCAGGAACATGATCACGGAGGCGAGTGCTCCGGCGACGGACGAGATGAGGATGTCGCGGTTGTAGACGTGGCTGAGCTCGTGGCCGATGACTCCGCGCAGCTCGCGTTCGTCGAGGATGCGCAGGATGCCCTCGGTGCAGCAGACCGCGGCGTTGCGCGGGTTTCGGCCGGTGGCGAACGCGTTGGGTGCCTCGGTCGGTGAGATGTAGAGCCTGGGCATGGGCTGGCGGGCCGAGGTCGAGAGCTCGCGGACCATGCGGTAGAGCTCGGGGGCCTCGAACTCGCTGACGGGCCGGGCGCGCATCGCGCGCAGCGCCAGCTTGTCGCTGTTCCAGTACGCGTACGCGTTCGTCCCGAGGGCGACCAGGACGGCGACGATCAGGCCCGTCCGTCCGAAGAAGCTGCCGATGAGGATGATGAGTGCGGACATCCCGCCGAGGAGTACGGCGGTCTTGAGCCCGTTGTGCCGGCGGTGCACGGTACGCCCTCCAAGTGGTGCGGCAGGGGACCCGTCGATGGTCGGTGGATCTGAGGGTCTACGGTCCAGTGGACCCTTCCTTCCTGGTCAACGCGAGGTGGCGGCGTCAGGTTCCCAGGGCGCGGCGGGCCGGCCGCCGGGCGCCGCCCGCCCGGGGCGGGCGGGGGCGGGCGGCGGTGCGTTGGCCCGTACGGGTGAGGGCGGGCGGCGGGCGGGCCGGGGCTACTGGGCGAAGAGGCTGCCCGTCGCGAAGCGCAGGACCAGCTGCGGGGCTCCGGACAGGGCCAGGGCGATGGCGGCGGTGAGCACGATGGCGGCCGTGACGGGCCACGGGGCCCGTGCGGCGGCGGCCGGGGCCTCGGTGTCGCTTCCGGGGTCCGCGGGGTCCTGGGCGGCCCCTGTGGCCTCGGCGGCCGGTTCCGGGGTGCGGAAGAGGAGCGCCGTCCAGCGCAGGTAGTAGTACAGGGCGACGACGACGTTGACGGCCATGACCGCGGCGAGCCAGCCCAGGCCCGCGTCGACGGCGGAGCGCAGGACGGTGACCTTGGCGAAGAGGCCGATGATGCCCGGCGGCAGGCCGGCGAGGCAGAGCAGGAAGAAGGCCAGGGCGAGTGCGGCGAGCGGGCGCTGCGCGTAGAGGCCGCGGTAGTCGTCGAGCCGGTGGAGCGGCTTCGTCCGGGCGACGAGCGCGGCCACGGAGAAGGCGCCGAGGTTCACGGCCGCGTACATGAGGGCGTAGGCGACGGTGGAGCCGATCTGGTCGCGGTCGGAGTACGCGGCGGCGGCGATCGGGACCAGCAGGTAGCCGGCCTGGCCGACCGAGGACCAGGCGAGCAGGCGTACGGCGCTGTTCGGGCGGTCCGGGGACTGGCGCAGGGCGGCGGCGTTGCCCAGGGTCATGGTGAGGGCGGCGAGGACGGCGAGGGCGGGGCCCCAGATGTCGGAGTACGCCGGGAAGGCGATGACGGTGACGAGGATCAGGCCGGTGAAGCCGACGGCCTTGCCGATCACCGAGAGGTAGCCGGCGATGGGCAGGGGGGCGCCTACGTAGGTGTCGGGGACCCAGAAGTGGAAGGGGACGGCCGCGGTCTTGAACGCGAAGCCGACGAGGGTGAGCGCGACGCCGGCCATGGCGAGGGTGTCGAGCTGCCCGGGCACGTCTTCGAGGCGGTCGGCGACCTGGGTGAGGTGCAGGGAGCCGGTGGCGGCGTAGACGAAGCTGACGCCCATCAGGGAGACGGCGGTGGCGGTGACGGAGGAGAGGAAGAACTTGAGGGCGGCCTCGGAGGAGAGGCGGTCGCCGCGGCGCAGGCCGACGAGGGCGAAGGCGGGCAGCGAGGCCACTTCGAGGGCGACGATCAGGGTGGCGAGGTCGCGGGAGGCGGGCAGCAGGGCGGCGCCGGCGGCGGACGAGAGCAGCAGGAACCAGTACTCGCCGGCGGGCATGCGGGCGTCGCGGACGGCGGTGACCGACAGCAGGGCGGTGATGAGGGCGCCGCCGAGGACGAGGAACTGGACGACGAGGGCGAAGTGGTCGGCGGTGTAGCTGCAGGTGTCGGGGGTGCCGGGGAGGCAGAAGGTGGTGCGGTCGCCGGCGCGCAGCGGCAGCAGGGAGGCGGTCGCGGCGGCGAGGCCGGCGACGGAGACCCAGCCGAGGACGGGCTTGCGGCGTTCCGGTACGAAGAGGTCGGCGACGAGGACGGCGAGGCCGACGGCGGCGGTGAGGACGACGGGTGCGACGGCGAGCCAGTCGACGGACTGGACCAGGCTGGGGGTCCCGGCGGCGGAGGCCGTGAGGGCCGTCATGAGGTGCCTCCTGCGAGGAGCTTCTGGACGGCCGGGTCGGTGAGGCCGAGGAGGACCGCGGGCCACAGGCCGGCGAGGACGGTGAGGGCGACGAGCGGGGTCCAGGCGGCGAACTCGTGGCGCTGGATGTCCGCGACGGTCAGGTCGGGGCCGGTCGCGGGGTCGCCCATGCAGACGCGCCGGACGACGATCAGCAGGTAGGCGGCGGTGAGCAGGGTGCCGAACGCGCCGAGGGCCATGTAGGTGAGGAAGGCGGGGCGGGAGAGGCCGGGGGCCGGGTCGAAGGCGCCGAACAGGGCCAGCATCTCGCCCCAGAAGCCGGCCAGTCCGGGCAGGCCGAGGGAGGCGACGGCGGCGAAGGCGAGGAACGCGCCGAGGCGGGGGGCGCGGCCGTAGAGGGCGGCGCCGGTGGCGCCGGCGAGGGTGTCGAGGTCGGCGGTGCCGTAGCGGTCCTTGAGCGCGCCGACCAGGAAGAAGAGCAGGCCGGTGATCAGGCCGTGGGCGATGTTGGCGAAGAGCGCGCCGTTGACGCCGGTGGGGGTCATGGTCGCGATGCCGAGGAGCACGAAGCCCATGTGGCCGACGGAGGAGTACGCGATGAGGCGCTTGAGGTCGCCCTTGCTCCCCTTGCGGGCGAGCGCGAGGCAGGCGAGGGAGCCGTAGACGATGCCGACGGCGGCGAAGGCGCCCAGGTAGGGCGCGAAGGTGGCCATGCCGTCGGGGGTGACGGGCAGCAGGATGCGGACGAAGCCGTAGGTGCCCATCTTCAGCAGGACGCCGGCCAGCAGGACGGAGCCGACGGTGGGGGCGGCGGTGTGGGCGTCGGGGAGCCAGCTGTGCAGCGGCCACATCGGGGTCTTGACGGCGAGGCCGGTGCCGATGGCGAGGACGGCCAGGAGCTGGGTGGTGTGGGTGAGTTCGCGGCCGTTGTCAGAGGCGAGTGCCACCATGTCGAAGGTGCCGCTGTTCACGCCGATGAGCAGCAGTCCGAGCAGCATGACGACGGAGCCGAGGAGGGTGTACAGGATGAACTTCCAGGCGGCGGACTGCCGTTGTGCACCGCCCCAGCGTGCGATGAGGAAGTACATCGGGATGAGGACCATCTCGAAGGCGAGGAAGAACAGCAGCAGGTCGAGGACGGCGAAGGTCGCGAGGGTGCCGGATTCGAGGACGAGCAGCAGGGCGACGAAGGCCTTCGGGGAGGGGCCTGCGGGGAGCTTGAAGTAGCTGTAGAGCGCGCAGAGGAAGAACAGCAGCGCGGTCATCAGGAGGAGGGGGAGCGAGATGCCGTCGATGCCGAGGTGGATGCGGACGTCCAGCGCCTGGATCCAGCTGATGTCGGTGGTGGCCTGGAAGCGGGCCGGGGCGTCGTGGTCGAAGCCCAGGGCGAGGGCGATCGCCGCGGCGAGGATCACGCCGGTGACGGTCACGCCGTGGCGCAGGACGGCCTGTTCGGGGTTGCGGCCCTTGAGGCCGGGCGGGGGCGGCAGGAGGGCTGCGACGGCGCCGAGGAGCGGTGCGGCCACGACGAACGCCAGGAGGAACTGCATCACGGACGGGCTGATATCAATCACGGCTGACTCACGGCTCACGATCCGGCGTTGACGTTGGCGAGGACGGCGGTGGCGATCGCCAGGACCACGGCGCCGGCGAGCAGGGCGCTCAGGTAGGTCTGCACGTTGCCGGTCTGGGCGCGGCGGACGAGGGTGCCCAGCAGCCGGGGGGCGGCGCCCGCGCCGCGGACGTACGTGTCGACGACCTCGCGGTCGAGGAACCGGACGAGGCGTGCGGCCGCGCGGACGGGGCGGACGAACAGCCGGTCGTAGACGGCGTCGAGGTGGAAGCCGTCGGCGGCGTGGCGGTGCAGGGGGCCCAGCAGCGCGCGTCCGGGGTCGGGGGCGGGGCCGGTCGGTACTGCGGGGTGCTGGTGGGTGACCTCCGCGACCTCGGGGGTCTCGGCGGCGGATTCGGCGGCGGCGGTGGCGGCGGAGATGCGGGCGGAGACGGCGGCGGGCTGTTCGGCGGTGGCTCCGGCCGCGGCGGCCGCGCCGATGGCGGCGGGGGCCGTGGCGGTCCGGGCGGTGTCGCGCTGCCAGAGGCCGTAGGTGAGGAGGGCGCCGATGACGGCGGCGCCGGTGCCGAGGAGGGAGGTGGTGAGGGTGGGGACGAGCCGTCCCCCGTCGAACCAGTCGGCGAGGGGGCCCGCGGCGAGGCCGAATCCGACCGAGGGGATCGCGAGCAGCCACAGCACGCCGGTCATGGCGACGGGTTCCCTGCCGTGGTCGGGGGCGGCGGCGCCGCGGCCGCGGAAGGCCATGAGCCACAGCCGGGTGGCGTAGGCGGCGGTGAGCACGGCGCTGAGCAGGCCGGCGACGAGGACGGTCCAGCCGGCGGCGGGGGGCGCGACGGACGAGTGGCCGGCGGCGCTGAGCTCGGCGGCGACGAGGACGGCTTCCTTGGAGAAGAAGCCGGCGAACGGCGGGATCGCGGCGAGGGCGAGCAGCGCGATCGTCATCGTCCAGAAGGCGTCGGGGATGCGCTTGGCCAGGCCGTCCATCCGGCTCATGGCGGCGAGGGAGTTGGTGCCGGCGGCGTGGATGATCACGCCGGCTCCGAGGAACAGCAGCGCCTTGAAGGCGCCGTGGGACAGGAGGTGGAAGACGGCGGCGCCGCGGTCGCCGACGGCCAGGGCGCCGGTCATGTAGCCGAGCTGGCCGATCGTGGAGTAGGCGAGCACGCGTTTGATGTCGTCCTGGGCGAGGGCGGCGAGGCCGGAGCCGATCATCGTGACGGCCGCCATGACGGCCATGACCAGCAGGGCGGCGTGCGACGCCGTGAAGACCGGCAGGAGGCGGGCGACGAAGTAGACGCCGGCGGCGACCATCGTCGCGGCGTGGATGAGCGCGGAGACCGGGGTGGGGCCGGCCATGGCGTCGGGGAGCCAGGTGTGCAGCGGGAACTGCGCCGACTTGCCCGCGACGCCCGCGAGGAGGAGCAGGGCGACCGGTGTCGGGTGGTCGAGTCCGCCCGCGGCGACGGTGTCGAGGATCTTGGTGATGCGGAAGGAGCCGGCGTCGGTGGCGAGGGCGAACAGGCCGATCAGGAAGGGGACGTCGCCCAGCTTGGTGACGAGGAAGGCCTTCAGGGAGGCGGAGCGGGCCGCCTGCGTCTCCCAGTAGTGGCCGACGAGGAAGTACGAGCAGATGCCCATGACTTCCCAGCCGACCAGCAGCACCATGAGGTCGCCGGAGTAGACGACGAGCAGCATGGCGGAGGTGAAGAGGGAGACGAGGGCGGCGTACGAGGGGTAGCGCGGGTCGTCGCGGAGGTAGGCCGTCGAGTAGACCTGCACACAGGTGGCGACGAGCCCGACCAGGACGGCGACGAGCACGGCGAAGCCGTCCAGGTGCAGGGAGAGCTCGATCGGCACCGAGCCGGTCGGGGTCAGCTCGGTCGCGGTGTCGATGGCGGCTCCGCCGCCTTGGCGGAGGGCGACGAGCACGGCCAGGACGGCGGCGGCCAGCGTCGGGAGGAGGGCGAGGGGGCGTACGAAGCCGGGTGCGGTGCGGCCGAGGAGGAGCCCGGCCACGGCGCCCAGGAAGGGCAGCAGGGGGACGAGTACGGCGAGGGTCGTGGTGCTCACGCGGCGGCCTCCGGCCGTGCGGTGCCGGCGGCGGTGCCGGGGCCGGGGTTCTGGTCGGGCTCGTGGCCTTCGGCGGTGTCGCGCAGCCGGTCGACGTCCGAGGTGCCGCGGTTGCGGTAGACCATCAGCACGATGGCGAGGCCGATGCCGATCTCGGCGGCGGCGATGGCGATGGTGAACAGGGCGAGGGCCTGGCCCGAGTGCAGGGTGTCGCGCAGCCAGACGTCGAAGGCCACCAGGTTGAGGTTGACGGCGTTGAGCATCAGCTCGACGGACATCAGGACCAGGATGGCGTTGCGGCGGGCGAGCACGCCGTACAGGCCCGTGGCGAAGAGGAGCGCCGCCAGGACGGCGGGGTAGGCGAGGTGCATCAGCGCTGCCCCTTGTCGCGGGCGTCGGCGGGGGCAGCGGGGCCCGAGGGGACGGTGGGGGCCGTGGGGACGGTGGGGTCGTTCTTGCGGGACAGCACGATGGCGCCGATCAGGGCCGCGAGGAGGAGGACGGAGAGCGCCTCGAAGGGCAGCACCCAGTACTTGAAGAGGATCGCGCCGGTGACCTCGGTGGAGCCCTGGACGGGACCGTCGAGGTCGATCCAGGTCGCGCGGAAGGCGTCGACGACGACCCAGACGAGCGCGACGGCGGCGACGGCCGCGACGCCGAGCGCGACGGGGCGGTTGCCGGAGTCGGCGTCCGGGGAGCGGCCGATGGGCGCCTTGGTCAGCATCAGCCCGAAGAGGAGCAGGACGACCACGGACCCGAGGTAGATCAGGACCTGGACCCAGGCGATGAACTCGGCGGTCAGCAGCAGGTACTCGACGGCGATGCCGCCGAGGGCGACGACCAGCCAGAGGGCGGCGTGCACCAGCTGTTTGGTGGTGACCGTGACGAGGGCGGCGCCGAGGGTGGCGAGGCCGACCAGGACGAAGGCGATCTCGACCCCGGTCGGGGAGAGGAAACCGGGGGCCTGCGCGGTGGCGGCCGCCGTGGCGGCGGTGAACGGGGCGGTGGGCATCAGGCGGTACCTCCCGCCGGGTCGTCGGGCCGCTCCGGCCCGGGGGCGGGGCCGGGGTCGGGGGCTCGTTCGGTACCGGCGGGCGGGGCCGGGGTCGTGCCCGGGGCAGGGGTCGTGCCTGCGGGCGGGGTCGCGTCCGTACCCGTACCTGTACCCGTACCTGCGGCCGGGGCCGGGGAGGGCGCGGCGGCCGCTGCGGCCGCGGCCTCGGCCTTGTCGGCCGCCTTGCGGGCGGCGGCGAGTTCCTTGGGTTCCTCGGCGGCCGGGTCCAGGGCGGGCGGGGCCGGGACGGTCCACATCCATTCGCGGAGCTTGTCCCGCTCGTGGGTCAGCTCGTGGATGTCGGTCTCCGCGTACTCGAACTCCGGTGACCAGAAGAGCGCGTCGAAGGGGCACACCTCGATGCAGATCCCGCAGTACATGCAGAGCGAGAAGTCGATGGCGAAGCGGTCGAGGACGTTGCGGCTGCGCTCGCGGCCGCCGGGGGTGGAGGCCGGGACGGTCTCCTTGTGGGAGTCGATGTAGATGCACCAGTCGGGGCACTCGCGGGCGCAGAGCATGCAGACCGTGCAGTTCTCCTCGAACAGCCCGATGACGCCGCGGCTGCGCGGCGGGAGTTCGGGCTGGACCTCGGGGTACTGGGCGGTGTGCGAGCGCCTGGTCATCGTGCGCAGGGTGACGGCGAGCCCCTTGGCGAGGCCGTGTCCGGGAATGGGCATCAGTTGATCGCCACCTTCACGATGCCGGTGAGCGCGATCTGGGCGAGCGCGAGCGGGATGAGTACGGTCCAGGCGAGCTTCTGGAGCTGGTCCTCGCGCAGCCGCGGGTAGCTCACCCGGAGCCAGATCACGACGAAGGCGAGCAGCGCGACCTTCAGGAGGGTCCAGACCCAGCCGAGTCCGTCGGCTCCGAGGGGGCCGTGCCAGCCGCCGAGGAAGAGGACGGTGGTGAGGGCGCAGAGGACGACGATGCCGGCGTACTCGGCGAGCAGGAACAGCGCGAAGCGCAGGCCGGTGTACTCGGTGTACGCGCCGAAGATGATCTCGGAGTCGGCGACGGGCATGTCGAAGGGGGGCCGCTGGAGCTCGGCGAGGCCGGCGGTGAAGAAGACCAGTCCGCCGACGATCTGCCAGGGCAGCCACCACCACTCGAAGGCGTCGACGATGCCGGGGAGGGAGACGGTCCCGGCGGCCATCGCGACGGAGGCGGCGGCGAGCAGCATCGGGAGTTCGTACGCGAGCAGCTGGGCGGCGGTGCGCAGGCCGCCGAGCAGGGAGAACTTGTTGGCGGAGGCCCAGCCGGCCATCAGCGAGCCGAGGACCCCGACGCCCATCACGGCGAGCGCGAAGAACAGTCCGGCGTCGACGACCTGGCCGACCGCGCCCTCGCCCGGGCCGATCGGGATGACGAGCAGGACGAGGAGGTAGGGCAGCAGGGCGACGGCGGGGGCGAGTTGGAAGATGCGGCGGTCGGCGTTGGCCGGGACGATGTCTTCCTTCTGCGCGAACTTGACGCCGTCGGCGACGAGCTGGGCCCAGCCGTGGAAACCGCCGGCGTACATGGGGCCGAGACGGCCCTGCATGTGGGCCATCACCTTGTGCTCGGTCTGCCCGACGACGAGCGGGAGCACGAGGAAGACGGCGAAGACGACGATCAGTCGCAGCGCGACGTCGAGGACGTCGTTCACGCGTCGCCTCCGTTGTCGGGGTGTCGGGTACCGGGCCGGGGCTCGGGCTCGGATGCGGGCTCGGGCTCGGGCTCGGGGGTGAGTCCCGGATCGGGCTCGGGCTTGGGCCCCGGCTTCGGCTCGGGCTCGGGCTTGGGCCCCGGCTTCGGCTCGGGCTCGGTTCCCCGCTCGGGCTCGGGCTCGGGCTCGGGTCCCGGTGTGGGCTCGGCCGACGGCTCGGGCTCGGGTCCCGGTGTGGGCTCGGCCGACGGGTCGGGCTCGGGTCGGCTTACGGGTTCCGGTGCCGCCGGTGGTTCTTCGAAGGCGGGCTTCGGGGCGTGCCAGGGCGCGTCCGCGCTGCGCGGGGCCGGTCGCGCGGCCGGGGCCGCCGGTCCGCTCGCCGGGCCCGCGGCCTGGCTGGCCGAGCCCTCCGAGACCGAGCGGGTGCGGCGCGGCGGCCGGGCGGGAGCCGCCGGATCGGGCTCCGCGGCCGGAGGAGTCCCCGGGCCCGCGGCCTGGGTGGCGGAGCCCTCGGACACCGAGCGGGTGCGGCGCGGCGGGGCGCCCTCGCGGCCGGCGCGGCCCGCAGCACCCGCACCCGTACCCGCAGCGCCCGTGCCCGCGGCGGCGGTGCGGGCGGTGCGGGGGGTGCGGGCCGGGCGGGCGGGGGCCGGCGGGAGCTGGCCCTTCATCGGGCCCCAGTCGTTGGGGTCGGGGACGCCGGGCGGGAGCATCTGGCGGCGCTTGGGCCCGTCGGGGTCCGCGCCCTCACCCGGTTCCTTGGCGCCGGGCCAGGCCTTGGCGACGCGCGCGGCCAGGACGAAGTCCTTGCGCAGCGGGTGTCCCTCGAAGTTCTCGGGCAGCAGCAGCGGGACGAGGTGGGGGTGGTCGGTGAAGACCACGCCGAACATCTCGAAGGTCTCGCGCTCGTGCCATGCGGCCCCGGCGTAGACGGCCACGGCGGAGGGCAGCGCGGGCGCTCCGTGCGGGACGGTGGTGCGCAGCAGGAGGCGGCGTACGCGGTGGTCCTCCAGCGAGACCACGTGCGCGCAGACCCGGAAGCCGGTGCCCGGTTCGTCGACGGCGCTCAGCCAGTCGAAGAAGGTGCAACCCAGCTTGTCCCGGGCGATTTCGAGCGCCGGGATCCAGGAGCCGACCGGGACGTCGACGGTCAGGACGTCGTACGCGCGGGAGCCGAGGGCCTCCTCGCCGAAGACGGCCGGCGCCGCGTCGGGCAGCGAGTCGTAGAGGTTCACGTGCCGGCTCCGGGGGTGGGCGGGGGCGTGACCAGGCCGCTGGTGAGCTGGCCGACGGAGGGCGAGTCGGCGTACCGCTCGGCCAGGGACTCGCGGGCGATCTTCTCCTGGAGCTTGAGGATGCCCTGGAGGAGCGCTTCGGGGCGGGGCGGGCAGCCGGGCACGTAGACGTCGACGGGGATGATCTGGT
Source organism: Streptomyces subrutilus (assembly GCF_008704535.1). Classification (NCBI taxonomy): domain Bacteria; kingdom Bacillati; phylum Actinomycetota; class Actinomycetes; order Kitasatosporales; family Streptomycetaceae; genus Streptomyces; species Streptomyces subrutilus. Next base: position 3,289,994 of record NZ_CP023701.1, read on the forward strand.
CGACGCCCTTGGTCACCGCGTACGAGTCCCAGTACGGGCCGCCGCAGTTGGAGCAGGCGCCGAAGGAGATGACGTACTTCGGCTCGGGCATCTGCTCGTACAGCCGCTTGACGGCCGGGGCCATCTTGTCGGTGACGGTGCCCGAGACGATCATGAGGTCGGCCTGGCGCGGCCCGGGCGCGAAGGGGATGACGCCGAGGCGGATGAAGTCGTGCCGGGCCATGGACGCGGCGATGAACTCGATGGCGCAGCAGGCGAGGCCGAAGTTGAAGACCCACAGGCTGTAGCGGCGGCCCCAGTTGAGGACCACCTTCATCGGTTCCGGGGCCAGCCGGGAGAGGACGCCCAGGCGCTTGGGCTCCGGCAGCAGCCGGGGCTGCGGCGCCGCGGTGCCCGCCGCCGCGGGCGGGATCGCGCCCGTCGCGCCTGTCGCGCTCGTCGCGCCTGTCACGTCTGGTGCGGTTGCGGCGCCTGTCGCTGCCGGTGTCGCATCCGGTGTCACGTCCATTCGAGGACGCCCTTCTTGTACGCGTAGAGCAGGCCCACGGCGAGGAACCCGAGGAAGATGAACATCTCGACCAGCGTCGTGGTGCCGTAGCCGGCGACGGCGAACACGGTCGCCCAGGGGAACAGGAAGATCGAGTCGACGGCGAAGATGACGTAGAGGAAGGCGTAGACGTAGTAGCGGACCTGGGTGTGCGCCCAGCCCTCGCCGACCGGGTCGACGCCGCACTCGTACGTCAGGAGCTTCTCGGGGGTCGGGACGGCGGGGCGCAGCAGGCGGTTCGCGCCGAAGGCCACGGCGACGAAGAGCACACCGAGGACGGCGAGCAGGCCGACGACCGAATAACTCCGGAAGTAGTCCGCGGCGAGCACGGTCACGGTCGATACCGTTGGTTCGGGCACGTCCGTCTTCGCTCCTCGGCCGCCGTCGGTGATCTGTTACGGACGGGAGTCTAGGGCCTGCCTCCCACGGGGTGGGGTTATCCCCCGTTCACCGCACCCGGCCGCCCCATGGCTCCGGGGGGAGCGGCTTGGCAGGCTGTGCCGCATGACCGCGCGCATGCACACCACCGATCACGCCGGGGACGACCGGCCGCCGCCCGTACGCCCCGCCTTCGACGCCGTGACCTGGAAGGAGATCGTCCATCTGCTGGTGAACCTGCCGGTGGCGGTCGTCGGGTTCGTGTACACGGTGTCCATGGTCGGCGTCTCGGGCGGGCTGGCCGTGACGGCGGTCGGGCTTCCGCTGCTGGCGTGCGGACTGTTCCTGTCCCGCCAGTTGGGACGGCTGGACCGGGCGCGGGCCCGGGTGCTGCTGGGCGTCCGGGTGGAAGAGCCGACTCCGATCCCCGGGCCGAAGCGGTCGGGCGGTTTCTTCCCCTGGTTGTGGACGAGCCTGAAGGACCCGGTGGCGTGGCGCACGGTGCTGTACGGGCTGGTCCGGCTGCCGTGGGGGGTGCTGACCTTCACCGTGGTGCTGACCGGGCTGTTCGTGCTGTGGCCGGTGCTGCCGTACGTGACGCGGCTGCTGGCCAACGCGGACCGGGCGATGGTACGGGGCCTGCTGTCGCCCTCCGACGACCTGGAGCGGCGGATCGCCGAGCTGGAGTCGGACCGGACGGTGGTGGTGGACACCTCGGCGGCGGACCTGCGGCGCATCGAACGGGACCTGCACGACGGGGCCCAGGCCCGGCTGGTGGCGCTGGCCATGGGTCTGGGCCTGGCGAAGGAGAAGCTGCTCGCGGACCCCGAGGGCGCGGCGGCGATGGTCGACGAGGCGCACGGCGAGGTGAAGCTGGCCCTCCAGGAGCTGCGGGACCTGGCGCGGGGCATCCACCCGGCGGTGCTGACGGACCGGGGGCTGGACGCGGCGCTGTCGTCGGTGGCCGCGCGGTGCCTGGTGCCGGTGAAGGTGGCGGTGGACCTGCCGGCGCGGCCGGCGGAGGCGATCGAGGGCATCGCGTACTTCGTGGTCTCGGAGCTGCTGCAGAACGTGAGCAAGCACGCGGCGGCGCGGGGCGCGGCCGTGGAGGTGTGGCGGGCCGGCCCGCGGCTGCTGATCCGGGTGTCGGACGACGGGCGGGGCGGGGCGCGGCCGGAGGGCGGGTCGGGGATGGCGGGGCTCGCGGAGCGGCTGGGGGCGGTGGACGGGGTGTTCGTCGTGGACTCCCCCGAGGGGCGCGGGACGGTGGTGACCGCCGAGCTGCCGTGGCGCGACCGCTCGGCCGCGCCGCCGCGGCACTGACGGCACCCGGCCCGGACGGAGCTTGACGCTGACGCGGCCCGGCACCCCGTGGGCCCCCGCCCGGTTCGGGCGGGGGCCCACGCGTGTCGGGGGCCGGGCCGGGACCTCGGCCCGGCCCGGGGTGGGGTTATCCCCCGGGCGCAGAGGCCCACTCGCCGCATGGCCGGGGGGTGGGGGCGGGCGGCAGGGTGGGGGTATCGAGGGACGACGGGAAGGACGGGCCGGGAGCATGGGCAACGGCAAGGGCGGGGACGGCGCGGTCGGTGCGGGCGGCGGGATCGGCGCGGGCGTCACGGGCGACGCGGGCGGCGGGATCGGTGCGGTGTTGCGGGCTCCGTTCGCGGCGCGGACCTGGGGGGCGCTGGGGTACCTGCTGAGCGGGCTGCCGCTGAGCACGCTGTACTTCTCGCTGGCCGTCGCCGGGGTGAGCGTCGGCGCGGGTCTGCTCGTCACCTTCCTCGGCGTTCCGGTGCTGGCCGGCGTGCTGGCCATGTGCCGCGGGTTCGGGCGCGTGGAGCGGGGCCGGGCGCGCGTCCTGCTGGGGGCACGGGTGGGCGAGCCCGCGCCGGTGCGGGCGAAGAAGGCCGGGGCGCTGGCCGCGCTGGGGGCGGTGCTGAAGAGCGGCAGCGCCTGGCGGCACGTGCTGTACAGCGTGGTCCACTTCCCGTGGGCCGTGTTCGGTTTCGTCGTGGCACTGGTGTTCTGGGTGTGCGGCTGGGCGTACTTCCTGTACCCGCTGTGGTTCTGGGTGTTCCCGGCCTTCACCGACCAGCCCGGTCTGCAGCTCTTCCAGAACGGCGGCCACAGCGTCTACCTGGACTCGCCGGCCCGGATCGCCGTCACCTCGCTGGCCGGGCTGGTGCTCACGCTCGCCACCCCGTGGGTGCTGCGCGCCCTGACCACCGTGGACCGGGTCCTGGTCGGCGCGCTGCTCGGGCCGTCCCGGCTGGACAGCCGGGTCACCGAGCTGGAGTCGGACCGGACGGTGGTGGTGGACACTTCGGCGGCGGACCTGCGGCGCATCGAACGGGACCTGCACGACGGGGCGCAGGCCCGGCTGGCCGCGCTCGCGATGGACCTCGGGCTGGCGAAGGAGCGGCTCGCGCAGGACCCGCGGGCGGCGGCGCGGATGGTGGACGAGGCGCACGGCGAGGTGAAGGTCGCCCTGCAGGAGCTGCGGGACCTGGCGCGGGGCATCCACCCGGCGGTGCTGACGGACCGGGGGCTGGACGCGGCGCTCTCGTCGGTGGCCGCGCGGTGCGCGGTTCCGGTGCGGGTGGCGGTGGACCTGCCGGCGCGGCCGGCGCAGGCGATCGAGGGCATCGCGTACTTCACGGTGTCGGAGCTGCTGCAGAACGTGAGCAGGCACGCGGCGGCCCGGTCCGCCTCGGTGGACGTCTGGAAGTCCGGGGAGCGGCTGCTGATCCAGGTCGCCGACGACGGCCGGGGCGGGGCGGGCCCGGGGGCCGGGTCGGGCCTGACGGGGCTGACGGAGCGGCTGGACGCGGTGGACGGCGTCCTGGTCGTCGACTCCCCCGCGGGCGGCGGGACCACGGTCACGGCCGAGCTGCCCTGGCGCTCGTAGGCCGGGCGCGGGGGCCTCGCGCGCGGTCGCCAGCCGAGCGGGCGCGGGCCCGGCCGGCCGGGCCGCCCCGCGCGAAGTCGGTACGCCGTGCGCGCACCCGTACCCGCTCGCCCTCGCCCTGGCCCTCGCCCTCCGCCTCCCCCGCCCCGGCGGGGTTTTCGGGTGTCCGGGAGAAGTCGGGTCGAACGGCCCGGCCGATGGGCCCGGGCCCGGGCAGCTCCCCTCCCGGACGGCGGCCGTGGCACGGCCCGGCGGCCCGCGGGGAACTGCCGTCGCACGAAAACTCCCCGCGTACGCACCCCTGTTGTGCCGGCTCTGCCGTGATCCGAGCCAGGGACTGGGATGCTTGGGGCAGTCAGGAAGTGCGGGAACGAGTGGACGCGGGAGCTGCTGAATCGTGGAAGACAGGGTGCGGGTGGTCATCGCCGAGGATTCGGTGCTGCTGCGGGAGGGCCTGACCCGGCTGCTGACCGACCTGGGGCACGACGTGGTCGCCGGTGTCGGGGACGCGGAGGCCCTGGTCAAGACGGTGGCGGAGCTCGCGGCCGAGGATGCGCTGCCGGACGTGGTGGTGGCGGACGTACGGATGCCGCCGACCCACACCGACGAGGGGGTGCGGGCCGCGGTGCAGCTGCGGCGCGCGTACCCGGGCATCGGGGTGCTCGTGCTGTCCCAGTACGTGGAGGAGCAGTACGCCACCGAACTGCTGGCCGGTTCGACCACCGGGGTGGGCTACCTGCTCAAGGACCGCGTGGCCGAGGTCCGCGAGTTCGTGGACGCGGTCGTCCGGGTGGCGCGGGGCGGTACGGCCCTGGACCCGGAGGTCGTGGCCCAGCTGCTCGGCCGCAGCCGCAAGCAGGACGTGCTGGCGGGGCTGACCCCGCGGGAGCGCGAGGTGCTCGGGCTGATGGCCGAGGGCCGCACGAATTCCGCCGTGGCGAAGCAGTTGGTGGTGAGCGACGGCGCGGTGGAGAAGCACGTCAGCAACATCTTCATGAAACTGGGGCTGTCGCCGAGTGATGGGGATCACCGGCGTGTTCTCGCCGTTCTCACCTACCTGAAATCTTGATCGACTGACAGTCTGTCAGATATGGCAAGCCGGCCGGACCGTCTCACAGGGCGGTCCGTCGGTCCGGAATGTGACCGCTCCCGGGGACTGGAACCCTACGGACGTAGGGTGGGAACCGGGGGAGCTCACGCCTCGAAGGAGGTCCAGTTCAGTGACCAGCCAGGTCAGTAGCCCAGCCGAGCAGGCCGACGGGGCCGGGGGTGCGGTTGTCGGCGGACAGCGCACCCCGGCGGGCCCGGACGGCAAGGAAGTCCGCCGCCTCGATCGTGTGATCATCCGATTCGCGGGTGACTCGGGTGACGGCATGCAGCTCACCGGTGACCGGTTCACCTCGGAGACGGCGTCGTTCGGCAACGACCTGTCGACCCTCCCGAACTTCCCCGCCGAGATCCGCGCCCCCGCCGGGACCCTGCCGGGCGTGTCCTCCTTCCAGCTCCACTTCGCCGACCACGACATCCTCACGCCGGGCGACGCCCCGAACGTGCTGGTCGCGATGAACCCGGCCGCCCTGAAGGCGAACATCGGGGACGTGCCGCGCGGCGCGGAGATCATCGTCAACACCGACGAGTTCACCAAGCGCCCCATGGCCAAGGTCGGCTACGAGACCTCCCCGCTGGAGGACGGCTCGCTCGACGCCTACAACCTCCACCCGGTGCCGCTCACCACCCTCACCATCGAGGCGCTGAAGGACTTCGGCCTGCCCCGCAAGGAGGCCGAGCGCAGCAAGAACATGTTCGCGCTGGGCCTGCTGTCGTGGATGTACCACCGGCCCACCGAGGGGACCGAGAGCTTCCTGCGGCAGAAGTTCGCGAAGAAGCCGCAGATCGCGGAGGCGAACGTGGCCGCCTTCCGCGCGGGCTGGAACTTCGGCGAGACCACCGAGGACTTCGCCGTCTCCTACGAGGTGGCGCCCGCGACCAAGGCGTTCCCGACGGGCACCTACCGCAACATCTCGGGGAACCTGGCCCTGTCGTACGGGCTGATCGCGGCGAGCAGGCAGGCCGATCTGCCGCTCTACCTGGGTTCCTACCCCATCACCCCGGCCTCGGACATCCTGCACGAGCTGAGCCGGCACAAGAACTTCGGCGTGCGGACCTTCCAGGCCGAGGACGAGATCGCCGGCATCGGCGCGGCCCTGGGGGCGGCCTTCGGCGGCTCGCTGGCCGTGACCACCACCTCCGGGCCGGGCGTGGCACTGAAGTCGGAGACGATCGGGCTCGCGGTCTCCCTGGAGCTGCCGCTGCTGATCGTGGACATCCAGCGCGGCGGACCCTCGACCGGCCTGCCGACCAAGACGGAGCAGGCCGACCTGCTGCAGGCGATGTACGGGCGCAACGGCGAGGCCCCGGTCCCGATCGTGGCCCCGCGCACCCCGGCTGACTGCTTCGACGCGGCGCTCGACGCGGCCCGGATCGCGCTGACCTACCGGACGCCGGTGTTCCTGCTCTCCGACGGCTACCTGGCCAACGGCTCCGAGCCCTGGAGGATCCCCGAGGTCGAGGACCTGCCGGACCTGAAGGTCCGGTTCGCCGCGGGGCCCAACCACGAGCTGGCCGACGGCACCGAGGTGTTCTGGCCGTACAAGCGCGACCCGCGGACGCTGGCGCGCCCGTGGGCCGTCCCGGGCACGCCCGGGCTGGAGCACCGCATCGGCGGCATCGAGAAGCAGGACGGCACGGGCAACATCTCGTACGACCCGGCCAACCACGAGCTGATGGTCCGCACCCGCCAGGCGAAGGTCGACGGCATCGTCGTCCCCGACCTGGAGGTCGACGACCCGGACGGCGCCCGCACGCTCGTCCTGGGCTGGGGCTCCACCTACGGCCCGATCACCGCGGCCGTACGCCGTCTGCGGGTGGCCGGCGAGGCCATCGCCCAGGCCCACCTGCGCCACCTCAACCCGTTCCCGGGGAATCTCGGCGAGGTGCTGGGACGCTACGGGAGGGTGGTGGTGCCGGAGATGAACCTCGGGCAGCTCGCCACCCTGATCCGGGCGAAATACCTGGTCGACGCCCAGTCGTACAACCAGGTCAACGGCATGCCGTTCAAGGCGGAGCAGCTCGCGACGGCTCTCAAGGAGGCCATCCATGACTGAGGTGACGGACTCTCCGGCCCACTCGTCCCACCCGACCCTGCTGTCCCTGGTGCCCAAGGCCGAGGCCAAGCAGTCGATGAAGGACTTCAAGTCGGACCAGGAGGTCCGCTGGTGCCCCGGCTGCGGCGACTACGCGGTCCTCGCCGCCGTGCAGGGCTTCATGCCCGAACTGGGGCTGGCGAAGGAGAACATCGTCTTCGTCTCGGGCATCGGCTGCTCCTCCCGCTTCCCGTACTACATGAACACCTACGGGATGCACTCGATCCACGGCCGCGCCCCCGCCATCGCGACGGGCCTCGCCACCTCGCGCCGCGACCTGTCGGTCTGGGTGGTCACGGGTGACGGCGACGCCCTGTCCATCGGCGGCAACCACCTGATCCACGCGCTGCGCCGCAACGTCAACCTCAAGATCCTGCTGTTCAACAACCGGATCTACGGCCTGACCAAGGGCCAGTACTCCCCCACCTCCGAGGTCGGCAAGATCACGAAGTCGACGCCGATGGGCTCGCTGGACGCGCCCTTCAACCCGGTGTCCCTGGCGCTGGGCGCGGAGGCCTCCTTCGTCGCCCGGACGGTCGACTCCGACCGCAAGCACCTCACCGAGGTGCTGCGGCAGGCCGCCGACCACCAGGGCACGGCGCTGGTGGAGATCTACCAGAACTGCAACATCTTCAACGACGGCGCCTTCGAGGTGCTGAAGGACCGGGACCTGGCCGAGGAGGCCGTGATCCGGCTGGAGCACGGGCAGCCGATCCGGTTCGGCGCGGGCGGTGCCAAGGGCGTGGTGCGCGACCCGGCCACCGGCGACCTGGGGGTCGTCGAGGTCACGCCGGAGAACGAGGCGCGGATCGTGGTGCACGACGTGAACGCCGCGAGCCCCACCACGGCCTTCGCACTGTCCCGGCTGGCCGACCCGGACACCCTGCACCACACCCCGATCGGGGTCTTCCGCAGCGCCGTGCGGCCGGTCTACGACACGCTCATGGCCGAGCAGCTCGACACGGCCGTCGAGCGCAGCGGCAAGGGCGACCTCGGGTCGCTGCTGAGCGGCACCGACACCTGGACCGTCGTCGGCTGAGCCGCGGCGGGCCGGCGGGGCCCGGACCTCCCCGGACGGGGGTCCGGGCCCCGCCGCGTTCCGGGGGACGGGGCCCGGCGGGCCGGCGACACGCCCCCGCAACGCGCTTTCAAAAAGTTAGCGCTTACCGTAGGGTGGTCTTAGTGACCGTCCAGCGAGGAGAGCAACCATGAGCATCGTCGTCACCGGAGCCACCGGAGCCCTCGGCCGTCTGGTCGTCGGGGAGCTGCTGGAGCGGGTCCCCGCCGACCGGGTCGCCGTCGTCGTCCGCGACGCGGCGAAGGCCGCCGACCTGGCCGCGCGCGGCGTGGAGGTCCGCGTCGCCGACTACGACGACCCCGCGGCGCTGGCCGGCGCCTTCCGGGCCGGCGACCGGGTGCTGCTGATCTCCGGCAGCGAGGTCGGGCGGCGCGTCGCCCAGCACACCGCCGTCCTGGAGGCCGCCCGGGCCGCCGGCGTGGCGCAGTTCGCGTACACCGGGATCCTCGGCGGGCCCGAGGCCGACTTCGACCTGGCCGCCGAGCACACCGTCACCGAGCGGGCCGTCCTGGACTCCGGGCTGCCGTACACCTTCCTGCGCAACGGCTGGTACCACGAGAACTACACGGGGCAGCTGGCGGGCGTGCTGGAGCACGGCGCGGTCCTGGCCAGTGCGGGCGAGGGCCGGGTCGCCTCGGCGGCGCGCGCGGACTACGCGGCCGCGGCGGCCGAGGTGCTCACCGGCGAGGGCCACCTGAACCGGGCCTACGAGCTCTCCGGGGACACGGCCTGGAGCTTCGCGGAGTACGCGGCCGAGCTGTCGGCGCGCACGGGCCGGGAGATCCGCTACGCATCGGTGGGCCCCGACGAGCACCTGGCAGTCCTGACCGGCGCCGGCGTGCCCGAGGGCTTCGCGGCGGTGCTCGTCGACGTGGACCGGGCCATCGCCCGCGGCGCCCTGGCGGGCACCGGCGGGGACCTGGCGCGGCTGATCGGGCGCCCGACGACCCCGCTCGGCGACGCGATCGAGGCCGCCCTCGCCTGATCCGGTCGCGGCCGCCGGCCCGCACCGGCCGCGGGCCGGCGGCCGGTCCCCGGGAGCCGACCGCGATGTCATGAGTCTCTCCCGGTAACGGGCATGACATCCGGTCTGCGCGGCGCTACCGTCGTGAGGTTGGCTGGAAGTCGTACAGGAGGCCCCCGTGAAGGCACGGACCGAGCAGCGCACGGGTTTGCTCAGCGGATTCACCGCGTACGGACTGTGGGGGCTGGTCCCGCTCTTCTGGCCGCTGCTCCAGCCCGCCGGCGCCGTCGAGATCCTCGCCCACCGGATGGTGTGGTCCCTGGCCGTGGTCGGCGTGGCCCTGCTCGCGCTCCGCCGCTGGGCCTGGATACGCGAACTGCTGCGCCAGCCCCGCAAACTCGCCCTGACCACCGTGGCCGCCTCGGTGATCACCGTCAACTGGGGCCTGTACATCTGGTCCGTGAACAACGGCCACGTCGTCGAGGCCAGCCTCGGCTACTTCATCAACCCGCTGGTCAGCATCGCGTTCGGCGTGCTCGTGCTGGGCGAGCGGCTGCGCCGCGCCCAGTGGGCGGCCGTCGGCATCAGCGCGCTGGCCGTGCTCGTGCTCGCGGTCGGCTACGGGCGGCCGCCGTGGATCTCCCTCACCCTGGCCTTCTCCTTCGCGACCTACGGGCTGATCAAGAAGAAGCTCGACATGGGCGGCCTGGAGTCGCTGACCGCCGAGACGGCCGTGCTGTTCCTGCCCGCCCTCGGCTACCTGCTGTGGCTCGCCGCCCAGGGCCGGTCCACCTTCGCCGCCGACGGCATCGGGCACGCTGTCCTGCTCGCCGCGACCGGCCTGGTCACCGCGGTCCCGCTGGTGCTCTTCGGGGCCGCCGCGATCCGGGTCCCGCTGTCGACGCTCGGCCTGCTCCAGTACATGGCCCCGGTGTTCCAGTTCGGGCTCGGCGTCCTCTACTTCCACGAGGCCATGCCGCCGGAGCGCTGGGCCGGCTTCTCCCTGGTGTGGGCCGCGCTCGCGCTGCTCACCTGGGACGCCCTGCGCACGGCGCGGCGCTCGCGGGTCCGGCTGGAAACCGCCCCCGTCGCGGCCCCGGAGGCGACCCCCGCGGTGACGCGCGAACCGGCGTAACCCCGCACACACCGACCCCACGGTCCCCGGTACGCATCACGCGTACCGGGGACCGTCCGCTTTCCGAACCACCCTGACCGGATTGTGGTCTTGACGGATTGTCATGCTCTCGCTGAACATCAGCTCGCACTGACGCATGACGCACCGACGCACGACGCACTGACGCACGAATGCTCACCCGCTCTCTCCCCACCCGTTCCGTCACATCCCCGCGGAATCCCGGAGCCCCCACATGAGCCTGTCCGTCTCCCGGCGCCTCGCCGCCGTGACCGCGTTCGCGGTCGCCGGCCTGTTCGCCGCCACCGCCCCCGCCGCACTGGCCGCACCCACGGCGGTCACCGCGGCGCCGACGCCCCCCGACATCCCGCTGGCCAACGTCAAGGCCCACCTGACGCAGCTGTCCACGATCGCCGCGAACAACGGCGGCAACCGCGCCCACGGCCGGACCGGCTACAAGGCCTCGATCGACTACGTGAAGGCCAAGCTGGACGCGGCCGGCTACACGACCACCCTGCAGACCTTCACCTCCAGCGGCGCCACCGGCTACAACCTGATCGCCGACTGGCCGGGCGGCGACCCCAACTCTGTCCTGATGTCCGGCTCCCACCTGGACTCGGTGACCGCGGGCGCCGGCATCAACGACAACGGCTCCGGCTCGGCCGCCGTCCTGGAGGCCGCGCTCGCCGTCTCCCGCGCCGGCCTCCAGCCCACGAAGCACCTGCGCTTCGGCTGGTGGGGTGCGGAGGAGCTGGGCCTGGTCGGCTCGAAGTACTACGTGAACAACCTGCCGGCCGCCGAGAAGGCGAAGATCTCCGGATACCTGAACTTCGACATGATCGGCTCGCCGAACCCCGGCTACTTCGTCTACGACGACGACCCGACCATCGAGCAGACCTTCAAGAACTACTACGCGGGCCTCGGCATAGCGACCGAGATCGAGACCGAGGGCGACGGCCGCTCCGACCACGCGCCCTTCAAGAGCGCCGGGATCGCGGTCGGCGGCCTCTTCTCCGGCGCCGACTACACCAAGACGGCGGCCCAGGCGCAGAAGTGGGGCGGCACCTCCGGCCAGGCCTTCGACCGCTGCTACCACTCCTCGTGCGACTCGCTGACGAACATCAACGACACCGCCCTGGACCGCAACGCCGACGCCATCGCCTACGCGATCTGGAACCTCGGCGCGTCCACTCCGGTGCCCCCCGGCAAGTCCTTCGAGAACACCGCGGACGTCGCCATCCCGGACTCCCCCGCCGCCGCGGTGACCTCGCCGATCACGGTCTCCGGCGTCACGGGCAACGCCCCCGCCACCACCAAGGTCGACGTGAACATCGTCCACACCTACCGCGGTGACCTGGTGATCGACCTGATCGCCCCGGACGGGACGGCCTACCGGCTGAAGAACTCCAGCTCCGACTCGGCCGACAACGTCGTGGCCAGCTACACGGTGAACGCGTCGAGCGAGGTCGCCAACGGCCTCTGGAAGCTCCAGGTCAAGGACGTGGGCGCGCAGGACGTCGGCTACATCAACAGCTGGAAGATCACCTTCTAGCCCTACGCGTCCTCCGCGCGCCCCCGCAGCGACGCGGGCAGCGGCTCCTGTATCCGGGCGCGCAGTTCGTCGGCGACCGCGCCGATGTCCACCCGGCCCAGTTTGGCCGCTTCGACCAGGTCGCCGAGCACCTCCGGCGACGGCAGTTGTCTGGCCCCGGCCACCCGCAGGTACGAGCGGGTGGCCGCGGCCGCGTAGAACTCGTTCATCGGGGACTCCAGCGCCGGGCACACCGCGAGGGTGTGCAGAAACGCGGCGGCCCGCCACGCGGTGTCCGGGGCGGGCTGTTCGGGCACCAGGACGAGGTCGTTCTGGTGCCGGGCGACCGCGGCGGCCACCCCGGAGGGGTCCCACACGGCGGGGTCCGAGGGCAGGTGGTGGGCCAGAGCGGTCCAGGCCCACTCCATGGTGATCTTCAATTCCCGAACCGCTCCTGGAAGTAGCTCCAGTGGTCGGCGAACTCCTCTATGCCGGACAGGAAGCTCTTCCGGTCCTCGTCGAGTTCGCGTTCCGTGACTTCGGTGATGAGCGCGGTGACCGTCGTCCCCAGCGCCGCCGCGCGCGCCTTGAGGCGTTCGTGGAACTCTTCGTCCAGGCGGATGGTGACGTGTCTCGACATGCGCTCCACCGTACAGCGCCACCGCTGTACGCAGGAGCCGCAGGACGCGAGGGTGGCCCGGACCACACGGTCCGGGCCACCCCCTGCGTGCGCGCACCCGCCGGCGCGACTACTTGTTCGCGTCGGCCGTCCGCACCAGCGCGTCCTTGGTGACGGCGCCCACGTAGACCTTGCCGTCGTCCGTGACCAGGGCGTTGACCAGGCGGGTCGACAGGACGCGGCCCTGGCCGAAGCTCCCGCTGACCTTCTCCCCGAGGGAGCTCAGGAACTGCCGGGCCTCCTTGGGGGTGTTCTGGTCCTTCTCCAGCTCGTTCAGGCCCTTGCCGGCGCCGGTGTCGATGCGCGCGACGGTGGCCCAGCCCTCGCCGAGGACCTTCACGTCGCCCTTGCCGCCGGCCACGTCGCCGAAGCCCGGGAGGGACTCCAGGGCCTTCCACTGGCGGTCCCCGCCGGCCTTGCCGTGGTCGGCGCCCTCCGTGCCCTCGGTGACCTTGGCGCCCTTGGGCGGGGTGAAGGCGAAGGCGCCGGCGGCGGGCTTGGCGAAGTCCACCTGGGTGAAGCCGGCGTCCACGATCGGCTTGCCGCCCTGGGCGGACAGCAGCCGCACGCGCAGCGGCACGCCGTTCTCGGCGTCCACCGCGATCTGCACCGAGCCCACCGTGGAGCCGCTCTGCTTGGGCTTCAGCACGAGCTGGTAGGCGTTGCGGCCGGCCACCTGCGCGGTCTCGCCCACACTGACGTCGGTGGTCGGGCCGGCGGCCTTCAGCGCGTCCTGGGCCAGCTGCTGGGGCGAGCCGGTCAGCCGGTCACCCGGCGCGTGGTCCGCGCCCTTGCCGGCGCCCTTCTCGTGGAAGGCCTCGTTCGACTTGGAGTCGTAGCCCCACACGTCGTCGCCGTTGTGGACGAGGGTGTACTCGTCCTTGCCGTCCAGGAAGGTCAGCTTCTGCCGGTCCGGGCCGTCGGCCGCGACCTTGAAGGTGTGCGTGCCGTTCGCCAGCTGCGCGACCTTGTCCTCGGGGGCGGCGGAGCCGCCCGTGACGCCGCCGCCGCCGAGCAGACCGCTGGCGATCTTCGGCAGGCCCAGGTCGGTGCTGAGCTTGGCGGTGCCGGAGAGCTGCTGTACGTCCGAGGCCGCGATCTTCTCGATCAGCTGCTGCGCCGTCACCCCGGGCAGGTCCGGTCCTCCGGCGTTGGCGAAGGCCGGGACCATCGCGATGGTCGCCGCGGCCACACCCGCCACGGCGACCGGCACGCCGTACCGGGCGACCTTGCGAGAAGTCTTCGTGTTCGCTGCCATGTCAGTGCCCTGCCCTCTGTGTCGACGGCGGCGACCCCGGTGTCGCCGCGCTCACCCGATCTGGTGGGGTTGATGACTCCATCTGACCAAATTGCCGGCCCCGGGGCGTCAGCCCCCGGAAGCAACTGCGCGTACGACCGTGGGATGACACGGGCCGGGCCCCGCCGCCCCGCCCCGTAGGGGTCCCGGGGGCGGAAGGGCCCGTTCCAGCGGCGGCCACCGGGGGCTCAGCCCGCGCGGTGCACGACCGCGTCGCACAGTTCTTCCAGTGCCGCCTTGGCGAAGCACTCCGGCAGTGGGGCGAGCGTGGCCCGCGCGTCCTCCGCGTACCGGATGGTGTCCCGGCGCGCCTGCTCCAGGGCCGGGTGGGCCCGCAGCCGGGTCAGGACCTCGGCGTGGCGGGCGTCGTCCGTCAGGTCGCCGTCCAGGAGCCGTACGAGTTCCAGGTCCTCCTCGCGGCCCTCGCGCGCGGCCGTCTCGCGCAGCAGCAGCACGGGCAGGGTCGGGATGCCCTCGCGCAGGTCGGTGCCCGGGGTCTTGCCGGACTCGTGCGCGTCGGAGGCGATGTCGAGGACGTCGTCGGCGAGCTGGAAGGCGGTGCCGAGCCGCTCGCCGTACTGGGTCAGGATGTCGACGACCGACTCGTCGGCGCCGGACATCAGCGCGCCGAAGCGGCCGGACACGGCGATCAGCGAGCCGGTCTTGCCGGCGATGACGTCGAGGTAGTGGGCGACCGGGTCGCGGCCGTCGCGCGGGCCGGCCGTCTCCAGGATCTGGCCCGTGACCAGCCGCTCGAAGGCCTCGGCCTGGATGCGGACGGCCTCCGGCCCGAGGTCCGCAAGGATGTGCGAGGCGCGGGCGAACAGGAAGTCACCCGTCAGGACGGCCACCGAGTTGCCCCAGCGGGTGTTCGCACTGTCCACCCCGCGGCGCACGTCCGCCTCGTCCATGACGTCGTCGTGGTAGAGCGTCGCCAGGTGGGTGAGCTCCACGACCACGGCGGACGGCACGATGCCGGGCGCGTACGGATCGCCGAAGCGGGACGCGAGCATCACCAGCAGCGGGCGGAACCGCTTGCCTCCGGCCCGCACGAGGTGCTGCGCGGCCTCGGTGATGAAGGGGACTTCGCTCTTGGTGGCCTCCAGCAGACCCGCCTCGACGGCGGCCAGTCCGGCCTGGACATCGGTCTCAAGAGCCTGGTCCCGCACGCTCAGTCCGAACGGCCCGACGACGGTCACGAGGGGTACTCCTGTCTGCTGACGATCACGCTGACGATCACATGGATTGTCGATGTGTCGCTGCCATCACTCAAGCCAGCGTATCCGGTCTGATTTCGATCACCGAGAGCGCCTGTCCGGCGGCCACCCGCGCACCGCCCGAACCGCACCGGTATGTTCGTGAGGAGCCGATACAACCGGAGAATACGTTTTGTCCAGAACCATGACCGACAAGGACGAGCCGACGGACCCGGAGGCGGAGCGGCCGCCGCCCTCCGACGACCACGCCTTCCTCGGCCACCCCCGGGGCCTCGCCACCCTGTCCGGGCTGGAGGTCTGGGAGCGCTTCTCGTTCCTGGGCATGCAGGCCATCCTCGTCCTGTACTTCGCCGACGCGGTGGCCGACGGCGGCCTGGGGATGAACCCGGGCACCGCGGCGTCCGTCGCCGCGGCCTACGGGACCATGGTCTACCTCGTCTCCGTCGCGGGCGGCTGGCTCGCCGACCGCATCCTCGGTTCCTACCGCGCCGTCCTGTGGGGCGGCATCCTGATCGCCTGCGGCCACTACGCCATGGCCGTGCCGACCGCCGCCATGACCTGGACCGGCCTGGGCCTGATCAGCGCGGGCACCGGCCTGCTCAAGCCCAACGTCGCCACCATGGTCGGCAAGCTGTACCGCACCGACGACGACCGGCGCGACGCCGGCTTCGCCCTCTACTACATGGGCATCAACATCGGCGCCTTCGCCGGCCCGCTGATCACCGGCTGGCTCGGCGAGCACCAGGGCTGGCACTGGGGCTTCTCCGCCGCCGCCGTCGGCATGACCGCCGGCCTGGTCCAGTACGTCCTGGGCCGCCGTCACCTGGCCGGGCGCCGGCACTCGGCCGAGTACGCCCTGGCGCCCGCCGCGATGCGCACCGCCGTGTGGCGGATCGTCGGCGGCTGCGTCGCCTTCGCGGTCCTCGCGACCGCCCTGGCCGCGGCCGGCTGGCTGACCATGGGCCGCTTCGTCGACCTGCTCACCCTCGTCTCGGTGATCGCCCCGGTCGTCTACTTCGCCGTCATGTTCCGCAGCCCCCGGGTGACGGCGGCGGAGCGCGGGCGGCTGCGCCCGTACGTGGTCCTCTTCCTCGCCTCCGTGGCCTTCAACTTCATCCTCTTCCAGGCGTACTCGACGATGATGCTGCTGGCCTCGACCAACGCCCGCACCTCCATCCTCGGCTTCGAGTTCCCCTCCAGCTGGTACGCCTCCGCCCTCGGCGCCTTCGAGGTGGCGCTGGCCCCGGTCGTCGCCGCCCTGTGGGCCCGGATGGGCCACCGCCAGCCGCACTCCTCCAACAAGATCGCCATCGGCGTGGTCCTGGGCGGCCTGTCCTTCCTGCTGATGGTCGTCCCGACCTCGGGGCACAGCGGCGACTCCTACCAGATGGCCGCCTGGTGGATCGTCGGCTCGTACCTGCTGCTCGGCCTCGGCGACGTCCTGCTGGAGACCTCCGGCATGTCGGCCACCAGCAAGCTCGCGCCCAAGGCCTTCGCCAGCCAGACGATGGCCCTGTGGTTCCTCTCCCTCGCGCTGGCCAACGGCATCCAGGCCCAGGTCGTGAAGGTCTACGACCAGGTCTCGCACCCCGTGTACTTCGGGGTCAACGGCGCCATCGCGGTCGCCGCCGGCCTCGTCGTGATGGCCCTCGCGCCCTGGCTGCGGCGCACGATGCACCCCGTCCACTGAGGCGATGTCCCCTCGGCCGATTGGCGACCCCACCCCATGATTATCCGTACCGATTTCCCCTACGCGACCACCCACGAGGACGTCCGCATCCCGCTGCCCGACGGCGTCGAGCTGTACGCCCGCGTCTGGCGCCCGGTGACCGACGAGCCCGTGCCGGCCCTGCTGGAGTACCTCCCGTACCGGCTGACCGACTGGACCGCCCCCCGCGACTGGCAGCGCCACCCCTGGTACGCGGGCCACGGCTACGCCTCCGTCCGCGTGGACGTGCGCGGCCACGGGTGCAGCGGCGGCCTGCCCGGCGACGAGTACGACGCCCGGGAGCTGACGGACGGGGTCGCGGTCGTGGAGTGGCTCGCGGCGCAGCCGTGGTGCACGGGGGCCGTGGGCATGTTCGGCATCTCGTGGGGCGGCTTCAACAGCCTCCAGATCGCCGCGCTCGCGCCCGAGGCCCTCAAGGCGGTCGTCACCGTCTGCTCGACCGACGACCGCTACGACAACGACGTGCACTACATGGGCGGCTCGGTACTGGCCGTGGACATGCACGCGTGGGCGGCCACCATGCTCGCCTTCGCCTCCCGCCCGCCGGACCCCGCGTACGTCGGCGACGGCTGGCGCGCGCAGTGGCTGGAGCGGCTGGAGGCCGTGGAGCCGCTCGTGCACACCTGGCTCTCGCACCAGACCCGCGACGACTACTGGCGCCACGGCAGCGTCTGCGAGGACTACGGGGCGATCCGCGCCGCGGTCCTCGCGGTGGGCGGCTGGCACGACCCGTACCGGGACACCGTGCTGCGGCTGGCCGAGCACCTGCCGCCGGACCGGGTGCGCGGCCTGATCGGGCCCTGGTCGCACCAGTACCCGGACCGCGGGCTGCCGCCCGGGCCGGCGATCGGTTTCCTCCAGGAGACCCTGCGCTGGTGGGACCACTGGCTCAAGGGCGAGGACACCGGGGTGGCGGACGAGCCGCTGCTGCGCGCCTGGATCAGCGACTCGCACCCGCCCGCGACCGTGTACGAGGAGCTGCCGGGCCGCTGGGTCGGCGAGAGGGCCTGGCCCTCGGCGTCGGTGATCCCCGTCCCGTACGGGCTCCGGGGCGCGCCGGTGGCCGTGGCCTCGCCGCAGCACACGGGGCTGGACGCGGGCCGCTTCTTCCCCTTCGGCAACGACGCCGACCTGCCGCCGGACCAGCGCGAGGAGGACGCCAAGTCGGCCTGCTTCGAGTTCCCGGTGGAGGGCGGGGAGCCGGTGGAGATCCTGGGGCGGCCCTCGGTGACGCTGCGGCTGCGGATGGACGTGCCGTACGGGCAGGTCGTGGCCCGGCTGTGCGACGTTGCCCCGGACGGCTCCTCGACCCTGGTCACGCGGGGCGCGCTGAACCTGTCCGCCCGCCACGGCCGGGACCGGGCGGTGCCGTGGCCGGCCGGCGCCACCGAGGACGTCGTCTTCGAGCTGAACGGCATCGGCCACTCCTTCGCACCGGGCCACCGCATCCGGCTGTCGCTGTCCTCCGCGTACTGGCCGTGGATCTGGCCGCGGGCCGGCTCCGAGGCCGGCTGGACCCTGGACCCGGAGGGCAGCGCGGTGACGCTGCCGGTGCGGGCGGGCTCGGCCGCGGACGGCGGGATCGCGTTCGGGCCGCCGGAGCAGTCCGCCCCCCTGGGGGTGGTGTACCCGGACACGCTGGACGAGCCGCGGCCCGAGCGGCTGGTCGTGCGGGACGTGGCGCGCGGCACGTGGCGGCTGGAGGTGGACCCGCGCTACGGGGGCACGCGGGTGTACCCGGACGGGCTGGAGTTCGGCGAGGACGCGGTGGAGGTGTACGAGATCCAGGACGCCGACCCGCTGTCGGCCAGGACCCGCTCGCAGTGGACGGTGCGGCTGCACCGGCCGGAGCTGGGCTGGGACGCGCGGGTGGAGACGCGCTCGGAGATCTCGTGCGACGAGGGCGGGTTCCTGACGCGCGACGAGGTGGTGTGCCGGGAGGGCGAGGAGGTCCTCTTCCACCGCACCTGGGAGCGCCGCCTGCCCCGCACGGCCGGCTAGCCGGGGGTGCCGCGGCCGCGCGGGGCATCCGTGCGGCCGCGGGCCGCGTCAGGCGAAGAGGCGTTCCAGGACCACCGCGATCCCGTCGTCCTCGTTCGACAGGGTCATCTCGTCGGCCACGGCCACCAGCTCGCGGTGGGCGTTGGCCATCGCCACCCCGCGGGCGGCCCAGGCGAACATGGGGATGTCGTTGGGCATGTCCCCGAAGGCGATCGTCCCGGCCGCCCGGGCGTCCAGGAAGGCCGCCGCCCGCGCCAGTCCGCTGGCCTTGTCGATGCCGGGCGGCTGGAGCTCGACCGTGTGCTCCCCCGCCATGGTGACGTTGACGAGGTCGCCGACCACCGACCGGGCCACCCGCGTCAGCTCGTCGTCGTCCAGCCGCGGGTGCTGGAGCAGCACCTTGTTGATGGGGGCCGACCACAGGTCGCTGCGGCGCGGCACCCGGACCGTGGGCAGGTGCGGGTGCCACATCCGGTAGCCCGGCCCTATCAGCATCTCCGCGTCCAGCCCCTCCTGGTTGACGGCCGCGTACACCTCGCCGATCTCCGCCTCGATCTTGCCGAGGGCCACTTCGGCCAGCCCCCGGTCCATGGAGACGGAGTGCAGCAGCACCCCGCGCGCCGCGTCGTACACCTGCGCGCCCTGCCCGCACACCGCGAGCCCCTCGTAGCCGAGGCCGTCCAGGACGTGCCGGACCTGTGGGACCGGGCGGCCCGTGACGACGATGTGCCGGGCGCCGGCGGCGCGGGCGGTGGCGAGTGCCCGGCGGGAGCGGGCCGAGACGGTGTCCCCGGCGCGCAGCAGAGTCCCGTCCAGGTCGGTGGCGATCAGGTCATAGGGGAGGGCGGAAGTCACCGGGCCAAGGATACGGACCCCCTCGGACAAGTCCTACAAATAGCGCCCGAATCCGGCCTCCCGCAGGCCCCACCGGCCACGTAACGTGTCAACGAGCCACCGGGACACCCCCGGACCGCGTCGAAAGCGAGGCAGCATCCCATGCCCCAGCAGAGCCCCCTCGAAGTACCCGAGGGCGACCCGTTCGGGCCGCACAACCTGCCCTACGGCGTCTTCTCCACCGCCCGGGAGGACCGCCGGCGGATCGGTGTCCGCATCGGCGGGCACGTGCTCGACGCGGGCGCGGCCGCCGCCGCGCTCGGTTCCCCGTACGCCGGACTGCTCGGACAGCCCTCCCTCAACCCGCTGCTGGCCGCCGGGCGCACCGCCTGGCGCGACGTGCGCCGGGCCCTGACCGCCTGGGTCACCGACCCCGGGCACCGGCCGGCCGTGGAGCCGCACCTGCTGCCGCTGGACGAGGTCGTGCTGCACCTGCCGTACGAGGTCGCCGACTACGTCGACTTCTACGCGAGCGAGCACCACGCCACCAACGTCGGGAAGATCTTCCGCCCGGACGGGGACGCCCTGACGCCCAACTGGAAGCACCTGCCGATCGGTTACCACGGCCGGTCGGGCACGATCGTCGTCTCGGGCACCGACGTCGTACGGCCCTCCGGCCAGCGCAAGGCCCCCACCGACCCGGTGCCGGTCTTCGGCCCGTCCGTCAAGCTCGACATCGAGGCCGAGGTCGGCTTCGTCGTCGGCGCCCCCTCCGAGCTCGGGCGCCCGGTGCCGCTGGCCGGGTTCGAGGACCACGTCTTCGGCCTCTTCCTCCTCAACGACTGGTCGGCGCGCGACATCCAGGCCTGGGAGTACGTGCCGCTGGGCCCCTTCCTCGGCAAGTCCTTCGCCACCTCGGTCTCCGCCTGGGTCACGCCGCTGGAGGCCCTGGACGCGGCGCGCACCGCCCCGCCCGCCCGCGACGTCCCGCTGCTGCCCTACCTCGACGACGCGGGCGACGACCGGCCCGGCGGCTTCGACCTGCGCATCACCGTGTCCGTCAACGGGCAGGAGATCGCGCGGCCGCCGTTCGCCTCCATGTACTGGACCGCCGCCCAGCAGCTCGCGCACATGACCGTCAACGGTGCTTCGCTGCGCACCGGCGACGTCTTCGGCTCCGGCACGGTCAGCGGGCCGCGGACGGACCAGCGCGGCTCGCTGCTGGAGCTCACCTGGAACGGCCGCGACGCCATCGAGCTCTCCGACGGCAAGCGCACGTTCCTGGAGGACGGGGACACCGTCACCCTGACCGCGTGGGCCCCGGGCCCCGACGGCACCCGGGTGGGCCTCGGCGAGGTCACCGGCCGCATCACCGCGGCGCGCTAGGACGGCCCGGCGGCGGGCCGCACTCCTTTGGGTGCGGCCCGCGTGCGCGGGCCGGAGCGGGCCGGGATGGTGGACGGGACCGGGTCCGTACCCCACCGCAAGGAGCCGCCATGCCCGTCCGCAGACTGAAGACCGCGCTCGCCTGCACGGCCGCCGCGTCGCTCTGCCTGGCGGCCCTGGCCCCGGCGGCGCACGGGGTGGACGGCCCGGCGCCCGACCCGCGCAACCGGCAGGCCATGCGCGACATGGCGACGGCGATGCGGGTGACGGCCAAGTACGTGGACGAGCGGGCGGCCCTCAGGGACGGGTACGTCCCGCACGGCGAGAGCTGCATGAACAACCCGTTCGGGGCGGGTGCCATGGGCTACCACTACGTCAAGCAGGCCAACTGGGGTTCGAAGGACCCCGCCAGGCCGACCGCACTGCTCTACAGCAGGGAGAAGGACCGCAACGGCCGGCGCACGCTCCAGACGGTGGAGTGGATGTCCACCGACCGGGACCAGGACCTGAAGACGACCGACGACCGGCCGACGATGTTCGGGCTGCCCTTCGACGGGCCCATGCCCGGCCACTGGGCGGGCATGCCCAAGCACTACGACCTCCACATGTGGGCGTACAAGGAGAACCCGGCCGGCCGCTTCCACAACTGGAACCCGGCGCTGACCTGCCCCGGCAAGAAGCCCGCCCCGGCCCACCCGGACCCGGAGCACGCGCACGGCCACTAGAACGCCCCTGCGGTCAGATCGTGCTCGGGCGACGCGCTACGCGGTAGCACGTACGCCGCACGGGCCCGGCCCCCCTCGGGGGCCGGGCCCGTGCGGCGTACGGGTGGTCAGCGGACGAACGTGCTCGCCTGCCCGGCCAGGTCCAGGAAGTACTGCGGGGCCACGCCCAGCACCAGGGTCACCGCGACGCCCACCGCGATGGTGGTCATGGTCAGCGGCGAGGGGACGGCCACGGTCGGGCCGTCGGTCTTCGGCTCGCTGAAGAACATCAGCACGATCACCCGGACGTAGAAGAACGCGGCGATGGCGGACGAGATCACACCGACCACGACCAGCACCCCGGCCCCGCCCTCCGCCGCCGCCTTGAACACGGCGAACTTGCCGGCGAAGCCCGACGTCAGCGGGATGCCGGCGAAGGCGAGCAGGAACACGGCGAAGACCGCCGCCGTCAGCGGCGAACGGCGCCCGAGACCCGCCCACTTCGACAGGTGCGTCGCCTCGCCGCCCGCGTCGCGCACCAGCGTGACCACCGCGAAGGCGCCGATCGTCACGAAGGAGTACGCGCCCAGGTAGAAGAGGACGGCCTGGACGCCCTCCGCCGAGGTCGCGATGACACCGGCCAGGATGAAGCCCGCGTGCGCGATCGAGGAGTACGCCAGCAGCCGCTTGACGTCCGTCTGGGTCACGGCGATCACCGCGCCCGCCAGCATCGTGACGATCGCGACGCCCCACATCACCGGACGCCAGTCCCAGCGCAGGCCCGGCAGCACCACGTACAGCAGCCGCAGCAGCGCGCCGAAGGCGGCCACCTTCGTCGCCGCCGCCATGAAGCCGGTGACCGGGGTCGGGGCGCCCTGGTAGACGTCCGGGGTCCACATGTGGAAGGGGACCGCGCCGACCTTGAAGAGCAGGCCCATCAGGATCAGCGCGCCGCCGATCAGCAGCAGCGCGTCGTTGCCCATGGTGGCCGCCAGCGCCGGGTCGACGGTGGTGACGGTGCCGTCGACCACGTCGGCGATCACCGCGTACGAGACCGAGCCCGCGTAGCCGTAGAGCAGGGCGATGCCGAAGAGGAGGAAGGCGGAGGAGAAGGCGCCCAGCAGGAAGTACTTCACCGCGGCCTCCTGCGACATCAGCCGCTGGCGGCGGGCGACGGCGCAGAGCAGGTACAGCGGGAGGGAGAAGACCTCCAGCGCGATGAACAGGGTCAGCAGGTCGTTGGCCGCCGGGAAGATCAGCATGCCGGCGACGGCGAACATGGCCAGCGGGAAGACCTCGGTGGTGGTGAAGCCCGCCTTCACGGCGGCCTTCTCGCTGTCGCTGCCCGGTACCGACGCCGCCTGGGCGGCGAAGGAGTCCACCCGGTTGCCGTGCGCGGCCGGGTCGAGGCGCCGCTCGGCGAAGGTGAACACCGCCACCACCGACGCCAGCAGGATGGTGCCCTGGAGGAAGAGCGCCGGGCCGTCCACGGCGATGGCGCCCATGGCCGCGATGCGCGCCTTGGTGCTCCCGTACCCGCCGGCGGCGAGGCCGACGACCGCCGCGAAGGCCGAGGCCAGTGCGGCGACGGCCAGGAACACCTGGACGTGGTAGCGGGCCTTGCGCGGGACGAAGGCCTCGACGAGGACTCCGACGATCGCCGCGCCCACCACGATCAGCGTGGGCGCGAGCTGCGCGTATTCGATGACCGGCGCCGGGATCCGGTCGACCGGTCCCTCGGCAGCCAGCGTCCACAGGCTCTGGGCAGCAGTCAGGGTGCTCACTTGGCCGCCTCCCCCTTCTCGGCGGGTACGGCCTCGACCGCCACCTCGGGCTTCGGGTCGGTCTGTTTGACGTCCGACATGGTGTGCTGCACCGCCGGGTTGACGATGTCGGTCAGCACCTTGGGGTACACGCCCAGCCCGATCAGCAGCACGATCAGCGGGGCGACCACCAGCACCTCCCGTACGCGCAGGTCCGGCATGGTGCGGACCTCCTCCTTCACGGGGCCGGTCATCGTGCGCTGGTAGAGCACCAGGGTGTAGAGCGCGGCCAGCACGATGCCGGTGGTGGCGATGATCCCGACGACCGGGTAGCGGGCGAACGTGCCGACCAGGACGAGGAACTCGCTGACGAAGGGGGCCAGCCCCGGCAGCGAGAGGGTGGCGAGGCCGCCGATCAGGAAGGTGCCGGCCAGGACCGGGGCCACCTTCTGCACGCCGCCGTAGTCGGCGATGAGCCGCGAGCCGCGCCGCGAGATCAGGAAGCCGGCGACCAGCATCAGCGCCGCCGTCGAGATCCCGTGGTTGACCATGTAGAGCGTCGCCCCGGACTGGCCCTGGGAGGTCATCGCGAAGATGCCCAGGATGATGAAGCCGAAGTGCGAGATCGACGCGTAGGCGACCAGCCGCTTGATGTCCCGCTGGCCGACCGCGACCAGCGCCCCGTAGACGATGCTGATCAGGGCCAGGACCAGGATCACCGGCGTGGCCCACTTGCTGGCCTCGGGGAAGAGGCCGAGGCAGAAGCGCAGCATCGCGAAGGTGCCGACCTTGTCGACGACCGCGGTGATCAGGACGGCGACCGGGGCCGTGGCCTCGCCCATCGCGTTCGGCAGCCAGGTGTGCAGCGGCCACAGCGGGGCCTTCACCGCGAAGGCGAAGAAGAAGCCGAGGAACAGCAGCCGCTCGGTGTTGGTCGCCATGTCGAGCGTGCCCGCGGCGCGGGCCGCGGTGATCTCCTGGAGCGAGAAGTTCCCGGCGACCACGTAGAGCCCGATGACGGCGGCCAGCATGATGAGGCCGCCGACCAGGTTGTAGAGGAGGAACTTGACGGCCGCGTACGAGCGCTGCGCGGCCGCGTTCTCGTCGGAGCCCGCGTGGGCCCGGTCGCCGAAGCCGCCGATGAGGAAGTACATCGGGATGAGCATGGCTTCGAAGAAGATGTAGAAGAGGAAGACGTCGGTGGCCTCGAAGGAGATGATCACCATCGCCTCGACCATGAGGATCAGGGCGAAGAAGCCCTGGGTCGGGCGCCAGCGCGAGGACTGCGTCTCCAGCGGGTCGGCGTCGTTCCAGCCGGCCGCGATCACGAAGGGGATGAGCAGGGCGGTGAGGGCGATGAGCACCACCCCGATGCCGTCCACCCCGAGCTCGTAGCGGACGCCGAAGTCGGCGATCCACGCGTGGGATTCGGTGAGCTGGTAGCGGTCGCCACCGGGCTCGAAGCGGACCGCGACGACCACGGCCAGGGCCAGCGTCGCCAGCGAGAACAGCAGCGCGAGCCATTTGGCGGCGGTCCGGCGGGCGGCCGGGACGGCCGCCGTCAGGATCGCGCCGACCGCGGGCACCGCCGCCGTCACCGTCAGAAGCGGGACATTCATCTCACACCGCCCTCATCAGCAGGGTCGCGGCGATCAGGATCGCCGTGCCCCCGAACATCGAGACCGCGTAGCTGCGGGCGTAGCCGTTCTGCAGCTTGCGCAGCCGGCCCGACAGCCCGCCGACCGAGGCGGCCGTCCCGTTGACCACGCCGTCGACCAGGCTGTGGTCCACGTAGACGAGCGAGCGGGTCAGGTGCTCCCCGCCGCGCACCAGCACGACGTGGTTGAAGTCGTCCTGGTAGAGGTCCCGCCGGGCCGCCCGGGTGAGGAGCGAGCCGCGCGGGGCGACGACCGGGACGGGCTTGCGGCCGTACATCGACCAGGCGACGGCGACACCGACGACCAGGACGGCCATGGTGGCCGCGGTGACCGTCAGGGCGCTGACCGGCGGGTGGCCGTGCTCGTAGCCGGTGACGGGCTCCAGCCACTTCAGGAACCGCTCGCCGATCTCGAAGAACCCGCCGGCGAAGACCGACCCGAAGGCCAGGACGATCATCGGGATGGTCATGGACCTCGGGGACTCGTGCGGGTGCGGGGCGTGGCCCTCGGCGTCGGGCTGCCAGCGCTTCTCGCCGAAGAAGGTGAGGAGCATGACGCGGGTCATGTAGAACGCGGTGATGCCGGCGCCCAGCAGGGTCACGCCGCCCAGGATCCAGCCCTGGGTGCCGCCCTTGGCGAAGGCCGCCTCGATGATCATGTCCTTGGAGAAGAAGCCGGACAGGCCGGGGAAGCCGATGATCGCGAGGTAGCCGAGGCCGAAGGTCACGAAGGTGATCGGCATGTGCGTGCGCAGGCCGCCGTACTTGCGCATGTCGACCTCGTCGTTCATCCCGTGCATCACGGAACCCGCGCCGAGGAAGAGGCCGGCCTTGAAGAAGCCGTGCGTGACCAGGTGCATGATGGCGAAGACGTAGCCGATCGGGCCGAGGCCGGCGGCCAGGATCATGTAGCCGATCTGCGACATCGTCGAGCCCGCGAGGGCCTTCTTGATGTCGTCCTTCGCGCAACCGACGACCGCACCGAAGAGCAGCGTGACCGCGCCCACGACGGTGACGACCAGCTGCGCGTCGGGGGCCCCGTTGAAGATGGCGCCGGAGCGGACGATCAGGTAGACGCCCGCGGTGACCATGGTGGCGGCGTGGATGAGGGCGGAGACCGGGGTCGGGCCCTCCATCGCGTCACCGAGCCAGGACTGCAGCGGCACCTGGGCGGACTTGCCGCACGCGGCCAGCAGCAGCATCAGGCCGATCGCCGTCAGCGTGCCCTCGGAGGTCTCGCCGACGGCACCGAGCACCGGCCCGAAGGCGAACGTTCCGAAGGTGGTGAACATCAGCATGATCGCGATCGAGAGGCCGATGTCGCCGACCCGGTTGACCAGGAAGGCCTTCTTCGCGGCGGTGGCCGCGCTGGGCTTGTGCTGCCAGAAGCCGATCAGGAGGTACGAGGCGAGGCCGACGCCCTCCCAGCCGAAGTACAGCAGCAGGTAGTTGTCGGCGATGACCAGCAGGAGCATCGCCGCGACGAACAGGTTGAGGTAGCCGAAGAAGCGGCGCCGGCGCTCGTCGTGCTCCATGTACCCGATCGAGTACACGTGGATGAGCGTGCCGACCCCGGAGATCAGCAGGACGAAGGTCATCGACAGCTGGTCCAGCTGGAAGGCCATGTCGGCCTGGAAGCCCTCCACCGGGATCCAGCTGAACAGGCGCTGGTGCAGGGTCCGGTCCTCGGCCCCGCGTCCCAGCATGTCCGCGAAGAGGGCGACGCCGAGGCCGAAGGAGACGGCCGCGAGCAGGGTGCCGATCCAGTGGCCGGCCTTGTCGAGGCGGCGGCCGCCGCACAGCAGCACCACCGCTCCGAGCAGGGGCGCCGCCACCAGCAGCGCAATCAGATTCTCCACTGTGAACGCCCCTTACAGCTTCATCAGGCTGGCGTCGTCGACCGAGGCCGAGTGGCGGGTACGGAAGAGCGACACGATGATCGCGAGGCCCACCACGACCTCCGCGGCGGCGACGACCATCGTGAAGAACGCGATGATCTGGCCGTCGAGGTTGCCGTGCATCCGCGAGAAGGTGACGAAGGCGAGGTTGCAGGCGTTGAGCATCAGCTCGACGCACATGAACAGCACGATCGCGTTCTTGCGGATCAGCACCCCGGCCGCACCGATGGTGAACAGCAGGGCCGCCAGGTACAGGTAGTTGACCGGATTCACTTCGAGGCCTCCTCACGGCCGAGCCGCTCCGAGGACCGCTGCTCCAGTGCCTTGAGGTCGTCGAGCGCCTGGCCGGAGACGTCCCGGATCTGGCCGCGGGCGCGCAGCGTCTTGCTGACGGTGAGCTCGGACGGGGTGCCGTCCGGCAGCAGGCCGGGGACGTCGACCGCGTTGTGCCGGGCGTAGACGCCGGGGGCGGGCAGCGGCGGGAGCTGGACGCCCTCGCGGACGCGGCGCTCGGCCAGCTCGCGCTGGGTGGCGGCGCGCTCGGTGCGCTCGCGGTGGGTGAGCACCATCGCGCCGACGGCCGCGGTGATCAGCAGCGCGCCGGTCATCTCGAAGGCGAAGACGTACTTGGTGAAGATCAACTGGGCCAGGCCCTCGACGTGGCCGGCGGAGTTGATCCGGCCCAGCCCGTTGAAGTGGGTGAGCCCGGCGTTGCCGATGCCGGCGATCAGCAGGATGCCGAAGCCGAGGCCGCACAGGGCGGCCAGCCAGCGCTGCCCCTTGATGGTCTCCTTGAGGGAGTCGGCGGCGGTGACGCCGACGAGCATGACCACGAAGAGGAAGAGCATCATGATCGCGCCGGTGTAGACGACGACCTGGACGACGCCCAGGAAGTACGCGCCGTTGGCGAGGTAGAAGACGGCCAGGATGATCATCGTCCCGGCCAGGCTCAGCGCGCTGTGCACGGCCTTCTTCATCAGGATCGTGGCCAGGGCGCCGACGACGGCGACCGTCCCCAGGACCCAGAACTGGACGGCCTCGCCCGTGGAGGTCAGGGAGGTCGCGGCGAGCGAGGTCGCTGCGGTGGCGGCGGCGCTCATGCCTGCACCTCCCCGGAGGGCTCGGCGACCTCGCCCCGGGACACCGCGACCTGCCGGACCGTGCCCGGGGCGGCCCCCGTCACCAGCCCGCGGTAGTAGTCGGTGTCGTCGGTGCCGGGGAAGATCGAGTGCGGTGCCTCGACCATGCCCTCGGTGAGGCCGGCGAGCAGCTGCTCCTTGGTGTAGATGAGCGACTCGCGGCTGGAGTCGGCCAGTTCGAACTCGTTCGTCATGGTCAGCGCCCGTGTCGGGCACGCCTCGACGCACAGCCCGCACAGGATGCAGCGGGCGTAGTTGATCTGGTAGACGGCGCCGTACCGCTCACCCGGGGAGTAGCGCTCCTCCTCGGTGTTGTCCGCGCCCTCGACGTAGATCGCGTCGGCGGGACAGGCCCAGGCGCACAGTTCGCACCCGATGCACTTCTCCAGACCGTCCGGGTGCCGGTTGAGCTGATGCCGTCCGTGGAAGCGCGGAGCGGTGGTCTTCTGCTGCTCCGGGTACTGCTCGGTGAGGCGCTTCTTGAACATGGCCTTGAAGGTCACGCCGAAGCCGGCCACCGGGTTCTGCCACTTGTCGTCGGACATCTCTCAAGCCTCCTCTCGGTCGTTGTCGGTGTTCGCCCCGCCGCTGGCGATCAGCTCCCGCTCGCCGCGCGCCCGTCGGCGCGGTACGGGGGCCGACTGCTGGCCGGGCTTGGGCGGTACGGGGAACCCGCCCGCCATCGGGTCGAAGGGCTCGGCCGCGGCCGCCGTGCCGGCCTCCTCGGCGGCGGCCCGTTCGCGCTTGTCGCGGAAGAGGTCGACGACGAAGGAGAGGAGCAGGATCGCCACGACGGCGCCGCCCACGTAGAGGACGATCTCGCTGAAGTCGTAGGCCTCGTTGCGCAGGGCGCGGACGGTGGCGACGAGCATCAGCCAGACCACGGAGACCGGGATCAGGACCTTCCAGCCGAGCTTCATCAGCTGGTCGTAGCGCACGCGCGGGAGCGTGCCGCGCAGCCAGATGAAGAAGAAGAGGAGCAGCTGGACCTTGATGACGAACCAGAGCATCGGCCACCAGCCGTGGTTCGCGCCCTCCCAGAAGGTGCTGATCGGGTACGGGGCCCGCCAGCCGCCCAGGAAGAGGGTGACCGAGACGGCCGAGACGGTGACCATGTTGACGTACTCGGCGAGCATGAACAGCGCGAACTTGATGCTGGAGTACTCGGTGTTGAAGCCGCCGACGAGGTCGCCCTCGGACTCCGGCATGTCGAAGGGGGCGCGGTTGGTCTCGCCGACCATCGTGATGACGTAGATGATGAAGGAGACCGGCAGCAGCACGATGTACCAGCGGTCCGCCTGGGCCTCCACGATCGCCGAGGTCGACATCGACCCGGAGTAGAGGAAGACGGAGGCGAAGGCCGCGCCCATCGCGATCTCGTAGGAGATCATCTGCGCGCAGGAGCGCAGGCCGCCGAGGAGCGGGTAGGTCGAGCCGGAGGACCAGCCGGCCAGGACGATGCCGTAGATGCCGACCGAGGCCACGGCGAGGATGTAGAGCATCGCGATGGGCAGGTCGGTCAGCTGCATCGTGGTGCGCTGGCCGAAGATGGAGACCTCGTTGCCCGCGGGCCCGAAGGGGATGACCGCGATGGCCATGAAGGCCGGGATCGCCGCGATGATCGGGGCGAGGACGTAGACGACCTTGTCGGCCCGCTTGACGATCAGGTCTTCCTTGAGCATCAGCTTCACGCCGTCGGCGAGCGACTGGAGCATGCCCCAGGGGCCGTGCCGGTTGGGGCCGATGCGCAGCTGCATCCAGGCGACGACCTTGCGCTCCCACACGATGGAGAACAGCACGGTCACCATCAGGAAGGCGAAGCAGAACACCGCCTTGAGGACGACGAGCCACCAGACGTCGCGGCCGAAGAGGGAAAGGTCCTCCGCGGCGAGCTGTACCGCGTTCACGCGCCCACCTCCGCAGTGGTGTCGCCTGCGCCGGCCGGGGTCGCCGGGCCGATGCGTACGAGGGTGCCCGGGCGGGCGCCGGTGTCGGCGAGGACGCCGGAGCCGGTGGAGTTCAGCGGGAGCCAGACGACCCGGTCGGGCATCTCGGTGATCCGCAACGGCAGTTCGACGGTTCCGGCCGGGCCGGTGACCGCGAGGACGTCGCCGTTCTTGACGCCCGTCTCGGCGGCCGTGGCGGCCGAGAGCCGGGCCGCGGCCTCGTGCCGGGTGCCGGCGAGGGCGTCGTCGCCGTCCTGGAGGCGGCCCTGGTCGAGGAGGAGCCGGTGGCCCGCGAGGACCGCCTCGCCCGCTCCGGGCCGCGGCAGCGGCTCGGTGCCGGTGGACTGCTCGGTCGCGAGCGCCCCCTCCCAGGGGCCGAGCCGCTCCAGCTCGCGGCGTACGGCGTGGACGTCGGGCAGGGCGATCGGCCGGTCGGCCGCGTCGGCCAGCATGTGCAGCACGCGGGAGTCGGCGGGGGCCAGGCGGCGGGTCATCTGGTCGGGCTTGAGCGCGGCCTCGAAGGGCCGGAGCCTGCCCTCCCAGTTGATGAACGCGCCGGCCTTCTCGGCGACGGCGGCGACCGGGAGGACCACGTCGGCGTGGTCGGTGACCTCGCTCGGCCGCAGTTCCAGCGAGACCACGAAGGCCTCCTGGAGCGCGGTGCGGGCGCGGGCCGGGTCGGGCAGGTCGGTGACCTCCACGCCCCCGACCAGCAGGGCGGCCAGTTCGCCGCCGGCCGCGGCCTCGACGATCTGGCCGGTGTCGCGGCCGTAGCGGTGCGGGAGCTCGTCCACGCCCCAGGCGGTGGCGACCTCGTCGCGGGCCCGCGGGTCGGTGGCCGGACGGCCGCCGGGCAGCAGGGACGGCAGCGCGCCCGCCTCGACGGCGGCCCGCTCCCCGGCCCGGCGCGGGATCCACACCAGCTCGGCGCCGGTCGCGGTGGCGGCCCGTACGGCGGCGGTCAGCGCGCCGGGCACCCCGGCGAGCCGCTCGCCGACGACGATGACCGCCCCGGGCCCGCGCAGTGCCTCGGCGGCCTCGGCGCCGCCGGCCTCCAGGCCGGTGCGGGTGGCCAGCGCGTCGAGCCACTCGGGCTCGGTGCCGGGCGCGGCGGCCAGCAGGGTGCCGCCCGCCTTCTGCAGGCCGCGGGTGGCGAAGGGGGCCAGGGCGAAGGTCCGCTGCTTGTGCCTGCGGTGGCCCTTGCGCAGCCGCAGGAAGACGCCGGGGGCCTCCTCCTCGGCCTCGATGCCGACGAGGAGCACGGCCGGGGCCGACTCCAGCGAGGTGAAGGTGGGGCCGGTGCCGTCGAGGTCCTTGCCGGTGCCGGCGACGGAGGCGGCCAGGAAGTCGGCCTCCTCCGCGCTGTGCACGCGGGCCCGGAAGTCGATGTCGTTGGTGTCGAGGACCACGCGGGCGAACTTGGCGTACGCGTAGGCGTCCTCGACGGTCAGCCGGCCGCCGGTCAGTACGCCGGACCGGCCGCGCGCCGCCGCGAGTCCGTTCGCCGCGGCCTCCAGGGCCTCGGGCCAGCTCGCCGGGGCGAGGACCCCGTCGGTGCCGCGCACCAGCGGGGTGGTGAGCCGGTCGGGGCGCTGCGCGTAGCGGAAGCCGAAGCGGCCCTTGTCGCAGATCCACTCCTCGTTGACCTCGGGGTCCTCGGCGGCCAGGCGGCGCAGCACCTTGCCGCGCCGGTGGTCGGTGCGGGTCGCGCAGCCGCCCGCGCAGTGCTCGCACACGCTCGGGGAGGAGACGAGGTCGAAGGGGCGGGAGCGGAACCGGTAGGCGGCCGAGGTGAGGGCGCCGACGGGGCAGATCTGGATGGTGTTGCCGGAGAAGTACGACTCGAACGGGTCGCCCTCGCCGGTGCCGACCTGCTGGAGCGCGCCGCGCTCCAGCAGCTCGATCATCGGGTCGCCGGCGATCTCGTTGGAGAAGCGGGTGCAGCGCGCGCACAGGACGCAGCGCTCGCGGTCCAGCAGCACCTGGGTGGAGATGGCGACGGGCTTCTCGTAGGTGCGCTTGCGGCCCTCGAAGCGGGATTCGGCGTTGCCGTGCGACATGGCCTGGTTCTGCAGCGGGCACTCGCCGCCCTTGTCGCAGACCGGGCAGTCCAGCGGGTGGTTGATGAGCAGCAGCTCCATCACCCCGCGCTGGGCCTTGTCGGCGACCTCGGAGGTGAGCTGGGTCTTGACGACCATGCCGTCGGTGCAGGTGATGGTGCAGGAGGCCATCGGCTTGCGCTGGCCCTCGACCTCGACGATGCACTGGCGGCAGGCGCCGGCGGGCGGGAGGAGGGGGTGGTCGCAGAACCGGGGGATCTCGATGCCGAGCTGTTCGGCGGCCCGGATGACCAGGGTCCCCTTGGGCACGGACATCTCGATGCCGTCGATGGTCAGCGAGACCAGGTCCTCGGGCGGCACCGCGGCCTCGCCGCCACCGGCGGGAGCGTTCGTGGTGACGGTCATGCGTTCACCTCCGTGTCAGCCCAGAGGGTCGACTTCTTGGGGTCGAAGGGGCAGCCCCGGCCCGTGATGTGCTGCTCGTACTCCTCGCGGAAGTACCTGAGCGAGGAGAAGATCGGGCTGGCGGCGCCGTCGCCGAGGGCGCAGAACGACTTGCCGTTGATGTTGTCGGCGATGTCGTTGAGCTTGTCCAGGTCGGACATGACGCCCTTGCCGGCCTCGATGTCCCGCAGCAACTGCACGAGCCAGTAGGTGCCTTCGCGGCAGGGGGTGCACTTGCCGCAGGACTCGTGGGCGTAGAACTCGGTCCACCGGGTGACGGCCCGCACCACGCAGGTCGTCTCGTCGAAGCACTGGAGCGCCTTGGTGCCGAGCATGGAGCCGGCCGCGCCGACGCCCTCGTAGTCGAGGGGGACGTCGAGGTGCTCGTCGGTGAACATCGGGGTGGAGGAGCCGCCGGGGGTCCAGAACTTCAGCCGGTGGCCGGGCCGCATCCCGCCGCTCATGTCGAGGAGCTGGCGCAGGGTGATGCCGAGCGGTGCCTCGTACTGGCCGGGTCCGGAGACGTGCCCGGAGAGCGAGTACAGGGTGAAGCCGGGGGACTTCTCGGTGCCCATCGCCTTGAACCAGTCCTTGCCCTGGTTCAGGATCGCGGGGACGGAGGCGATGGACTCGACGTTGTTCACCACGGTGGGGCACGCGTACAGCCCCTCGACGGCGGGGAAGGGCGGCCGCAGCCGGGGCTGGCCGCGCCGGCCTTCGAGGGAGTCGAGCAGGGCGGTCTCCTCGCCGCAGATGTACGCTCCCGCGCCCGCGTGCACCGTGATGTCGAGCTTGAGCCCGCTGCCGAGCACGTCCTCCCCGAGGTAGCCGGCCGCGTACGCCTCGCGCACCGCCTCGTGCAGGCGGCGCAGGACCGGGACGACCTCGCCGCGCAGGTAGATGAACGCGTGCTCGGAGCGGATCGCGTAGCAGGCGATGATCATTCCCTCGATGAGGGAGTGCGGGTTGGCGAAGAGGAGGGGGATGTCCTTGCAGGTCCCCGGCTCCGACTCGTCCGCGTTCACGACGAGGTAGTGCGGCTTGCCGTCGCCCTGCGGGATGAACTGCCACTTCATGCCGGTGGGGAACCCCGCGCCGCCGCGTCCGCGCAGACCGGAGTCCTTGACGTAGGCGATCAGGTCGTCGGGGGTCATCGCGAGCGCCTTGCGCAGGCCCTCGTACCCCTCGTGGCGCCGGTAGGTCTCCAGCGTCCACGACCCGGGTTCGTCCCAGAACGCCGAGAGGACGGGCGCGAGGAGCTTCTCGGGGCTGGATCCGCCGCCGGCCTCGGGCCGGGAGCCGCCTCCGTTGCTCAGTTCCGATGACACGGTCATCACTCCCCTCCCTCGGCGGTGGCCTCGCCCCGCGGGTGCACGATCGAAGGCTGCGGGGATTCGCCGCGGGCGATGCGCAGGCCGATGAGGGAGGCCGGGCCGGCGCCGCCGGTGGCCTCCACCGCGCCGTCGCGCTCGTCCGGGAACCCGGCGAGGATGCGGGCCGTCTCCTTGTACGTGCACAGCGGCGCGCCGCGGGTCGGTGCCACGGGGCGGCCGGCCAGCAGGTCGTCGACCACGGCCTTGGCGGACTCGGGGGTCTGGTTGTCGAAGAACTCCCAGTTCACCATCATCACGGGGGCGAAGTCGCAGGCCGCGTTGCACTCGATGTGCTCCAGCGTGACCTTGCCGTCCGGGGTGGTCTCGTTGTTGCCGACCCCGAGGTGTTCCTTGAGCTCGTCGAAGATGGCGTCGCCGCCCATGACGGCGCACAGGGTGTTGGTGCAGACGCCGACCTGGTAGTCGCCGGAGGGCTTGCGGCGGTACATCGTGTAGAAGGTGGCCACGGCCGTGACCTCGGCGGTGGTCAGGCCCAGCACCTCGGCGCAGAAGCGGATGCCGGTGCGCGAGACGTATCCCTCCTGCGACTGCGTGAGGTGGAGCAGCGGCAGCAGTGCGGACCGGCTGTCGGGGTAGCGGGCGATGACCTCGGCCGCGTCCGCCGCGAGCCGCTCGCGGACCTCCGCCGGATAGTCCGGGGCGGGGAGCTGGGGCATGCCCAGCGAGATGTCGGTCATCGGTCGACGCCTCCCATCACGGGGTCGATGGAGGCGACGGCGACGATGACGTCGGCGACCTGGCCGCCCTCGCACATCGCCGCCATGGCCTGCAGGTTGGTGAAGGACGGGTCGCGGAAGTGGACCCGGTAGGGGCGGGTGCCGCCGTCGGAGACCACGTGGACGCCGAGTTCGCCCTTGGGCGACTCGACGGCCGCGTACGCCTGGCCGGCCGGGACCCGGAAGCCCTCGGTCACCAGCTTGAAGTGGTGGATGAGGGCTTCCATGGAGGTGCCCATGATGTTCTTGATGTGGTCGAGCGAGTTGCCGAGTCCGTCCGGGCCCATGGCGAGCTGCGCGGGCCAGGCGATCTTCTTGTCGGCGACCATGACCGGTCCCGGCTCCAGCCGGTCCAGGCACTGTTCGACGATCCGCAGCGACTGGCGCATCTCCTCCAGGCGGATCAGGAACCGCCCGTAGGAGTCGCAGGTCTCGGTGGTCGGCACGTCGAACTCGTAGGTCTCGTAACCGCAGTACGGGTCGGACTTGCGCAGGTCGTGCGGGAGGCCGGCGGAGCGCAGGATCGGTCCGGTGGCGCCGAGCGCCATGGCGCCGGTGAGGTCGAGGTAGCCGACGTCCTGCATGCGGGCCTTGAAGATGGGGTTGCCGGTGGCGAGCTGGTCGTACTCCGGCAGGTTCTTCTTCATGGTCTTGATGAACGCGCGCAGTTGGTCGACGGCGCCGGGGGGCAGGTCCTGCGCGAGGCCGCCGGGGCGGACGAACGCGTGGTTCATGCGCAGGCCGGTGATCAGCTCGAAGACGTCGAGGATGAGCTCGCGGTCCCGGAACCCGTAGATCATGATCGTGGTCGCGCCCAGCTCCATGCCGCCGGTGGCGATGCACACCAGGTGGGAGGAGAGCCGGTTGAGCTCCATCAGGAGCACCCGGATGACGCTCGCGCGGTCGGGGATCTGGTCGGTGATGCCGAGGAGCTTCTCGACGCCGAGGCAGTAGGCCGTCTCGTTGAAGAACGGCGTCAGGTAGTCCATGCGCGTGACGAAGGTGGTGCCCTGCGTCCAGTTGCGGTATTCGAGGTTCTTCTCGATGCCGGTGTGCAGGTAGCCGATGCCGCAGCGGGCCTCGGTGACCGTCTCGCCGTCGATCTCCAGGATCAGGCGGAGCACGCCGTGGGTGGACGGGTGCTGCGGTCCCATGTTGACGACGATCCGCTCGTCGTCCGCGCGGGCCGCCGACTGGACGATCTCGTCCCAGTCGCCGCCGGTGACGGTGTAGACGAGGCCTTCGGTGGTCTCCCGGGAGGAGGCGTGTGAAGTGGACATCAGCTGTACGACCTCCGCTGGTCGGGAGCCGGGATCTGGGCGCCCTTGTACTCGACGGCGATGCCGCCGAGCGGGTAGTCCTTGCGCTGCGGGAAACCCTGCCAGTCGTCCGGCATCATGATCCGGGTGAGCGCCGGGTGCCCGTCGAAGACCAGGCCGAAGAAGTCGTAGGTCTCGCGCTCGTGCCAGTCGTTGGTCGGGTAGACCGCGACGAGCGAGGGCACGTGCGGGTCGGCGTCCGGCGCGGACACTTCCAGCCGCAGCAGGCGCCCGTGGGTGAGCGAGCGCAGGTGGTAGACGGCGTGCAGCTCGCGGCCCTTGTCGCCGGGGAAGTGCACGCCGGAGACGCCGGTGCAGAGCTCGAAGCGCAGCGCCGGGTCGTCGCGCAGGGTGGAGGCGACCCGGACGAGGTGCTCGCGGGCGATGTGGAAGGTGAGCTCGCCCCGGTCGACCACCGTCTTCTCGATGGCGTTGCCGGGGGCCAGGCCCTGTTCCTCCAGGGCGCCTTCGAGCTCGTCGGCCACTTCGTCGAAGTAGGAGCCGTACGGGCGGGAGGTGGCCCCGGGGAGGGCCACGGTGCGGACGAGGCCGCCGTAGCCGCTGGTGTCGCCGCCCGCGGCGGCTCCGAACATGCCCTTGCGGACGCCGATGACCTCGGGTCCCCGGCCCCGGGGTGCGGGGAGGGTGCCGCCGTTCTCCGGCTCTTGGGTGTCGCTCACCGGAGCAGCCCCTTCATCTCGATGGTGGGGAGTGCCTTGAGGGCCGCCTCCTCCGCTTCGCGGGCGGCCTCTTCCCGGTTCACGCCGAGCTTCGAGCCCTGGATCTTCTGGTGGAGCTTGAGGATCGCGTCCATGAGCATCTCGGGGCGGGGCGGGCAGCCGGGGAGGTAGATGTCCACCGGGACGATGTGGTCGACGCCCTGGACGATCGCGTAGTTGTTGAACATGCCGCCCGAGGAGGCGCACACCCCCATGGAGATGACCCATTTGGGAGCGGGCATCTGGTCGTAGACCTGGCGCAGCACCGGCGCCATCTTCTGGCTGACCCGGCCGGCCACGATCATCAGGTCGGCCTGGCGCGGGGAGCCGCGGAAGACCTCCATGCCGAAGCGGGCCAGGTCGTACCGGCCCGCTCCGGTGGTCATCATCTCGATGGCGCAGCAGGCGAGGCCGAAGGTCGCGGGGAACACGGATGACTTGCGCACCCAGCCCGCGGCCTGCTCGACGGTGGTCAGCAGAAAGCCGCTCGGCAGCTTCTCTTCCAGTCCCATGGAAAATTCAGCCCCTCAGTCCCATTCCAGGCCGCCGCGGCGCCAGACGTAGGCGTAGGCGACGAAGACGGTGAGCACGAAGAGCAGCATCTCGACGAGCCCGAAGATCCCCAGGGAGTCGAAGGTGACGGCCCAGGGGTAGAGGAAGACAACCTCGATGTCGAAGACGATGAAGAGCATCGCCGTCAGGTAGTACTTGATGGGGAAGCGGCCGCCGCCGGCCGGCAACGGTGTCGGCTCGATACCGCATTCGTACGCTTCAAGTTTTGCCCGGTTGTACCGTTTTGGGCCGATCAGCGTGGCCATGACCACGGAGAAGATCGCAAACCCTGCGCCGAGGGCGCCGAGCACGAGGATGGGCGCGTACACATTCACGCTCCTCGCTCCTTCCAGTCGTCCTTGACCGTTGGACCGCTGTGCCGGCGCCGCGCTCCCCGCCCCGCGAAGATCACCCCCCGGTTGGGGGATCGCATGTGA
The DNA here is from genome assembly GCF_008704535.1 of Streptomyces subrutilus. Classification (NCBI taxonomy): domain Bacteria; kingdom Bacillati; phylum Actinomycetota; class Actinomycetes; order Kitasatosporales; family Streptomycetaceae; genus Streptomyces; species Streptomyces subrutilus. The sequence continues at coordinate 3,327,626 of NZ_CP023701.1, forward strand.
GGCAGTTCACAAGCCGGACTGGTGCGCATCCTATGCCCGGTCGTCTGTGATCTGCGACACGGGTTGCAACAACGAGTTTGTGATCTCCACCACCTGACGAACGATCATGAAGTCAGATGAGCGGTGATCTTCATACGCGAAGCATCCACATGATCACCAAAGGTGACATCCGGCCCTGTCGTTGCAGGTGGAAGGGGTGTCGCTCTATCAAATGATGGCCATTGCAGGCAAATTGGCGGTGATCGGGGGCCGGTGATAAAGGGATCGCCGTCGCCCGGTCGGATGAGCCCGCGCGTACCGAGGTGGACGCGGGGCGGAAGCGGGACAGAACGGACGGTCGGCCGCGTGCACCGGTTCACGAACCCCGCACCGTCTTCACGGCACGGTCACGACACGGCCCCGACGTCCGCACGACGTGACGCTCCTGTGACCTGCACCACTCCGAATCGAGCCTTCCGAAACGGGGCTTGGCCAACTGTCCGGCGGAATGGTAGACCGTGGATCAATTCGGACTTATCGCGGAAACCTCATGATCACAGCCTTGTGACGGTGCGTCCGATTGGCCCGTTACGGCGTCAATGAGAGCCCCGCCGCGCCCGGTTAGCCCCCTCTGCGGCTAACTGTGGCGCACGCCACGTTTCTTGAAGGGACCCCTGGCGCCCTGATAGCGGTTGTCCTCATGTCCCACACCGCTCACATACCCAGCCACCGGAAGCCCCGCCGCAGCGCCTCGAAGCTCGCGGTCCGCGCCGGAGTTGCCGGTGGCGTCCTCAGCACCCTGGCCATGGCCGGCACCGCGAGCGCGTCCCCGTCCGCAGAGCCCGTGGCCGAGACGACGCTCGAAATGCCGGTCCTCACCGCGGACCTGGGCGCCGACGTCTCCTCCGCCGTCACCACCGCGGCCGAGAACACCCGCCTGGCCGCCGTCGAGGGCGAACTGACCGCCCAGGAGGAGACCGCCCGCACGGGCGCCGCCGCCGAGGCGAAGCAGGCCAAGGCCGACGCCCAGCAGAAGGCCGACGCCGAGAAGAAGGCGAAGGAGGAGGCCGACCGCAAGGCCGAGTCGGAGCGCGCCGCCCGCAGCTCCGCCCGCACCACCCTCGCGAGCACCTCCGCGTCCGACTCCGGCTCCGGCTCCGGCTCGTCCGTCACCAAGCCCTCCCGGGGCACCGGTACGGTCACCGCACCCGCCACCGGCTCCGCCGCCGCCATCGTCAACTTCGCCCGCGCGCAGGTCGGCAAGGCGTACGTGCTGGGCGGCACCGGTCCGTCCTCCTTCGACTGCTCCGGCCTCGTCGGCGCTGCCTACCGCCAGGCCGGCATCTCGCTGCCGCGCATGTCGCAGGACCAGTCCGCGGCCGGCACCTCGGTCTCGCTGGGCTCCCTGCAGCCGGGCGACATCCTGTACTGGGGCTCCAAGGGCAACGCGTACCACGTCGCCGTGTACGTCGGCGGCGGCAAGTACGTCGGTGCGCAGAACTCCAAGACCGGCATCGTCGAGCGCTCGCTGAGCTACGACAAGCCGACGGGCGCCGTCCGCATCCTCTGAGCCCCTCCGGGCCGCGGTCGGCCGCCCCGGTCCCCCCGGGCCCCCACGGGCGGCCCAGGGCGCTTCCCGGGCCGTCCCCGGGCGGTCCCCGCGGCCCCGGTCGTCACGAAGGGCCGGTGCTCCCCCGCTCGGGGGTGGAGCACCGGCCCTTCGTGCTGCCCGGGCGCGGTGCGTCGCGGGGGCCCGCCCCGGTCGCCGGGGCCGCCTGCGGGCCCGCCCCGCACGCGAGTTGCCGGGGACCCGCGCGCGACGGGCCGGGCGCCTGCGAAGATGGCCGCGGCGCGTACGACCGGCCCCTGGCCCGAACCCTGGAGGTGGTGGTCCCGTGAGCGCACGCCCCCACGACCGGCCCCACGAACGCCCCCGGGGCGCGGACCCCACCGCGGCCCCGGCCGCGCTCGGGCTCGGCCTCCTCGCCGTGGGCGGCTGGCTGCTGACCACCGCCCGCCCCTGGCACAAGCCCGGCCACCCGCTGGCCCTCGGCCTCGGCTGGAGCGTCTCGGCGCTGCTCCTGCTCGGCGGCCTGGCCCTGCTGACCCGCTGCGTCCGCGCGGTCCACCGCGCCGACCCCCCGCCGGCCCCGGCCGACGCGCCCCCGTACGACCGGACGGGCCCCGCCGGGGACCCCCCGCCGCGACCCGTCGCCTAGCCGTACGCGCACGCGTACCCCGTGCCCCGTCGCCGTCAGGCCTTCGGTGCCACCTTCGAGAGGCCGTTGATGATGCGGTCCATCGCGTCGCCGCCCGTCGGGTCCGTCAGGTTGGCCAGCATCTTCAGCGTGAACTTCATCAGCACCGGGTGGGTCAGGCCGCGCTGCGTGGCGACCTTCATGACCTTCGGGTTGCCGATCAGCTTCACGAAGGCGCGGCCCAGCGTGTAGTAGCCGCCGTAGGTCTCCTTGAGGACCTTCGGGTAGTTGTGCAGCGCGAGTTCGCGCTGCGCCGGGGTCGCTCGGGCGTGGGCCTGGACGATGACGTCGGCCGCGATCTGGCCGGATTCCATCGCGTAGGCGATGCCCTCGCCGTTGAACGGGTTGACGAGCCCGCCCGCGTCTCCGACGAGCAGCAGTCCCTTGGTGTAGTGGGGCTGCCGGTTGAAGGCCATCGGCAGGGCCGCGCCGCGGATCGGCTGGGTCATGTTCTCGGGGGTGTAGCCCCAGTCCTCCGGCATGGACGCGCACCAGGCCTTGAGGACCTCGCGCCAGTCCAGCTCCTTGAAGGCGGAGGAGGAGTTGAGGATGCCGAGCCCGACGTTCGAGGTGCCGTCGCCCATGCCGAAGATCCAGCCGTAGCCAGGCAGCAGCCTGTCCTGCGCGCCGCGCCGGTCCCACAGCTCCAGCCAGGACTCCAGGTAGTCGTCGTCGTGCCGGGGCGAGGTGAAGTACGTACGGACGGCCACGCCCATCGGGCGGTCCTCGCGCCGGTGCAGGCCCATGGCGAGCGACAGCCGGGAGCTGTTGCCGTCGGCCGCGACGACCAGCGGGGCGCTGAAGGTGACCGGGGTCTTCTCCTCGCCCAGCTTCGCCCGCACGCCGGTGATGTGCCCGGTGCGGGGGTCGCGCACGGGCTCGCCGACGTTGCAGCGCTCGTAGAGCCGGGCGCCGGCCTTCTGGGCCTGGCGGGCCAGGGTCTCGTCGAAGTCGTCGCGCTTGCGGACGAGGCCGTAGTCCGGATAGGAGGCGAGATCCGGCCAGTCCAGCTGGAGCCGCTGTCCGCCGCCGATGATCCGCAGGCCCTTGTTGCGCAGCCAGCCGGCCTCTTCGGAGATGTCGATGCCCATGGCGACCAGCTGCTTGGTGGCGCGCGGGGTCAGGCCGTCGCCGCAGACCTTCTCCCGGGGGAAGGCGGTCTTCTCCAGGAGCAGGACGTCCAATCCGGCCTTGGCGAGGTAGTACGCGGTGGTCGAGCCGGCGGGCCCGGCCCCGACGACGATCACGTCCGCGGAGTGTTCGGAGAGGGGCTCGGTCACTGCGGGGTCTCCCGAAGGCTCGATAAAGGGTGCCCAACGGCACCGGACACGTGCAGTCTATGCAGCGAGAGAGATCACGATCCGAAGGGTGCCTCCGATGACCACCTCGCCCGCCCGGCCGCTCCCCGCCGTCCAGCTGCGCGTGCCCACCGACGAGGACGCCCGTGCCTGGCAGCGGGTCTTCGACGACGCCGAGGTCATGGAGTTCCTCGGCGGACCCGCCGAGCTCTCCCTGTACGAGGAGCTCACCGCCCGGCAGCGGCTGCACGACGCCCGGCTCGGCTTCTGCCTGTGGACCCTGCTGGACGCGCAGGGCGCGGTGATCGGCTTCACCGGCGCGCAGCCCTGGCCCGAGACGAAGCCCTGGGGCCCGGTCGGGGAGATCGAGATCGGCTGGCGGCTGGGGCGCGGGGCCTGGGGTCAGGGGTACGCGTACGCCGCCGCCCTGGCCACCCTGGAGCGGGTCCGGGCGGCCGGCGTCCCGCACGTGGTGGCGATGATCAACGACGGGAACGCCCGGTCGATCGCGGTGGCCGAGCGGCTGGGCATGACCCTGGCCGAGCGCTTCCTGCTGCCGAACGGCGTCAGCCACGGCCGCCGGTACACGCTGGATCTCGGGCCCGCCGCGGAGCCGGCCGCGTAGGGCGCCCTAGAAGACCGACAGCCCGGTCAGCGTCGTGAAACGGTCCAGGGCCGCCACGCCCGCGACCGAGTTGCCCTGCGCGTCCAGTCCGGGGCTCCACACGGCGAGGGTGCACTGGCCGGGGACGACCGCGACGATGCCGCCGCCGACCCCGCTCTTGCCGGGGAGCCCGACGCGGTAGGCGAACTCGCCCGCCGCGTCGTAGGTCCCGCAGGTCAGCATCACCGCGTTGATCTGCTTGGCCTCGCTGCGCGTCAGCAGCCGCGAACCGTCCGCGCGCAGCCCGTGCCGGGCCAGGAAGCGGCCCGCGCGGGCGAGGTCGGCGCAGCTCATCTCGATCGAGCACTGCCAGAAGTAGTGCTCCAGCAGGGCCGGCACCGGGTTGTCGATGTTGCCGTACGAGGCCATGAAGTGGGCGACGGCGGCGTTGCGGTGGCCGTTCTCCTGTTCGGAGGCGGCCACTTCGGCGTCGAAGCCGAGGTCGGGGTTGCCGCTCTCCTGGCGCAGGAAGTCCAGCAGTTCGCTGCTCGCGTCGCCGGTCAGGGTCTGGAGCCGGTCGGTGACGACGAGGGCGCCCGCGTTGATGAACGGGTTGCGCGGGACGCCGTTCTCGTACTCCAGCTGCACGAGGGAGTTGAACGGGTTGCCGGACGGCTCCCGGCCCACCCGCTCCCAGAGGCTGTCGCCGCCCTGGGCGAGGGCGAGGGCCAGGGTGAAGACCTTGGTGATCGACTGGGTGGAGAAGGGCACCTGCCAGTCGCCCACCCCGAAGACGTTGCCGTCGAGGTCGGCGACGGCCATCCCGAACTGCCGCGGGTCCACCGACGCGAGCGCCGGTATGTACTCCGCGGGCGTCCCGCTGCCGGTCAGCGGCGCGACGTCCCGCGCGACGCGTTCCAGCAGCGCCGGGTAGTCGAAGGCCGCGGCGTCCACGGAGGGTCAGGCCTTGGTGCCGCGGTGCAGCGTGACGATGCCGCCGCTCAGGTTGCGCCAGGCGACCTTCGCCCAGCCGGCCTTCTGGAGCAGGGCGGCGAGCTGCGGCTGGTCGGGCCAGGCGCGGATGGACTCGGCGAGGTACACGTACGCGTCCGGGTTGGAGGACACGGCGCGGGCCACCGGGGGCAGGGCGCGCATCAGGTACTCGGTGTAGACGGTGCGCAGGGGTGCCCAGGTGGGCTGCGAGAACTCGCAGATGACGACCTGGCCGCCGGGCTTGGTCACCCGGTGGAGCTCGCGCAGCGCGGCGTCGGTGTCCTGGACGTTGCGCAGGCCGAAGGAGATGGTGACGGTGTCGAACGTGTCGTCCTTGAACGGCAGCCTCGTCGCGTCGCCGGCGGTCAGCGGCAGCCACGGGTTGCGCTTCTTGCCCTCGCGGAGCATGCCGAGGGAGAAGTCGCAGGGGACGACGTAGGCGCCGGTCGCGGCGAAGGGCAGCGAGGAGGTCGCGGTGCCGGCCGCGAGGTCGAGGACCTTCTGGCCGGGGCGGGCCGCGACGGCCTTGGCGACCTCCTTGCGCCAGAGCCGGGACTGGCCGAGGGAGAGCACGTCGTTGGTGAGGTCGTAGTTGGCCGCGACCCCGTCGAACATGGAGGCGACTTCGTGCGGCTGCTTGTCCAGGGAAGCCCTTGTCACTGGCGTTCGCCCCTCGGTGTGCGATGCGGATCGGCGGGTACCCGCCCATCCTCTCAGGCCGCGCCGCTCCCGGCGGCGCCGGCTCCGCGGCACCGGCCCGCCGGCCGGGGAGGCCGCAGCGGTACCCCGGTATACCCGCCCGGACCGTGTCCCAACCACACAACTGGCCCGAAGGACAGTTACGCCGGCGCCCCCGGTCCGCGTTGACTGGCGCGGTGCGGCCCGGTGCGGGTCTGCCTCCGGACCGGGGCCCCCGAAGGGCCTGCTCCGGCAGCGGCCGCCGCGAACCGCGAACAGAGGGCTCCACATGCCGGCAGGCCGTTCCACCGGTCGCTCCCCCCGCAGTCCGCGCGCCCTGCGCCGGGCGGAACGGCGCAGGCGGCTGCGGCGCACGCTCCTCGGCACGGCGGCGGTCCTCGCCGTCTCGGCCGCCGCGTACGCCGCGCTGCCCGGGGACGACGACCCCCGGAAGGCGGCGGGCCGCCCGGCCGCGTCCGGACCGCCGGAGCCGGCCGGCGGCCGGGGCTCCGCGGACGGCTCCGGCCCGGCGGCCGCGCAGGGCGCCGGGCCCTCCCCCCTGCCCGAGGACTCCTCCGCCGCGCCCCCGCCGAAGTCCCCCGCCCCGTCGGCCCCGGCGGCCGGCGGACCGGCGCCCGGCCCGTCCGTGCCGGTCCCGGCCTCCGGGCCGGGCACCTTCAAGCCCTCCGGCGCCGCCGGGCAGCCCCAGGGCAAGGGCACCGCGCTGCGTTGGCGGATCGAGGTCGAGGAGAACAGCGGGGTCGACCCGGACACCGCCGCGCGCGCCGTCGAGAAGGTCCTCGGCGATCCGCGCGGCTGGACCCGCGACCCCGCGTACGGCTTCCGGCTGGTCGGCGCCGGCCAGCCGGTGGACTTCACGGTCAGGATCGCGACGCCGACGACCACCGACCGGCTGTGCGAGGTGGTGACCCCGGAGCTCGTCGGCGAGACCAACTGCCGGGCCGGTCACACCGTCGTGGTCAACCTCAAGCGCTGGCAGGAGGGATCGCCGCAGTTCGCCGGGCCGGTGGAGGAGTACCGGGCGCTGATCGTCAACCACGAGGTCGGGCACGAGATCGGCCGCGACCACGAGGGCTGCCCCGGCCCCGGCCGGCCCGCTCCGGCGATGATGCAGCAGATCAGGGGGCTGCTCGGCTGCACCGCCAACGCGTGGCCGTACGCCGCGGACGGAACTTATCTGTCCGGCCCGCGCGTCCCTTAGGTCGGAGGACCGGCCATCGGATGGGCCGGCCGGGGCCAGGGGTGGAAACCGTGCGTGTCGTCAGCTACAGCGTCCCCGCCTGGTTCCCCTCGTACGGACCGCAGCGACGGCCGGAGGCGTCCGGGGCGGAGCCGGCCGCCGCGCCGGCGGCCCAGCTCACCGAGCAGGAGTCCGCGGTGTTCCTGTGCCTGGCCACCGGCGCGTCCAACGCCGAGCTCGCCGACGAGCTGCGGCTGTCCGTCAGCACGGTCAAGTTCCACGTGGTGAACATACGGGCCAAGCTGGGCGGGATCAGCCGCCTCCAGGCCTGCCTGCTGTCCGCGCTCGCCCGCGAGGAGCTGCGCGGCGCGGCCCCCGGCGGACCGTCCGGGCCGCCGCTCAGCGCCGGCGGTGCAGCAGCCGTCCCCCGATGACCGTGGCCACGCACGTGGTCGCCCCCTCCGCCAGCAGCGCCCCCGGGTCCGTGACCGCGAAGACCGCGAACCGGGCCGGTGCGCCCGGCTCCAGGACCCCGTGGAAGGCCTGCCCGGCCTCCTCCCGCCCCGCGAACGGGTCCAGGGAGGCGCCCGCGCCGTCGGCCGGGCCCGCCGGTGCCAGGACCACGAGCCCCGAGCGGACCACGGCCGTGCGCACCGCCGGGATCGTGAAGCGGCCGGTCAGTGCCGTCACCCCGCGGGCGAGCAGCTTCTGCGTACCGCGCCGGGCGCTGTGGCCCCACCGCGCCTCGGTCATCCCGAGGGCGGCCAGGGCCGCCTCCCCGGTGATCGGCCCGGTGCCGAGTTCGGCGGTCTCGTACGGGTCGTCGGGGTAGTAGGTCCGCTCCAGCAGCCCGTCGGCGCCGCGCACCAGCAGCCCCGGGGTGAGGACCCCGGGCCAGCGCCGGACCCGGGCGTGCGGGTGGCTCGCGGCGAGGTCCCCGTACGGCCCCACGCGGGCGATCCGGTCCCCTTCGACGAGCACCGCGCCGTCCGGCACGGGCTCGGAGCCCGCCCCGGCGACGAGGTGTCCTGCGGTGTGGAGCGTCAGCACGGCGCGGTCAGTTCGTCGCGATGAGCTTCAGCTCGGGGTGGGCGGTGCCGCCTTCGAGGGCGGTGGAGGAGATGTGCGAGACCACGCGGTCGTCGGCCGGGTCGTTCGCCGGGTCGTCGTGGACCAGGAGGTGCTCGTAGGTGGTCGCGCGCTGCGCCGGGGTGCGGCCCGCCTTGCGGATCAGGTCGATGATCTCCTGGCGGTTGGAGCGGTGCTTGGCACCGGCCGAGGAGACCACGTTCTCCTCCAGCATGATCGAGCCCAGGTCGTCCGCGCCGTAGTGCAGGGAGAGCTGGCCCGCCTCCTTGCCGACGGTGAGCCAGGAGCCCTGGATGTGGGCGATGTTGTCGAGGAAGAGCCGCGCGATGGCGATCATGCGCAGGTACTCGAAGATCGTCGCCTGGGTCCGGCCCTTGAGGTGGTTGTTCTCGGGCTGGTAGGTGTACGGGATGAAGGCGCGGAAGCCGCCCGTGCGGTCCTGGGTGTCCCGGATCATCGCGATGTGCTCGATGCGCTCGGCGTTGGTCTCGCCGGTGCCCATCAGCATGGTGGAGGTGGACTCCACGCCCAGCCGGTGGGCGATCTCCATGATCTCCAGCCAGCGTTCGCCCGACTCCTTGAGCGGGGCGATGGCCTTGCGCGGCCGCGCGGGCAGCAGCTCGGCTCCGGCGCCCGCGAAGGAGTCGAGGCCGGCCGCGTGGATGCGGCGGATGGCCTCTTCGGCGGAGACCCCCGAGATCCTGGCCATGTGCTCGACCTCGGACGCGCCGAGGGAGTGGATGACCAGCTGCGGGAAGTCCTTCTTGATGGCGGAGAAGTGGTGCTCGTAGTACTCGACGCCGTAGTCCGGGTGGTGGCCGCCCTGGAACATGATCTGCGTGCCGCCGAGCTCGACGGTCTCCGCGCAGCGGCGCAGGATGTCGTCGAGGTCGCGGGACCAGCCCTTCTTCGCGTCCTTGGGGGCCGCGTAGAAGGCGCAGAACTTGCACGCCGTGACACAGACGTTGGTGTAGTTGATGTTGCGCTCGATGATGTACGTCGCGATGTGCTCGGTACCCGCGTAGCGGCGCCGGCGCACGGCGTCGGCGGCCTGGCCCAGGGCGTGCAGCGGAGCGTCGCGGTAGAGGTCGAGCGCCTCTTCCCTGGTGATCCGGCCCCCCGCGGCTGCGCGGTCGAGGACAGACTGGAGAGCGGCCTGGTCGGTCACCGGTGCGTCACCTTTCGGCGGTGTGTCAAGGTCCGGACCGATCCAGCGTACGCCAGCGCCCCCCGGCGGCCGTCAGGGGCTTCGGGTGGGGTCTCCCTCCGGGTTTCCGGCCGGCGCGTCACCCGACCTGTAGTGCAGGGTTCCGCCGTCGTCGAGGGTGAACCGCTCGTCCGCGGAGCCGGCCGAGCAGCCGGTACGCGCCGATGGTCCGCGGTTCGCCGGCTTCGAGCGGCTGCGTCGCGTCCCCCGCCCCCTCCCCCGAGCTCCGGGCCGGACCACGGGTGGGGCCCGGACCCCGGCACCTTGGGGGGTGCAGGGCGACGGGGAGCGGGGGTCCGTCCCTTGCGCTCCTGCTGGTCTTCACCGGCGGGATCGCGGGGCGGGATTCCTTTTCGCATTCACCCGGCAGGGGCCGGATCGCGAAAAGGACGGGAATTCCCGGCACACCCCGGATTCACCCGGACGGGCTCCCGGAACTAGCTCGGGACGGCGTCCGTAAGCCCGTCCGGTACGGGGTCCAGGAGTTCCACGGCGACATCCGCCGGGTAGCCGGTCGTGGGGCCGGTGCGCCGGGCGAATTCCCGTACTCCGGCCAACTGGTCGGGGCCGAAGCGGAAGTCGAGCGTGGTGAAGTAGCGCTCCAGCAGCTCGGCGTCGAAGGCCTCCCAGCGGGCGGCCTGTTCCGCCACCTTGGAGACCTCTTCCAGGGACACGTCCCGGGAGGCGAGGAAGGCCTCGTGGACCTTCCGTACGACGACCGGCTCACGGGCCAGGTAGTCCTTGCGGGCGGCCCAGACGGCGAAGACGAACGGCAGTCCGGTCCACTCCTTCCACATCAGCCCCAGGTCGTGCACGGTGAGGCCGAGCCGCGGGGCGTCGTGCAGCGAGGCGCGCAGCGCGGCGTCGCCGATCAGCACCGCCGCGTCGGCCTCCTGCATCATCACCCCCAGGTCGGGCGGGCAGGTGTAGTAGTCGGGCCGGACCCCGTACTGCTCGGAAAGCAGCAGCTGGGCGAGGCGCACGGAGGTGCGGGAGGTCGAACCGAGCGCGACGCGGGCGCCGTCGAGCTGCTCCAGCGGGACCTGCGAGACGATCACGCAGGACATCACGGGGCCGTCGCAGCCGACCGCGAGGTCGGGGAAGGCGACGAGCCGGTCGGCGTTGCGGAGGAATTCGACGAGGGTGATCGGGGCGATGTCGAGCTCGCCCTCGACGAGGCGCTGGCTGAGCTTCTCGGGAGTGTCCTTGGTCAGCTCCAGGTCCAGCAGCGTGCCGGTTCTGGCCAGCCCCCAGTAGAGCGGCAGGCAGTTCAGGAACTGGATGTGGCCGACGCGGGGCCGGCTGCGATAGACGTCCACATCGCGAGACTAGCCCCCCGTGTCACGTCAGCGTTCGGGCGGGTCTCAAACGTCCGGGTGACGTGATCTTTCCCTCTGGTCCTGGCCCGAGGACGCGTGCTAGGCTCGTCGCAAGTTGCAGTTTGGTTTCCCTTGCAGTACGAGGCCTGCGGAGAATGTGACCCGCGGGCTTTTGTAGTTTTCAGACTTCTTAGCAGGTTCTGGAGCAGGGCGACCCTTTGGCCCATAGGAGGGCTCATGGCTACCGGAACCGTCAAGTGGTTCAACGCTGAAAAGGGCTTCGGCTTCATCGCCCAGGACGGCGGCGGCCCGGATGTCTTCGTCCACTACTCCGCGATCAACGCCGCTGGCTTCCGCTCCCTTGAGGAGAACCAGCTGGTGAACTTCGACGTCACCCAGGGTCCGAAGGGCCCGCAGGCGGAGAACGTCACCCCGGCCTAGTCGCCAGGGCCAACCACATCGCGGTTGGAAACGCAGTACCCAAGGAGCCCCGTCCCCTCTGTGCGAGCAGAGCGGCGGGGCTCCTGCCTTTCCCCTCCCGGGAAGGGGAGGGGCCCGAACGCCGGTGGCCCCGGACCCCGCGCGTGCGGGGTCCGGGGCCACCGGCGTTGCGGGGTCCGGGCGGGTTCAGCCGGCCTTGGCCGGGGTGGTCGGCGCGGTGGTCGGCGGGGTGGTCGGCGCGGTCGTCGGCGGGGTGGTCACCGGGGCGGTGACCTCCACGTCGAGGACCAGGGTGACGCCGTCCGGGGTGGTCAGGCGCAGGTGGTGGGTGCCCGGGGCGGTGTCCGCGGCCGTGAACAGCTCCGGCAGGACGAGCCGGCCGTCGGCCGCGCTCTCCGGGAGCTCCAGGCTGGTCGCCTTCTCGCCCTCGGCACCCTTGAAGTACGGGCTCTTCGCGGTCTTCGGGTCCACCGGGACCCACGCGCCGTCCTTCTTCTCCACCAGCTCGGCGAGGACCCCGGTCACCGCGAGCGGCTTGCCCTCCGCCGTGGCGAGGACCGTGACGCCCGTGATGCTCTTGCCGGCCGCGGCAGTCAGCGGGTCGGCGCCCGCCGGACGGGCCAGCCTGTCCGCGACGGGCTTGGCCGTGACCGAGCCGTCGAGCCGCGCGGTGAGGCCCCCGACCTTGTCGTAGGCCGAGATCCGCAGCGTGAAGGTGCCGGGCTTGGGGCCCGCCTTCAGGCCGGGGGCGGTCGCGACGCCCTCGGCGTCCGTCTTGGCCACCAGGGATTCGGGGGTCTTCGGGAAGGCGGTGCCGCCGGTGGTGTCCGACTCGACCGTGAAGACGACGTCCCGGCCCGCGGCCGGCTTGCCGTCGCTGAGGACCAGCTTGACCTTGGGCACCGCGGTGAAGGCGGTCCCGGCCTCGGCGGTGAGCCCGGTCCCGCCGAGCACGTTCAGCTCGGTGAGGTGGGGCGCGGCGGGCGGGGTGGGCTTCTCCGGCGTCACCGGCGGCGGGGTCGGCTTGGCCGGGGTGGTCGGCGTGACCGGGCCCGGCGGGGTGACGGGCGCGGGCGGGGTGACCGGCGGGCGCGGGGTGGGCAGGGTGCCGGGGGGCGCGGGCGGGTAGCTGCCGGCGGGCGGATTGGCGACCTCGCCGACGCCGTTCTGGTACTGGCGCATGAAGCCGAGCACCGCGTTCACGTACTCGCGCGAGTTGTTGTAGCTGAGGATCGCCTGGTCGAGCCTGGCGGGATCGGAGAGGTCCCGGTCGCCCGCGCACAGGTAGAGGCCGGCCCCGAGGGCGGCGTCGTAGATGTTGTTGGGGTCGCGGTTGCCGTCGCCGTTGCCGTCGGCGCCCCAGGTCCGCCAGGTGGAGGGGATGAACTGCATCGGGCCGACCGCCCGGTCGTACGCGGTGTCCGCGTCCCACTCGCCCTTGTCCGTGTCGCGGATCTCGGCGAAGCCGTTGCCGTCGAGGCGCGGGCCGCGGATGGGCTTCTCGGTGGAGCCGTCGGTCTTGAGCCCGTATCCGGAGGCGTGGACCGACTCGACCCGGCCGATGCCCGCCAGCAGCTGCCAGGGCAGCTTGCAGTTGGGGAGGGCGGCGGCCACCGACAGCGCGCCGCGCCGGTAGGCGTCGAGGGCGGTCTGGGGTATCCCGTCCGACCCGGCCGGGGCGGTGGCGCCCGGTGGCACCTGCGGGTTGGCGACGATGTCGGGCAGGTCCAGCCGCGCGTCTCCGCGGTCGGCGGCCTGCGGGCTGTCCGGAGTGGGCTCGGACTCCCCCGCGTCGGCGGTCGACGGATTGGTCACGACGGCGGCCGTCGTCAGGCTGGCCGCGAGAGCGGCCGTGCACAGGACCTTGCGCGAGGTGTTGACGAGGTGGCGGTGAAGCGGCTTCACAGTGCGGCGATCCCCCCAGGAGCCGTCAAAGGAGCACGGCCGTGCGGGCCGTGAATATCCCCTGTCTATCAGGTATTCGCAGGAGACTCGCCGTCCCCCCGGCAGATGTGACGCACCATTCGTCTCGGCTTCGCCCGGCTCACCCCGCGCCGCGCGGCCGGGGACCTAAGACCCTGACCGGAATGCCCCAATGGCCCCCGCTTTTCGCCCTGTCCCCTCTTTACGCTGGTTCCATGGCGACGAGCAGCACGAAGGACCGGCGCCGCGCGGCCCGCGAACGGCTCCGCGCGCGGCGGGAGGCCCGGGCCCGGCGGGCGGGTTCGCGGGGCCGCCTGCTGCTCGGCGGCGCCGTGGCCGCGGTGCTCGCGTTCGCGGCCGGGATCGGCGTCCATGCGGCCGCCTCGTCCGGGCCGGGCGGGTCTTCGCCGGACGGGCCGGCGGGCGGGCCATTCGTCCAACCCGCCCACACCACCGGCCGGGACGGCATCGTGATCCCGTACGGCAGGGCGGACGCGCGGCACACGCTGACCGTCTGGGTCGACGCCCGCTGCCCGTTCTGCGCGGGTTTCGAGCAGGGCCTGGGAGCGACCGTCAAGGAGCAGGCGGACGCGGGCGAGTACCGGGTCGAGTACCGCTTCGCGACCTTCCTCGACACGTCGCTGGGCGGCGGCCAGGGCTCCCGGCGGGCCCTCAACGCCCTGGGCGCCGCGGTGAACGAGGGGCCCGAGAAGTTCGTGGAGTACCTCCGGGTGCTCTTCGCGAACCATCCCGCGCAGGAGACGGAGGACCGCTTCGGGGCCACCGCCACCCTCCTCGAACTCGCCGACGGGGTGCCGGGACTGCGGACGCCCGCCTTCAACCGCGCCGTCAAGGAACTCACGTACATGCCCTGGGTGGAGAAGGTCGGGCAGGCCTTCTACGACGAGAACGTCAACGGCACCCCGTCGGTGTTCGTCGACGGCCGCAGGATCACGGTCAATTCGGGCCGGGGCATCGAGTCGATCACCCCGGACGCCTTCCGCGCGCTGGTCACGGAGAACCGCCGCCCGTAGCCCCGCCGGGGTGGTCGAGGCGACGGCCGGCCCGTACCGGCGTGGGGAGGACCGGGTGGGTGGCCCGGCCAGGAAGGGTGAGCCGCGCGGTTGCCGGGCCGTCTCCTTCGCAGGCCCGCCGGGTCATTCTCCGGCGGGGCAGGACCGCGTCCCGTTCGGCAGCCGGCCGTCGACGAGGAAGCGGTGCGCGTACGCGCGCACGCAGGCCGAGGCGTCGTAGCCGGTGTGGCCGTCGCCCTTGTGGTCCAGGACCACCGCCGAGCCGAGCCGGCGCGCCGTCTCCTCCGTCCACTCGTACGGGGTGGCCGGGTCGCCGCGGGTGCCGACCAGGAGCATCCGCGGGGCTCCCGGGTGGTCGATCCTGCGGAGGAAGTCGGTGCCGGGCGGGCGGCCGTAGCAGGACAGCACGGTGCGCAGCTGGCGCGGCCCGAAGACCTTGGAGGCCTGGAGGAACGCGGGCCTCAGCTCGGCCAGTTCCCGCTGGACGGCCGCCGGCGAGGCCCCGGCGGCCGATCGGTCGGGGTCGTCGGCGCAGTTCACGGCGGCGAGCGCGGCGGCGGCGTTGTCGGCGGGCACCGAGCCGGGTCCGGTGCCGGGCGCGGGCTCCCCCGCGTCCGGGTCGCCGTCCTCGGCGGGGTCCGTCGGGCCGCCGAGCTGGAGCAGCCCGACGGGGTCGGAGCGGCGCTCGGCCAGGGCGAGCGCGTCGGCGAGCGCGGGCCAGGAGCCGCGCGCGTACAGGGCGCTGCCGATCGAGGCGACCGCGTCCTGGCCGGTCACGTACGAGCCGTCGCCGCCGACCAGCGGTTCGCGGTCGAGCCGCGCGATCAGCGCGTCGACCCGCTCCCCGGCCGTTCGGGCGTTGGTCCCGTACACGCAGCCCGGCCGGTGCGTGCACCAGGTCAGGAAGTGGTCCAGGGCGCGCTGCTGGCCGCGCGCCGTGACCAGGGCCTGTTCGCTCAGCGGCTCGCCGAGGGTGTCCACGCCGTCCAGGACCATGCGGCCGGTGGTGCGGGGGAAGAGGGCGGCGTACGCGGCGCCGAGCCGGGTGCCGTAGGAGAAGCCGAGGTAGTGGAGCTTCGCGTCGCCGAGCGCGCGGCGCAGGAGGTCCATGTCGCGGGCGACGTGCACGGTGCCGACGTACGGGAGGACCGGACCGGAGGCCAGTTCGCAGCGCCGGACCACCGCGCGCAGCGCGGCGAGCTGAGCGGCGGCGTCGTCCGCCTCGCCGGCGGTGTCCTGGGAGCCCGCGCAGGAGACGGGGGCGCTGTGGCCGACCCCGCGGGGGTCGAAGGAGACGAGGTCGTAGCGCTCGCCGAGTTCGGCGAAGTCCCGGGCGTCGGCAGCGAGTCCGGCCACGCCCTGGGCGCCTGGGCCGCCGAAGTTCAGCAGCAGCGAGCCGATGCGGCGGGCGGGGTCGGTGGCCGGTATCCGGGCCACCGCCACCCGGATCGTGCCCTTGGCCGGGTCGGCGTGGTCGAGCGGCACCTCGACGGTCCCGCAGCGCATCCCGGCGGGCACCTCCCGGCGCGCGCACGCGCCCCAGCGGACCCGCTGCCCGTGGAGCCGGCCCGCCGGACCGTCCCGGTCCACCGCGGCCCGCGCCGCGGCCGCCCCCACGCCCGCCGGTGCCGGCCCGCCGGCGGCCCCGGGCGCGGCCGCGGGAGCCAGGCCCGCCACCAGCAGCGCGCACCCGACGGCGACGCCCACCCGCCAACCGCCGCCCGCCCGGACACCGGGCCGTGCCGACGCCGACGCCGAAGCGCCGGGAGCCGCGGAGCCCAGCGCGCCGGAACCCGCGGCCGTCCGGATACCGGGACCGGCAGGAGTCAGGGGCTCGGGACCGGCGAACGTCAGGGGGTCGGGACGGCCCGGGACCGGCGCATCGGGCCGAGCGGGCCCCCGCGCACCGAGACCACCCGGCACCGGCGCATCAGGCCGAGCAGGCCCCCGCGCACCGAGACCACCCGGCACCGGCGCATCGGGCCGAGCGGGCCCCCGCGCATCGAGACCGCCCGGGACCGGCGCGTCGGGAGGCGTGTGGGTTTCGCGCGGGACGGCGGGACGGCGACGGGGACGGGGACGGGGCACTGCACCCTCCTCGGGGGTGGCCCCCCGGCCGGTTCGCCCACCGTAGGCGCACCCGCGCGGCCCCGCCCGTCGGCCGGGGATCGCCCGCCGGGGTCACGCGACGGCTCGGCAGGCCCGCGCGCCGCCGACACCCGGCCCCGACCGACCGCGCCCACGGTGAGCCGAAAGAGTGACCCGCGCCCACCCGAACCCGAACTCGGGACCGGGGGCCGGGGCCGGGGCCGGGGCCCGGAAACCAAGGCCGAGGCCGCGGCCCGGCACCGCGGCCAAGCCTCGAAGACGAACCAAGGCCACCGCCAGGTCCCGGGGCCTGGTGCCAGGAAGCGGCCGGCTCGGCGCCCGGCGTCGTCCCGGCGGCGGGTCCCAAGCTCAACAGCACTGCGCGCGAGGGCACATGGGCGTCCGCGCGGCGGAGCCGCCGTGGGCACGGCCTCCGGACCGGCGTCAGCGGCCCGCCCGGTACAAGGCGTCGATCTGCCGGGCGTACTCGCGGGCGACGGCGGCCCGGCGGACCTTGAGGGACGGGGTCAGCTGGCCGCCCTCCTCGGTGAACTGCCCGGGCAGGACGGCGAAGCGCCGGATCGACTCGGCCCGCGACACCAGCCGGTTCGCCTCGTCGACCGCCCGTTGGAGGTCGGCCCGCAGCGCCTCGTCGTGCACCAGCTCGCCGAGGGGCACGCCGGTCTTCTTGTGCATCTGGCGCCAGTGCAGCAGCCCGTCCGGCTCCAGGGTGATCAGGGCGGCGATGTAGGGCCGGTCGTCGCCGACCACCATGCACTGCCCGACCAGCGGGTGGGCCCGCAGCCAGTCCTCCAGCGGCGCGGGGGCCACGTTCTTGCCGCCGGAGGTGATGATCAGGTCCTTCTTGCGGCCGGTGATGGTGAGGTAGCCGTCCTCGTCCAGCTCCCCGATGTCGCCGGTGGGCAGCCAGCCGCCCGGGGCCGCGGCGTGCGGGGCGTTCCAGTACCCGGCGAAGACGTGGCGTCCGCCGAGCAGCACCTCGCCGTCGTGGGCGATCCGTACGGCCGTGCCCGGCAGCGGCCAGCCCACCGTGCCCAGGCGGGGACGCGTCGGCGGGGTGACGGTGCTGGCGCCGGTCGTCTCCGTCAGTCCGTAGCCCTCGAAGACCTCGATGCCCGCGCCGGTGTAGAAGGCGGCCAGGCGTCGGCCGAGCGGGGAGCCGCCGCTGAGGACGTAGAGGACGCGCCCGCCGAGGGCGGCCCGGATGCGCCGGTAGACGAGCGGGTCGTACAGGGCGCGGGCGGCGCGCAGCCGGACGCTCGGGGTGCGGCCCTCGGCGGTCTCGCCGTAGCGGCGCGCGATCCGGGCGGCCCGGTCGAAGGAGGCGGCGCGGCCCATCTTCTCGGCGGTGGCCCGGGCGGTGTTGTAGACCTTCTCCAGCACGTAGGGGATGGCGAGGAGGAAGGTGGGGCGGAAGCCGGCGAGGTCGGCGAGCAGGTCCTCGGTACGGAGGCTGGGCGCGTGGCCGAGCCGGACGCGGGCCCGCATGCAGCCGATGGCGACCATCCGCCCGAAGACGTGGCTGAGCGGCAGGAAGAGCAGGGTGGAGGCGGGTTCCGTGGTGGCGGATCTGAAGACGGGGTGCAGCAGGGCGACCGCGTTGTCGGCCTCGGCGAAGAAGTTGGCGTGGGTGATCACGCAGCCCTTGGGGCGGCCGGTGGTGCCCGAGGTGTAGATGAGGGTGGCGACGGAGTCCGGCCCGCGCGCTTCCCGCCGGGCGTGCACGAGGGCGTCGGGCAGGTGCTCCCCGGCCTTGACCAGACGGGCGACGGCGCCGGTGTCGAACTCCCACAGGTGCGCCAGGCCGGGCAGGTTGGCGCGTTCGGCGCTGATGATCCGGGCCTGGGCGGTGTCCTCGACGGCGCAGGCGACGGCGCCGGAGTCCTGGATGATCCAACGGGCCTGGAGGGCGGAGGAGGTCGGGTAGATGGGGACGGTGACCAGCCCGGCGGCCCATCCGGCGAAGTCGAGGAGGGTCCACTCGTAGGTGGTCCGGGCCATGATGGCGAGCCGGTCGCCCTCGCGCAGGCCCTCGGCGATGAGCCCCTTGGCGACGGCGAGCACCTCGGCCGCGAACCGAGCGGCCGTGACGTCGTGCCACCTCCCGTCCCGGTCCTTGCGGGCGAGCACCGGCTCGCCGGGGGCCTCGCGGGCGTTGTCGAAGGGGATGTCACCCAGGGAGCCCGAGCGGGGCACGGCCGCCAGGGCGGGGACGTGCACCTCCCGCACCCTGCCGTCGATCACGGTCTTGACGGGCTCCACCGGTCGGGGCTCGGCTTCCACGGCGCGCTCTCCTGGGTCAGGGTCCAAAGGGAGTTACCGCCGGTAATCTACGCACCGGTAACCCCCGCTGAACAGCCCTCGGACCCTTTCTTCACGACCGGAGCACAGCCGGACCACAGCCGCGGTGCAAGCGCGCCACACCCGCACCACACGCACCGCACCACACGCACCCCGGCCACCGGCCACCCCTCAGGCGGCGCTCCGCTCCGGTCCGGCCGGACCGTCCCGGCACCGGCCGGGCGCGGGTGCGCGGAAGGCCCGCTCGCAGCCGTCGCAGGTCTGGAAGGGGTCCGGCGGCCGTCCGGCGGGCCCGGCCGCACGGGCCCGTCCGGGACGGCGGGTACCGGGGCCACGGGTACGGGTACGGGAACGGGTACGGGTACGGGTACGGGTACGGCCACGGCACCCGGCGACTCCGGGGCCGACGGGGCCGGGAGCACTGCCGGGCGCCGCCGGGGAAGGGTCCGGGGGCGCGGTCGAGGGCGTCGTGGGCACGGCGGGCACGGCGGGCACGGTGCGCGGCCGGTTGTAGGACACCGTACGGGTGACGACCCGCCCGGAGGGCAGTCGTACGCGGCTGCGCTCCAGGTACCCGTGCGCCTCCGGCTCCCGCAGACCGGCGGCGATCCGCACCTCGCCCTCGGGGAACCGCTCGCAGAGCCGCTTGACGCCGACCCCGGCGCCGGCCGGGAGCGACTGGATGTGGAGGGCGAGGCCTAGGGCGACCAGGGACAACACCCGGTGCTGGGCGAGGTGGTTGCCGACCACGGTGTAGTGGTCGGCGTGCCGCACGTTGACGTGGACGACACCGGATCGGGGGGTCCCGGCCGTAAGCCGGGACGCGGCGCGCGGGGGCGCGCTGGGGTGCTGGAAAGCCATCGGGAGGCCTCGCGGAATCGGGAAGCCTCGCGGACTTCCTGGATGGTCAGGCCCTCGACCGGGATGCCAGTCCCGCCGGGGGCCGTCTCATGCGCTGACGTTTCGGGCCGAGCATGCGCCCGGCAACCCGCGGCGAATCCAGCCGAGTTGGAGCAATTCACCCGTGTGAGTTACGCGGGGCCGGTGGGGTGGGGTGGGTGGGTTTTTCCCCGTTCCTTGAACGCCTGGGACGTCGCCCCCCACCGCGTCCCGGCCGCCCACGACCCGGCCCGCCCCCGGCCCTCCCGGCCCTCCGTCCACCCGCAGCTCCGCCCACACGGTCTTGCCGGGCGGCAGCCCCCGGTCCACGCCCCAGCGGTCGGCGACCGCCGCCACCAGCAGCAGCCCCCGCCCGCCCTCGTCGTCCCCGGCCGCGTCGCGGGCCCCCGGGATCCGGTCCGCGCGGGCGTCGGCCACCTCGATGCGCAGCACGCCACCGGCGAGGACGAGCACGATCCGGAAGTCCCGGCCGGGGACGCGCCCGTGGGTCACGGCGTTCGCGGCCAGCTCGGCCACGACCACGGCCGCCCCCTCCGCGGCCACCCCCCATGCGTCGAGCTGTCCGACGACGAGCCGCCGGGCCAGCCGGGCGCCGCGCGGCGTGGCGGGCAGTTGGGCGGCGAACCGGGGTGCGGAGATACGGATTTGACTGTTCACATCACTCAGCGTGGCGATCCGCGCCTACCGTGGGGAGCTTCGACGCCCTTGCGTACCGCCTTTGTCCTGCGACTGTCCGGCGCTGTCCCGGCTGTCCGGCGGAGCGGGCGGGCACGGAGCGTCGAGGACTTTTCGGACGTCGAAGGCGGGCGGGCATGGGTGTGGACAAGGGCGACACGGAAGACGCGGGCTGGGACGTGGACCCCGAGGACGAACAGGGCGCGGCGGTCCTGGCCGCCCTCGGCCGCCAGCTGCGGGCCTGGCGCGAGTCGGCGGGCCTGCGGTCCGCCGACTTCGGCACGGCGATCGGCTACGGCGAGGATCTGGTCCGCAAGATCGAAGCGGGCAAGCGCATCCCGCGCCCCGAGTACCTGGACAAGGCGGACGAGGTACTGCGGGCGGGCGGCCGGATCGCCGCGATGAAGGCGGACGTGGAGCCCATCCGCTACCCGAAGAAGGTGCGGGACCTGGCGAAGCTGGAGGCGCGGGCGGTGGAAGTCGGCGTCTACAGCACGCACGTCGTGCACGGCCTGCTCCAGATCTCCGACCACGCGCGGGCCCTCTTCGAGATGCGGCAGCCCTCGTACACACAGGACGAGATCGAGCGGTACACGGCCGCTCGAATGGCTCGACAGTCCCTCTTCACCCGGTCTCCCGCACCGGCGATCAGCTTCGTACACGAGGCCTCCGCCCTGCGTAGGCCCATCGGTGGCACGGCGGTGTGGCGCCGGCAGTTGGAACACCTGCTGGAGGTCGGCCGGTTGCGCAACGTCTCCCTCCAGGTCATGCCGAACAGTTGTGAGACCCACGCCGGCATGGACGGCGGCATCGAGATCCTGAAGTTCGGAGACGGCACGGCCGTGGGACGGTCGGAAGGGGCCTTCAACGGCCGTCCGGTCTCGGACCCGAAGCGACTCCGGATCCTCGAACTTCGCTATGGCATCATCCGAGCGGAGGCTCTTACGCCGCGGGAATCGCGGGACTTCATCGAGGAACTGCTGGGAGAGACATGATCGGCTATCCCGAGCTGGACTGGTTCAAGAGCAGCTACAGCAGCGGCAGTGAAGGCGACTCCTGCGTCGAGGTGGCGCACGCCCCCGGCCAGGTCCGTGTCCGCGACTCGAAGGACACCGCGCTCCCCCACCTCACCGTCACCCCCACCGCCTGGACCGGCTTCGTCACATACGCCTCGGCGCGCTGACGAGACCCGGCCGCGGGAACGCCGCAGCCCCCGCCCGGACGGGGGCGGGGGCTGCGGGGCGGGCGGGGCCGGGGGTCAGGCCGGGACCGGGACCTTCTCCTGCGGGGCGGTCTCCGCCGGGGCCGCGGGCTCGTCGTCGAGCGGGGAGGCCGAGGCGGTGGCGTAGGCCTCCTTGTCGAGGATGCCCTCGCGGGCCGACACGATGACCGGGACCAGCGCCTGGCCGGCCACGTTGGTGGCGGTGCGCATCATGTCGAGGATCGGGTCGATCGCCATCAGCAGGCCGACGCCGGCCAGCGGCAGGCCCAGCGTGGAGAGGGTGAGGGTCAGCATGACCGTCGCGCCCGTCAGGCCGGCCGTCGCGGCGGAGCCGATGACCGAGACGAAGACGATGAGCAGGTACTCCTTGATGCCGAGCTGCACGTCGAAGATCTGCGCGATGAAGATCGCGGCGAGCGCCGGGTAGATCGCGGCGCAGCCGTCCATCTTGGTGGTGGCGCCGAACGGGACGGCGAAGGAGGCGTACTCCTTCGGGACGCCGAGGCGCTCGGTGACCTTCTGGGTGACCGGCATGGTGCCGACCGAGGAGCGGGAGACGAAGGCCAGCTGGATGGCCGGCCAGGCGCCCTTGAAGAACTGGACCGGGCTGACCTTCGCGACGGTGGCGAGGAGCAGCGGGTAGACGCCGAACATCACGATCGCGCAGCCGATGTAGACGTCGGCGGTGAAGGTGGCGTACTTGCCGATCAGATCCCAGCCGTAGGTGGCGATGGCGGTGCCGATGAGGCCGATGGTGCCGATCGGGGCGAGGCGGATGACCCACCACAGGGCCTTCTGGAGCAGCTCCAGGACGGACTCGGCGAGGTCCAGGACCGGCTTGGCCTTGCCGCCGAGCTGGAGGGCCGCGATGCCGGCGACGACGGCCAGGAAGACGATCTGGAGGACCTTGAGCTCGGTGAACGGCGTGACGATGTCCGTCGGCACGATGCCGGTCAGGAAGTCGATCCAGCTGCCCGTGCGCTTCGGCTCCTTGCCGTCGGCGGCGGTGAGGCCGGTGCCCGAGCCCGGGTCGGTCAGCAGGCCGATCGCGATGCCGATGCCGACCGCGATCAGCGAGGTGATCATGAACCAGAGCAGCGTGCGGGAGGCGAGCCGGGCGGCGTTGTTCACCTTCCGCAGGTTGGTGATCGACACCAGGATGGCGAAGAAGACGAGCGGGGCGATGGCCAGCTTGAGCAGCTGGATGAAGATGTCGCCGACCTTCTCCAGGGTGGTGGCGAGCCAGCTGACGTCCTGGCTGCGGGCTATCCATCCGAAGAGGACGCCGAGGGCGAGACCGGCGATGATCTGGGCCCAGAAGGGGAACTTGAAGGAGGCTTTGGCGGGGGCCTGGGCCTGGGGGGTCGCGGACACGGACACTCTCCGGGGATGACGCGCAAGGAAGCGGTGCGGGGACGGTTCTGCGGTGACGGCAGCCGGAAGGAGGCCGGCCGGGACCGCTGCTGTATCGATTCGGCTCGGCGCGATGGTGAAGCGGGGCGAGCGGAGCGGACGTCAGCGACGACAGCAACAGGCCGCGGACACGCGGCGGCAGAGGTCGACGTGCAGGCGCGCCACGAGCGTCACGCTCGTGGTCATCGGGTGCGCAGCTGCGGTCAACATGTTGAACACGCTAACACTTGTGCTTTGGGAATCTCAAAGCAGTTCTTTGGGCCCGGCCCGCACGGGGCCCCGGCCGACCCTCCCCTTCCCGGTCCGGAACGCACGAACGCCCCGGCGTTACGGGCGGTAAACCCGTCGCTGGGGCGGTTCGGTGTGTGATGAAGCCAACGGCGGGAGCTAGGAGTTCACGCGCGCAGCGTCGTCCGCCAGGTCCTCCTGGCTGCGGTTCGAGGCGAGCTTCTCCTTCGCACCCGCGACGCGTCCGGAAATCTGCTCGGACATCTGGTCGCGCTGCTTGCGCAGCAGGACGAAGGAGAGCGGGGCGGAGAGGACCAGGGCCAGCAGCACGATCCAGGCGAAGTTGGCGTCCCCGATGGAGGAGGGCACCCACCCGAGCCGGACCAGGCCCGCGACGACGACCAGGCATCCGACGAAGATGCCCAGGCGCATCGCGGTGTAGCGGATCGTCGCGCTCGGCTTGAGGGACACGGTGACCCCTTCTCTCTCGTCGTCCTGCATACGGAATGTCCCGTCCAGTGAAGCACGGCCGCACGGCGCTCCGGCGCAGGGGTCGGCGCAGCGGCGGCGCGGGTCAGTGCAGCGGCAGCAGCATCGTGATGTCGTCGCGGTCGTCGCCCGGGGCCACGCGGATGGCCTGGGGGACGCGGCCGACCTCCTTGTAGCCGCAGGCCTCGTAGAAGCGCTCCAGGCCGTGGCCGCCGCGGCAGCCGAGGCGGATCGCGTCGATGCCGTCGAGGGTCCGGGCGGCCGCCTCGACCGCGGCCATCAGGTCGCGGCCGTACCCGCGGCCCTGGAGGCCCGGGTGGACCATCACCGTGTACGCCCACACCCAGTGCCGCTGGAGCCGGTGGGTGTTGTGGGTGAGGAAGGCGGTGGCGGCGACCCTGCCGTCCGCGTCGTGCCCGACCAGCAGCCGGGTGCCTCCGTCGGCGACCGCGGTGAGCTGTCCGATCAGGGCCGGGCGGATGTCGTCGGCGGTGACCGGCGCCACGAAGCCGACGGCCCCGCCCGCGTTGGTGACGTCGGCCCACAGCTCCAGGACGCCGTCGCGCAGGGCCGGGTCGACGACCGGATCGAACGTGAAAGTAAGGGTCATTATCGCATCGTAACTATTACCTGGCTGTCCGGTCCAGCCCGTCCGGCCCAGGGAAAAGCCCCGGCCGTCACGGCCGGGGCTCTCTCGGCCCGCCACCCGGGATCACGGGGCGGACGGGCACGGGCGGGCGGGTGCGGGGATCAGACCCGCATCGCCTGCGGGGTCTCGCGCAGGCCCTCGACCGGACCGGGGTACTCGCGGATGATCTCGTAGCGCGTGTTGCGCTCCACCGGGCGGAAGCCGGCTTCCCGGATCAGCTCCAGCAGGTCCTCGCGGCCCAGCTTGTTCGGGGTGCCGTAGTTGTCCGCGTCGTGCGTGATCTTGTACTCGACGACCGAGCCGTCCATGTCGTCCGCGCCGTGCTGAAGGGCCAGCTGGGCGGTCTGCACGCCGTGCATCACCCAGAAGACCTTGACGTGCGGCACGTTGTCGAAGAGCAGCCGGGAGACCGCGAAGGTCTTGAGCGCCTCCGCGCCCGTGGCCATCGTGGTGCGCGCCTGGAGCTTGTTGCGCACCTTGCCGTCCTGCATGTCCACGAAGTCGTGCTGGTAGCGCAGCGGGATGAAGACCTGGAAACCGCCGGTCTCGTCCTGGAGCTCGCGCAGCCGCAGCACGTGGTCCACGCGGTGGCGCGGCTCCTCGATGTGCCCGTACAGCATGGTCGAGGGGGTCTTGAGACCCTTCTCGTGCGCGAGCCGGTGGATGCGCGACCAGTCTTCCCAGTGGGTGCGGTGGTCGACGATGTGCTGGCGGACCTCCCAGTCGAAGATCTCCGCGCCACCGCCGGTCAGCGACTCCAGACCGGCCTCGATCAGCTCGTCGAGGATGTCGGAGGCCGACATGCCCGAGATCGTCTCGAAGTGGTGGATCTCGGTGGCCGTGAACGCCTTCAGCGAGACGTTCGGCAGCGCCTTCTTCAGCTCGGAGAGCGAGCGCGGGTAGTAGCGCCACGGCAGGTTCGGGTGCAGGCCGTTGACGATGTGCAGCTCGGTGAGGTTCTCGTTCTCCATGGCCTTCGCCAGGCGCACGGCCTCCTCGATGCGCATCGTGTACGCGTCCTTCTCGCCCGGCTTGCGCTGGAACGAGCAGTACGCGCACGACGCGGTGCACACGTTCGTCATGTTGAGGTGGCGGTTGACGTTGAAGTGGACGACGTCGCCGTTCTTGCGCGTCCGCACCTCGTGGGCGAGGCCGCCGAGCCAGGCCAGGTCGTCCGACCCGTAGAGGGCGATGCCGTCCTCACGCGTCAGCCGCTCGCCGGAGCGGACCTTCTCCTCCAGCTCGCGCTTGAGCCCAGCGTCCATGCCGGTCGCCCGCCTTCCTCTGTGTCCTGCAGTCCCGCTCTGCTGCTGCCTGCAACCGCGACCCACCGTACTCTCAGACTTCCTCCGGCAGTTCCCCGACCCGGTTCTCCCACTTGGTGGAGAGCACGATGGTGGTGCGGGTGCGCGAGACGCCCTTGGTGCCCGAGAGCCTGCGGATGATCTTCTCCAGGCCGTCCACGTCGTTGGCGCGCACCTTGAGCATGAAGGAGTCGTCCCCGGCGATGAACCAGCAGTCCTCGATCTCGGCGAGGTCGCGCAGCCGGCGGGCCACGTCCTCGTGGTCGGCGGCGTCGGAGAGCGAGATCCCGATCAGCGCCGTGACGCCGAGGCCGAGCGAGGCCGAGTCCACGGTCGCGCGGTACCCGGTGATCACACCGGCGCTCTCCAGCCGGTTGATGCGGTCGGTGACGCTGGGGCCGGAGAGGCCCACGAGACGGCCCAGCTCCGCGTACGAGGCACGACCGTTCTCGCGAAGTGCCTGAATGAGCTGCCTGTCCACCGTGTCCATGACGTGGAGCCTTCCATTATTCGGCGATCCTGCAAGCATAGGTATAGAATCTAAGGCACGCAGGGTCAACACCCTGCGAATCTTTCAACAGATCAATGACGATCTTCAGGAGTGGTTCACCGTGTACACGATCGAGATGGCCTACGCGCACATGCGACAGCTCCAGGAGCTGGCCAACCGATCCCGTGCCCACCAGCCCGCCGCCGCCCACCGCGTCGACAAGACCCGCAAGCCCGGCCACACCAAGAAGGCCTGAGGCCCCGACCCGGGCCCTCTAGGCCTGGTCCCGGGGGCGGGAGCCACCGAGCTCCCCCTCCCACCGGCGGTACAGACCGTGCGGCACCCCCGCCGCGTCGAGCACCCGCCCCGCGACGAAGTCCACCAGGTCCTGGATGTGCGTCGCACCCGCGTAGAACGCCGGAGAGGCGGGCAGCACGACCGCGCCCGCCTCGTCCAGCGCCACCAGGTGCCGGAGCGTCTGCCCGTTCAGCGGGGTCTCCCGCACCGCGACCACCAGCCGGCGCCGCTCCTTGAGCGTCACGCTCGCCACCCGCTGCAGCAGGTCCTTCGACAGCCCCAGCGCCACCCCCGCCACGCACGCCGTGGAAGCGGGCACGATCAGCATCCCCTTCGCGGGGTACGAGCCCGAGCTCGGCCCGGCCGCCAGGTCCCCCGCGCCCCAGTACCGCACCCCGTCCAGCGGCACGTCCCGGAAGGTGCCCGGCTTGCCGTCGGCCCCCCGCGCCAGCCACTGCGCGAGGTCCTCGCGCCAGTGCGCGTCGCGGAAGGCGATGCCGGTCTCGTCCAGCAGCGTCAGCCGCGACGCCCGGCTCACCACCAGGTCGAGGTCCTCCCCCGCCGCGAGCAGCCCGCGGATCACCGCCGCCGCGTAGGGCGTTCCGGACGCGCCGGAAACCCCGACCACCCACGGGGTGCGCTTGCGCTCAGTCATGCCTCCGAGACTATCCGGCCACGGCGGGCGGCCGACCGTCACGGTGTCCGGACGGCCCGGCGGCCCGCCCGGGCGCTAGAAGGTCAGGCCGCGCACCGCGAGGTCCAGCAGGGCGCACACGAAGAGGGCGATGCCGATGAAGCCGTTGACCGTGAAGAAGGCCCGGTTCAGGCGGGAGAGGTCGTGCGGCTTGACGATGGTGTGCTCGTAGAGGAAGGCCCCGGCGACGACCACCAGACCGGACCAGAACAGCACGCCCGCGTCCGTCGCGACCGCGTACCAGGCGAGCAGCGCCGTGGTCACCGCGTGCGCACCGCGCGCGCCCCACAGGGCCGCCGGCACGCCGAAGCGGGCCGGGACGGACTTGACGCCCTCGGCCCGGTCGGCCGCCACGTCCTGGCAGGCGAAGATCAGGTCGAAGCCGCCGATCCACACGCCGACCGCGAGCCCCAGGATGACCGCGTCCCACGACCACTCGCCGGTGACGGCCAGCCAGGCCCCGACCGGTCCGATCGCCTGGGCCAGGCCGAGGATGGCGTGCGGGAAGTTCGTGAAGCGCTTGCCGTACGGGTAGACCACCATCGGGATCACCGCGACGGGCGCCAGCGCCAGGCAGAGCGGGTTGAGCAGGGCCGCCGAGCCCAGGAACACCGCGAGCGCGATCCCGGCCCCGGTCCACGCGGACCGCACCGACACCGCGCCGGTGACCAGCTCGCGGCCCGCGGTGCGCGGGTTGCGGGCGTCGATCTCGCGGTCGATGATCCGGTTGGCGGCCATCGCGAAGGTCCGCAGCCCCACCATGCAGACGGTGACGAGCAGCAGCGTGCCCCAGTGCATGGTCCGGTCGAGCTGGAACATGGCGGTGAGGGCCGCGATGTAGGCGAAGGGCAGCGCGAACACCGAGTGCTCGATCATCACGAGCCGCAGGAACGCCTTGACCCGGCCGGTGGCCTCGGGCGCCGGCCCGGGGCCGACCACCCCGTCGGCGGTGGCCATCACGACAGGCTCCGGCGGAACTGTTCGAGCTCGGCGCGCAGCTCGGCGAGCGGCGTCGGCCCGATCTCCACGTCCAGCGGGGCCGCCCCCTCGGACGCCGGCGGGGTCACGCGGGCCAGGAACGCGAAGCCCTCGCCCGCCGGGCGGGCGTCCAGACGCAGCAGGCCGTGGCCGGCCACGGCCAGCTCGGCGGTGAATCCGGCGTCCGGGTCCGCGAGGCCGGCCAGCACCCGGCCGACGAAGGCCGCCGCGTCGGCGTCGGCCAGCCCGGGCAGGGCGACCTCCAGCCCCTCGCCGTCGGTCCGGTCCGCGATCAGCTGCCACAGGTCGGCGGGGCCGGCGAACTCCTCGGGCGTCACGCCCGCCCGCTCGGCGGCCTCGCGGACCTCGGGCTGCGCCGGGTCGATCTCGGGGCGCACCAGGGCCACGCAGGGGGTGTCGGTACCGATGAAGAGGGCGGGGCCGCCCACGGCGATCGGGCTCACAGGCCGTACTCCTTCCAGCGGCGGTCCACCAGGGCCGCCGTCGACGGGTCGGACTCCACCATGTCCGGCCAGCCGCCGTCCCGGGTGTAACCCTCCTCCGGCAGCTTCTTCGTGGCGTCGATGCCCGCCTTGCCGCCCCAGAACTGCTGGTAGGAGGCGTGGTCCAGGTGGTCCACCGGGCCCTCGACGATCGTCAGGTCCCGGGAGTAGTCGGTGTTGCCCAGCGCGCGCCAGGACACCTCGTGCAGGTCGTGGACGTCGCAGTCGGAGTCCACCACGATGATCAGCTTGGTCAGCGACATCATGTGCGCGCCCCAGATGGCGTGCATGACCTTCTGCGCGTGCTTCGGGTACTTCTTGTCGATCGAGACGATCGCGCAGTTGTGGAAGCCGCCCGACTCCGGCAGGTGGTAGTCCACGATGTCCGGCACGATGATCTTCAGGAGCGGCAGGAAGAACCGCTCCGTGGCGCGGCCCAGCGGGCCGTCCTCGGTCGGCGGCCGGCCCACCACGATCGACTGGAGCATCGGGCGCTTGCGCATCGTGACGCAGTCGATGGTCAGGGCCGGGAAGGGCTCCTGCGGGGTGTAGAAGCCGGTGTGGTCGCCGAAGGGGCCCTCCGGGAGCGTCTCGCCCGGCTCCAGCCAGCCCTCGATGACGACCTCCGCGTGCGCGGGCACCTGGAGCGGGACGGTCTTGCAGTCGACCATCTCGATCCGCTTGCCCGCGACGAAGCCGGCGAAGAGGTACTCGTCGATGTCGCCCGGCAGCGGGGCGGTCGAGGCGTACGTCACGGCGGGCGGGCAGCCGAAGGCGATGGCGACCGGCAGCCGCTCGCCGCGCTTGGCGGCGACCGCGTAGTGGTTGCGGCTGTCCTTGTGGATCTGCCAGTGCATGCCGATGGTGCGCTTGTCGTGGCGCTGGAGGCGGTACAGGCCGAGGTTGCGCACGCCCGTCTCCGGGTGCTTGGTGTGCGTCAGGCCGAGGTTGAAGAACGAGCCGCCGTCCTTGGGCCAGGTGAAGAGGGCCGGCAGCAGGTCCAGGTCCACGTCGTCCCCGGTGAGGACGACCTCCTGGACGGGGGCCTCGCCCTTGATCTTCTTCGGCGGCACGTGGACCATCGAGCCCAGCTTGCCGAAGGCCTCGCGGACCCCGATGAAGCCCTGCGGGAGCTCGGGCTTGAGCAGGCCGCCGATCTTCTCGCTGATCTCCGCGTAGGACTTCAGGCCGAGGGCCTTGAGCAGCCGGCGGTCGGTCCCGAAGACGTTCATGGCCAGCGGCATCGCCGAGCCCTTGACGTTCTCGAAGAGCAGCGCGGGACCGCCCGCCTTGTTCACTCTGTCGACGATCTCCCCGACTTCCAGGTACGGGTCGACTTCGGCCTTGATGCGCTTGAGGTCGCCCTCCCGCTCCAGAGCCCGGAGCAGCGAGCGGAGATCGTCGTAAGCCATAGGGGCCAGTATCCGTCACCAACTACCCTGGGGGCGTCACCGGGGCCCCGTGCGGGCCCGCCGCCACTGCCCGGGAGTCGGTCCCACACCGTGTTGCGCTATCTGCCGTTCCTGCTGATCCTCGCGCTGACCATCTACGCCTTCATCGACTGCCTGAACACGCCGGAGGAAGAGGTCAAGCACCTCCCCAAGGTGGTCTGGGTGATCATCATCCTGCTCTTCTCCATCGTCGGCCCGGTGGTGTGGCTGTTCGCGGGCAGGAAGCGGTCCGCGGCCGGCGGCGGGTTCGGCGGCGGGCGCGCCCGCCGCACGCAGTGGGTGGCGCCCGACGACAATCCGGAGTTCCTGAAGTCGCTGCGCGACGAGCAGGCGGAGAAGGACCGGGAGCAGGAGAAGGACGGCGACCGGGACCGCGACCGCGACAAGGACAAGGACTAGGACCAGGACCAGGACGGGGACACCGGCGGGGCCGGGGGCGGCAGCGGCGGCCCGCCCCGCGCGCCGCCCGGCCGGGCGGGACGTCCCGTGATGTGGCCGACGACGTGGTCCGTGACCAGGTCGGTGAGCGCTTCGACGATCGGCAGGGCCTCGGCCGGTCCCGGGTCGTCGCCCAGCACGAGCAGGCTCAGGGTGAACCCGTCCGTCAGGGCCGCCAGGTAGCGGGCCAGCACCGGGACGGGAACGCCGAGCTCGAAGGGCGCGGTGCGGCGCAGCTGCTCGATCAGCTCGGCGTAGGTCTCCCCGTACAGCTCGTACTGGCGGCGGGCCAGGTGGCCGAAGCCCGGCTGGCGCAGGGCGTACTGGGTGAGCTCATAGGTGAGCATGTGCTCCCCCGGGTGGGCCCGTACGTGGTCCCAGTAGGCCTGGAACCCGGCCCGGACGGTCTCGCGCAGGGTGGGCCGGGGCCGGATCGCCTCCTTGACCACGGTGACGTAGTGGTCGGTGATCACGGCGATGACG
Organism: Streptomyces subrutilus; assembly: GCF_008704535.1. NCBI lineage: Bacteria > Bacillati > Actinomycetota > Actinomycetes > Kitasatosporales > Streptomycetaceae > Streptomyces > Streptomyces subrutilus. Next base: position 3,358,274 of record NZ_CP023701.1, read on the forward strand.
GACTCGAACAGGGCCTGCTTCGAATCGAAGCAGTAGTGGAAGACGCTCAGCGACACGCCCGCCTCCGCGGAGATCGACCGGGTGGTCGCGCGGGCGACCCCGTCCCGCTCCATCACCCGGATCGCCGCCTCCGTCAGCTGCCGGCGCCGCTCGGGCAGCGGTGCGCGCGCCATGCGGTCCCCTTCCGTGGGAGCGGACCGGTCCGGCCGGGGCGGTGGTGCGCCCCGGCCGGACCGGTCGGGAGAGACGGCCCGCCGCTCAGCGGCCGTGGACGCCGACCTCGTTGAGCGAGTAGCCCCACTGGGTGCCGCGCTGCGTGGCGTGGACGCGGACGTAGCGGGCCGGCGTCGCGGTGAACACGGCGGTGTCCAGGCCGCCGTCCCCGGTGGTGGTGGACCAGGCGGTCTGCCAGTTCGTGCCGTCGGTGGACAGCTCGATCCGGTAGGACTTGGCGTAGGCCCGTTCCCAGTCGAGGGTCACCCGCCCGACCGGCGTCGGCGCCCCGAGGTCGATGCGCAGCCACTGGTCGTCGCTCCAGTTGCTGGCCCAGCGGGTGCCGGTGTTGCCGTCGACCGCGCGGCCGGGGGCGTAGCTGGTGAACGGGTTCCACTCCGCGGAGCTGGCCGAGGCGGGGGCGCCCGCGGCGAGGTTCACGCCGGCCTTGTGCTTTTCGGAGGCCCCCCAGGTGCCGAGGTAGGACTCGGCGCCCTTGAAGAGGTCGTCCACGACGCCCTGGCCGCCGGTGATCCGGATGTCCTCGATCCAGTCGGGGACCAGGCCGTAGTGCGAGGCGCCGTCGGTGTTGAGGTCCCAGGTGCGCTGCCCGGTGGTCTGCCGGTCGATGACCGAGCCGCCGTCGGTGCTGCGGAAGGGGTAGCGGACCGGGTTGGCGGTGTCCGCGCCCCGCGGGCCGGGCCAGCCGCCGACGCCGTTCATGTCGGTGCCGTAGCCGTAGCCGACGCCGTACTTGTCGCGCAGGGCGTCGGTGCGCTTGGCCTCGGCGCTGAACGCCTCGGAGCCGTTCATGTACTGGGCCGCGAAACCGCCGAGCCGGTAGAGGCGCTCGGTCCACTCCAGGTCCATCCAGCTGTGCGAGGAGATGACGCCGGGGTAGGACTCGGCCTCCAGGATGTCGAAGGCCCGGCCTGCGGCCTTGACGCTCATGTGGTCGACTTCCAGCATCATCTTGCGTTTCGTCATGCCCCGTACGGCGTACTCCCCGAGCTCCGTGAGGCCGCGGGTGTTGCACTGGGCGTCGGCCGCGTAGGCGGGCACCGCGACGCCCGCGGGGAGCTGCTTCTCGGCGGCGGCGGCCGGGGCGAGGCCGATGGGGTTGTCGTGCTGCGGGCCGGTGCACCGCTCGGTCTGCCAGAAGGTGCCGGTGGACAGGAACTGCCCCACGTTGATGGCGGTGCCCAGGGCGCCCTGGTCGAAGCGGACCCCGCACAGCGCGTTGTCGAACTTGTGGCAGAGGAACATGCTGCGCACGCCCAGCCCGTACAGCTCGTCGAGGCCGCGGTCGATGTCCTCCTTGCTGCACTGGGAGACGTCCAGGACCTGCTTGCAGCCGAACGGCTCGGAGGTCTCGACGCCGAGGACGACGGCCAGCTTGCCCTGTTCGATCACCTGGCGGGCCTGCTCGGAGCTGGTGACGATCCGGAACCAGCCCTTCCCGGGGCCGCCGAACATCGAGTCGACGTAGGCCTGCATGTCGTACGTCTTCTTCGCCTCCAGCCGGATGGCGGTCATCTCGTCGCAGCCGCGGTCCTTGAAGAAGTAGACCGAGCAGATCACGCCGTTGGTGACGAGGTCGTTGACGAGGACCCGCTGGCCGCCGCGCCAGGCCCGCTCCACCCAGGCGTAGTAGTTCTGCTGGTGGGTCAGCGAGTCGTGCGCGGGCCAGTCCTTGAAGGTCGGCCAGCCGTCGGGGTCGTGCCTGCCGTCCCCGCCGTTGGTGATGTAGTCGAAGACCGCGAGGGTCCCGTCCGGGTAGTGCTCGGGACAGTCCTTGAGGGCGTCGGCGACGCCCTGCTCGGAGAAGGGCTTGCCGCAGATGAGCCGGCCGCCGAAGCCCTCGTTCGACATCAGGTGGTCGTGGGCGTCGACGAAGCCGCGGACCCGGCCCTGGGCGTCGGTGCCCTTGAACGGCTCGCCGGTGACGTTGATCGCGGAGTCGGGCGCGGGCCGCGCGGTCGGGTTCCACCAGCCGGGGTCGGCTGCGGAGGAGGCGGGTGCGAGGCCGAGCAGCAGGGCCGTCACGGCGAGGCACAGCGCCAGCAGGCCGGCCGGGCGTGGCCTGCGGCGGGCGGGTCGGGTCATGGTCATCACCCATGTCTTCGGTCGGCGTACGGCGGAGGGCGCGAGCGCGTACGGGACCGTCCGGGGACCCGGCCGACCCCGCCCAGGATTGTCATGCTCCGTGCAAACGTTGCGTCGAGAATCGCTACTGCCGGGTACGGAGTCAAGGGTCCGGGACGGATGACCTGATGGACCGTCGGTTTTCTCCCCGACTGCGCCGTCCGCTGCGCCGCCGCGCCTGCGCCCCGACCCCGGCCCCGGGGTGCGCCCGCACCGGCGTCGGCCCGCCGCGTACGCGCCCGCGCCGCCCCGTCGTCCCGTACGCACGCGGCGGCCCCCGGTGCCGGGCACCGGGGGCCGCCGTGCGGTCCGTTTCGCGGGGGGCTCGTGCGCTCAGACGCCCGCGTACGAGTGCTTGCCGGTGAGCAGGATGTTCACGCCGTAGTAGTTCCAGATCCAGCAGGCGAAGGCGAAGAGCGCGAGGTACGCGGCCTTGCGGCCCTTCCAGCCGGCCGTGGCGCGGGCGTGCAGGTAGCACGCGTAGGCCACCCAGGTCACGAACGACCAGACCTCCTTGGGGTCCCAGCCCCAGTAGCGGCCCCAGGCGTCGCCGGCCCAGATCGCGCCCGCGATGATCGTGAAGGTCCACAGCGGGAAGACGGCGGCGTTGATCCGGTACGAGAACTTGTCGAGCGAGGCCGCCGAGGGCAGCCGCTCCAGCACCGAGGTGGCGAACCGGCCCGGCTTCCCGCCGCCCGCCAGCTTGGCCTCGTAGGAGTCGCGGAAGAGGTAGAGGACCGCGCCGGCCGCTCCGATGTAGAAGACGGCGCCGCAGAAGATCGCGGTGGAGACGTGGATCCACAGCCAGTACGAGTGCAGCGCCGGGACCAGCTGGTCGCTGTCGGTGTACAGCCAGGTCACGGCGATGCCGAGGTCCAGCAGGACGGTGGTGACCAGGATCAGGCCGAGCCAGCGGACGTTCTTCTTCAGGGCCAGCAGGGCCAGGTACGCGCCGACGGCCACCGTGGAGAAGGTGATCGAGAACTCGTACATGTTGCCCCACGGGGCCCGCTGCACCGACGCCGCCCGGGCGACGACGCCGGAGGCCTCGATGAGGAAGGCGAGCACGGTCAGCGCGACCGCGATCCGCCCGTACAGGTCGCCCTTCTCGGTGCCGCCCGCCGCGCCGGGGCCGTCGGGGACGTCCCGGACGCCCGCGGCGGTGCGGGTGACCACCTGCGGCTTGTCGAGGACGGCGGTGCCGCCCTTGGACCGCGTCCGGACGACGGGCGCGGCGCTCCCGCCGCCGGTCAGCGCGGCGGCCGTACGGCCGACCTTGCTGCGGCTGCCGAACACCCATTCGGTGATGTGGGCGAAGAAGGCGAGCATGTAGACCGCCATCGACGCGTAGACCAGCTTGTTGCTGAGCTCGGCCAGACTCTCGTTGGTTGCGGCCGCGAGCAGCGTCATCCGCGCTCTCCTTCTTCTTCGACAGGTGCGGGCGCCGACGGCGCCTGCTCGTGCAGGGCGCCGGCCAGGTCGGCCAGTTCCTGCGGGAGCCTGGCGGACTCGCTGCGTCCGAGGCCCGCCATCTCGACGACGGTCACGCCGTCCTCGCCGGCCACCGCGCGGACCCAGATCCGGCGGCGCTGGATGAACAGGGAGCCGGCCAGGCCGGCGATGGCCGCGATGGCGCCCGCGAGCGCCAGGCCGCTGCCGGGCTGGTGGGTGACGGAGAAGGTCGCCCACCGCTCGACGGACTCGAACTTCACGGTGCCGGCTCCGCCGGGCAGCGTCATCGTCTCACCGGGCAGCAGCATCTGCGCGAACGGGTCGCCGTTGTCCTTCTTGAACTGCTGCATCTTGGTCGTGTCCAGCTGGTACACGTTCTGCAGCAGGCCGGAGTCCACGCCGAGGCTGCCGTGGAACGCGTTGAGGGCGATCACCGGGAAGTCCGCGGCGGGGAACTGCGAGAGCATCGTGCCCTTGCCCTTGCCCGCGAAGGTCGGCACGAACTGGGCGGAGAAGCCGAGCTGCTCCTTCTCGCCCTTCGCGTTCCGGTAGCCGTCGGTGACCTTGATGGCGCCGGCCGAGGTGAGGTTGGCGTCCTGGGGCAGCATCGGCACGGCGTCGCGGAAGACGACCTTGCCGGTGGGGTCGGTCACCGAGATGACCGGCGCGTACCCGTGGCCCAGCAGGTAGACCTTGGAGCCGTCGACGTCGAGGGGCTTGTTGACCTCGATGTCGGCCTTGCGGGGGGCTCCGTGCGGGCCGTCGTAGTAGGTGATGTGCGCCTTGAAGTCGCGCGGGGTGCCCTTCTGCGGGCCGGTCTTCTGGTACGTGGCGTCGAACCGGTCCAGCGTGAAGCTGAAGGGCGGCAGGTCGTCGGGATCGAAGAAGCTGCCGCGCTTGAAGTCGTCGTACTGGGTCAGCGTGTTCGAGAAGCCGGAGCCGCGCAGGACGAGCTTGCCGCCCTCGTACTTGTAGAGCTTGCCCCAGGCGAAGGCGACCAGCATCACGATGAGCGTGACGTGGAAGATCAGGTTCCCGGCCTCGCGGAGGTAGCCCTTCTCCGCGGCGACGTGGCCCGTGCCGGCCCGGGTGCGGAAGCGGCGGCGGCCGAGCAGGGTCCCGGCGTGCGCGAGGACCTCGTCGGGGGACTTCTCGGTGCGCCAGGTGGTGTGGGCGGGCAGCCGGTCCAGGCGCCGGGGGGCGACCGGCGGGCGGCCGCGGAGCTGGCCGACGAACTGCCAGGTGCGGGGCAGGATGCAGCCGATCAGCGACACGAAGAGCAGCAGGTAGATCGCGGAGAACCAGAACGACGTGTAGACGTCGAAGAGCTGGAGCTTCTCGGCCACCGGCACCCAGAACTCGTGGGCGCGCTGCCACTGCGCGACCTTCATCGCGTCGACGTCGGTCTGCGGGATGAGGGAGCCGGGGATGGCGCCCAGGGAGAGCATGAAGAGCAGGATCAGCGCCACCCGCATCGAGGTGAGCTGCCGCCAGAACCAGCGGGCCCATCCGATCACCCCGATGCCGACGGCGGCCGGCTCGGGGCCGTCCTCCAGCGGGGCGGTCGAGAGCTGGGCGCCGGCCGCGCCGAGCGCGGGCTCGGCGGGGTCCTCGGACTGCTGCGGCGCCGCTTCGGGCGCCTTGTCTGTCGTACTCATGTGCGTTAAATCCTCAGATCCCCACCGTGACGCCTTGGGTCCAGCTCTGCATGTCGCTGACGATGGTGTCCCAGATTCCTGTGACGAGCAGCAGGCCGGTGAGCACCAGCATGCCTCCGCCGATGCGCATCACCCACGCGTAGTGCCGCTTCACCCAGCCGAACGCGCCGAGCGCCTTGCGGAAGGCGACGGCCGCAAGGATGAAGGGAAGCCCGAGGCCCAGGCAGTAGGCGACGGTCAGCAGCGCCCCCCGGCCGGCGCTCGCCTGGTCCATCGAGAGGGTGGTGACGGCCGCGAGGGTCGGGCCCATGCAGGGGGTCCAGCCGACGCCGAAGAGGACGCCGAGCACGGGCGCGCCGACCAGTCCGGCGGTCGGCTTCCGGTGGAAGCGGAACTCCCGCATCGTCAGACCGGGGATGGCCCCCATGAAGAACAGGCCGAGGACGATCACCAGGGCGCCCAGGACGCGCGAGATGACGGCCTTGCCGTCCTGGAGCGCCTCGCCGAAGTAGCCGAAGAGCGCGCCCGTGGAGACGAATACGGCGGTGAAGCCCGCGATGAACAGGCTCGCGCCCGCCAGCATCCGGCCGCGCCGGGCCTCGGCGAGGTCCGCGCCGCTGATCCCGGTCACGTAGGACAGGTAGCCGGGGACCAGCGGGAGCACGCAGGGCGAGAAGAAGGAGACGAGCCCGGCGAGGACGGAGATGGGCAGCGCCAGCAGCAGCGCCCCGCCCAGGACGGTGGTGTTCACACCCGTCGGCTCGACGGCCAGGCTCGACCCGAGGTCGGAGGCGAGGAGGAGGTCGGGGACCACGGTCAGCACCGGGTCACTGCTCCGCGAGCAGCGGGTCGATCATGGAGCGCAGCTGCACGTCGTTGATCGCGACCAGGGTGCGGGCGGCGATCCTGCCCTCCTTGTCGAGGACGATCGTGGAGGGGATGGCCTGCGGGTTGAGCGTGCCCTTGGGGAAGCGGAGCATCAGCTTGCCGTCCGGGTCGTAGAGGCTCGGGTAGGTGATCCCGTAGCTCTCCTCGAAGGCGCCGGCGTTCTGCCTGCTGTTGTCGCGGGTGTTGATCCCGACGAAGGCGACGTCCTTGCCTGCGTCGGCGAGCTCCTTGGAGACCTGCGCGAAGTACGGGGCCTCGCCGCGGCACGGCGGACACCAGGAGCCCCACACGTTGAGGACGACGACCTTGCCCTTGAGGGTGGTGGTGTCGAGGGTCTGGCCGTCGACGGTCTCGCCGTCGAGCTTGGGGGCCTCGCGGCGCTCGCCGCGCTCGACGGTGGAGATGCCGCCCTTGCCCGTGACGTAGTTGCCCCCGGAGTTGCCGGAGGAGCCACCGCCGTCCGACGAGGAGCAGGACGCCAGGGCCAGGACGCCGGCGGCGGTCACCGCGGTCAGCAGGGTGGCGCGGCCGCTGGTCGAGCGGCGGCGACGGGGGGCGCGGCTAAGGCTCATGTGAAAAGTTTCGCATGAGCGATCCGCCGATCTTCCGCACCCCCCGGCGGGCCGTCAATGCGCTGGTCAGACCGTTCCGAGGTGGGCGGCCCAGCCACCGATGGGCGCCTGGCCCGGCCCCAGGGTGCGCAGCTTGGCGAGCACGGCGGGGTCCTGCACGTCGAGCCAGTCGATGAACTGGCGGAAGGATACGAGCCGTACGTCCTTTTTGTCCGCCATGCCCTTGAGCGCCTCCTCGACGGCGTCCATGTAGATGCCGCCGTTCCAGTCCTCGAAGTGGTTGCCGATGAAGAGCGGGGCCCGGTTGGTCTCGTAGGCCCGCCGGAAGCCGCCGAGGTAGGTGGCGGTGGCCTGGGAGCGCCAGCCCGGGTAGTTGGACGGGACGCCGCGGGTGCTGTTCTTCGACTGGTTGGCGAGGATGTTGTAGTCCATCGACAGCACCTCGAAGGAGTGCCCGGGAAACGGCAGGGACTGCAGCGGCAGGTCCCAGATCCCGTCCCTCTTCACCGGCCAGGCCTGGAGGCCGCCGGCCGAGCTGGCGTCGTAGCGCCAGCCGAGCGCACGGGCGGTGGGCAGCAGGGCCTCCTGGCCGAGCAGACAGGGGGTGCGGGCCCCGATGAGCTCCTTGCCGTAGTCGAAGGGCAGCGGTTCGAGGTCGGTGAAGCCGGTGTTCGTGCGCCAGTTCGTGACGAACGACACGGCCTGCTCGATCTCGCTGCGCCAGTCCTCCGGCGTCCACTTGCCGACGGAGCCGGAGCCGCCGCAGAAGTGCCCGTTGAAGTGGGTCCCCACCTCGTGGCCGTCGAGCCACGCCTGACGGACGTACGTGAGGGTGTTGCGGACGTTCTCGTCCTTGAGGTAGCCGATGTCCGAGGCCCCGACGGGGTTGTTCGGCGGCCGGTAGAGGCTCCGCTTCGCCTCGGGCAGCAGGTAGAGCCCGGAGAGGAAGAAGGTCATGGCCGCGCCGTGGTCCTTGGCTAGCTTGAGGAAGCGCGGGAAGAGGCCGTTGCCGACCTCTCCCGCGCCGTCCCAGCTGAAGACGACGAACTGCGGCGGGGTCTCGCCCGGCTGGAGGGGCACGGGCCGGTCCGGCTGGTGGGGCTGCGGGCCGGTGTCGGCCGTGGAGCCGTCACCGATGGGCCTGGCCTGCGGGGGGCTGCCGGCGCCGGGCTTCGTGGCGTTGCCGGGACCGTGGCTGCCCGGATCCGGGCCGCCGGAGCCGCCGCAGCCGGCGACACCGGCCGCCGCAGCGGCACCAAGTCCGAGTCCGAGCACTCCCCTTCGACTGAAGTCGCGCATCTCACCGTCCTCGTCGTCACTCGCGAAGCGCATGTCCTTGGCCATATAAACGGACAATTCGATGACGCATGCGGTACTCGAACGGTGATTCCCGTGCGACTTGTATTTATTTAGGTAAAGCTGTCACGCTATGTAACCGGTCAGGCGCCGAAGGCCTTCGACTTGCCCTTCACCGGCTTCGCCCCCGCCAGCAGGTGCGCCGGCACCAGGTCCCGGGCCGGCTCGCTGTAGCCCACCGACACCAGCGCGTCGCCGCGGTACGTGAAGGACGTCATCGAGGCCAGCGTGCACTGGCGGCGCCGCGGGTCGTGCCACAGCCGCCGCTTCTCCGCGAAGCTGCGCACGATCCAGATCGGCAGCTGGTGGCTGACCGCCACCGCCTCGTGGCCCCGGGCCGCGTCCCGCGCCGTCTCCAGCGCGCTCGTCATCCGCACCACCTGCTCGACGTACGGCTCGCCCCAGGACGGCTTGAACGGGTTGGTCAGGTGCTTCCAGTTGCCGGGCTTGCGCAGCGCGCCGTCGCCGACCCCGAAGGTCTTGCCCTCGAAGACGTTCTCCGCCTCCAGCAGCCGCGCGTCCGTCGCCAGGTCCAGCCCGTGCGCCTTCGCGATCGGCTCCGCCGTCTCCTGCGCCCGCTCCAGCGGCGAGGACACCACGTAGGTGATGTCCCGGTCCCGGAGGTGCTCGGCGACCCGGTCGGCCATCTGCCGTCCCAGATCGGAGAGGTGGTAGCCGTCGCGGCGCCCGTACAGGACCCCGTCCGGGTTGTGCACCTCGCCGTGGCGCACCAGGTGCACCACGGTCAGCTCGGGCGTGGTGGTCTCGCTGCCGCTCATGCGGTGGCCTCCGCGGCGGCCCGGGCGGCGGCGGGCAGGGCCGCCGCGATCCGCTCGATCGCCTTCTCGTCGTGTGCGGTGGAAACGAACCAGGACTCGAACGCGGACGGCGGCAGGTAGACCCCCTGCGCCAGCATCGAGTGGAAGAAGCCGTTGAAGCGGAAGGCCTCCTGCTTCTTCGCGTCGTCGTAGTCGCGGACCTCGTCCTCGGTGAAGAAGACGGAGAACATGTTGGAGGCGGTCTGCAGCCGGTGCGCCACGCCCTCCTTGGCGAGCGCGGCCGTCACCAGCCCCTGGATCTCCTTCGACACCGCGTCGACCACGCCGTACGCGGCGTCGTCCAGCAGCCGCAGCTGCGCGAGGCCGGCGGCGGTGGCGATCGGGTTCCCGGACAGCGTGCCGGCCTGGTAGACCGGCCCGGCCGGCGCCAGGTGGCCCATGACGTCGGCGCAGCCGCCGAAGGCCGCGGCCGGGAAGCCGCCGCCCATGACCTTGCCGAAGGTCATCAGGTCGGGCCGGACCCCGTCCACGCCGTACCAGCCCGCGCGCGAGGTGCGGAAACCGGTCATCACCTCGTCGGAGATGTACAGCGCGCCGTTGTCCCGGCACAGGTCGGCGAGGCCCTGGTTGAAGCCCTCGGCCGGGGTCACCACGCCCATGTTGCCGGGCGCCGCCTCCGTGATCACGCAGGCGATCTCGCCGGGGTGCGCGGCGAACGCCGCCCGTACCGCGCCGAGGTCGTTGTAGGGGAGCACGATCGTGTCGCCGGCCTGCGCACCCGTCACGCCCGGGGTGTCGGGCAGCGCGAAGGTCGCCAGTCCGGAGCCGGCGGCGGCCAGCAGCGCGTCCACGTGGCCGTGGTAGCAGCCGGCGAACTTCACCACCTTCGCGCGGCCGGTGAAGCCGCGGGCCAGCCGGATCGCCGACATGGTCGCCTCGGTGCCGGAGGACACCAGCCGGACCTGCTCGACGGGCTCGATCCGCGCGACGATCTCCTCGGCGAGCGCGACCTCGCCCTCGCCGGGCGTGCCGAAGGACGTGCCGCGGGCGACGGCGGCCTGGACGGCCTCGATCACCTCGGGGTGGGAGTGTCCGAGGATCATCGGCCCCCACGAGCAGACGAGGTCGACGTATTCACGCCCGTCGGCGTCCGTCAGGTACGGACCGGTGCCGGACACCATGAACCGGGGCGTTCCGCCCACGGCCCGGAAGGCGCGCACCGGAGAGTTCACGCCGCCGGGGGTCACGAGGGACGCGCGCTCGAAGAGCGTCTGCGAAACTGGGGCTTCATACGGGTACGGGTAGCTCACACGAGCCATGGTCTCAGAGGCCGCGACTGACTTGCGGACGGGCGTTTCACCGCGCCGTCGCGGGGGAGGTCACTGCCATGATGATCAGGCTGCGTGGCGGGGGCCGCGGGGCCGGGGCAGGCAATACCAGTCGGGTGGAGATATGCAACGCGGTGGTGGACCGGGCGAGGGTGCCGACGGCCTGGACCCGCAGCGCGCCCGCGAGGCCCGCGAATCCCGCCGCCGGGGCAAGCACCGCAGGCGCTCGACGGAGGCGGCCGACGCCGTCCCGGTCCCCTTCGACGCGTCGGACGAGCGCCCCCGGGGACGCGGCATGGGAGTGACGTACAAGTACTTCGGCGCCCCGGACGGCGCGACGGCGGCCCGGGTCCCGGTCACGATGCGCCCGGAGGAGCTCGGCGGCGACGAGCTGGGCATGGGCGGCCTGTTCACCAAGATCAAGCCGGAGACGGTGGCCGCGATGGTCCTGACCGGCATCGAGGGCATACCCCTCCACAAGGTGCCCCCGCTGGAACTGGTCGTCCTGCACCCCGACTACGCGGTGGTCAAGCTCCCCATGACCGTCGTCGACCCGCTGCGCGGGGTCGGCGAGGAATCCGTGGGCGCGGCCGCCTTCATCTGGTCCACCGTCCCGGACCGCGGCGGCCCCCGCGACGCGTTCAACGTCTACCAGCTGCTCCACGAGTGGCAGGACTTCTCCCACCGCCTCCACGAGGCCGGCCACCAGCCGTACTGCCTGGTCTGGCCCTGACCGGACCGGCCCGCGCGGTCACGACGGTCACCTCAGTCACTTCTGCCGCTTCGGTCGCTTCGATCCCTCCCGCCGCTTCGGTCACGACGGCCACTTCCGCCGCTTCTGCCGCTTCTGCTTCGGTCACGACGCCTACGCCGGGTCCCGGTCGAACTCTCCGGAGGACGTGCGCAGTCGGGTCGCCGCAACGGACGGGCTGGTCACGGGTGACTGCCCCTCAGAGGCTGCGGGCGGTGATGTCGCCGTGGCCGGTGGTGGCGTGGAAGGTGAGGTCGGGGGTGCCGTCGGTGTTCTTGAGGGCGTTGTGGATGCGGCCGTGGGTGGTGCCGGCGTCGAGGGAGGCGCTGGCGCCGCGGGTGGCGCCGAGGGTGATGTCGCCGGCTTCGGTGCGCAGGGTGACGGCGCCGTGGACGGCTTCGGTGATGTGGAGGTCGCCCTTGCGGGTGGTGATGCGGGCGGGGCCGCCGAGGCGGCCGACGGTGATGTCGCCGGCTTGGAGGGTGAGGGTGGCCCGGGCGGTCTCGTCGAGCTTGACGGTGCCCTGGGCGGCGTCGTAGGTGACGTCGCCGAGGCGTCCGACGCCGCGGAGTTCGGCGCTGGCGGCCCTGGCTTCTATGCGGGAGCCGGCGGGGAGGCGGACGGTGACGTCGAGGGAGCCGCCGCCGGGGCCCAGGAGGCGGTTCTTCGCGGTGGGGGTCTCGATGCGCAGGACGCCGTCGGTGTAGCTGACGGTGGTCTGTTCGGCGGTCTTGACGTCGCGGCTCCGGGCGGGGTCGGCGGGCAGGACCTCGACGGTGGTGTCGGTGCGGTCGGCGGCGATGAACCGCACGCGTCCGGCGGGGATGTCGAGGTGGGCGGAGATCGGGGCGGTGGTTTCGAAGGTCTGCACGGTGCTGCTCCCGGCTGCTGGTCACTGCTGCTTTCTGACAGTGGAAACGCTACGTTGCATTCAAAGATCCTTCAATACTGTCGTTGCGCAGAATCACCATCAATGCTGGCCAGACCCGACTAATCGTTGCGGTTGGCCAGAAAGTAACGCAACATCAGTCGTTCATACGTTGCAATGAACTGCAGGTGAACGCTATAGTGGAGGCATCGGTGTGGGCACGGAGGGAGATCGCGATGCCGGGAGGCAGGCTCAGCCAGCAGGAACGTCAGCAGATCGCGCTGGGACTGGCCGACGGCCTCGCCTACGCGGAGATCGGCAGACGGCTCGACCGACCCACCTCGACGGTCACCCGCGAGGTGATGCGCAACGGCGGCCCGACCGCCTACCGGGCCGACCTCGCCCACCGCGCCACCGAACGCCGCGCCCACCGGCGCCGGCGGTCCGCACCCGCCGGTCCGGCGGCGGCCCCGCAGGCCCACGGCCGCGACCCGGAGGCGGTGCGGGCGTACGAGGAGACGTTCACCACCGCGATGATGGCCTCGGGCTCGCCCAAGATGATGGCCCGCGTGCTGGCCTGCCTCATCACCAGCGACGCGGGCTGTCTGACCGCGTCCGAACTCGTGCAGCGCCTCCAGGTCAGCCCGGCGTCCGTCTCGAAGGCCGTCGCCTTCCTCGAAAGCCAGGGCCTGATCCGCCGGGAACGCGACGAACGCCGCCGCGAGCGCTACGTCGTCGACGACGACGTCTGGTACCAGTCGATGATGGCCAGCGCCCGGTCCACCGCCCAGATCGTCGAGACCGCGCGCCAGGGCGTCGCCGTCCTCGGCTCCGGCACGCCCGCCGCCGCGCGCCTGGAGAACATCGCCCGCTTCCTCGACTTCGTCTCCGAGAGCATCGCCCGCGCCGCCGACCAGGCCCGCGAGATCCTCCACTCGAAGCCCGCGGCGCCCTCGGAGCCCGGGCCGTCGTAGTCTCTGCGGCATGGTGCGAGCGGACGCGGCGGGACCGGTACGGATCAGCCCGTGGGCGCCGGAGGACTTCTGGCTGCTGCGGCGCGAGAACACGCCGGAGATGACGCGGTTCCTGGGCGGGCCCGAGAGCGAGGAGAAGCTCGTCGGCCGCCAGCAGCGGTACGAGGCGCTCAGCGCCCGCGAGCCGTCGGCCGGGCGGATGTTCCGGGTGGACCTGCGGGAGAGCGGCGAGGGCGTCGGCTCGGTCGGCTTCTGGGAACGGGACTGGCAGGGCGAGCCGGTGTACGAGGCCGGCTGGGGCGTGCTGCCCGAGTACCAGGGGCGCGGTCTGGCGGTGGCCGCCCTGACGGAACTGCTGTCCTACGCGCGGACCCACGGCGACCGCGCCACCGTCCACGCCTTCCCCGGCACGGACCACCCGGCGTCCAACGCGGTGTGCCGACGGGCGGGCTTCAGCTGCCTCGGGGAAGTCGACTTCATGTACCCGCCCGGTGTCCCCCACCCCAGCTTCGACTGGCACTACCGCCTGCGGTGACCCGCCGCCGCCCCCCCCTCGCGCCCCGGGGCGGCCGGGCGCCGGACGGGCGGCGGACGGCTGCAGACGGCTGCGGACGACGGCCCGCCGAACGGCTCGCCGCCGCGTAAATCGGCCGCGGGCGCCTCGCCCCGGTGGCATGCTGACAGCGTGAACGGACCCGGTATTCAGCTCACCCTCGCCCCCGAACTGCGCCTCTTCGTCCCGCCCGTGCGGCGCGTCGAACGCGTACCGACCACGACCGACGGCGCCTCCAGCCTCGGGCACGTCGTCGAGTCGGCCGGCGTCCCGCTCACCGAGGTCGGCCGCCTCCTCGTCGACGGCCGCGAGGTACCCGTCTCCTACGTGCCGCAGGACGGCCAGTGCGTCGAGGTGTTCGGCGTCGACCGCCCCCAGCAGGTCCCCGGGGCGCCCCTGCGCTTCCTCCTCGACGTCCACCTCGGCACCCTCGCCCGCCGCATGCGCCTGCTCGGCGTCGACACCGCCTACGAGAACGAGGACATCGGCGACCCCGCCCTCGCCACCCGCTCCGCCGCCGAGCAGCGCGTCCTGCTCTCCCGCGACCGCGGACTGCTGCGCCGCCGCGAGCTCTTCGCCGGCGCGTACGTCTACAGCGACAACCCCGACGAGCAACTGCGCGACGTGCTCGGCCGCTTCGCGCCCGTGCTCGCGCCCTGGACCCGCTGCACCGCCTGCAACGGCATCCTGCGCCAGGCCGACAAGGACAGCGTCGGCGACCGCCTCGAAGACGGCACCCACCGCTCCTACGACGTCTTCGCCCAGTGCACCGCCTGCGAGCGCGTCTACTGGCGCGGCGCCCACCACGCCCGGCTGGAACGCATCGTCGACGACGCGCTCGTCGAATTCGGCACCGCCTGAGTCCCCGCCCCGGCGGCGCCCGGCTGGCAGACTGCGGGAGCATGACCGATGCAGTGGAACCGCCCGGCGTGCGCGACGTCGTCGTGATCGGTGCCGGCCCCACCGGGCTGCTCCTCGCCGGGGATCTCGCCGCCGCCGGACTCGCCGTCACCCTCGTCGAGCGCCGCCCGCACACCGCGCCCCACCTCACCCGCGCCTTCGCCGTGCACGCGCGGACCCTCGAACTGCTCGACGCCCGCGGACTCGCGGACGAACTCGTCGCGACCGGCCGGCGGATCGACCGCGTACGCCCCTTCGACGGCATGGCCTTCTCCCTCCAACGGCTTCCCAGCCGCTATCCGTTCGTCCTCATCACTCCTCAATATGAGACAGAGAAACTGCTGGAGCGCCGCGCGCTGTCCACAGGTGTGGACATCCGGTACGACTGTGAGCTCATCGGACTGCGCCAGGACCGCGACGGCGTCACCCTCGACCTCCGCACCCCGGCCCCCGCCCCCACCCTCGACCTCCGCACCCCGGCCCCCGCCCCCACCCCCGCCCGGGCCACCACCCCCGCCTCCGCCTCCGTCACCACCCTGCACGCCCGCCACGTCGTCGGCGCCGACGGCGTCCGCTCCACCGTCCGCCGGGCCCTCGGCCTCCCCTTCCCCGGCCGGTCCGTCGTCCGCTCCATGGTCCTGGCCGACGTCCGGCTGACCGATCCGCCCACGGACGCGCTCACCGCCTCCGGGACCCCCGAGGCCTTCGCCTTCCTCGTCCCCTTCGGCGACGGCTGGTACCGCGCCATCGGCTGGCGCCGCGACGGCCGCGCCGCCGACACCGACCCCGTCGACCTCGACGAACTGCGCGCCATCGCCCGCACCGCCTTCGGCACCGACCACGGCATGCACGACGCCCGCTGGATCTCGCGCTTCCACAGCGACGAACGCCAGGTCCCCCACTACCGCCGCGGCCGCGTCTTCCTCGCCGGCGACGCCGCCCACGTCCACTCCCCCGCCGGCGGCCTCGGCATGAACACCGGCCTCCAGGACGCCGCCAACCTCTCCTGGAAGCTCGCCGCCGTCCTGAACGGACGCGCCCCCGACCCCGAAGCCCTCCTCGACAGCTACCAGCGCGAGCGCCACCCCGTCGGCCGGCTCGTCCTGCGCCTCAGCGGCGCCCTCGTCCGGGCCGTCACCGCCTCCGGAGCGGCCCGCCACACCGCCGGCCGCCTCGCCGCCGCCGTCCTGCCCCGCCTTGGTGCGGCCCAGGACCGCGCCCTCGGCCTGGTCTCCGGGCTCGCCATCGCCTACCCGCCGCCGCCCGGCGCCCGCCGCCCCGCCGGCCGCCGAGCCCCCGACCTGGCGCTCGCGGGCGGCCGCCGGCTCTACGGGGCCCTGCGCGCCGGCGGCTTCGTCCTCGTCACCCCGCCCGGCCCGCCCACCCCGCCCGGCGCCCCGCTCACGCACCTCCACTGGCCCGCCGACCGGCCCCGCACCGACTGCGTCCTCGTGCGCCCCGACGGATACGTGGCCTGGAGCGCCCCCCGCGCCACCGGCGCCGACCTCGCGGCCGCCGCGGCCGCCTGGCTGCTGCCGGCCCCCCGCCCGCACCGGCCCGACGCACCCCCGTCGGACGCGTCCCCGTCCGACCGACCCCCGTCCGACGGACCCCCGTCCGACGCGCCGCGGCCCGACGCGCCACCGGCTCAGAAGGCGTAGGCGTCCCCCGTGTCCAGCGCCAGCACCACGTGCTCGTTGTTCGCGCGGTTGCGGTCGGTCGCCCCGCCGTTCCACCAGGTGTCCACCCGCACCACCACCTCCGTCGCCCGCTCCCGCAGCCCGAGGTCCAGCCCGACGTGCCGGCCGCGCCCGTGCAGCGGCATCGGCCCCGTCTCGCACACCACCTCGCGCAGACCCGCCCGCGCGCAGCCCTCGGCCAGCGCCTGCCGGTCCGCGAGGTCCGCCGACAGCCGCACCCGCAGCGTCGCGTTCGGCACCTCCGACGGACCGTCGTTCTCCGGCACCAGCAGGATCCGCACGTGCCCCTGGGACAGCGCGACCCGGCCGTGGTACGCCACGTCGGCCTCCGGTCCCGCCCACCCCCGGGCGTGCGCGGGACCCCCCGCGCCGAGCACCAGCAGCCCGGCCACCACCACACTCCGTACGGCACCTCGGCGCACCGCCACCACCTCCTTCACGCGCGGAGGCTAACCAGGGCGCGCCCCGGCCGGTCGGACCATCACACGAACGAGGGCGCGCCCGCCCCCATCTGCCCGCGGTACCCCACCGCCCACCCCCTACCTTTGAGCCATGCTGATCGCCCGCTCCGCCGCCCTCTTCGCCCTCGCCGCCCTCCTGGAGATCGGCGGCGCGTGGCTCGTCTGGCAGGGCGTGCGCGAGCACAGGGGCTGGGCCTGGATCGGCGCCGGGGTCATCGCCCTCGGGCTCTACGGCTTCGTCGCCACCCTCCAGCCCGAGGGTGACTTCGCCCGCGTCCTCGCCGCCTACGGCGGGGTCTTCGTCGCCGGCTCGCTGGTCTGGGGGGCGGTCGCCGACGGCTACCGCCCCGACCGCTGGGACATCGCCGGGGCCCTCGTCTGCCTCGCCGGGA
This sequence comes from Streptomyces subrutilus, assembly GCF_008704535.1. Classification (NCBI taxonomy): domain Bacteria; kingdom Bacillati; phylum Actinomycetota; class Actinomycetes; order Kitasatosporales; family Streptomycetaceae; genus Streptomyces; species Streptomyces subrutilus. The sequence continues at coordinate 3,375,264 of NZ_CP023701.1, forward strand.
TGGCCCTGATCATGTACGCCCCCCGGGGCCGCTGAGCCGCGCCTATGCTGGCGGGTAATCGCCCGTACGAACGACCGATCGACCCGATCGACCGAGGAGTCCGCCATGAGCACGGCCGCCACCCGAACCGCCGTCGTCACCGGTGCGAGCAGCGGCATCGGCGCGGCCACCGCCCGGCAGCTCGCCGCGGCCGGCCACCACGTCGTCCTCACCGCCCGCCGCAAGGACCGCATCGAGGCCCTCGCCGCCGAGATCAACGCGGCCGGGCACTCCGCCGCCGCCCACGCCCTCGACGTCACCGACCGGGCCGCCGTGGACGCCTTCGCGGCCTCGCTGGAGCGCTGCGACGTCCTGGTGAACAACGCGGGCGGCGCCCTGGGGGCCGAGCCCGTCGCCACCGGCGACCCCGCGGACTGGCGCACGATGTACGAGGTCAACGTCATCGGCACCCTCCACGTGACCCAGGCCCTGCTCCCGGCCCTGACCGCCTCGGGTGACGGTACGGTCGTCGTGCTGTCCTCCACGGCCGGGCACTCCACGTACGAGGGCGGCGCCGGCTACGTCGCCGCCAAGAACGGCGCCCGCGTCCTCGCCGAGACCCTCCGTCTGGAGATCGTCGGCCAGCCCGTCCGCGTCATCGAGATCGCCCCGGGCATGGTCAAGACCGAGGAGTTCGCCACCACCCGCTTCCGCGGTGACGCCGACAAGGCCGCCAAGGTCTACGCGGGCGTCGCGCACCCGCTCTCGGCCGACGACGTGGCCGACACCATCACCTGGGCGGTGACCCGCCCCAGCCACGTCAACATCGACCTGCTGGTGGTCCGCCCCCGCGCCCAGGCCTCGAACACCAAGGTCCACCGCGACCTCTGACCCGGCCCGGCCCGGTGCGCAGGTGCGCACGGGCGCGCCCGGCCGGCCGTCCCCGGGTGCGCAGCGGGGCCGGCGCCGTCAGGGCACCAGTCCGGCGGTCTTCAGGTGCGGCATCAGGGCCGCCGGCTTCAGCCCGGCGGCCTTCGCCGCGTCCAGGGCCCGCTGGAGGTCGGCCGCCAGCGTCGGCGTGAAGTGCAGCAGCACGATGTCCCCGGCGCGCAGCTGCGGGGTCGGCGGCGTCTGGCTCCAGGTCGTGAAGTCGTACGTCCAGGTGACCAGGGCCTTCACCCCGCAGGCCTTCGCCGCGAGCCGCACCTGGTCGTCGACCGTCCCGTACGGCGGCCGCAGCAGCTTCGGCTGCCGTCCGAAGGCCAGGGCCAGCTGCTCGCCGGCGCCGCACACCTCGGCGTCCTTGCCGGCCGCGTCGAGGGCGGTCAGGTCGGGGTGGTTCACCGTGTGGTTCTCGACGGTCACCCGGCCCTGCGCCGTGAGGCCGGTGAAGTACGCCGTGTCGTACGCGGTCGCGCCCGGCAGCAGGAACAGCGTGGCGGGGACCCGCTTCTCGTTCAGGATGCGGGCGGCCTGCGGGTCGTGCGTCCAGCCGTCGTCGATGGTGAGGAAGACGACCGGCTCGGTGGTCGGCACGTGGGACACGACGGGGGGCAGCCCCACCGCGGCGACCGCCGAGCGCTCGGCCCCGGCCGCCGGGGCCGCGGCGGACGGCGGCCCGGACGGCGGGCCGGAGGCGGCCCGCTCGGCGGCGGACCCCGCCTGGGCGGATCCGGCGGCCCCGAGGGCGAGCGACAACGACGCGAGCGCGGCCAGAAGCACGCGAGATCTCCACATGCCGCACACCTTGGTCTAGACCAACCCCCTCGTCAATCCCCCGCGCACCCCCGAATTCCCGGCGAACTACCGCACCCCGCACAGCAGTTGGGGGCCCCGTCACCGAAGCCCCCACCATCCCCCCGACCGCCGCCGCCCCCGCGGCCTCCCCCGCGGCCGCCGGCTCAGCCCTTGACGCAGACCACCTGCCGGAGCTTCGCGACGACCTCCACGAGGTCCCGCTGCTGCTCCATGACCTGCTCGATCGGCTTGTACGCCGCCGGGATCTCGTCCACGACGCCCGAGTCCTTGCGGCACTCCACACCGCGCGTCTGGTCCGCCAGGTCCCGCACCGAGAAGCGCTTCTTCGCCGCGCTGCGGCTCATCCGCCGCCCCGCCCCGTGCGAAGCCGAGTTGAACGCGGCCTCGTTGCCCAGGCCCTTCACGATGTACGTGCCCGTGGCCATCGAGCCCGGGATGATCCCGTACTCTCCGCCGCCCGCCCTGATCGCGCCCTTGCGGGTGACCAGGAGGTCCATGCCGTCGTACCGCTCCTGCGCCACGTAGTTGTGGTGGCAGCTGATCTCCCGCTCGAAGGTGACCTTCGCCTTCCGGAACTCCTTGCGGACGACCTCCTTGAGCAGGCTCGTCATCACGGAGCGGTTGAGCCTGGCGTACTCCTGCGCCCAGTAGAGGTCGTGCCGGTACGCCGCCATCTCCGGGGTCGCGTCGAGGAAGACCGCGAGGTCCCGGTCGACCAGGCCCTGGTTGTGCGAGAGCCCCCGCGCGATGCCGATGTGGTGCTCGGCGAGCTGGTTGCCGATGCCGCGCGAACCGGAGTGCAGGGTGAGCCAGACGGCGCCCTCGCCGTCCACGTTGACCTCCACGTGGTGGTTGCCCGCACCGAGCGTCCCCATCTGCCGCATCGCCCGGTCCCGCCGGTACTTCACCGCGTCCGCGACCTGGTCGAAGCGCTCCCACAGGTCGCCGAACCCCGCGTCCGCGAACCCGTACAGCCGGTCCGGGTCCACCGCCTCGCGGTGCGTGCCGGCCCCGACCGGGATGGCCTGCTCGATCTTCGAGCGCAGGCCCGACAGGTCGCCCGGCAGGTCGTGGGCCGTCAGCGAGGTCTTCACCGCCGACATCCCGCAGCCGATGTCCACGCCCACCGCCGCCGGACAGACCGCGTCCTTCATCGCGATGACGGACCCGACCGTGGCCCCCTTGCCGTAGTGGACGTCCGGCATGACGGCCAGGCCCTTGATCCACGGGAGGGTGGCGACGTTGCGCAGCTGCCGCATCGCGCCGTCCTCCACGGCCGACGGATCGGCCCACATCCGGATCGGAACCCGCTCCCCCGGCACTTCCACATACGACATAACGCCCCACATCCCCTAAAACCCGCGACAAAGTCTCGATACGCAAAAAGCCTCGCTCTTGACCCCGAATGCGACAGGGGACCGGCGCCGGCACCAGCGCGTGCGGTAGACATTGTGTCCATCCGCGTCCACAGCGCGGCAACGCATTTTCCTGACCGACGGGGCCACCGGGGCCGCCGGTCGAAGGGAGCCATGGGACACGTGCAGCGCACAGCCGTACGGCAACTCCTGCCGGGCATCGCCCTGCTGACCGCGCTCGCGGCCGGCGCGGCCGGCCTCGCCGGGTGCACCGGCGGGAGCGGCGCGGGGGCCGCCGGCGACGACAAGGGCGGCTCCAACGCCGCCCCGCCCGCGCAGCCGGGCAAGTACCGCAGCCTCCCCTCGCCCTGCAAGGCCGTCGACGTCAAGCGGCTCAGGGGGCTGCTGCCGGCCGCCGAGAACCTGCCGCCCGAGGAGCGCGACGCGCTGTACGCCGGCACCGCGGACGCCTCCTACGACGCCGACCGGCACGTCGGCTGCCGCTGGACCGCGCAGAGCTCCGACGAGACCCGGCTCCTGTCCGTCGGCTTCGAGCGCGTCGTCTCCTACGACCGCGCCCTGGCCAGCGACGACGACAAGGCGCGGCAGGTCTTCGTGCGCCAGCTCACCGACGCCCGCCTGCCCTTCCCCGGCCCGGTCACCACGGCCGCCCCGACGCCCACCCCCACGGCGCCCGCGTCCGGGACGACACCGGGCGCGCCGGCCGGTTCCGCTCCGCCGGCCGGGACGACCCCCTCCCCCGCCACCTCCCCGCCCGAGCTCGGCTCGCGCGTGCTGGAGGGACTCGGGAACGAGGCGTTCCTCGACGACAAACTGAGCGCGGCCGGCGCCACGGCGGCCCAGGCGCGCACCGTACGGATTGTGTTCCGTACCTCGAACGTCCTGGTCACCGTCGAGTACAGCGTGCAGCCCGCACTGCCCGGAATCGTGCCGCCCAGCCCCGAAACCCAGGACAGGGCACGGCAGTTGGCGCAGGATCTGGCCGAGCGCTTCAACCAGTGAGCAGCCCGCCCGCGGACGGGGCGTGACGGCGCGCACAGCAGGCGCACGCCGGGTCGGGCTACCGTTGCCCGGGTCCCGCGTCCGAAGAAGTCCGATCAACGTACTGAAGGAAACATGCACCGATCAGCCTCGCGCCTCACCCGCGTTCTCGCCTGCGCAGCCGTCCCGGTGATCCTCACCGTCGCCGGCTGCTCGTCCGATTCGGGCAAGGCCTCGGGCTCGGACGGCGGCAAGAAGTCCGATTCCTCCGCGTCCGCCAAGCCGAACGCCAAGCCCTCGCCGACCCTGGAGAAGGCGGCCTACGCCGCCCTCCCGGACCCGTGCAAGGTGATCCAGGCGCAGACCGTCGACACGCTGACGCCGGAGGCCAAGGACAAGAACGGCACCGCGACCAAGTCGAACGACCTCAACAGCCGGGCCAGCTGCTCCTGGAACGGCCTGGACGAGGACGGCCTCAAGGGCTCCCAGTACCGCTGGCTGTCGATCTCCCTCTTCCGCTACGACTCGCACGCCTCGCTCGGCGGCGCGAACAAGCGGGCCGAGGACCAGTACAACAAGCAGGTCGAGACCGCCAAGGCGACCGAGGGCGCGCAGAACGTCAAGGCGGAGCCGGCCGGCGGCATCGGCGACCAGGCCACCTCGGTCGTGTTCACGTCGAAGAAGGACGTGGACTTCTTCAACACCACCATCGTCGCGCGCACCCAGAACGTGGTGATCACGCTCGACTACAACGGCGCCGCCTACGAGGGCGCGGGCGCACCGGATCAGGCCAAGCTGCTCCAGGACGCCATCGCGGCGGCCAAGGAGACCGTGGCCTCGGTCGACGCGTCCAACCAGCAGAAGCCCGCCGAGCAGCCCGCGCAGCCGCCCGCCCAGCAGTCCTGACCGGCCGGAGCCGCGGCAGGTGCGGGGCCTGTCGGAGCACTGACTTCCAGTCACCCGTACGCTGTGCCTGCCGCGGCTTGGTAAAGGCTCGGTAAGCGCGCAGCAGTCTGCGCAGTGCTCTGCATGTGCCCGACCAGGGGAGGGGATCGCGGGTGGCCGCGATGGAGCTGACTCGTACGCACCGGATACTCATCGGCGTCGTGGTCGCCGGAGCGGTGGTCATCGCGGGGATCGGGTTCGCCGGCTCCTACGCCGCGGTGCGCACGCTCGCCCTCCAGAAGGGCTTCGGGAGCTTCTCGCTGGTGTTCCCGATCGGCATCGACGCCGGCATCTGCGTGCTGCTCGCGCTGGACCTGCTGCTGACGTGGATGCGGATACCGTTCCCGCTGCTGCGCCAGACGGCCTGGCTGCTGACGGCGGCGACGATCGCCTTCAACGGCGCCGCGTCCTGGCCGGACCCGCTGGGCGTCGGCATGCACGCCGTGATCCCGATCCTGTTCGTGGTCACCGTGGAGGCGGCCCGGCACGCGGTGGGCCGGATCGCGGACATCACCGCGGACCGGCACATGGAGGGCGTGCGCATCACCCGGTGGCTGCTGTCGCCGATCCCCACGTTCAAGCTGTGGCGCCGGATGAAGCTGTGGGAGCTGCGCTCCTACGAGCAGGCCGTCGCCATGGAGCAGGACCGGTTGATCTACCAGGCCCGGCTCCAGGCGCGCTACGGCCGGGCCTGGCGCCGCAAGGCCCCGGTGGCGTCGCTGATGCCGCTGCGGCTGGCCCGGATCGGCGTACCGCTGTCGGACACCGCCCCGGAGGGCCTGGCCGCGGCGGGCATCGAGCCGGCCCTGCTCCCCCCGGCGCAGCTCGCGCAGCCGGCCGTCCCGCAGGCGCAGCCCTCCGGCGCCCCGGCCCTGGAGGCCGCAGGGGCCCGGGCCCATCCGCAGCCCCCGGCCCCTGCCCCGGATCACCCGCGCGCCCACGCCCACCCCGAGGAGCGGGCCGCCCGGGCCGAGGCCGACGGCCGGACCCGGCAGCACCCCGGTCTCCCGGCCCAGGCGGCCGCCCCCGGGCCCGCGCCCGCCCCGCACGCCTTCGCGGTGGACCCCACGGCCATGCCCGCGGCCCACAACAGCGCCTGGTTCGCGGCCCCGCTGGCCCCGCAGGCGGCGTACGAGGGCGGCTACAACCCGCAGTACGTCGAGGGCCTGGAGCCGACCCCGGTGATGCCCCCGGCCGGCCCGGAGGACCAGTGGCAGGAGCCGGAGCAGGAGCACGCCCCGGACCAGGACGGCGCCCTGGAGGCCCAGGAGCCCCACGCGGTGCACGAGGTCCACGCGGTCCACGAGGACCAGGAGCCCCATGCGGTCCAGGAGGGCCCGGAGACCTCCGACGAGGCCGAGTTCGCCGAGATCGCGTACAAGGTCTTCTGCGACCTGGTCGACGAGAAGCAGGACTGGCCCTCCGCCGAGGCCCTCGACATACACCTGTCCGACGGCTACGGCGTGACCCACCCGCGCAGCGGCTCGCTGCTCCGCCGCATGATCCCGGCGTTCAAGCAGCGCCACCACAAGGACCGCGCGGCCGAGCACATCGCCTAGCCGGGCACACCGCCCGCCCGGCCCGCTCCCGGTCATGCGGAAGGGCCCGCACCCCTCGGGGTGCGGGCCCTTCCGCATGACCGGTGCGCAGGCTCGGCTCAGACCGCGAGCAGCTTGCGCACCCGGTCCGCGCCCACCGCCAGCAGCAGCGTGGGCAGGCGCGGCCCGGTCTCCCGGGTGACGAGCAGCCGGTACAGCAGGGCGAAGAACGTCCGCTGCGCGACCTTCAGCTCCGGCGTCGGCTTGGCGTCGGGCTCCAGCCCGGCCATGACCTTCGGCACGCCGTAGACGAGGGTGGTGAGCCCGTCGAGCGACCAGTGCGTGTCGAGGCCCTCCAGCAGCAGCCGCAGCGACTCGCGCCCCTCGTCGTCCAGCGACGACAGCAGCTCGGCGTCGGGCTCCTCGCGCACGAGGGTCCGCTGGTCGGCCGGGACCTGGGTGGTGATCCAGTTCTCGGCGCGGTCCAGCCGCGGCCGCACCTCGTCGAGCGAGGCCAGCGGCTGCGAGGGGTCCAGGTCGGTCAGGATGCGCAGGGTCTGCTCGTCGTGCCCGCCGGTGATGTCGACCACCGACGCGAGCGTCCGGTACGCCAACGGCCGCGGGGTGCGCGGCAGTTCGGCCCCGGCCGTCCGCACGGCGCGGGTGTGCGCGGCGGCGTCGGCGGGCAGCACGGTGCCGTCGGCGACCTTGGCCTCCAGCTTGTCCCACTCGTCGTAGAGCCGCTGGATCTCCTGGTCGAACGCGATCTTGAAGGACTGGTTCGGGCGGCGGCGCGCGTACAGCCAGCGCAGCAGCTGCGGCTCCATGATCTTCAGCGCGTCGGCCGGGGTGGGGACCCCGCCCTTGCTGGAGGACATCTTCGCCATGCCGCTGATGCCGACGAACGCGTACATCGGCCCGATCGGCTGCTCGCCGCCGAAGATGTGCACGATCTGGCCGCCGACCTGGAAGGACGAGCCGGGCGAGGAGTGGTCCACGCCCGAGGGCTCGAAGACGACGCCCTCGAAGGCCCACCGCATCGGCCAGTCGACCTTCCAGACGAGCTTGCCGCGGTTGAACTCGCTGAGCTTGACCGTCTCGGTGAACCCGTCCTCGTCGCAGACGTAGGTCAGCTCCGTGGTGCCGTCGTCGTACGAGGTGACCTTGGTGAAGTCCTTGCCGCACTGCCCGCAGTACGGCTTGTACGGGAAGTAGCCGCCCTCGCCGGTGCTGCCGTCGTCCTCGGCGGCGGCGCCGGAGCCCTCGGCGGCCTCCAGCTCGGCCTCGTCGACCTGCTTCTGCTGGGGCTTCTTGCCGCCCGGCTTCTGCTTGGTCCGGTACTGGTCGAGGACGGCGTCGATGTCGCCGCGGTGCTTCATCGCGTGCAGCACCTGCTCGCGGTAGACACCGGCCGTGTACTGCTCGGTCTGGCTGATCGGGTCGTACTCGACGCCCAGCTCGGCCAGCGCCTCGACCATCGCGGCCTTGAAGTGCTCGGCCCAGCTGCCGTACGGCGACCCGGCCGGGGCGGGGACGGCCGTCAGCGGCTTGCCGATGTGCTCGGCCCACGACCCGTCGACGCCCGGGACGCCGGCCGGCACCTTGCGGTAGCGGTCGTAGTCGTCCCACGAGATCAGGTGGCGCACCTCGATGCCGCGGCGGCGGATCTCGTCGGCGACCAGGTGCGGGGTCATGACCTCGCGCAGGTTGCCCAGGTGGATGGGGCCGGAAGGGGAGAGTCCGGACGCGACGACGACAGGTTTGCCGGGTGCTCGGCGCTCCGCCTCGGCGATGACCTCGTCCGCGAAACGGGAGACCCAGTCGGTCTCGGTGCTGCTCTGAGCCACGACACGTCCTTCTATCTCGAATGCTGGCTTCAGCCATTCTCCCAGACGGAACAGGTCACTCCGGGGTTGCTTCCGTCCCGCGGATTCCCACGGGAAACCGATGGCCCCCGCGTGGGATACTCGGCACTTGTCGGAACAACCAAGTGCACCCACCGGCACGACCTCACAGGAACGGCAGCTCATGGCCTCGGTCCCTTCCCTCGCTTCCTCCGTCGATCAGCGCGTCGCGGACGCCCTCGCCTCCGCCCTGCCGGAGGCCGGTGCCGCCGACCCGCTGCTGCGACGAAGCGACCGGGCCGACTTCCAGGCCAACGGCATCCTGGCCCTCGCGAAGAAGGCCAAGGCCAACCCGCGCGAGCTGGCCGCGACCGTGGTCGACGCCATCGCCTCCGGTGACCTGATCCGCGAGATCGAGGTCTCCGGCCCCGGCTTCCTCAACATCACCGTCTCCGACCGCGCGATCATCGAGACCCTGGCCGCACGCGCCGCGGACGACCGCCTCGGCGTCCCGCTCGCAGAGCACCCGGGCACCACGGTGATCGACTACGCCCAGCCGAACGTGGCCAAGGAGATGCACGTCGGCCACCTGCGGTCCGCCGTGATCGGCGCCGCGATGGTCGAGATCCTGGAGTTCACCGGCGAGAAGGTGGTCCGCCGCCACCACATCGGCGACTGGGGCACCCAGTTCGGCATGCTCATCCAGTACCTCCTGGAGCACCCGCACGAGCTGGACCACAAGGCCGACGGCGAGGTCTCCGGCGAGGAGGCCATGTCCAACCTGAACCGCCTCTACAAGGCCTCGCGCGCCCTCTTCGACTCCGACGAGGAGTTCAAGACCCGCGCCCGGGCCCGCGTCGTCGACCTCCAGGCCGGCGAGCCGGAGACCCTCGCGCTGTGGCAGCGGTTCGTGGACGAGTCGAAGATCTACTTCTACTCCGTCTTCGACAAGCTGGACATGGACATCCAGGACCCGGACGTGGTCGGCGAGTCCGGCTACAACGACATGCTGGTGGAGACCTGCAAGCTGCTGGAGGACTCGGGCGTCGCCGTCCGCTCCAACGGCGCGCTGTGCGTCTTCTTCGACGACGTGAAGGGCCCGGACGGCAACCCGACGCCGCTGATCGTGCAGAAGTCGGACGGCGGCTTCGGCTACGCGGCCACCGACCTGTCGGCGATCCGCGACCGCGTCGGCAACCTGCACGCCACGACGCTCCTCTACGTCGTGGACGCGCGGCAGTCGCTCCACTTCAAGATGGTCTTCGAGACCGCCCGCCGCGCCGGCTGGCTGAACGACGGCGTCAAGGCCGTCCAGCTGGCCTTCGGCACGGTCCTCGGCAAGGACGGCAAGCCGTTCAAGACCCGCGAGGGCGAGACGGTACGGCTGGTGGACCTGCTGGACGAGGCGATCGACCGCGCCGCGGCCGTCGTGCGCGAGAAGGCCCAGGACCTGTCCGAGGCCGAGATCGGCGAGCGGGCGGTCCAGGTCGGCATCGGGGCCGTGAAGTACGCCGACCTGTCCACCTCCGCCGCGCGCGACTACAAGTTCGACCTCGACCAGATGGTGTCGCTGACCGGCGACACGTCCGTGTACCTCCAGTACGCGTACGCCCGCATCCAGTCGATCCTGCGCAAGGCCGGGGACGCGCGGCCCGCCGCCCACCCGGAGCTGGCGCTCGCCCCGGCCGAGCGCGCGCTGGGCCTGCACCTGGACCACTTCGGCGACCTGCTGGCCGAGGCGGCCGCGGACCACGCCCCGCACAAGCTGGCCGCGTACCTCTACCAGGTGGCCTCGCTCTACACGACCTTCTACTCGGAGTGCCCGGTCCTCAAGGCCGAGACCCCCGAGCAGGTCGCGAACCGCCTGTTCCTGTGCGACCTGACCGCCCGGACCCTCACCAAGGGCATGTCGCTCCTCGGCATCCGCACCCCCGAGAAGCTCTGACCCGGCGCGGCTCCCGCGTGCGTACGGCCCCGGCACGGTGTGCCGGGGCCGTACGCGTGTTCACCCGTACGGCCCGATTTCGGCCCCACGGCCCGGGTAGGGGAGGTGCCGTCCATCCCCCACCCGACGGGAGCACCCCCGTGCCCGACATGAACGGCCCCTACAAGCCCGGCACTCCGTGCTGGATCGACCTGATGGTCCCCGACCAGCAGGCGGCCCTCGACTTCTACCGCGACCTCTTCGGCTGGCAGGGCGAGATCGGCCCGCCCGAGCAGGGCGGCTACTCCGTCTGCACCCTCAAGGGCAAGCCGGTCGCCGGGATCATGAGAGCGATGAACCCGGACGGCTCCGTCCCGGACCCGATGCCGCCGACCGTGTGGACCACGTACCTGTCCACCGACGGCATCGACGCCACCCTCAAGTCCGTCACCGACGCGCGCGGCCGGACGCTGGCCGGTCCCATGGACGTGATGGACCTCGGCCGGATGGCGGTCGTCGCCGACCCGACCGGGGCCGTCTTCGGCCTGTGGGAGCCGCGCTCCTTCGACGGCGCGGGCATCGTCAACGAGCACGGCGCGCTGATCTGGAGCGAGCTGAGCACCGGAGACACCGGCGCCGCCGGCGCGTTCTACTCGTCCGTGCTGCCCGTCACCACGGCCCCGACCGAGATGCCGGGGGCCGAGGGGTACATCGAGATCAGGGTCGACGGCCGCGCGGTCGGCGGCATGATGGACCTGGAGGCGCTCCCGGACGGCACGCCCGCGAACTGGCTGCCGTACTTCGCCGTGGACGACGTCGACAGCGTCCAGGCGGCCGCCGTCCGCGCCGACGGCAACGTCCTCGCACCGGCCTGCGACTCCCCCGCGGGCCGCATGGCCGTCCTGACCGACCCGCAGGGCGCGCCCTTCGCGGTCATCACCCCGCGCTCCGCCGAGCAGCCCGCGTGAGCTGAGGCGTCCGGCCGCCGAGCGTCCGTACGGCCCCGGCAGCCGCTGCCGGGGCCGTACGACCGGACCCGCGCCGCTCAGCGGTTCAGCGGTTCAGCGGATGCGAGTGGTGCCCCGACGCCTGGTCGATCTCGGCGTGGGCCTTCTGCAGCATCTGCGACGCGATGTCCATGAGGGCCCGGGCTCCCGCGATCTCCTCGCCGACCCGCAGCTGTTCCGGGTCGGAGGGATGGCGCATGGCGTACCCGCGCGCCCGCACCTCCGAGCCGTCCCCGAGCCTGACCAGGGCCGCCGCGCTGGTGCGGTGGCCGTCCTCGGTGAACTCGACGTCCACGTGCCACCCGACGAGTGTGGACACGGTGCATCACCTCCAGGGGTCGCCCCCTTCCAGGGTGCTCCCGCACCGTGCCCCGCGCGACCGGCGGCCCGGCCGGCGGCGTCAGCGCGTCTCGCGCAGCCAGCCCGCGACCTCGGTCGCCCAGTACGTCAGGATCGTGTCCGCGCCCGCCCGCTTGATGCCGAGCAGCGTCTCCAGGATCGCCCGCTCCCGCTCGATCCAGCCCTTCTCCGCCGCCGCCTCGATCATCGCGAACTCGCCGCTGATCTGGTACGCCGACACCGGCACGTCCACCGCCTGCGACACCCGGTACAGGATGTCCAGGTAGGGCCCGGCCGGCTTGACCATCACCATGTCGGCGCCCTCCTCCAGGTCCAGCGCCAGCTCCCGCAGCGACTCCCGCGCGTTCGCCGGGTCCTGCTGGTACGTCTTGCGGTCGCCCCGGAGCGAGGACCCGACCGCCTCGCGGAAGGGACCGTAGAAGGCGGACGAGTACTTCGCCGTGTACGCGAGGATCGACACGTCCTCGTGCCCGGTCTCGTCGAGCGCGTCGCGGATCACGCCCACCTGGCCGTCCATCATCCCGCTCGGACCCACCATGTGGACGCCCGCGTCGGCCTGGACCTGCGCCATCTCCGCGTACCGCTCCAGCGTCGCGTCGTTGTCCACGCGCCCGTGCTCGTCCAGGACCCCGCAGTGCCCGTGGTCCGTGTACTCGTCCAGGCACAGGTCCGACATGATCACCAGGTCGTCGCCGACCTCGGCCCGCACGTCGCGGATCGCGAGCTGCAGGATGCCGTCCGGCTCGGTGCCCGCCGTCCCCCGCGCGTCCTTGTTCTCGTCCGCCGGAACCCCGAACAGCATGATCCCCGAGACCCCCGCCTCGACCGCCTCCGCGGCCGCCTTCCGCAGCGTGTCCCGCGTGTGCTGCACCACGCCCGGCATCGCCGAGATCGCGATCGGCTCGCTGATGCCCTCGCGCACGAACGCGGGCAGGATCAGGTCCGAGGGGTGCAGCCGGTTCTCCGCGACCATCCGCCGCATCGCGGGGGTGGTGCGCAGCCGGCGGGGCCGCGAACCGGGGAAGGTTCCGTACGCGCTCATCTTCAGTCGCCTCTTCGAGCATCGAAAGCAGTCCGCTCCAGCGTAGAGCCGCCCCCGCCGTGACCCGCAACGCACCTCCCCCGCGCTCCCCGGCGCGCCCCTCACACCTCGCCCCTCACACCTCGAACTCGCACCACACCGTCTTGCCCGGCACCCTCGGCAGCACCCCCCACCGGTCCGCGACCGCGTCCATCAGCACCAGCCCGCGCCCGCCCGGCGCCTGCGCGCCCCGGCGCCCGACCCGCGGCCGCCCGTCCCCGCTGTCGTGCACCTCGGCGCGCACCACGTCCCCGAAGCGCAGCAGCCACACCCGGTAGCCCCGGCCCGGCGGGACCCCGTGCGATCGTCGCGATGCGTGACTAGCGTGGGGGAGACCGGCCACCCGTACTCTCCGAGGAGTACGGGTTGGTACGGCTATCTCTCATGCCCAGGTGGGGAGTTCACACGTCATGCCACCAAGGAAGCGGGCCCGGCCCAACTCGACGGCGATGAAGATGGTCGGCGAACAGGTCGCCACCGGACGCGTCGCCAAAGGAATGACCCAGCGCACCCTGGCCGAACAGGTCGTCGTCGACATCGAGACGCTGGCCTCGATCGAGCAGGGCAGACGCGTCCTCATGCCCGACGTCGCCGAACGGATGGACCGCGTCCTCGGCCTCCCCGGCCTCCTCACGGTCGCCGCGAACCGGCTGCCGGAGGTCGACATGATCCCGGCCTGGGCGGAGGAGTACATGGAACGCGAGGCGGAGGCGCTCGCCCTGTCCTGGTACGACACGCTGACCGTCCCGGGGCTGCTCCAGACCAAGGGCTACGCGCGGGCCGTCCTCGGCTGCCGCGTCCCGTTCGTCGGCGAGGAGACTCCAGACCGCCCGCCGACTCCAGCGCCAGGAGATCCTGCACCGACCGGTCCCGCCCACCCTCAGCTTCGTGATCTGGGAACCGGCCCTGCGCGACCGGATCGGCGGCGACGCGGTCTACCGCGAACAGCTCCGCCACCTGCGCACCTGCGCCGACCGGCCCACCATCTCCCTCCAGGTGCTCCCCCTCGGCATCACCGCCCACGCGGGCCTCGCTGGCCCGTTCACCCTGCTGGAAACCCCCGAGTTCCAGCACCTCGCGTACTCCGAAACCCAGCGCGGCAGCTTCCTCGTACGCGACCCGAACGAGGTCAGCATCCTCTCCCAGAAATATGCGATGCTGCGGTCACAGGCCCTCAACTTCGCCGAGACGAAGGGCCTGTTGGACCGGCTGCTAGGAGAGGTATGAGCACCCCACTGAAGTGGTTCAAGTCCAGCTACAGCAGCGACCAAGGCGGTCAGTGCCTGGAGATGGCGATCGACTGGCGCAAGTCCTCCTACAGCAGCGACGAGGGCGGTCAGTGCCTGGAGATGGCCGTGGCCTGGCAGAAGTCCACGTACAGCAGCGACGAGGGCGGTGCCTGCGTCGAGGTGGCCGCCTGCACCTGCGACGACACCGTGCACGTCCGCGACTCCAAGGTCACCGACGGCCCGACCCTCGCCCTCACCCCGGCCGCCTGGGCCGGACTCACCGGCTGGGTCCGCGCCTGACGCACGCCCTCGGGAACGACGGCGGGGCCCGGGCGCGTGCTGCGCCCGGGCCCCGCCCGTACCGTTACGCCCTGCGTCAGGTCGTCCGGCGCCTGCGCGCGCCCGGCCGGCGCTCGCTCGGCCGGAACACCGTCTCGCCGGCCTCCTTGGCGGCCTCGCGGCGCGCGGCCCCGTACTCGGCCAGCGCCTCCGCCAGCTTCGACACCGACGGCTCCGGCGACAGCACGTCCACGCGCAGCCCGTGCTCCTCGGCCGTCTTCGCCGTGGCCGGGCCGATGCACGCGATGACGGTCACGTTGTGCGGCTTGCCCGCGATCCCCACCAGGTTGCGGACGGTGGAGGACGAGGTGAACATGACCGCGTCGAACCCGCCCCCCTTGATCGCCTCGCGCGTGTCCGCGGGCGGCGGCGAGGCGCGGACGGTCCGGTAGGCGGTGACGTCGTCGACCTCCCACCCGAGCTCGATCAGCCCGGCGACCAGCGTCTCCGTCGCGATGTCGGCCCGCGGCAGGAACACGCGGTCGATCGGGTCGAAGACCGGGTCGTACGGCGGCCAGTCCTCCAGCAGCCCGGCCGCGGACTGCTCACCGCTCGGCACCAGGTCCGGCTTCACCCCGAACTCGACCAGCGAGGCCGCGGTCTGCTCGCCCACCGCGGCGACCTTGATCCCGGCGAACGCGCGCGCGTCGAGCCCGTACTCCTCGAACTTCTCCCGCACCGCCTTCACGGCGTTGACGGAGGTGAAGGCGATCCACTCGTAGCGGCCCGTCACCAGGCCCTTCACGGCCCGCTCCATCTGCTGCGGGGTCCGCGGCGGCTCCACCGCGATGGTCGGCACCTCGTGCGGCACCGCGCCGTACGAACGCAGCTGGTCGGAGAGCGACGCGGCCTGCTCCTTGGTGCGCGGCACGAGCACCCGCCAGCCGAACAGCGGCTTCGACTCGAACCAGGCCAGCTCGTCGCGCCGCGCGGCGGCACTGTGCTCCCCGACCACGGCTATGACCGGCCGGGCGCCCTCGGGCGACGGCAGCACCTTGCCCTGCTTGAACACCTGGGCGATCGTGCCCAGCGTCGCGGACCAGGTCCGCTGGCGCGTGGTCGTACCCGCGACGGTCACCGACAGCGGGGTGTCGGGCTTGCGCCCGGCGCTCACCAGCTCCGCGGCGGCCGCCGAGACCGTCTCCAGCGTCGCGGACACCACGACGGTCCCGTCGCTCGCGCCCGCGTCGCTCCAGCAGCGCGCCGACGCGCTGCGCGCGTCCACGAACCGCACGCCGTGGTCGTCGCCCAGCCTGTCCCGCAGCGGCACCCCGGCGTACGCCGGGACGCCCACCGCGGTGGGGATGCCCGGCACGACCTCGAAGGGGATGCCCTCGGAGGCGCAGACGAGCATCTCCTCGGCCGTGTTCCCGTCGAGCCCGGGGTCCCCGGTGACGGCACGCACGACCCGCCTGCCGGAGCGCGCGGCCTCCATGACAAGATTGGCCGCGTCCCGGATCACCGGGACACCGGCGGCTGCTGACTTCTCGTCAGCTACCGTCAGCTGCGGCGTGTCGACGTTGACGCGCGCATGGGTGCGCACGACGTCGAGCACATCGGGCTCCGCGATCAGCACGTCCGCGGCCGCCAGCGCCTCGACGGCGCGCAGCGTGAGCAGACCCGGGTCGCCGGGGCCGGCACCGAGGAAGGTGACGTGTCCGTGGGCGGCGACCGCCGGAAAAGCGGAGGTGGTGGGACGTGTGGGGTTCACAGCGCTCGCTCCCCCATCAGACCGGCCGCGCCCTTGGCCAGCATCTCGTCCGCGAGTTCGCGGCCGAGCGCCATGGCCTCGTCGTGCGACCGGGGCACGGGACCGGTGGTGGACAGCTGCACCAGCGTCGAGCCGTCGAGGGTGCCGACGACGCCGCGCAGGCGCATTTCATTGACGGTCTGGCCGTCCGCCAGCAGGTCGGCGAACGCGCCCACGGGTGCGCTGCAGCCGGCCTCCAGGCGGGCGAGCAGAGAACGCTCGGCGGTCACGGCGGCCCGCGTGTACGGGTCGTCGAGCTCGCCGAGCGCGGCGATCAGGTCCGCGTCGGACGCGGGACACTCCACGGCCAGGGCTCCCTGGCCGGGAGCGGGCAGGATGGCGTCGACCGGCAGCAGCGCGGTCGCCTCGGCGGCGCGGCCTATCCGGTTCAGCCCGGCGGCCGCCAGGACGACCGCGTCGAGCTCGCCGCCGTGCACGAACCCGATCCGGGTGTCCACGTTGCCGCGGATCGGCACGGTCTCGATGCGCTTGCCCAGCGACAGCGCCAGGTGGTTCAGCTGGGCGGTGCGGCGCGGCGAACCGGTGCCGATGCGCGCGCCGTCGGGCAGCTGCTCGAAGGTCAGCCCGTCGCGCGCCACGAGCGCGTCGCGCGCGTCCTCGCGCTGCGGCATGGCCGCGATGACCAGGCCCTCGGCCGGGGCGGTCGGCAGGTCCTTCAGCGAGTGCACGGCGAAGTCGACCTCACCGCGCAGCAGCGCGTCGCGCAGCGCGGTGACGAAGACGCCGGTGCCGCCGATCTGCGCGAGGTGCTCGCGCGACACGTCTCCGTAGGTCGTGATCTCCACGAGCTCGACGGGCCGCCCGGTGACCGCGCGGACCGCGTCGGCGACGTGGCCCGACTGCGACATGGCCAGCTTGCTGCGCCGCGTACCGAGCCGCAGCGGCTGGTCGGGACGTGTGTTCATGATGCCCGTCCTGGGTCGTCGTCGTTCATCGGATCGGCCGCGTCTGCCCGGCTGACGGATGCCACCGTCTGAGGGTCGAGGTCGAAGAGTTCGCGCAGCGCCTCCGCGTACCCGGCGCCGCCGGGCTCGCTCGCGAGCTGCTTGACGCGCACGGTCGGCGCGTGGAGGAGCTTGTCGACGACGCGGCGCACGGTCTGGGTGACCTCGGCCCGCTGCCGCTCGTCGAGGTCGGGGACCCGCCCGTCGAACCGTGCCACTTCCATGGCCACGACCTCGGCCGCCATCGCGCGCAGGGCGACGACGGTGGGCGTGATGTGCGCGGCCCGCTGGGCCGCGCCGAAGGCGGCCACCTCGTCCGCGACGATGCCGCGCACGGCGTCCACGTCGGCGGCCATCGGGGCGTCGGCGGAGGCCTCGGCCAGGGACTCGATGTCGACCAGCCGCACGCCCGGCACGCGGTGCACGGCGGCGTCGATGTCGCGGGGCATCGCCAGGTCGAGCAGGGCCAGCCGGACGGCCGACCCGTCGTCCAGCGCCCGCGCGCTGCGCCGGGGCTGCCGGTGCGCGGCGGCCTCGCCCTGGTCGGCCCAGGTGCCGTGCAGTTCGAGGGAGGTGGCGTCGACCCCGGTGAGCGCGGCCCGCCCCTCCCCGACCGGACAGCCGTCGGCCTCGGCCACCACGGCCAGCGTCCGCACGGCCCCGGCGTCCACGAGCCGCCCACCGTCCCGGGCGGCGGCGACGAGCCGCGCGATGACCTCGGCGGAGGGCAGGTCCAGCCCCGCCGGCGTGCGAGGCGCGGGCTCCGGGACGGAGCCCTGGGACACGGCGCCGCGCACGCCCACGGCGGCCAGCACGTCCTCGGCGGTCAGCACCAGCCCGGTGGCGCCCGTACAGGACACGACCACGTCGACCCGGGCCAGCTCCGCGGCGACCCCCCGCATCGGCACGGCCGCAGCCCGCACCCCGGTGCCCGAGGCAACCAGAATCTCGGCGAGCCGCGCCGCCCGCTCCGCGGTCCGGTTGGCCACCACGATCTCGGCGACGCCGACCCGCGCCAGCGTCGCGGCCGCGAGCGAGGACATCGACCCGGCGCCGATCACCAGCGCCCGCTTGCCGGCCGCCCACCGCTCCACCGGCAGTCCCGGCGGGGCCAGCTGCTCCAGCCCGAACGTCACCAGCGACTGGCCCGCCCGGTCGATCCCGGTCTCGGAGTGCGCCCGCTTGCCGACCCGCAACGCCTGCTGGAACAGGTCGTTGATCAGCCGGCCGGCCGTGTGCTGCTCCTGGCCCAGCGCCAGCGCGTCCTTGATCTGGCCGAGGATCTGGCCCTCGCCCACGACCATCGAGTCCAGCCCGCACGCCACCGAGAAGAGGTGGTGCACCGCCCGGTCCTCGTAGTGCACGTACAGATAGGGGGTGAGCTCCTCCAGCGCGACCCCGCTGTGCTGCGCGAGGAACGTGGAGAGCTCGGCGACACCGGCGTGGAACTTGTCCACGTCCGCGTACAGCTCGATCCGGTTGCAGGTGGCGAGCACCGTCGCCTCGGCCGCCGGTTCGGCGGCGAGGGTGTCGTGCAGCAGCTTGACCTTGGCGTCCACGGACAGCGAGGCCCGCTCCAGGACGCTCACGGGCGCGCTGCGGTGGCTCAGCCCTACGACGAGCAGACTCATGCCGGCATCACCGCCGGGACGTCGCCCTCGGGGTTGCCCTTGCGCGCGACGGCGGCGGCCCGGCCGGCCGGCGGCACCACGGCCGCGGCGGGGGCGGCGCCGCCCGCGGAGGAGGCGACGGCGGCAGCGGCGGCAGCGCCCTCGCCGGCCTTGCGCTGCTCGTGGAACGCGAGGATCTGGAGCTCGATCGAGAGGTCGACCTTGCGCACGTCGACGCCCTCGGGCACCGACAGCACGGTCGGGGCGAAGTTCAGGATGGAGGTGACGCCGGCCGCGATCAGCCGCTCGCTGACCTGCTGGGCCGCACCGGCCGGGGTCGCGATGACGCCGATCGAGACGCCGTTGTCCTCGATGATCTTCTCCAGCTCGTCCGTGTGCTGGACGGGCATGCCGGCGACCGGTTTGCCGGCCATGGCCGGGTCGGCGTCGATCAGCGCGGCCACGCGGAAGCCGCGCGAGGCGAAACCGCCGTAGTTGGCCAGGGCGGCGCCCAGGTTGCCGATGCCGACGATGACGACCGGCCAGTCCTGGGTCAGGCCGAGCTCGCGGGAGATCTGGTAGACGAGGTACTCGACGTCGTAGCCGACGCCGCGCGTACCGTAGGACCCGAGGTACGAGAAGTCCTTGCGCAGCTTCGCCGAGTTGACCCCGGCGGCGGCCGCGAGCTCCTCGGAGGACACCGTGGGCACCGATCGCTCGGAGAGCGCGGTGAGGGCGCGCAAGTACAGCGGAAGCCGGGCGACAGTGGCCTCGGGAATACCTCGGCTGCGGGTCGCCGGTCGGTGAGTTCGGCCAGTTGCCACGATGCTCCTGCGGGATGAGCGGGGCTGCAGGCGGCCTCTTGTCCCAGGACCGCCCCGTCGACAGCAGGCTATGCCTTTGTGAACGCGTGCACAAAGATTGTGTCCGCTTTGTCCGAGCAAAGTGACCGGGGTCACGCACCCCCGGTACATATCGCCGGAACCGACTACACGCCGAACCCGTTCAAATACCGAAGGGGGCAAAGCGGTACACACTCCTCACAGATACGCTCCCGAGCCCCCATAAATCGCCCATGATGGTAACCGGGAAGAGGGCCGGAGCGGGACTCAGCCCTCCAGCGCCCGGCGCAAGCGCTCGGCGTTCACCCTCCAGAAGGTGTGCTGTTCACCATCGATCAGGACCACCGGAATCTGCTCCCAGTGCCGCCGGTAGAGCTCCCCGTCCTGCGAGATGTCCTTCTCCTCCCACCGCGCACCCGTCTCGGCGCACACCCTCCCGACCACCTCCCGGGCGTCCTCGCACAGGTGGCACCCCGGCTTCCCGATCAGCGTCACCGTCCGCTCGTCGGGACGCTTCTTCTCCTTGCGGCGCAACAAAGGGCTCATGCCCCCATTCTCCCGCCCGCCCGCGGCACGGCCCCGCCCCGCAGAGTTCACGCCTCCGCATCCCATCGGTTCGGGAACTCCCGAACACAGTGGCTATGCTCGCGTCATGGCCGCTCTGGGATGGCTCACCCCCCGTAGGCGCTCCGCCACCGCGCGGAGCGTGCTGGCAGGCGAGGCCTCGGCCGAGGCCGCGCGCAAGACCGCGCTGGCCCAGGCCCGTCCGCTCACCGAACCCGACGCCCGGGCGGAGGCCGAAGCGGAAGCGGAGGCACTGGCGGAAGCCGGACTGCCGGAGGAGCCGCGGGAGCCGGAGTTCCCGGTCGCCGGCGACGACCTCGCCGCCGCCTTCTTCGACCTCGACAACACCGTCATGCAGGGCGCCGCGATCTTCCACTTCGGCCGCGGCCTCTACAAGCGCGAGTTCTTCCGCCGCCGCGAACTGGCCCGCTTCGCCTGGCAGCAGGCCTGGTTCCGCCTCGCCGGCGTCGAGGACCCCGACCACATGCAGGACGCCCGCGACAGCGCCCTGTCCATCGTCAAGGGCCACAGGGTCTCCGAGCTGATGTCGATCGGCGAGGAGATCTACGACGAGTACATGGCCGAGCGCATCTGGCCCGGCACCCGCGCCCTGGCCCAGGCCCACCTCGACGCCGGCCAGAAGGTGTGGCTCGTCACCGCCGCCCCCGTCGAGACCGCCACGATCATCGCCCGCAGGCTCGGCCTCACCGGCGCCCTGGGCACCGTCGCCGAGTCCGTCGACGGCATCTACACCGGCCGCCTCGTCGGCGAACCGCTGCACGGGCCCGCCAAGGCCGAGGCCGTCCGCGCCCTGGCCGCCGCCGAGGGCCTGGACCTCGGCCGCTGCGCCGCGTACAGCGATTCGCACAACGACATTCCGATGCTGTCCCTGGTCGGACACCCCTACGCGATCAATCCCGACACAAAACTGCGCAAGCATGCCCGGGCCCACGACTGGCGGCTGCGCGACTATCGGACCGGCCGCAAGGCCGTGAAGGTCGGCGTCCCGGCCGCCGCCGGCGTCGGCGCGATCGCGGGCGGCGCCGCCGCCGCCATCGCCCTGCACCGCCGCCGCAAGTAGCGGCCCCGGGCCCCGCACGGCCCCCGACCGGCCCGGCCGCCCACCGGGCCGTCCGCCGCGCATTCGCTCAGCTCTACCCGTGCCCGCCGCGCCCCACTCCGGCCTGCCCGACTCGGTCGCGGGCCATTGGGGAAGCTTCCATTCCGCGCACCGAAGTGATCAAGAATCGATCACCAACAGCGACTGAATATGCCCTCGGTACGCAACAGAAGCGTCGTAACCGGTGATTTGAGCAACTGGGTGTAGCGCCGCCTGTACGAAGCGTTATTCTCCTCAAACGCATGCCACCGGCCATCTGTCGCTACGACGGGTGAACGGTCCCGCACTGCACGTGATGGAAGCTCTGCCTCTGGGAGTCCCGTGTACCCATCTGTCGGGGTTGACGCCTCGGGCCTGGCTACGCTGCGCGCAACGGTCTTCGACCACCTGCGTGGCTTCGTCCCCACCGCGTACGCCGTCCCCGCCTTCGCCACCGCCGTCCCCGCCGGCCTCGGCCCGGCCGGCCCTTGCTATGCCCTGACCGACGGCGGCGCGACGGTGGGCAGACGCGGCCGCGCGGCCGGGGGCTCGAACGGCGCTGCCGGCACGGGCACCCAGGCCACCACCCACCGCCGTCCCACCGCGGACAGCGACCAGGCCCGCATGATGGACCTGGTCGAACGCGCCCAGGCCGGTGAGGCCGAGGCCTTCGGCCGCCTGTACGACCAGTACAGCGACACCGTGTACCGCTACATCTACTACCGCGTCGGCGGCAAGGCGACCGCGGAGGATCTCACCAGCGAGACCTTCCTGCGCGCGCTGCGCCGCATCTCGACCTTCACCTGGCAGGGCCGCGACTTCGGCGCCTGGCTCGTGACGATCGCCCGCAACCTGGTGGCGGACCACTTCAAGTCCAGCCGCTTCCGGCTGGAGGTCACCACCGGCGAGATGCTCGACGCCAACGAGGTCGAGCGCAGCCCCGAGGACTCCGTCCTGGAGTCCCTCTCCAACGCGGCCCTGCTGGAGGCCGTACGGAAACTCAACCCCCAGCAGCAGGAGTGCGTGACCCTGCGCTTCCTGCAAGGCCTCTCGGTCGCCGAGACGGCCCGGGTCATGGGCAAGAACGAGGGCGCCATCAAGACGCTCCAGTACCGGGCGGTCCGGACCCTGGCCCGGCTCCTCCCGGAAGACGCCCGCTGACCGCCGCACACCCCTGCCTTTTTCATACAAGAACACCATCCCACTTACATCCGGTGACCCCTCGATGACGCTGTGGTCCGATCATCCTTCGTCCGTAACCCAAGTGCCGCGACGCTCGTTGTGCGGAATGCAGGCTCCCTGTGGACACGCCCTGTCCGAAGGCGCTCACCCGATCGTGTGGACGCGCTCAAGGCGGGCAACCTTCCGGTCACCTTGGGGAGTCGATCGTCATGACGAGAGGAGGTGCCGCCAGTGATCGCGAACGTGACTCCGCACCGGCGGGCGAACGCCTTCGCCCAGGCCCTGGAGGATCGGACGCCGTCCGATCCTTCGGAACCGGATCCGGCGGCCGAGCAGTCCGAGGCACCTGCCGAACCTGCCGACCACGACCGGCTTTTGGCCTTGGCGAACGTGCTCGGCGAAAGAATGCCGCGCCCCGTGCTGGACGCCGACGTCAAAGTGGTGCAACGGGCCCAGCTCGTTGCCGCCATGGAGGCCATGGTGTTGGAGCAGAGGGCCACGGGCGGGGCAGCCCAGGACCCTCAGGTGCCCGAGCAGCGGACCGGCCGCGGCGCCCACCGGGCGACCTCGCTCCGGAAATTGCGGCCCCGCTCCCGCTGGTCCAAGGGCATCGCAGCGGGCGGCCTCACCGTGGGTGTGGCCGCAGGGGCCTTCAGCGGAGTGGCCGCTGCCAGCACCGACGCCCTGCCCGGTGACCACCTCTACCCGGTGAAACTGGGCATGGAGGACCTGAAGCTGGGCATGGCCGACGACGATTCGGACCGGGGCGAGCTCTACCTCGACCAGGCCTCGAACCGCCTGTCGGAAGCCCGCAGGCTGATGGAGCGCGGCCGGACCGGCGTACTGGACCACGAGTCCCTGGGCGAGATCCGCCGGGCCCTGGCGGGCATGAAGCACGACGCGGAGCAGGGCCACCGCCTGCTCCAGGCGGCGTACGCACGGGACGGCTCGCTCGGCCCGATGCAGAAGCTGTCGTCGTTCTCCCGCTCGCACCGCGACGCGTGGGGCCGGCTCCGGGAGAACCTCCCGCCCCAGCTCAACGACGTCGGCGGCGAGGTCGAATCGGTCTTCCAGGCCATAGACCACGACGTGGCGCCGGTCCAGGGCCTCCTGCCCCGGCCGCCGGAGCAGAGCCGCGGCCCGGGATCGTCCGGCACCCCGGCCAGGCCCGGCACCCCGAGCGGCAAGCACTCCGCTCCCGCCCCGGGCACCCCGTCCGGCAGTCCGGCGGCGCCGGCCCCGTCCGGGAGCACCACCAAGCCCCCGCCCGCCGGCGGCCTCCTCGGCGGCACCGGCGACCTGCTCCACCCGCCCACCGGGCCCTCCTCCCCGCCCCCCTCGGGGTCGGCGGAGCAGCCCCGGCCGGACATCACCCTGCCGCCCCTGCTCCCCGGCCTCCTCCCGGGCCTGGGCATCAAGGCGGAGGACGCCGAGTAACGACCGGTACGCGCATGCCGGCGGGCCCGCCCACGCGGCCCCGCCGGCACCGCCGTGCCCCCACCGTCAGAAGAACACCGACCGCCGCTGCACCAGCAGCCGGTACAGCGTGTGCTGGATCTGCTCGCGCACCTGATCGGTCAGGTTGAACATCAGCATCGGGTCCTCCGCCGCCTCGGCCGCGTACCCGTCCGTCGCGATCGGCTCCCCGAACTGGATCGTCCACTTCGTCGGCAGCGGCAGCGCGCCCAGCGGCCCCAGCCACGGGAACGTCGGCGTGATCGGGAAGTACGGAATCCCCAGCAGCCGCGCCAACGTCTTCGCGTTGCCGACCATCGGGTAGATCTCCTCCGCCCCGACGATCGAGCACGGCACGATCGGCGTCCCCGCGCGCAGGGCCGTCGAGACGAACCCGCCCCGCCCGAACCGCTGGAGCTTGTACCGGTCCCCGAACGGCTTCCCTATCCCCTTGAAGCCCTCCGGCATCACACCGACCAGCTCCCCGGCCTCCAGCAGCCGCTGCGCGTCCTCCGCGCAGGCCAGCGTGTGCCCGGCCTTGCGGGCCAGCTCGTTGACGACCGGCAGCATGAACACCAGGTCCGCGGCCAGCAGCCGCAGGTGCCGCTGCGCGGGGTGGTGGTCGTGCACGGCGACCTGGAGCATCAGCCCGTCCAGCGGCAGCGTCCCGGAGTGGTTGGCGACGATCAGCGCACCGCCCTCCTTCGGGATGTTCTCGACGCCCTTGACCTCGACCCGGAAGTACCGGTCGAAGAGCGGCCGCATCAGGGTCATCAGGACCTGGTCCGTCAGCTCCTCGTCGTAGCCGAACTCGTCGACCTCGTACTCCCCGGTGATCCGGCGCCGCAGGAACGCCAGGCCCCCGGCGAGCCGCCGGTCCCAGCCGCTCCCGCCCGCACCCCGGACCCCGTCCGCCACCGGCTCCACGGGCGGCACGGACGCCTCCGGGCCCGGCCCGGACTGCGGCTCGGAGGCCACGCGCACCCGGCGCCCCGCCGGACGCCGGCGCGGGCGGTCCTCGTCGAACACAATGACCTTGGCGTCCGCCACTATCGCTTCGCTCCTTCAGCCGCTTCGCCGTCGGCCGTCAGGCCGTCTACCTCCAGCATCGCCGACACGCGGTCCACGGCCCGCGCCATCCGCTCCGGCGGCAGCAGCCCGACGGCCCGGCTCCGCGCGAAGTCGGCGAACGCCTCCGCGGTCGTGTACCCGGGTTCGAAACCGAGCACCTCCCGCATCTGCGCGGTCTCCACGACCCGTCCGTGCGTGAGGAGCCTTATCTGCTCCGGCGAGAAGTCCGTCACCCCCACCGCCCGCAGCGCCGACCCCACCCACGTCACCGCGGGCAGCAGCAGCGGCAGCGTGGGCCGGCCCAGCCGCCGCGAACACTGCGACAGCAGCAGGACTCCGTCCCCCGCGATGTTGAAGGTCCCGCTGTTCAGCGTCCCGCGCCGCGGCTCCCGCGCCGCCAGCCGCAACACGTCCAGCACGTCGTCCTCGTGGACGAACTGCAACCGCGGGTCGTAGCCCAGCACGGTCGGCATCACCGGCATGGAGAAGTACTCGGCGAGCGCCGAGTCCGCGTAGGGCCCCAGGATGTTCGCGAAGCGCAGCACGCACACCGCGACGTCCGGCCGCCGGCGCGCGAACCCGCGCACGTACCCCTCGACCTCGGCCGCGTCCTTGGCGAAACCGCCTGCCGGCAGCGACTTCGGCTCGGTGGTCTCGGTGAAGACGGCCGGATCGCGCGGGGTGCCCCCGTACACGCCGGTACTGGACTTCACCACGAGCCGCCGCACCGTCGGGGACTTCTGGCAGGCCCCGAGGAGCTGCATCGTCCCGATGACGTTCGTCTCCTTGACGGTGCTGTACGCCCCGCCCGTCCCCGCCGCGCCCCCGGTCACCGCCAGGTGCACCACCGTGTCCACGGCGTGCTCGGCGAGCACCCGGGCGATCGCCGACTGCCGGATGTCCGTCCGGACGAACTCGGCCGACCCCAGCCGGTGCGGCGGCGCCGTGGAATCCACCGCGATCACCCGCTCGACCCCCGGATCGCGCTGGACGCGCCGCACGAAGCGGCCCCCCAGCTGACGGGCAGCCCCGGTGACCAGTACGACCTTGCCCACGAGTTCAGCGCCTCCCTAGTCGCGACAGCCGACCCCCGGCTGCACCACAGCCCCCCCACCAGGATGGTGGAGGGGCTGCGGAGAACACGTACAGCTGCCGTTTACTTCTTGTTACGACGCTGGACGCGGGTGCGCTTGAGCAGCTTGCGGTGCTTCTTCTTAGCCATCCGCTTGCGCCGCTTCTTGATAACAGAGCCCACGACTACCCTCGCTCACTTCTCTTCACTCGGTGCGGGGCGTCTGGGCCCACACGACCTACGTCGGCCTAGCCTACCCGCCCGAGCTCTGAGCTTGTAATCCGCATGCCAGCGAGGTGGTCGGGGACCTCAGTCTCAGGCCGACTCCACCCCCACATAGGACTCTCGGAGGTACTCGTGAACCGCGTTCTCGGGGACCCGGAAGGACCGGCCCACCCGGATTGCGGGCAGATGACCGTTGTGCACCAGGCGGTACACGGTCATCTTCGACACTCGCATCACCGAGGCGACCTCCGCCACGGTCAGGAACTGAACCTCACTGAGAGGCCTCTCGCCAGCAGCCATGACACACCTTGACCTTCCGCGCATGACGGGCACCGGCTTCCCCTCCGGTTACTCCTCGTCGTCGCACGCTCACTCCCCAGAGTAGGGGCGCGTGATACGAGTGGGGAAGAGGAGCTACGGCCACTCCTGGCGCACCGGCAGACACGCCCGATCGAGCACATAGCGTGTGAGGGGCCGGTAGTAGTCCGCGCGCACCCCGTCATCAAGTGGAACCGCCACCGAGACCCGCCCCTCGGCCTCCCCCACGAACAGCGCGGGATCGTCCGTGTCCGCCAGCCCGATCGCCTCCACACCCAGCTGACCTGCACCGCAGACCCACCCGTGGTCCCCCACCACCAGCTCCGGCAACGGCCCGCCGGCCTCCGCCAGCGCCCCCAGCACCACCCGAACCGGCAGCGGCGAATGGGAGTGCGCGCCGGTGGCACTCCCGGGCTCCCGCACGCCGGTCTCCCGCACCAGTGCGACCCCCCGTACGTAATCGATGCGGTGCGTGCGTACCCCGAACCGGGTCGGCACGTCGACGCACACCCCCTGCGCCGGAGTGAGGACAACACATCCCGCCGCCGACACCGCCGCGGCCAAGGAGGCGTAGAAATCCAGGAGCCGGTGCGGATGCCCCGTCCCGAACAGCACCGGAGACCCCACCCGCACCGCCGCACCCAGCCGCCCCGCGAAAGCCTCCAGAGCCTCCACCGTCCGCTCCGGATCGATCACGTCCGGTCCGCTGACGTGCGCCGGATCCGCCGACACCCCGCACCGGTCCGCCATCAGCCGCAGCAGATCGCCCTCGCCCCAGGCCCGTACCGGGTCCAGCCCCAGCAGCACCCGCGGATCACGCGCGGCGAACAGCCGGTAACTGCGCAGGCTCGCCTCCCGGGACGTGGCGACGGGCCCGGCCAACCGGGCCGCCAGCAGGTGCGCGCGCAGCGCCGCGGTGCTCAACACACCCCGATGCTCCCCCCAACCCCGCCGGGACGACGTCAATTCCCCGATACGGCCCCACCGTTGGCGTAACGATGCTTCACCCGCCCCGTCAGGTCAGCATCCCCCGCAAGGGGAACACCGCCCGCCGCGTCGCCAGCACCGCCTGGTCGATCCGGTCCGCCGGGTCGTAACCCGCCTCCCACTCCCGCCACTCCACCGGCCGCCCGTCCGTCATCCGCGCCGGCGCCACCTGCCCCGTCCGCGCGTACGCCTCCTCCCGCCACGACGCCGGCACCGCCGTCTCCGGATCGACCGGCCGGTGCGCCGCGATCGCCACCAGATGGGTCCACGACCGCGGTACGACGTCCACCACCGCGTAGCCGCCCCCGCCCAGCGCCAGCCACTTCCCGTCCGCGTGCGCGTGCGCCAGGCCGTGACAGGCCTCCTGCACCGCCCGCTGGCCGTCCAGGGACACCGCCAGGTGCGCCAGCGGATCCTCCACGTGCGTGTCCGCCCCGTGCTGCGTCACCAGCACCTGCGGCCGGAAGTCCGCCAGCAGCTCCGGCACCGTCGCGTGGAACGCCCGCAGCCACCCCGCGTCCCCGGTCCCGGCCGGCAGCGCCACGTTCACCGCCGACCCCTCGGCCGCCGGCCCACCGGTCTCTTCCGGCCACCCGGTCTGCGGGAACAGCGTCCGCGGGTGCTCGTGCAGCGAGACGGTCAGCACCCGCGGATCGTCCCAGAAGGCCGCCTGCACCCCGTCGCCGTGGTGCACGTCCACGTCCACGTACGCGACCCGCTCGGCCCCCAGCTCCAGCAGCCGCGCCACCGCCAGCGCCGCGTCGTTGTACACGCAGAACCCGGCCGCCCCGCCCGGCATCGCGTGGTGCAGCCCGCCCGCGAAGTTCACCGCGTGCCCCGCCTCGCCGCGCCACACCGCCTCCGCGGCCGCCACCGACTGCCCCGCGATCAGGGCCGACGCCTCGTGCATCCCGCGGAAGGCCGGGTCGTCCACCGTCCCCAGCCCGTACGAGCCGTCGGCCGCCCCCGGATCCGCCGACACCGCCCGCACCGCGGCGACGTAGTCCTCCCGGTGCACCAGCCGCAGCGTCGAGTCACCCGCCGCCCGGCCCGCCCGCACCTCCACCGCCCGGTCCAGCCCGAAGGCCCGCACCAGGCTCATGGTCAGCGCCAGGCGCACCGGGTCCATCGGATGGTCCGGCCCGAAGTCATACCCCGTTACCGCCTCGTCCCACATCAACAACCCGCGGCCGCTCATGCCCGACACCGTATCGGGCGGGCCCGGAACCGAACGAGCGGGCGTACACCAGCGTCACCAGCACGAGCACCATCGGCACCAGCATCGCCCCCCGGTAGCTCCACGCGTCCCCGATCCCCCCGACCAGCGGGGAGCCGATCAGGAAGCCCACGTAGTTGAAGATGTTCAACCGGGCGATCGCCGTGTCCGACGCCCCGCCCGGGAAGAGCCGCCCCGCCGCCGCGAACGTCTGCGGCACGATCACGCACAGCCCGACCCCCAGCAGCGTGAACCCGAGCATCCCCACCCACGCCCCCGGCGCGGCGGCCACCACCGCGAACCCCCCGGCCGCCACCACCGTCCCGGCGCGCACCACGCCCGCCGCCCCGAACCGCCGCACCCCCAGGTCGCCCACGGCCCGCCCGATCAGCGTGGTCACCATGTAGACGTTGTACGGGACGGTCGCCAGCTGCTCCGAGCTGCCCAGCACGTCCTGGAGGTACTTGGCACTCCAGTTCGCCACCGTCGAATCACCGATGTACGCGCACGCCATCACCAGGCACAGCGGCAGCAGCAGCCTGAACCCGCCCGCCCCCAGCCCCTTCTCGGCCACCGCCCCGGCGGCCTCCCGGTCCACGTACGAGCCGCTGGCGACCAGCACGAGCGGCACCAGCACGACCACCGCGGGCAGATAGCTCACCAGCAGGTCCAGCTGCCAGTGCGCCCCCGCCCAGGCCGCCGAGGCCCCCACGATCCCGCCCAGGCTGTACGCCGCGTGGAACCCCAGCATGATGCTGCGCCCGTACGCCCGCTGCAGACTCACCCCGAGCATGTTCATCGAGGCGTCCAGCGCGCCCACCGACAGCCCGAACACCCCCAGGGCCACCGCCACGTGCCACAGCTGCGTACCCGCCCCGACGCCCAGCAGCGCGAGCAGCACCACGGGCTGCGCCCACCGCAGGACGGTACTGGGCGCGACCCGCTTCACCAGGTGCTCGGTGGCCACGCTGGACACGCCGGCCAGCACCGGCACGGCGGCGAGGAAGGCGGGCAGCAGCCCGTCGGATATCCCGTACCGGTCCTGGATGGCCGGGATACGGGTCACCAGCAGCGCGAAGGCGACGCCTTGCGCGAAGAAACTCACCCCGAGGGCACCGCGGCCGCGTCGCAACCGCACGTCATCCGTCATGGCGGCACAGCGTAGGCCCCGGGGCTACCCGTGGGTAGAGCGATCACACGGGCAGTTGCAGGAGCCCCGGGAGCTGCTTCATGTCACCGAAGTACCCGGTGGCCCCGTCGAGTCGCTCGGCGGGCATCATGCCGGTGAACCCGAGGACGTCCATGCCCGCGGCCCGCGCGGCCCGGACACCGAGCGGACTGTCCTCGACGACCACGCACCGGGCGGGATCGACGTCCATGCAGCGGGCCGCGTGCAGGAAGAGGTCGGGCGCCGGCTTGCCCTTGCCCACGTCCTGCGAACTGAAGATCCACTCGTCCTCGAACCATTCGTCGAGCCCGGTCACCCGGTGCCCGACCCGGATGCGCTCGTGGCTCCCGGACGAGGCCACGCAGTAGGCGATCCCCTGCTCGACCAGCGTGGCGAGCACCTCCTCGGCCCCGGGGACGGGCCGCAGTTCCCGTTCGAAGGCGTCGAAGGTGCGTGCGTGCAGCGTCTCGTCGAAGTCGTCGGGCAGCCGCTGCCCGGTCCGCTCCAGGACCAGGTCGTGCACCCGGTGGACGGCGGCCCCCATGTAGTCACGGAGCGACTCCTCGTAGGAGGTCGGGTGCCCCAGTTCCGTCAGGTACCCGGCGAGGATGCTGTTGGCGAGCGGCTCACTGTCCACCAGCACGCCGTCGTTGTCGAAGATGACGAGGTCGTAGCCCATGACCCCACCCTACGAGCCGTCAGCACAGGTGGCCGGGAAACTCGTGCTGGTGAACGGAGGAACACCAAAAGATCCGCACGCCGTCGCACACCCCGTTCCGGCCCCCGCGCGGCCGGCCGACCGGTACGCACCGGAGCCCGGATCCGCCGGTACGACCGCGGAAACCACCCGAAAACTGTCCTGGAACGCAGAAAAGCCCCGCACCATAAGGTGCGGGGCTTTCCCACAATGATTGTTCGGCGGCGTCCTACTCTCCCACAGGGTCCCCCCTGCAGTACCATCGGCGCTGAAAGGCTTAGCTTCCGGGTTCGGAATGTAACCGGGCGTTTCCCTAACGCTATGACCACCGAAACACTATGAAATTTGAACGCTGGTGTTTTCACAGCTGTTCGTTATTTCAGAACTAACACAGTGGACGCGAGCAACTGAGGACAAGCCCTCGGCCTATTAGTACCAGTCAGCTTCACCCGTTACCGGGCTTCCACATCTGGCCTATCAACCCAGTCGTCTACTGGGAGCCTTACCCTCTCAAGGAGGTGGGAATACTCATCTTGAAGCAGGCTTCCCGCTTAGATGCTTTCAGCGGTTATCCCTCCCGAACGTAGCCAACCAGCCATGCCCTTGGCAGGACAACTGGCACACCAGAGGTTCGTCCGTCCCGGTCCTCTCGTACTAGGGACAGCCCTTCTCAATATTCCTACGCGCACAGCGGATAGGGACCGAACTGTCTCACGACGTTCTAAACCCAGCTCGCGTACCGCTTTAATGGGCGAACAGCCCAACCCTTGGGACCGACTCCAGCCCCAGGATGCGACGAGCCGACATCGAGGTGCCAAACCATCCCGTCGATATGGACTCTTGGGGAAGATCAGCCTGTTATCCCCGGGGTACCTTTTATCCGTTGAGCGACGGCGCTTCCACAAGCCACCGCCGGATCACTAGTCCCGACTTTCGTCCCTGCTCGACCCGTCGGTCTCACAGTCAAGCTCCCTTGTGCACTTACACTCAACACCTGATTGCCAACCAGGCTGAGGGAACCTTTGGGCGCCTCCGTTACTCTTTAGGAGGCAACCGCCCCAGTTAAACTACCCATCAGACACTGTCCCTGATCCGGATCACGGACCGAGGTTAGACATCCAGCACGACCAGAGTGGTATTTCAACGGCGACTCCACAACCACTGGCGTGGCTGCTTCAAAGTCTCCCACCTATCCTACACAAGCCGAACCGAACACCAATATCAAACTATAGTAAAGGTCCCGGGGTCTTTCCGTCCTGCTGCGCGAAACGAGCATCTTTACTCGTAGTGCAATTTCACCGGGCCTATGGTTGAGACAGTCGAGAAGTCGTTACGCCATTCGTGCAGGTCGGAACTTACCCGACAAGGAATTTCGCTACCTTAGGATGGTTATAGTTACCACCGCCGTTTACTGGCGCTTAAGTTCTCAGCTTCGCACACCCGAAAGTGTACTAACCGGTCCCCTTAACGTTCCAGCACCGGGCAGGCGTCAGTCCGTATACATCGCCTTACGGCTTCGCACGGACCTGTGTTTTTAGTAAACAGTCGCTTCTCGCTGGTCTCTGCGGCCACCCCCAGCTCAAGGAGCAAGTCCTCTCACCAGTGATGGCCCCCCTTCTCCCGAAGTTACGGGGGCATTTTGCCGAGTTCCTTAA